>NZ_JBUCLA010000004.1:0-1514 GCF_054950055.1 Kytococcus sp. Marseille-QA3725 | reverse complement strand
TGCCGAGCTCGGGCGGTCCGGCCCCTTCGCGCTCCTCCTCGTGCCAGTGCCATCGGCCGTCGGCGAAGGTCCCGGTCAGTCCGTCCCGGTGCACGACGGTGTGGTGCCGCTCGCAGAGCAGGGCCAGGTTGTCCACGTCGGTCGGCCCACCGTCCGCCCAGTGCACGACGTGGTGTGCGTGGCACCACCCCGGTGGTCGATCACATCCCGGGAAGGTGCACCCACCGTCCCGCAGGGCCAGGAAGCCTCGCTGAGCACCGGTGGCGTTCCGGTCGGCACGTCCGATCTCCAAGGGCGCACCGTCCGAGCCGAGCACGGCCGGCACCACACGGGCGTCACACGCGGCCTGTCGCAGTTGCGTCGGCGTCAGCACCGTCCCGTCGAAGGCCGACCCGTGCGCTGTGGGACCGGCATCGCGCGCCGGGCCAGGCAGCCCCCGGCCCCACCCGGCGCGGCGCACACCACCGACCCCACGCCGCGCGAGCTCGTCCTGCAGCGTCCGGTGGTCCAGGGTCACCAGCAGGGTGGTCGCGCCGGCGAGGCCGCAGCCCCCTGCCGTGGCCCGTGCGTCGGCGGCCTGCGCCCGCTCCACGAGCTCCAGGAGCGCATCCGCCCGACGGCGACCCGGGGTCCGTGGATCTCGGATCGATCGCCCCTGCTCGTCCTGGCCCCGGGCCGGGGCGGACAGGCCCTCCAGCGCGGTGCGGAGGCGCGCGGCGTCCGGCTGGTTGAGGTCCACCTGGAAGCGCACCAGACCGGTCGGCAGCTGCCGTTCGGTGAGCGTGGAGCACTCCTTGGCGCGCTCGTCCTCCCGGTCCAGGGTGTCCTCCCCGAAGCGCGCCATCACCTGGCGCGTGAGCTGTCGCAGGGCCCGGCTCGTCGCCCGGCCCCGTCCGGACGCGTTGAGTTTCTCGGCGTGCTGCAGGTAGTAGCCCAGGACCTGCTCCCGCTCGGCCCCGGGAAGCACCGGCAGCACGGTGAGGGACTCCTTGAGGAGGGTGTGGGCCACCCCCACCGACACCCCACCACCCCAGACCGCATCCGCGAGCGGCTCCGTGCCCGGTTCGAGCGTCGCCTCGGCGACGGTGGCGACCGCGTGCGCCCGTCCGGGCTCCGCGATGCCGGCCCGCTCCCGCACCCCCGCGGTCGTTCCGGCGCACCGGGACCCCTGGACCACGCCTCGGTCCACGGCCTCCGCCGTCACACCGGTCATCGCCGCCTCGACCACCCGCAACAGGCTGCCGAGGACCTCGACGACCGGCGCGAGCTCCGCCGAGCCCAGCTGCCAGAGATCGGGGCGAACCCGGTCCAGCTGTCGTGTCAGCGAGGCCGCCTGATCGAAGATCACCGTGGCGTGTGCTGCCTCCGCGACGGCCCCGGGCGTTCCACCCGTCGTGCGGTCGCCACCTCCGACATCCCACCTGTCTCTTTATACACATCTGTCATTTAAAAAAAAAAAAAACTAAGTGATTATTACGAGGTATGTTGTACAATCTCACAATACTTGTATCTGC
>NZ_JBUCLA010000003.1:0-2120 GCF_054950055.1 Kytococcus sp. Marseille-QA3725 | reverse complement strand
GTAGAGAGGGCGCCCACTGATAGAATTATTTTATTTTTTTTTTTTTTCAAGAGGGAGATGTGTAAAAGAGACGGCCCCCAGGGCGGTCGACCGCCCGCCGCCGCTCACCGGCCCGCCGGTACAGCCCGTCCACCGCGCTCCGACAGCGCTCGGTCAGCCCCCGCAGGGCGTCTGTGGCGTCGGCGTACCCGAGCACCTCCGGCTCCGGCAGGTGCACCGACCCGATCCCCAGGTCGTCCCGGGCCGAGAGGCCGCACTCGGTCGCCACCTGCCCGGTGGTGGCCAGCAGCCGGTCGGCGGCCGCGTCCGGCCCACCGGCCCGGTCGGCCAGCCACCGCGCCACCCGCTCCATGGCGGCCGAGGAGGCCAGGTGCGCCGCCGAGGTCCGCTGCTCCAGGTGCCGTGGGTCCAGCAGGACGTGCCTGCGGGCTGCGTCGAGCACGTCGGCCACCACCACGTCGGCGGGGTCCGCGTGCCGCACCGCAGCGGTGAGCACCGTCCGCACGCCGGCCTCCTCGGCCAGCCGCCACATGCCCACCGCCTGGTCGGTACAGCCCGGCTGCCCGGCCGGGGCACCGGAGCACACCAACTCCACCACCACGACCCGTCGCGCCTCACGAAGATCCCCGACCTGCCCGGCCACCCGGTCCACCCACCGCTCCAGGGCCCGCCGTGCCTCCTGGCGACGACGCCCCAGCACCGCCCGGCCGACGTCGGAGTCGGGCCCCAGGAGCACCCGGACCGCCGGGGCAGCACCGGCCACCAGCTCCCCGGTGGTGCGCGGCTCGCCCCGCTCCCCCGCCGCGTGGGTCGCCGAGACCAGGCGGCACAGGGCCGCCCAACCGACACCGTGGCCGGAGCCGGCCTCCCGGCCCGCGGCCAGCACCCGCACGCGGTCGTGGCTCTCGTCGACCCAGGTCCCGCCCCGCACCGGTGACCGGCGCGCCGGGACCTCCTCCCGACGGGCCCCGTCCCCGTGGGCCACGGCGAGGTCCACCCCCAGCACCGGGACGAGCCCGGCCTCGGTGCAGGCCCGGGCGAAGCGCACCGCTCCATACAACCCGTCCCGGTCGGTGAGCGCCAGGTGGGACTGCCCCCAGGCCGCCGCCCGGTCCACCAGGTCCTGCGGGGTGGAGGTGCCGTACTGCAGCGAGAAGCTCGAGGCGACGTGCAGGTGCGCGAACCCCGCGGACATCACCGGCCCTCGACCGGCCAGCCGGCCACCAGCAGTGCCGTGGCAGAGGGGAGCACGGGCAGCCCCAGCACACCCCGGATCCGCTGCTCGAACTCGTCCACCTGCCGCACCAGGTCGTCCGCCTCCCGCTGGGAGCACTGCCGTCCCCGGGCGAGAGCGGCCCGGCGCCGGGCCGAGCCGTCGAAGAAGACCGCCCACTCCCGGAGCTCCGGGGCCACCCCACCGAGGAGCTCCCAGACGCTGCGGGGCCGCGAGGCCCGTCCCGGCACCGACCGGGCCGCCACCACGGCGGCCGCAGCCCGCAGAGCGGCCAGGTGCGCTGCCTCGTACCGCTCCTCGGGCACCGGACTCGCACAGGCCTCCGCCAGACTCGTCCGCGCCCGCTCCATCAGGTCCAGCACCGTCCCGGCCGGTGCGCCCACCCCGATCGTCGCCGTCGGGGCACCCGTCATCGTCGTCATGTCCGTCCTCCCTGTTTCCCCGCTGCCTGCGTTCCCCTGCTGCCGTGCGTGCCCGACCGGGTCAGTCCAGGACCCGGTCCAGCCGCCACCCCGCGGCCACACCCACCGGCGGGGCCACGAGGTCGAACACCCCGGCCGGACGGTGCCGCCCGGCCCGGGCCTCCACCCGCCACACCTCCTGGTCGGTGCCGGCCTCCAGGGCCAGCCCCTCGGCCTCGGTCACGTGGCGCCACCACGGGTGGCGCCGTCGCCAGCGGTCCAGCACCTCGCACACCACGTAGAGCCGTCCCCGCCAGACGAAGGCATCCGGCTGCCCGCCGGGCTCCCATCCGTCCTGCAGGGTCCGCACCTCCACCGACTCGGCGCACCGCCTCATCTCGTCCCTCCTCCCGTCGGTCCGGGCCACCCCACGGGCCGTCCGGATGCCGTATCGTCGACCCCGCACGCATCGTATGCGTGTACGA
>NZ_JBUCLA010000002.1:0-770124 GCF_054950055.1 Kytococcus sp. Marseille-QA3725 | reverse complement strand
CGTGGCGGGGATCGCGGCGTGGGCCGGCCGGGGGCTGACGGTGGGGGCCCCTACGCCGTGCGCGGGGGAGACCCCCCTCCCCGCCGGTCCTCGGCCCCCCCCCGCCCGGCCCCCCCCCCCGCCCCGGGCCCCCGGGGCCCCCCCGCCGAGCCCCTGCCCCGGTGGACCTTCGGCCTGGCCGCGGGCATCGGCTGGCTGACCGTCGGTGGCGCGTTCACCCGCCGCATCACCGCGTCCAGCCCGCTGCACCCGACCACCCCCAACGTCGTCTGGCTCGCCGCGCTCAGCATCGGCTGGGGCGTGCTGATGCACGTGCACCCCGCCTTCGCGTGGGTGGCCTTCCCGCTGTTCGTGCTGTGGCTCATGCACCAGCCGCTGCGCTGGGCCGTCCCCGCGGTCGCGCTGCTCACCTGCATGGTCGCCACGGCCGAGCTCACCTCCCCCGACGGCGGGCTCGGCGGCGTGGTCGGCCCGGCCATCGGCGCCGCGGCCTGCGTGCTGGGCGCCTGGACCATGACCCGCGTCCGCCAGGAGTCCGAGGCCCGGGCCGCGCTGGTCACCGAGCTCCGCGACACCCGGGCCGCGCTGGCCACTGCCCACGCCGAGGCCGGGGCCCTGGCCGAGCGCCACCGCATCGCCCGCGACCTGCACGACACCGTGGTGCAGTCGTTCACCTCGGTGCTGCTGCTGACCCGCGCCCGGAACGACTTCCCCCGCACAGAGCTGCTGGACCGCATCGAGGCGGCCGCCGAGGCCGGGCTGGCAGACTCCCGCCGGGTGGTGGACACCCTGCGCCACGACCCCGAGCGCACCCTGGTCGACGCACTGCGCCAGGCCACCGAGGCCGTCGTCGACCCGCCCACCGAGCTCGTCGTCCACGGCACCGAGCGCGAGCTGCCCACCACCACCGAGGTGGGCCTGCTGCGCATCGTCCAGGGTGCGCTCGGCAACGTCACCGAGCACGCCCGCGCCACCCGCGCGACGGTCACCCTCACCTTCGGGCCCGGGACCGTGCGGACGGAGGTCGCCGACGACGGCGTCGGCGGCGCCGCCCTCCAGGACACCGGGCCCCGCGCCGGGTCCGACCCGGAACCCGCCACCACCCGCGGTACCGGCCTGGCCGGGGCCCGCGACCGCGCGCACGACCTGGGCGGCACGCTCGACCTGCACTCGCCCCCGGGGCGCGGCACCCGACTCACCGTGGAGGTCCCCGCATGAGCCAGCAGCCGCCGAGCACCGACCGCACGCCCCTCGTCCGCGTGGTGCTCGTGGACGACCACCCCGTCGTGCGCACCGGCCTGTCCGCGGTCCTCTCGGCCGGTGGCGACATCGAGGTGGTCGCCGAGGCGGGATCGCACGCCGAGGCGATGACGGTGCTCACCGGCTCGGGCGGCCCGCTCGCCGGGGCCCTGCCGGACCTCGTCGTGGTCGACCTGCACCTGGGCGCCGGGCCCGACGGCGCCGCCCTGATCCGTGACCTGCGCGCCGCCGGCGTCACCACCCCGAGGCTGGTGCTCACCGCCCACGACTCCGGCGACGACGTGCTGCGCGCCGTCGAGGCGGGCGCCGCCGGCTACCTGCTCAAGGACGCCCCGCCCACCACGCTGCGCGACGGGGTCCACCGCGCCGCCGCCGGGGAGACCGTCCTGGCCCCGGCCGCGGCGGCCCACCTGGTGGCCGGCCGCCGCACTCCCCCGCCGCAGCCCGAGCCGACCGCCACCCTGACCACCCGCGAGCTGGAGGTGGTCCGCGGCGTCTCCCGCGGGCTGACCAACCGCCAGATCGCGCGCGATCTCGGCATCGGCGAGGCCACCGTGAAGACCCACCTGGTGCACGCCTTCACCGCCCTGGAGGCCGTGAACCGGACCGATGCCGTGCTCCGCGCCCAGGAGCTCGGCCTGCTCGATTGACCCGCGCGCCCCGGCACCAGAACACCGGTCCGCCGTCGGAGGGGCCACCGGCACAAGCCATCACGGCTTGGTATCACTCGCTTGCCCCCACGCGTCACACCGTTACCGTGGGGTCACCACCGGCCTGCGCGTCCAGCGGTCACCGGCCCCAGCGGCCGGCACACCACCGGGCACCCCGTCGCACGAGGCAGTCGGGCCGTGACCTGTTCCCGACCTAGGTACCCACCATGCTGCAGAAACTGCACGACGCGATGGGCCTGCGGACCTCACCCGTCATCTTCTTCGGGTCGATCCTCTTCGCCACGGCCTTCATCGTCCTGACGCTCATCTTCCCGACGGGGATGTCCAAGACCTTCACCGCGGGGTCCACCTGGATCCTGGACAACCTGGGCTGGTTCTACATCCTCGGCCTCTCCGTCTTCCTCATCTACCTGATCGTCACGGGGCTGAGCCGCTTTGGCCGCATCCGTCTGTCGCCGCACGACGAGCCGCCGGAGCACTCCTTCGTCACCTGGTTCGCGATGCTGTTCGCCGCGGGCATCGGCACCATCCTGATGTTCTGGGGTGTCGCCGAGCCGGTGAACCACTTCGCCAACCCGCCGATGGCCGACGTGAAGCCGGAGTCCGTCGACGCCGCCCGCGAGGCCATGAGCTTCACGCTCTACCACTTCGGCCTGCACACCTGGACGATCTTCGCGCTGCCCTCGCTGGCCTTCGCGTACTTCATCTACCAGCGCAACCTGCCGCCGCGCGTCTCCTCGCTCTTCCACCCGCTCCTGGGTGACAAGGGCATCCACGGCCCGGCCGGCAAGGCCATCGACATCATCGCCATCACCGGAACGCTCTTCGGTGTGGCCGTCTCCATCGCGCTGGGCACGCTGCAGATCAACGCCGGACTGAGCGCCGTGCTCGGCATCGACCAGACGACCTGGAGCATCATCGCGATCCTGGCCGTGGTCACCGCGCTCGCCCTGTGCTCGGTGATCGCCGGCCTGGAGAAGGGCATCAAGCTGCTCTCGAACCTCAACATCCTGGCCGCCGTGGCCCTGATGCTGTTCGTGCTGGTCTCCGGCCCGACCCTGCACCTGCTGCGCGGCACCATCGAGAGCGTCGGCCTGTACGCCCAGAACCTGCCCTACCTGGCCTTCTGGAACGACGCGTTCGACGACAACCCGGGCTGGCAGAACCAGTGGACGATCTTCTACTGGGCGTGGACCATCACCTGGTCGCCCTTCGTCGGCATCTTCATCGCCCGCATCTCCCGCGGGCGCACCATCCGCGAGTTCATCTTCGGCGTGCTCGCGGCCCCGGTGACCTTCTCGATCATCTGGTACGGCATCTTCGGCTTCGCCAGCTTCGACATCATCCGCAACGGCAAGGACGGCGAGCAACTGGTCGACTCCGTGCTCAACGACGGCGCCGAGGTCGCGCTCTTCGAGTTCCTGGCCCACTTCCCGGCCACGACCTTCATGTCCGTCTTCTCCATCGCGATCGTGGCGATCTTCTTCGTCACCTCGATGGACTCGGCCTCGCTGGTCATGGACTCCATGGCCCGCGGCCACGACGAGGACGAGCGCGTGCCGGTGTTCCAGCGCGCGATCTGGGCGCTGCTGGTCGGCATCGTCGCGGCCGTGCTGCTGACCATGAGCCCCGACGCGGGCATCACGGCCCTGTCGGAGTTCATCACCATCGTCGGCCTGCCCTTCTTCGTGATGGGCTACCTCATGATGTGGACGCTCAACCGCGCCATGCGCGAGGACGCCGGTGAGCTGCTGCCGCTGGCCACCAAGCGCTGGCGCCGGGTGCTGCCCCCGGAGGAGGTCGAGCGCCGCAAGGACGAGGACGACGAGTACTGGGACACCGCCGGTGTGGAGTACGACCCCCACTACACCGACGAGGAGGGGCACACCATCTCCGCGCCGGAGGCGGCTGCCTACGAGCAGCACGACCTCATCGAGCCGGACGGTCCGCACCCCTCCGACCAGGTCGTCGGCTCCAGCCGGCTGAACGGGGAGGACACCACCCGCATCTGATCAACCGATCAGATAAGGTGCGCGGGTGACCTCACTGCCCCGCCGCCAGCTGCTCATCACCTCGGCAGCCATCACCGCCTCCGCCCTGGCCGGGTGTGGACTCTCCACCCCGGGCCAGGGCGGAGGTGCGTCCGAGAAGTCCGGCGGAGGCAGTCCGGCCTCGGGCGACGGGGAGCACCCGGCCCTGGTGGTCGCGGGCACGGAGGAGCTCGGCACGTTCAACCCGATCTCCGGCTACGGCGAGCAGGGCGGCACCCCGATCTACGAGGGGCTGCTGCGACTGCGCAGCAAGGACTCCGAGGAGCTCCCCGAGCTGGAGCCCGCTCTTGCCGCCGAGGAGCCGACCTCCTCGGAGGACCTCACGCAGTGGCGCGTGCCGGTGCGCCAGGACGTGCCCTTCCACGACGGCTCCACGCTGGAGCCGAAGGACGTGGTGGCCACCTACCGGGCCCTGCTCGACCCGGAGTCCGGCAGCGAGGTCGCGTGGTCCTACGACATGATCGAGAAGGTCGAGGCCGACGGCCGGGAGGTCGTCTTCACCCTGAAGTACCCCTACGCCGACTTCCCCAGCCGGCTGCTGCTCGGCATCGCCCCGGCCAAGGAGCTGACCGGCGGGCCGGCCACCGAGTCCGGCCTGAACCGCGAGCCCGTGGGCACCGGCCCGATGCGGCTGACCTCGCTGAAGCCGACCGAGGCCGTCCTGGAGCGCTTCGACGACTACTGGGGCGAGCCCACCGCGGTGCCCAAGCTGACCATCATGCTGGTGGACGACGAGGGGTCCCGCGCCCAGCAGGTCCGCACCGGGGAGATCGACGGCACCGTGCTGCCGCCCAAGCTGGCCGCCGCCACCGCGAAGGCCGGTGACGGCCTCGAGCTCGCCACGGCGAAGACCGCCGACTGGCGCGGCATCAGCTTCCCGGCCAACTCGGCCTTCGCGCAGGAGGCCGGCAACCGCGTGGCCATGAATCACGCGGTGGACCGCGAGGCCGTCATCAAGACGGTGCTCGGCGGCCACGGCACGCCGGCCGCCACGCCGCTGTCCGCCGTCTACGGCGACGCCTACGAGGACCTCTCCTTCGAGCACGACCCCGAGAAGGCCGAGAAGCTGCTCGAGGACGCCGGGTGGACCGCCGGGTCCGACGGCATCCGCACCAAGGGCGGCGAGCGGGCCGAGTTCACGCTGGTCTACGACCCGAAGGACTCCGTGCGCCGCGACGTGGCCACCGCCGTGGCCGACCAGCTCGGCAAGGTCGGCATCGAGGTCACCCCGAAGGCCATGCCCTGGGACGACGTGGAGAAGCAGTACGAGGACCTGGCCATCGTGCTGGGCGGCGGGGACAAGCCGCACAGCATCGACAGCCAGCTGTACGGACAGCTGCACACCCCGATCGAGGGTGCGGCGTATTACTACAACCCGGGCGGCCACGGCAGCGAGGAGGTCGACCAGCTGCTGGACAAGGCGCGCCGGGAGCCCGACGAGAAGAAGCGCGACGACCTCTACCGCACCGTGCAGCAGCGGTACATGGAGGACCCCAACGCGGTGATCGTCGCCTTCCTGGAGCACACCTACGTGCACGACCCGCACGGCTACTCCACCGGCGAGCTCGTCGTGGAGCCCCACGCGCACGGCGTGGCCTGGGGTCCGTGGTGGAACGTCGGCGCCTGGACCTGAGCCGGTGGCCCTCTCCCGCATCGGCCGCATGACCTGGCGCCGCGCCGCGTGGGCGGTGCCGGTGGTCGTGCTCGTCTCCCTGGCCGTCTTCGCCCTGGCCGCCGCCAGCCCGCTCGACCCGCTGGCGGCGATGCTGGGCGACCGCTACCAGCGGCTCACCCCCGAGCAGCGCGCCGAGATCGGCCGCGCCGCGGGGGTGGACGTGCCGTGGTGGCAGGCCTGGTGGACCTGGGTGGGCGACCTCACCCAGGGCGACCTCGGCTTCTCCCGTGTCTTCCGCCAGCCGGTCCTCGACGTGCTCACCGAGCGCATCGGGTGGACGCTGCTGCTCACCGTCCCGGCCATGGCCCTGGCGCTGCTGCTCGGCGTGCTCGGCGGGGTGGCCGCGGGACTGCATCCGCGCTCCTGGTGGGGGCGCGCCGTCTCCGGCACCGCGATGGTGCTGCAGGCCCTGCCGCCCTACGTCCTGGCGATGGTGGGGGTGCTGCTGTTCGCCGTCACCTGGGGGCTGCTGCCCTCCGGCGGCATGGGCCGCCCCGGCGAGGAGGTGACGGCCACGGGCTTCGTCCGCCACGCGGTGCTGCCGGTGACCGTGCTCGCCCTCTCGCAGGTGCCCTGGCTGCTGCTGGCAGCCCGGGAGTCGGTGGCCGAGACCACCGCCTCGGACGCCGTGCGCGGCGCCCGGGCGCGGGGGCTCTCGCGCCGCACCATCCGCCGCGGACACGTGCTGCCCCCGGCCCTGGTGCCGGTGGCGACGCTGGTGGGCCTGCGGCTGCCGGAGCTCGTGGTGGGCGCCGTCATCGTGGAGGAGGTCTTCTCCTGGCCCGGGGTGGCCAGCGCGATGGTGGACGCCGCCCTGGAGCTCGACTTCCCGCTGCTGGCGGCGCTGACCGTGCTCACCACGGTGCTGGTGCTGCTGGGCTCCTGGGCTGCGGACGCGCTGCACCTGGCGCTGGACCCGAGGGTGGAGATCGATGCGTGAGCTGATGCGCACCACGACCGGCCGCCTGGCCGCCGGGACGCTCGTCGTGCTGGTGCTGTTGGCGCTCGTGCTGCCCTGGGCGGCCGGCGCGGGCGTCGACCTCGGGGCGGCCCTGCAGGCGCCCTCGCTGCAGCACCCGGCCGGCACCGACCACTCCGGCCGCGACCTGCTGGTGCGGGTGGCCGAGGGGCTGCGCGTCAGCCTGCTCATCGCCGCGCTCTCGGCCGTGGTCAGCGTGGTGCTGGGGGTGCTCGTCGGGGCGGCCGCCGCGAGCCTCGGGCGGTGGGCCGACGCGCTGCTCATGCGCTTCGGCGACGCGGTCTCGGCCCTGCCGCACCTCGTGCTCGGGCTCGTGGTGGTGGCCATGTGGCCCGGCTCGGTGGTGGCCATCGTCGCCTCCATCGCCCTGACGCACTGGCCCACCGTGGCCCGCCTGGTGCGCGCCGAGGCCCTGGCGGTGCGCCGCTCCCAGTACGTGGACGCCGCCCGGCTGGCCGGGGCCTCCCGCTGGCAGCTGCTGCGCCGCCACCTCGTGCCGGCCGCGCTGCCGCAGGCGCTCGTGGCCGTCGTGCTGCTCATGCCGCACGCGGTCTTCCACGAGTCGACCCTGAGCTTCTTCGGCATCGGGCTGCAGCCCACCGAGGCGTCGCTGGGCACGCTGCTGGCGCAGGCGCGATCGGATGTGCTGCTGGGGGCCTGGTGGTCGCTGGTGGCACCCGCGGGTGCGCTGGCGCTGGCGACCCTGGCCGTCGGTGGCGTGGGCCGGGTGCTCACCGACGCGCTGCGCTCCGGCGACGCCGAGGAGGTGGCGGCATGAGCGACACGCGGCGCCCCGGGGCGACCTTCGTCCCGCCTGAGGGGGGAACCTCGCCGTCGGCCGGGGGTGTGGCGCCCGCTGCCCGGGTGGCGGGCCTCTCGGTGCGCCTGCCCGTCGCCGGCGGACGCCACCGGGTGCACGCCGCGCACGAGGTGGACCTGACGCTGCACGCCGGCCGCGTGCACGCCCTCGTGGGTGAGTCCGGGTGCGGCAAGTCCGTGCTCGCGAGCGCCCTCATCGGCCTGCTGCCGGCCGGCGCACAGGTGGAGGGGGTGCTGGCGATCGCCGGTCACGAGCTGGGCCCCACGGACGAGGCCGAGTGGCGGCACCTGCGTGGGCACCACGTCGGGCTCGTGCCGCAGTCGGCCGCCACCCTGCTGACGCCCACCCGGCGGGTCGGACCGCAGGTGGCCGAGACCCTGGCCGCCCTCTCCCCGGACGCGCACGGTCGTCGTGGTCGGGCGATGGACGCGCTCGTGGCCCGGGCACTGGAGCGCGTCGGGTTGGAGCCGGGCGTGGCGCGGCGGTACCCCCACGAGCTCTCCGGCGGCATGGCGGCCCGGGCGGCGTTCGCGCTGGCGACGGCGGGCGAGCCGGCGGTGCTGCTGGCCGACGAGCCGACCGCGAGCCTGGACGCCGAGAGCCGCGAAGCGATGCTGGACCTGCTGCGGGCCGCCGCCGACGACGGGGCCGCGGTGCTGCTCATCACGCACGACCTCGCCTCGCTGGGGGCACGTGCGGGACGGGTGGACGAGCTCTCGGTGATGTACGCCGGGCAGGTGGTGGACCACGGACCGGTCGAGGTGCTGCTGGCCGACCCGGGCGCCCCGGGGCAGCCCGACCCGGTGGGCACCGGCGGGGCCGGCCGGCCCCGCCGGCACGCCTACACGCGCGCGCTGGTGGCCGCCCTGCCCCGGCACGGGCTGCACCCCATCCCCGGCGCGCCGCCCTCCCTGCTCGATGCCGCGACCCCACCCTCGGTGGACGAGCGGCTGGCCGGGCGGCCGGTGTCCGCCGGGCGCGGCAGTGCCCACGACCAGCACGGAGGTGCCCGATGAGCGACGTCCGTCCCGCCGTCCGCCTGTCCGGCGTCACGGCCTCGCCCGCCCCGGGTGCGCCGGAGGTGCTGCGCGGCGTCGGCCTCGAGCTGACACCCGGCACCACCACCGCGGTCACCGGACCCAACGGTGCCGGCAAGTCCACGCTGTGCCGGGTGGTGGCGGGTCTGGTGACGCCGACCGCCGGCACCGTGGAGGTCGGTGGCGTGGCGCTGCGCCCCGGTGTGCCCGCGCCCGGCGTGGCGATGCTCTTCCAGTCCCCGCGCCGTTCGGTGAGCCCGCGCATGACGCTGCGGCAGGCCGTCGCCGAACCGCTGGAGCTGCGGGGCGCGGCCCGCCGCCCGGTGAACAGGCACCCGCCCAGGAAGGTGCCCTCCAGCGAGCGGTACCCGTGCACGCCACCGCCGCCGAAGCCACTGACCTCCCCCGCGGCGAACAGCCCCGGCACCGGGGCCCCGGCCTCGTCCAGCACCGCCCCGTCCAGCCGCGTGGCCAGCCCACCGAGCGTCTTGCGGCTCAGGATCCGCAGCCGCACCGCCATCAGCGGCCCGGCCCCCTCGTCCTCCAGCGCGTGCGGCGGCACCGTCCGGATCAGCTTGTCCCCCAGGTAGGTCCGCGCATCGCGGATCAGCCGCTGCTGCGGGTCCTCCGACCGCCCGCGGGCCGCCACCGCCTCGCGCACCGCGGCCCGGTCCAGCGGCCGGCCGCCCATCGTCTCCATCCGCTCCAGCAGCGTCTCCAGGTCCGGGGCCTCGATGACGTCCTCCCCCGCATCGATGAACGCCTGCACCGGCCCCGGCACGTCCGTGCGCACGCGCCCCAGTACCTGCCGCACGGACCTCCCGGTCAGGTCCGGGTTCTGCTCGCTGCCCGAGAGCGCGAACTCCTTGCCCACGATCCGCCGGTTGGTGATGAACCACGAGTGCTCCGCCCCGGTGGTCTGCAGGTGCTCCAGCGTGGCGAGGGTGTCGGTGCCCGGGAACAGCGGCGCCGGCAGCCGGTGCCCGTCGGCGTCGAGCCACAGCGAGCTCGGTCCGGGCAGGATGCGGATGCCGTGCCGGTGCCACACCTCCGCGGGGTTGCCCAGGCCCTCGGTGTAGGCCCACATGCGGTCGGTGTTCACCCACGCACCACCCGCCCGCGCCCCGAGCTCCAGCCCCGACCCGTCGACGTAGGCCGGCACCCCGTGCAGCAGGTCGGTCGGCAGGGTGCCCAGCCGCTCCGGCCAGGCGCGGCGCATCATCGCGTCGTTCCCGCCGATGCCGCCGGTGGCCAGCACCACGGCCGATGCGGTGAGCGTCACCTCGCCCACGGTGCGGGTCCCGCGCGCGATGCCGCGATCCCCCGTCGGGAGCGTGGGGCCGGCGTGAGCACCCGACGCGGCGTTCGTCCCCAGACGGGCGGCTGCCCCCTGGCTCGCGACCTCACCCGTACCCGCGTCTCCGCTCCTGCCCGCGCCCCCGGCATCACCCGCCCCGTCGACCTCCTCGAGCGCCTCGGCCCGCACGCCCACCACCCGGTCGCCCTCGCGGAGCAGCTCGGCCACCCGGTGTCCGGGCAGGTAGGTGGCCCGCCCCTCCTCGACGCCGCGGCGCAGGTCGTCGATGAACGGCGCACACAGCCCCGGCCCCGTCCCCCAGGTGATGTGGAAGCGCGGCACGCTGTTGCCCGGGCCGGTGTTCTCCACGCCCGGCCCGCGGTTGTCGCCGCGCTCGGCCCACCCGACCACGGGAAAGAAGCGGATGCCCTTGTCGGCCAGCCACTCCCGCTTGCCGCGATGCGCCCACTCGACATAGGCGCGCGCCCACTGGCGGCCCAGGTCGTCCTCGGCGCGGTCCCACCCGGCGGTGCGCTCCCAGTCGGCCCAGGCGAGCTCCAGCGAGTCGCGCACCCGCAGCCGCCGCTGCTGCGGGGAGTCCACCAGGAACAGCCCGCCGAAGGACCACCACGCCTGCCCACCGAGGTCGCTCTCCGGCTGGGCGTCCACCAGCGTGACGCGGCGGCCGGCGGCCAGCAGCTCCGAGGCGCACACGAGCCCGGCCAGACCGTGTCCGATGACGATCGCGTCGGCGCGCTCGGGCGTGGGGTCGGTGTGGCGGCTCATGCCCCCATCATGCCGCCGGGGTGGCCTCCCGCGTGGCCCGACGGGCGCGGGCCTCGGTGACCCCCATGGCCAGGGCGAGCGGCAGCAGCACCAGCGCCGCGGCCGCGAGCGCCCCGAAGCCCCCGGCCAGCCCCGTCACGGCCGCCAGCCCGCCGACGACGATGGAGCCGAGCCCCGTGCCGGCGTCGTAGCCGACGTTCCACACGGTCGAGGCGCCGCCCAGCCGGGCGGCACCGGCGCGGTCGACCATCAGCACGAAGGTGTCGTTCTGCAGCGCACCGAACCCGAGGCCGAACAGCGCGGCCCCGACGACGGCGGTGAAGTCGTTCGCCACGGCCCCGGCGAGCCCGCCCGGCAGCCAGCCGAGGTCGCCCGCCTCGGTCATGGCGCCGGCCATGAGGGCGGTGCCCAGCGCGCTGAGGGCGGTCATGGGCGCGAGCAGCGGCCCGACCCCGCGGCGGTCGCTCACCGCACCGGCCCAGGCGCGCCCCACCATCTGCCCGGCGGAGACGACCAGCAGCGCCCAGAAGACGGCGGTCGTGTTGCCGATGCCGAGGCCCAGGAAGGTGCCGACCGCGCCGTAGGCCAGCGAGGTCGCGAAGAGCACCACCGCGGGCATCTGCCAGGGGCGGCCGGGGCCGGTACCGGCCGGCACCGAGGCGGTCGAGTCCGGCGTGCCGGTGTCCGTCTGGCGCTGCCGGATGCGGGCCGCCAGGGGCGCCACGAGCACGGCGGCGGCGCCGGCCAGCAGGAAGACCGACGCCCAGCCGATGGAGCCGGTCAGCGGGATGCCGGCGGGCAGTGCCGGGATCTGCGCGGCGGCGAGCGAGACGCCGTACATGCCCACCGCACGGCCGCGCAGGTGCGGGGCGGTCAGCGAGGCCGAGAGCGCGGAGCCGGAGACGACCAGGGCACCGAAACCGACACCGCGGACGGCCTGGACGACGTAGACGGCCTCGACGGCGGTGGCCCAGGGCAGGACGAGGGCCGGCAGCCCCATGAGGAGGAGGCCGGCGACGTAGGGCACGACGAAGCCGAAGCGCCGCAGCACCCAGGGCATGCCGAACTGTCCGGCCACGCAGGCGGCCATCATGACGGTGGTGGTGGCGCCGACCCCGGCCTCCGAGGCGCCCAGGTGCTCCGCCCAGGCCGGCACGACGGGCAGCAGCAGCGCGAAGTTGACGAACGCGCCGACGATGCCGACCAGCATCAGGACGTAGGAGCGGGTGAACAGCCTGTCGCGGGTGGTGTCGGGGTCC
This sequence comes from Kytococcus sp. Marseille-QA3725, assembly GCF_054950055.1. Lineage (NCBI taxonomy): Bacteria > Bacillati > Actinomycetota > Actinomycetes > Micrococcales > Kytococcaceae > Kytococcus > Kytococcus sp. Marseille-QA3725. The sequence continues at coordinate 758,289 of NZ_JBUCLA010000002.1, read as the reverse complement.
AGCACCCCGGCAGGCTACCCGGGACCGGTGACACGGGGACGGGCGCGTGGCTCGCCCTCCGCCACCGGTGACGGCGACGCGCCCGGTCGGCCGCCGCGCACCACGCCGGCGACCGGTACCGCTGACGCGCCCGGCCGGCCGCCGCGCACCGCGCCGGTGTGGCAGCCTGCGGACATGGCCGAGGACCGTCACCTGCAGTGGGCACAGCGTTTCGACCTGCTGGGCGACCCCACGCGGCTGCGTCTGCTCGACCGCATGCACCACCACCCGGGCTCCAGCGTCGCCGAGCTCGCGGAGACCGCCGGCATCAGCCAGGCGACGGCCTCGCAGGCACTGCGCACCCTGCGGACCGAGGGCTGGGTCGAGGCCACCCGCGACGGTCGGTCGATGCGCTACCGGCTCGTGGATGCCACGGCCCACCGGTTGCTCCACGTCATGGGCGCGGACCATCCGCCCGGCGAGGTCGACTGAGCGGCCCTCCCGCCCGGCCAGTTCGGCTGAGCAGGTCCTCGCCTGCCTGACCGCCGCGGCCGGGCCCTGACCGAGTCCCCCTACCCCGGGGTTGATCACGTTGGCCCGGGTCAGCTCCGTGTACTTCAGGAACAACCCCCGGCCAACCGGACCAACCCCCGACCAAGCGCACCCGCCCCGCGTCGCGCCAACCACGCACCCGCCCCGCGGCGCGGCGGCCCTGTGCCAGGGCCCTTCGTCCCGATACCCCCGCCGGTCACGCCACCCGCCGGCCGGGCCGCGATCCCCGCGCCCGCCGGACGGCCTCCTCCACCATCTGCCGCACCTTCTCCGGCTCCGACAGGTCCGACCACACCAGCCGCACGACCTCGTAGCCGGCGCGCTGCATCGCCAGGTCGCGTCCCTTGTCCTCGACCGCCAGCCGCCCGTGCTCGCGGTACTTCACCATCCCGTCGAACTCGATGACGACGCGCTCCCCCTCCATCACGAAGTCCGCCCGCCCCAGCCACACGCCCTCGGGGCCGACGACGTCCACCTGCGAACGCACCGCGAAGCCCAGACGACGCAGCACCAAACGGGTACGCGTCTCGCCGGGGGACTCGGTCGCCCCGTCCACCAGACGCAGCGCCGCGGCGGCCCGCGCGTGCACGGGGTGGAAGCGACACCGTGCCAGCAGCTCCGACAGGCCCTCGAAGGTGACGAGCCCTCCGTGCACCGCCGCGTCCATCACGACCACCCCGGCCTCGAGGCCGTGCCGATCCACCACCCCGAGCGCCGCGTGCGCGGCAGGCACCGCCGGCACGCCCCGGAGGAGGACCGGCTCCACCCCCGGGTAGGCGCGGTAGACCGAGTAGGTGCGGCGTCGTCGGTTCTGGCCGCCGTCGGTGCGGCTCCCCTGCACCACCGGAGGGAACACGAGGAGCGGCAGCCCGTGCAGCAGCGCAGCCGAGGCGTGGCTCACCGCCGTCCCGTCCGCCCAAGTGCGCGCGATCGCCGTGGCGCGCAGGGCATGACGCTCCCGCTTGTCCGCCCTCGCCCACCGCGCACCCTCGACGTACGCCCCACGACTCACCCGGACGAGCGCGCCCTTCCGCACCAGCGCCGTGGCGCGCTGCTGCCCGATGCCGCACCCGCGCACCTCGTCCCAGCGCGCCGCCCCGTGCTGCGCGGCCAGCAGGGTCCAGAGCTCCTCGGGCAGGTCGGGGACGGGCTGGGATGCAGCGGTCATGGCCGCATCGTGACGGCACCACGCGGATCCGCGTCGGGCACCGTCCACAGGGGCGGCTCCGGCCCGAGCGACGCAGAGGTGTCCGGTGCCGGCCCCACACCGAGACGACGCAGGCCCGCACCCGGACGCCATTCGCTCCGGCCCCGGCGACGCAGGCCCCGCACCGTACGGTCACGCCTCGTGGGGCACGGTCCTCCACACCGGGGGTTGAGCACGTTGGCCCGGGTCGGCTCCGCGTGCTTCAGGAGCACACCCGGGACAACCGGACCAACCCCCGACCAACGTGCTCAAGCCCCGGCCAAGCGGACCGCCCCCGGCCCAGCACACCCGACCCCTGGGCCCGACTGCGGCCCCAGCCGCCGCGCTCAAGCGACCGACCGGCCCCGGTCCCGCGCCGCGCACCGAACGCCCCGCCGCACCCCCTCAGCGCGCGAGCGCGGCCGGGTCCACCGCCCAGCCGTCCGGCCCCGAGGAGCCGGCCGCGTACTCCTCCAGCGGCACGTCACCGGCCTTCCACGCGGCCAGCACCTGGTCGACGAGCTGCCACGACTGCACCGCGGTGTCCCCGCGCACGGTCAGCAGCGGGTCGCCGTCCAGGATGCCGCCGAGCACCTCCCCGTACGGCAGCAGCTCCGGGTCGCCCACGGTCGTGGACAGCACCTTCTGCTCGATCTTCGTCGGGTCGGTGGAGTTCATCGTCAGGTGCAGCTCCACCGGCCCCGGCTTCAGGCTCACCACCAGCTGGTCCGGCCCCTGCCGCCCGTGCAGCCCCTGCGGCAGGTGCCGCACGTCGCGGAAGGTGATCCGCACCTCCTTGGCTTTCTCCCCCAGCGCCTTGCCGCTGCGCAGCACGAAGGGCACCCCGGTCCACCGGTTGGTCCGCACCTCGACCACCATCTGCGCGAGCGTCTCGGTCTCCCGCGAGGGGTCCACCCCCTCCTCGGCGGTGTAGTCCGGGATCTCCCGCCCGTCGATCGTCCCGGCCGTGTAGCGCGCCCGCCGGGTCGCCACCGTCGCGTCGTCGTCCCACAGCCGCGTCGCGTTGAGCACGTGCGCCTTGAGGTCGCGCAGCTCGTCGGCGTCGATGCGGGCGGGCGGCTCCATCGCCACGATCGCCAGCACCTGCAGCAGGTGGCTCTGGTGCATGTCGCGCAGCGCGCCGGCCTTGTCGTAGTACCCGGCCCGGCCCTCCAGCGCGAGGTCCTCGTCGTAGGTGATCTCCACCATCGCGATGTCCTCGGCGTTCCACACCTTCTCCAGCACCCGGTTGGAGAAGCGCATGCCGATGAAGTTCAGCAGCGTCGCCACACCCAGGAAGTGGTCCACCCGGAAGATCTGGTTCTCCGGCACCAGCCGCAGCAGCCGCGCGTTGAACTCCCGGGCGCTCTGGGCCCCCTCGCCGAAGGGCTTCTCCAGCGCCAGCCGCAGGTCCTCCGGCAGGTCGGCACCCTCGAGCTTCTCGCAGGCCGCCATGGTCACCGCCGGCGGCAGCGCGAAGTACAGCACCACCGCACCGGAGAGCCCACCGACGAAGTCCGCCAGCTGCGTGCCCTCCAGCAGGTCCACCTGCTCGAAGCGCGTCGCCCCCAGCACCCGCTCCAGCGTCTCCTCGGGCACCCCCTCGTCGGCGAAGCGCTCGCGCACCAGCTGGTTCCACTCCTCGCCCATGTCCTCCCGGTCCACCCCGACGAGGGTGAGCCCCCGCTCGGGCTGGGCCTCCAGCAGCGTCCCGATGCCGGGCAGCAGCAACCGCTGGGTCAGGTCACCGGAGGCGCCGAGGATGACCAGCGTCACCGGCCCCTCGGGGCGGGGCGCGTCCGGGGTGCCTCCCGACTCGGCGGACTGCTGGGCGGGGACGTCCTGGGCCTGCGTGTCCTGCGCTGCGCTCATGCGGCCACTGTGCCACGGTCGAAGGACCCGACGCGCGCCAGCGCGGGCTCGGCCCAGCGGGCCAGGACGGGGCCCACCAGCGTCAGCAGGATGACGTAGGCGGTCGCGCCCGGTCCCGCGACTCCTCATGCCTCATGTGTTCAACATCCGGCGCCGCAGCTCGCGGGCGGGCACCGGCCCGTCGATGCGGTCGACGGTCACCCCGTCGCGGAGGGCCACCACGGTGGGCACCGTGTGCACGGACCAGGCGGTCGACAGCGCCGGGACCTCCTGGGTGTCGACCACCGTGAACACCCGGTCGCCGCCCGAGAACTCGTCCGCGACCTGCGCGAAGACCGGCTCGAAGACCGAGCAACTGCCGCACCAGGACCCGGTGAAGCAGACCACCACGGTCCGCCCCGGCGCCGCCATCAGCGCCGCGAGCTCATCGACGGTCCCCAGCCGCCGGACCTCCGGGAGCGACCCGGCCCCCGCCCGATCGCCCCCGGCAGGACGGTCCGTCACCTCACCAGCCCCGCTCGGCCCACTCGCGCAGGTGCGGCCGCTCGAAGCCCAGGGTGGTCGGCTCCCCGTGGCCGGGGTGCACGTGGGAGGCGTCGTCGAAGACGTCGAACAGCCGCCCGCTCACGTCCGAGAGCAGCTGCCGGAAGTCCTCGTCCCCGGAGGTCTTGCCCACGCCGCCGGGGAAGAGCGAGTCGCCCGTGAACAGGTGGGTCTGCCCGCCGTCGACCAGCACCAGGGCGACCGACCCCGGCGTGTGGCCGCGCAGCGGGATCACCTGCAGCTCGATGTCCTCGACCTGCACGGCCTGACCGTCCTCCAGCGGCTGGACGGCCCCGGCCTCGAGCCCGGCCTGCTCCTCGATGGCTGCTGCGTCGGCCTCCCCGCCGTAGAGGTCCACCCCGTCCCCGGCCATCGCGGCCAGGGCACGCACGTGGTCCCAGTGACGGTGGGTGGTCACGATCGCGCGCAGGTCCGGCTCCCCCTGCGCGGCCTCGGCGAGCAGACCCCTCAGCGCGTCGGGGTCGTCCGCGGCGTCGACGAGCACCTGCGCACCGGTGGCCCGTGAGGTGAGCACGTAGCAGCGGTTGTCCATCTCCGAGACGCTGGTGCGGTGGACGGTCACGGTGGGCAGATCGGCGATGAGCATGCCCCCCAGTGTGCCCAATCGGGGCCCCGCTGCGAGAGGGTGGAGGGCATGGCACGCATTCTGATCATCGGTGGACACGGCAAGATCGCGCTGCAGGCTGCCCGTCTGCTCGCCGACCGCGGGGACGAGGTCACCAGCGTCATCCGCAAGCCCGAGCAGGTCGACGACGTGAGGGCCACCGGCGCCCAGCCGCTGGTCCTCGACGTCGAGCACGCCCAGCACACAGAGCTCGTGCAGGCGATGCGCGGGCAGGACGCGATCGTGTGGTCGGCCGGCGCGGGTGGCGGTAACCTGGCCCGCACCTACGCGGTGGACCAGGCCGCCGCCATCGCCTCCATGAAGGCCGCCCGGGACGCCGGCGTTCCCCGCTACGTGATGGTGAGCTTCTTCGGCGCCGACCTGGACCACCCGCTGCCCTTCGACATGGGCTTCTTCCACTACGCCCAGGCCAAGGCCGTCGCGGACGCGTTCCTGCGCGAGTCGAGCCTCGCGTGGACGATCCTCGCGCCGAGCCGGCTCACCGAGGACGCGGGCACCGGCTCCGTCGACACCACGGCCCGGGAGGCCACGCAGGTGCCCCGCGCGGACGTCGCGGCGGTCATCGCCCACGTGCTCGGCGAGGGCTCCCACGCGGCCCTGCGCCGCACGATCACCCTCAACGAGGGCCGGACGCCGATCGCCGAGGCCATCGCATGAGCGACCGCACCGACCACCGCTCCCCCGCGGAGGCGGTCCCGGAGCGTGGCTCGGGCCGGGTGCCGCTGTCGGTCCTCGACCTCGTCCCGCGCTCGGAGGGCATGGCCCCGGCCGACGCCATCGAGGCCTCCCGGACCTACGCACAGCGGCTGGACGATCTGGGCTACCACCGCCTGTGGGTGGCCGAGCACCACAACACGACGACCTTCATGTCCTCGGCCACGGCGCTGCTGATCGGGCACCTCGGGCAGGGCACCCAGCGCATCCGGCTCGGCTCCGGCGGCGTGATGCTGCCGAACCACTCGCCGCTCATGGTGGCCGAGTACTACGGCACGCTGGCCACGCTCTTCCCCGACCGCATCGACCTGGGCATGGGGCGTGCTCCGGGCACCGACCCGATGACGGCCGCCGCGCTGGCCCGTCGCTCGGCGGAGCTGCAGGACATCGCGCACGACGTGGCGCAGCTGGCGCAGTGGTTCGGCGACGAGCCGGAGGCGGCCGTCGGGCAGGTCCGCGCCGTGCCGGGCGGCGGCACCGGGGTGCCGTTGTGGATGCTCGGCAGCTCCACCGGTGGCGCCATGGTGGCCGCGGCCCTCGGGCTGCCCTTCTCGTTCGCCAGCCACTTCGCCCCGGCGCAGCTGGAGCAGGCGCTGGAGGTCTACCGGCGCCAGTTCGACCCCGACGCGCCCACGGCCCAGGTGGACCGCCCCCACGTGATGGCGGGCATGAACGCCCTCGTGGCTCCCACCGAGGAGGAGGCCCGCTACCTGTTCACCACCTCGCAGCAGCTGGCCGCGGGCATCCGCTCCGGACGGCCCGCCCCGCTGCAGCCGCCGGTGGAGGACATCGACCGGGTGGTGCCGCAGGACCTGCTGCAGCTGGCCGACGGGCACGGCATCCGCATGGTCGGCGACCCGCAGCAGGTCACCGAGCGGCTCGAGGCGTTCGTGGACCGGTACCAGCTCGACGAGGTGATCACGACGACGTACACCCACGACCCCGCGATGCGCGTCCGCTCGGCCGAGCTGCTGGCCGACGCGTGGGGTCTTCCGCAGGTGGGGTGACGCGGGTCCGGTCACCCCACCTGCGCGTCGTGGAGCCCCCGACAGGAGTCGAACCCGCGACCTGCTGTTTACAAGACAGCTGCTCTACCAACTGAGCTACAGGGGCCTGTGCGCGCACAGTCTAGGCGCCAGCCCACCGCCGGGCCCCGCCCCGGCACGACGGAGGGCCCGCCCCCGTGCCGGGGCGGGCCCTCCGTCGTGCGCCTGCGCGATCGAGACGGATCACGCGATGGGGTCGATCAGGCCGCGAAGGAGTGCCAGAAGTAGCCGCGGTCGGTCTTCACCCAGCCGTTGGGCAGCTGGGTGCCCTCGACGGTCGTCCCCACGGCGTAGCGCCCCACGATGTCGTGCGAAAGGCCCGCACCGGAGCGGACGTTCACCGAACGCTCGATGGTGAAGGACTCCGTGGTGGGGGCCTCCGAGTCGGTGGTGCCGAACGAGTGCCAGAAGTACTTGCCCTCGGTGGTCTTGACCCAGCCGTTGTCCAGCTTGGTGCCCTCGACCTTGGTCCCAGGGTGCAGCTTGCCGACGGCCTCGTGGTTCGTGCCCGGGCCGACGCGGTAGTTCACCCGGTCGGTGATGGTCCACTCCACCGGCTGCGGCTCGGGGTCGGGGTCCGTGTCACCGTCGTCCGGCATGGCGTCGCGGTCCGCGCCGCCGTTATCCATGGTGAGGCCGGCCTTGACGGAGCACACCGGCCAGGCACCCGGGCCCTGCGCGGCCAACAGCCGGCGTGCGGCGGCGATCTGCTCGGACTTGCTCGCCAGGTCGGCGCGCGGGGCGAACGCCAGACCGCCGACACCGGCCCAGGACACTTGGTGGAACTGGACGCCTCCGTAGAAGCCGTTGCCGGTGTTGATGGACCAGTTGCCGTTGGACTCGCACTGTGCGACGCGGTCCCACACGGCGGGCTCGTAGGCGGCCTGGGCGGGGGTCGCGGCCAGGCCCGTGGCCACGAGGGACCCGGTCAGGCCGGCGACGGCCGTGCCGCCCTTGGCGAGGGAAGAGTGCTGGGACATGCAGGTTCCTTCCTGGAGACTCCGCCCTCGGGCGCGTGACGCCGTGCGTCCCGCCACCTGCCGGTGAACTCCACGTCGGGCCACGGACCGGACGGTCGGCGGCCACGGGAGACTCTCCCGAGCTCACCATGGCCCGGCGGACCGGCAGGGCGTGCCCGTGGTGAGCGGGGCGGCGGACACGCGCGGTGATGTGTGTGAGGGAGGCACCCGCTCTGGAGGGGACGAGCGCCGGTGACAGAGTAGCGAGACCCGGACCTCCGTCAATCCCTGTCCACAGACACGAGGACCCCCGCACCACCTCGGGTGGTGCGGGGGTCCTCGTCAGGCAACCGACGCGCAGGGCGTCAGCGGCTCAGCTCAGTTGGCGAAGGTGTGCCAGAAGTAGCCGCGGTCGGTCTTGACCCAGCCGCTCTCGAGCTTCACGCCCTCGACGGTGGAACCGGCCTTGTAGACACCGATCGGGTCGTTGTCCATGCCCTCGGACGGACGGACGTTCACACCGTGGTTGATGGTGAAGGTCTGGGTCTCGGCCTCCTGCTCGGTGCCGAAGGTGTGCCAGAAGTAGCCGCGGTCGGTCTTGACCCAGCCGCTCTCCAGCTTCTCGCCCTCGATGGTGGTGCCGGCCTCGAGCAGGCCCTTCGGGGTGTTGTCCATGCCGGCGGCCGGGCGCAGGTTCACACCGCGGTCGATGGTCCAGGTGGTGGCCTCGGAGGTCTCGGCCGGCTTCTCAGCGGTCTTCTCGGCCGGCGCCGGGGTGGTCACCGGCTGCGAGACCGGGGCGGGCTCCGGCTTGGGCTCGGGCTTCGGCTCCGGCTTGGGGGCGGGCTCCGGCTTGGGCTCCGGCTTCGGCTCGGGCTTCGGCTCCGGGGTCGGAGCAGCGTCGCCGGGCATCGCGTTGACGTCGGCGCCACCGTTGGCGGAGGTCAGACCGGCCTCGACCGAGCACAGCGGCCAGGCGCCGGGGCCCTGCATGGCGAGCAGGCGACGGGCAGCGGCGATCTGCTCGGACTTGGACGCGAGGTCGGCGCGCGGGGCGAACTCGAGGCCGCCGACACCGGCCCAGGACTGGTTGGTGAACTGGACACCACCGAAGAAGCCGTTGCCGGTGTTGATGGACCAGTTGCCATTGGACTCGCACTGGGCAACGCGGTCCCAGACGGAGGCGTCGTAGGAGCCGGCGGCGTTGGCCGGGGCGGCGGCAGCGAAGCCGGTGACGATGAACGCGCCGGAGACGCCGGCGGCGCCGAGGGCGCGGGAGGACATGGAGGGGAAACGGGACATGGGGATCCTTCCTGACTGCACCGCCGGTGGAGTGAGCTGTCGGGTTCGGAACGTCAGGTGTCCCGGCCTCCGTCAGGAGGCTTCACCCCGAGCGGGGACGAACCCCGCGTATTACGTGGGTCCCCCACACCCGCCATGCCCCAGGGCTTTCCTGGCAGAGCACATCCGTGGCGGGTTTGGGCGGCGGATGCGCGATCGAAGTACTGAGTGACTGATCTGGAGTTGTCAGCGCCGACACGGAAGGTCGGCACGGGCGTAGACAATAGTCATCCAGGTGCCGAGGTCAAACCACGGTAGGAGGTCGGGGTGTCCCACCGACCCTCATCGCCCTAGGGGTGACAGGGTTGTCGGCCACCCGTGTGAAAGACCCCACACGACCGTCGCAGCCGTCACCGCGAGCAGAACGAGCGTGACCAGCACCTCGATCACGGTGCGGCGCAACGGGGGTTCCAGCACCAGCCGGGTCCCGCGCCTCAGCGAGGCGCTGTCGACCCCCCACCAGAGCGCCAGCACGACGACGAAGGCGGCCGTCCCCCAGGCCAGGGCGTTGTCCAGGCCGGTGAGCGTGCCGTCGAAGGACGCGAGGGGCCGGTGGCCCAGGCCGAGGTCGACCAGCACCACCGCGGCGGCCCCCAGCAGCGCCGGGGCGATGAGCGACGCCGCCCCCCGCAGGAGCGCCGTGACCAAGTGCCACGGGCTCCCCAGCGCGATGCGCCAGGCATCACCGGATCGCCGCCCCCGGGCGAAGAGGCGGTGCAGGTGGCTCATGGCCGCGTGGTCGGCCCAGCGCACCAGCAGCACCCACACGGCCACGACCACGCCGGCCGCCACGGGCCAGACCATGGCCAGGGCGATGACCCACAGGGAACCGGCCACGACCACCCACGGGTGGCGCGGCTGCCGGGTCCGCGGGTCGTACGGGTGCAGCCGAGGGGTCCTCACCGGCCCGGCGGGGTGGGCACCGGCCTGCGGGAAGCCCCCCGGCGGGAAGCCGCCCTGCGGCCAGGCGGGGGCACCAGAGGCTCCACCCGGGTGGGGCGGCTGGTGGGGCACGTACTGGGCGGCGGGCTGCTGCACGGACGGGGTCTGGGGCGCGTGCTGCGGCACCGGGGCCCGGAGACCGGGCGGGAACTGGCCGGCGGGCGGCTGGTGGGCGTCGACCGGCTGCTGCGCCGAGTGCGCCGACGGCCACGGGGCGGAGGGCTCCTGCTCACGGACCTGCCCCGCCGGCTGGTCGCGGTGCTGCGCCGGGGGCTGCAGGAATCCCATCTCCCCCCGGGACATCCGCTTGCGGGGAATGGCCCGGGTGGGCTGACGCTCGATCGGCTGGGTCGCCCGGCCCCCCGCGGCCGCCCCGGCGTCGCCGGAGGACACCTGCAGGGGCTGGGTCGCGTCGTCGTCCTCGGTCTGGACCGCCAGCCGCTGGGTGCGCTTGCGCGCCGGCAGCTCGCCACCGCCGTTCTCCACGACCGCCCGCACGTCCGCCGCGGTGGGACGGGCGGCCGGGTCCACCGCCAGGCAGGCCTCGGCCAGCGGCCGCCACGCGTCGTCCATGGACCGCAGGTCGTGCTCGCCCCGGCGGATGCGGGAGAGCACCACCTCGTTCGGCCCGCCACCGAAGGGGTTGCGGCCGGTGGAGGCGAAGGCCAGCACCGCACCGAGCCCCCACCAGTCGGTCGCGACCGTCGGCTCGGCCCCGATGACGAGCTCCGGGGCGAGGTAGCCGGGTGTGCCCATGACCATGCCGGTGGCGGTCAGTCGGCTCTCGTCGCCGATGTGAGCGATCCCGAAGTCGATGATGACCGGCTCGCCCGTCGGCATGACCATGACGTTGCCGGGCTTCAGGTCCCGGTGCACGACGCCCGCCGAGTGGATCCCCCGCAGCGCCTCGTGCACGCCGGCGGTGAACCGGTGCAGGGCGTCCCCGTCGAGGGGACCGTGGGCCGCCACGTGCTCGTCCAGCGGCAGACCGGGGACGAACTCGGTGACGACGTACGGCGTGGGGCCGTCCACGTCGGCGTCCAGGAAGCTGGCCACCCGCGGGTGCCGCACCCGGGCGAGCGTGGAGACCTCGCGCTCCAGCCGCTCCCGCGAGCCGCCGTCGAAGGCGATGTGGGGGTGGAGCACCTTGACGGCCACCTCGCGCCCGGCCTCGTCCAGCGCACGGTGAACGGTCCCCATCCCGCCCTGACCGAGCCGCTCCTGCAACCGGTACGGGCCGACCTCCGTCATCTCCATGCCACGAGGGTAAGAGCCGCCCCCGCCGGTGGCCCTGCAACCTGCGGCGGACCGCCGCGTCGGGCGTTTGCGACCCCCTGCGCCCTGTGGTGGGGTGAGCGCGAGGGGCGGCGTCGCCCCACCGGGAGGATGACGTGAGCGAGCCCAGCACAGACACCTTCGAGTTCGTGGTGGTGGCCAACCGCCTGCCGGTGGACCGGGTGGTGGACGACGACGGCACGACGCAGTGGCGCACCTCCCCCGGCGGCCTGGTCACGGCCATGGAGGCCGTGATGCGCGTGACCGACGGCGCCTGGGTGGGCTGGGCCGGCGAGGCCGGTGAGGCCCCCGAGCCGTTCGAGGACAACGACATCCACCTGCACCCGGTGCCGCTCTCCGCCGCGGAGGTCCGCAGCTACTACGAGGGCTTCTGCAACGAGACGATCTGGCCGATCTACCACGACGTGATCGTCTCGGCGACCTTCCACCGCGAGTGGTGGCACACCTACCGCGAGGTCAACGAGCGCTTCGCCCGCGCGGCGGCCGAGGTGTCGGCCCCCGGTGCGACCGTGTGGGTGCAGGACTACCAGCTGCAGCTCGTCCCCCACCTGCTGCGCGACTTGCGCCCGGACCTGCGCATCGGCTGGTTCAACCACATCCCCTTCCCCCCGGTGGAGCTCTTCTCGCAGCTCCCGTGGCGGATGGAGATCCTCCGGGGTCTGCTGGGGGCGGACTTCCTGGGCTTCCAGCGCGCCGACGACGCCGCCAACTTCCGCCGCTCGGCAGCGCGTCTGGCCGGGGTCACCCTCGAGGGCGACGTGCTCACCCTCTCCGCTGAGGAGGGGCGTAGGGTGCGGGCGGCCGAGGTGCCCATCAGCGTCGACTCGCGCCAGCTGGACCAGATGGTCCGCACCGAGGCGGTCCAGCAGCGGGCGGCCGAGCTGCGGCGCTCCCTGGGTGCCCCGGAGACCCTCATCCTGGGCGTCGACCGGCTCGACTACACCAAGGGCATCCGCCATCGCCTCAAGGCCTACGGCGAGCTGCTGGCGGACGGGAGCGTCGCACCTCCGAGCACGACCTTCGTGCAGATCGCGACCCCCAGCCGCGAGCGCGTCGAGGCCTATCGCAACCTGCGGGAGCAGGTGGAGGGGACGGTCGGGCACCTCAACGGTGACCACTCGACGCTGGGCGCCCCGGCCATCCACTACATCCACCGCTCCCACCCGCGACAGGACATGGCTGCCCTCTTCCTGGCCGCCGACGTGATGCTGGTGACCCCCCTGCGCGACGGCATGAACCTGGTGGCCAAGGAGTACGTCGCCTGCCAGGTGGACGGCGGCGGCACGCTGGTGCTCAGCGAGTTCACCGGCGCCGCGGAGGAGCTCAGCGACGCCTACCTGTGCAACCCGCACGACATCGAGGGGCTGAAGCAGACGCTGCTGCGGGCGATCACCGACGACGACGCCGAGAAGCGCCGCCGCATGGGGGCCCTGCGGGCGGTGGTGATGGAGAAGGACGTGCACACCTGGAGCCGGGAGTTCCTCCGCAGCCTGGAGCACGCCCCCGAGCACCCGCCGATCGGGGACCCCGACCCGCAGGTGATGACCGACGGCCCGGACGACCCTCCGGGCGAGGGCGCCTGATGCAGGACGAGACCACCCTCCCGGCCCCCGACCAGCGGCACCTCGCCGGGGCCCCGTGGCTGGTCGTCGCCACCGACTTCGACGGCACGCTGGCCCCCTTCGAGGACGACCCGATGGCCGTGGTGCCCGCCCCACGGGCCGTCGCGGCCCTGCGTCGGCTCGCGGCGCTGCCCACCACGGAGGTCGTGCTCGTCAGCGGCCGCGACGTGCAGACCCTCCACCAGCTCAGCGGACTGGGCCCGCAGGAGGGGGTGTCCCTGCTCGGCTCACACGGCGGGCAGCAGTGGCAGGTCGGTCACGAGGCCCCCGCCGGGCTCGACGAGGACGAGGCCGCCCAGCGGGAGATGCTCATCACGGGCGGCCGCGGGCTGGTCGAGGAGCTCCCCGGGACCTCCCTGGAGGTGAAGTTCGCCGGGGTCGTCGTGCACACGCGGCAAGCCACGCAGGAGGTGGCGCTCGAGGCCCGGGCGGCGGTCCGTCGCCTCGCCCGCCGCTGCGGCGTCGAGCCGATGGTGGGCAAGAACGTGCTGGAGATGAGCGTGCTGCGCACCACCAAGGGAGAGGCGCTGCGCCGGCTCATCGACTCCTTGGGCGAGGACCGCCACCACCGGCGCGAGCACCGCGAGCGCACTCCCGGGCACACGCTCTGGTTCGCGGGCGACGACGTCACGGACGAGACGGTCTTCCGCGCCTTCGAGGACGAGGCCGCCGCTGTGCTCGTGAAGGTCGGCGAGGGTGCCACCGCCGCCACCTCCCGCGTCGACGGCATCGACGACGTCGCGCGCCTGCTCTCGGAGCTGGCCGACCTGCGCGAGGGCGACACCCCGGTCTGAGGCCGCACCGAGCCTCCATGCGGGGGGAGGAGCAGACTGGGTACATGGCCCTGGACATCACCGCCGCCCGCCCCCGGCCGGGGCTGTTCACCCTGCCGTGGAGCACCCGGTTGGAGGACTGGCCGCCGGAGCTCGTGGCGGCACTGCCGCGCGGCATCTCCCGGCACGTGGTGCGCTTCGTGGAGGTGGACGGGGAGATCCTCGCGGTCAAGGAGATCACCGAGCGCCTGGCACGCAAGGAGTACCGGCTGCTCCACGTGCTGGACCGGCTGGACCAGCCGGCGGTCGACCCGGTCGCCGTGGTGGCCGGGCGGGTCGACGCGGAGGGGAACCCGCTGGACGCCTGCCTGGTGACCCAGCACCTCCCCTACTCCCTGCCCTACCGGGCGCTGTTCAGCCAGAGCCTGCGCCACCCGACGGCCGTCAAGCTCATCGATGCCCTGGCGGTGCTGCTCACGCGGGTGCACATGGCCGGGATGTTCTGGGGCGACGTGTCCCTCTCGAACACGCTGTTCCGCCGCGACGCCGGGGAGTTCGCCGCCTACGTGGTGGACGTGGAGACCGCGGAGATGCACAACGAGCTGACCGACGGGCAGCGCGAGCACGACCTGTACCTGGCCCACGGGAACGTCGCCGGGGAGCTGCTGGACCTGATCGGCGGCGGGCTGCTGCCCCCGGAGACCGACCCGGTGGCCACCGCCGACCGGCTGCAGGAGCGCTACGAGCTGCTGTGGGTCGAGCTGACGCAGACCGAGGAGATCCCCGCCGACCAGCACTGGCGCATCGCCGAGCGCATCACGGCCCTGAACCAGCTGGGCTTCGACGTGGGCGAGCTCGAGGTGAGCACGGACATCGAGGGCAGCCGACTGCGCATCCAGCCGAAGATCGTCGACGCGGGCCACCACAGCCGGCGGCTGATGCGGCTGACCGGGCTGGACGTCGAGGAGAACCAGGCCCGGCGGCTGCTCAACGACCTGGACTCGTTCGCGGCCTCGCAGGGCCGGCAGGCGGACGACGAGACGCTCGTGGCCCACGACTGGCTCACCCGCATCTACGAGCCCATCACCCGGACCGTCCCGGTCGAGCTCCGGGGCAGGCTGGAGCCCGCCGAGCTGTTCCACGAGGTGCTGGAGCACCGCTGGTACCTCTCGGAGCAGCAGGGACGTGCGCTGACGATCGAGGAGACGATCGGGGACTACGTGGAGCAGGTGCTCCCCCGGAAGCGGCACGAGGAGGTCCTGCTCGCCCCGCGCGACGCGACCTCGCCGGAGACCCTCGACCAGCCGCCGGGGCCCTGAGCGCGGACCTCAGCCCTGCTGGCGGGCCCTCTCGCGAGCGATCTCGTAGAGCGTCACCGCGGCCGCGGTCCCGGCGTTCAGCGACTCGGTGAGCCCCGACATCGGGATGTTCACGATCTGGTCGCAGTGCTCGCGGGTGAGGCGGGACAGCCCCTTGCCCTCCGAGCCCACGACGACCACCAGCGGGTCCGGGGCGAGCGGCAGGCCGGGCAGGTCCACGTCACCGTCGGCGTCGAGCCCGACCACGAAGACACCCTGCCCACGCAGCTCCTGCAGGGCCCGGTTCAGGTTGGTGACCCGGGCCACGGGCAGCCGGGCGGCCGCACCGGCCGAGGTGCGCCAGGCCGCGGCCGTGACCCCGGCCGAGCGGCGCTCGGGGATGATCAGGCCGTGCGCGCCGAAGGCCGCCGCCGAACGGATGATCGCCCCCAGGTTGCGCGGGTCGGTGATGCCGTCGAGGGCCACGAACAGCGGCGTCACCTCGGCAGTGGCGTCCAGCAGGTCCGCCAGGTCCGGGTACTCGTATGGCGGCACCTGCAGGACCAGGCCCTGGTGCACCTCGCCGTCGGTGAGGCGGTCCAGATCCGGGCGCCCGGCCTCCAGGAGCGGCAGCCCCTGCTCGGAGGCCAGCCGCAGCGCCTCCTTCACCCGGTCGTCGGACTCCATGCTGGCCGCGACGTACAGGTGGGTGGCGGGCACCCCGGTGCGCAGCGCCTCGAGCACCGCGTTGCGACCGATGACGAGCTCGGTGGAGTCCTTGCCGCTGCGGGCCTTCGAGGATCGGGACGGACGCTGCCCGCCGGATGCCTTCTCCGCCCGCCGGGCCCGCTTGGCCGCCGGGTGGTAGGCGCGGTCCTCGGCGCGGGGCGTCGGGCCCTTGCCCTGCAGCCCCCTGCGGCGGTGGCCGCCCGAGCCCACCTGCATGCCCTTCTTGCTGTCCTTGCGCACCGCTCCGCGGCGGGAGGAATTGCCTCGCACGTCAGGCCTCCGTCGTGTTCGTCAGGTCCCAGACGGCCCCGTCGGGGCCGTCGGTGACGGTGATGCCGAGCTCGGCGAGCTGGTCGCGGATGGCGTCCGCGGTCGCGTAGTCCTTGGCGGCCTTGGCGGCGGCCCGTGCCTCGAGCCGCTCGGTCACCAGGCCGTCCAGCGCCCGCCGGGCCGCGGAGTCGTCCGCGGCGCCCCCGTCCGACCACCACGGGTCGAGCGGGTCGAGCCCCAGCACGTCGAGCATGGCCACGACGGTCACGGCGGCGGCACCGGCCGCCTCCCCCGTCAGCGAGCCGTCCGCCAGGCCGCTGTTCCCCCGGCGCACGTGGTCGAAGACCACCGCCAGCGCTGCCGACACGTTCACGTCGTCGTCCATGGCGGCGACGAAGTCCTCCGGCAGCTCGCTCGTGCCGGCCCGCTCGCGCGCGGCGCCGGCCTCGAGCCCGGCGAGCTCGAGCGCGCGGCGGAGGAAGCCCTCGACGCGCTCCACCTGCGCCGTCGCCTCGGTCAGCGAGTTCGGGGTGTACTCGAGCGCCGAGCGGTAGTGCACCGTCGCCAGCAGCCAGCGGACGGCCAGCGGCCGGTAGGTCTTGGTCAGCTCGTGGACGGTGAGCGTGTTGCCGATCGACTTGCTCATCTTCTCGCCACCGGTGGTGAGCATGCCGTTGTGCAGCCAGAAGTTCGTGAAGCCGAAGCCCGCGGCCCGCGACTGGGCCTGCTCGTTCTCGTGGTGCGGGAAGCGCAGGTCGTTGCCCCCGCCGTGGATGTCGAACTCCTCGCCCAGCCAGCGCCAAGCCATGGCCGAGCACTCGAGGTGCCAGCCGGGGCGGCCACGACCCCACGGGGTGGGCCAGGTGGCGGTGTGCGGCTCGTCCGGCTTGGCGCCCTTCCACAGCGCGAAGTCGCGCGGGTCCCGCTTGCCGCGCGGGTCGGCGTCGGCGGCCGGGGCCATGTCGTCGATCTGCTGGCGGGTGAGCTCGCCGTAGGCGGGCCAAGAGCGGACGTCGAAGTAGACGTCCCCTGAGCCGTCGGTCGCCGGGTACGCGTGCCCGCGCTCGATGAGGCGCTCCATGAGCTCCACCATGTCCGGCACGTGCCCGGTCGCCCGCGGCTCGTAGGAGGGCGGCCGCACCCCGATGGTCTCCAGCGCCGCGGTCGTCTCCCGCTCGTAGCGCTGGCTCCACTCGTTCCACGGGACGTCGTGCTCGGCGGACTTGACGAGGATCTTGTCGTCGATGTCCGTCACGTTCCGGACGAGCGTCACCTGCAGCCCGTGCCCGCGCTCCATCCAGCGCCGCAGCACGTCGAAGGCCACGGCGAAGCGCAGGTGGCCGATGTGCGGGCTGGTCTGGGTGGTGAGCCCGCAGATGTAGATGCTCGCCCGTCCGGGAACACGCGGGACGAAGTCCCGGACCTCGCGGGTGGCCGAGTCGTGGAGTCTGAGAGTCACGGGGGCGAGTCTACGAGGCCCGCCCCCGCGGGGACCGCGTGCAGGGACGTGGCGCCCGCCTCAGTGACCGCGGTCGATCCACTCCTGCCGGTGCGGCGCCTCGTCACCGATGGTGGTGGGGTCGCCGTGACCGGTCAGGACCTTCGTGTCCTGCGGGAGGACGAGCAGCTGCTCGGTGATCGACCGGATGATCTGGTCGAAGTCCGAGAAGCTGCGCCCGGTGGCACCGGGGCCGCCCTGGAAGAGGGTGTCGCCGCTGAAGAGGATGCCGAGCGCGGGCACGTAGAAGCAGACCGACCCGGGGCTGTGGCCCGGGGTGTGCAGCACCTCCATCTCCACCCCCGCGACCGTGATCCGCTGCCCGTGGGCGAGCTCCTCGTCCGGGGCCACCGGGTAGACCGCGTCCCACAGCATCCGGTCGGCCAGGTGCAGGCGGGTCGGCGCCCACTTGTCACCCGTCACCTCACCGGTCGCGTTGATGTGGTCGTTGTGCGCGTGGGTGTGCAGGGCCGCACGGAGCGTGCGCTTGCCGACGGCCTGCAGGATCGGCTCGCCGTCGTGACCCGGGTCGATCACCACGCACTCCTCGGCGTCACCGAGGAGCCACACGTTGTTCTCGACCTCCCACGACCCACCGTCGAGCTCGAAGGAGCCGGAGGTGAGCACGCGCTCCACCCGGACCCCTTCGATCTGGCGGGGCGTGGCCACGCGCTGCGCGACCGGCTGGTTGTTCTCGGGGCTCATCAGGAAACCTCCACCACGGACCGCAGCACGTCGCCGCGGTGCATCTTGTCGAAGGCCTCCTCGACCTGCTCCATCCCGATGCGCTCGGAGACGAAGGCGTCCAGGTCGAGCCGGCCCTGCTCGTACAGGTCGACCAGCATCGGGAAGTCCCGGCTGGGCAGGCAGTCGCCGTACCAGCTGGACTTCAGGGCACCACCCCGGCCGAACACCTCCAGCAGCGGCAGCGTGATCTCCATGTCCGGCGTCGGCACCCCCACCAGGACCACCGTACCGGCGAGGTCCCGCGCGTAGAACGCCTGCTCGTAGGTCTCCGGGCGCCCGACGGCCTCGACCACGACGTCCGCGCCGAAGCCGCCGGTCAGCTCGCGGATCGCCTCGACGACGTCGCCGTCGGCGGGGTCGACCGTGTGGGTCGCCCCCATCTGCCGGGCCTTCTCCAGCTTGCGCGGGTCCTTGTCGACGGCGATCACGGTGGTGGCACCGGCGACGACGGCCCCGGCCAGGGCCGCCATGCCGACCCCGCCGCAGCCGATGACGGCGAAGGAGTCACCGCGCTTCACGCCCCCGGTGTTCACCGCGGCACCGAAGCCGGCCATGACGCCGCAGCCCAGCAGGCCGGTCGCCGCCGCGTCCGCGTCCGGGTCGACCCTGGTGCACTGGCCCGCGTGCACGAGCGTCTTCTCCGCGAAGGCGCCGATGCCCAGCGCCGGCTCCAGCTCGGTGCCGTCGGTCAGGGTCATCTTCTGCGCGGCGTTGTGTGTGTCGAAGCAGTACCAGGGCTCGCCGCGGGAGCAGGCCCGGCAGGTGCCGCACACCGCACGCCAGTTGAGGACCACGGTGTCCCCCGCCTCGAGGTCCGACACCCCCTCGCCGACGGCCTCGACCACACCGTTCGCCTCGTGCCCGAGGAGGAAGGGGTAGTCGTCGCTGATGCCACCCTCCCGGTAGTGCAGATCGGTGTGGCACACCCCGCAGGTGCGGATGCGGACCACCGCCTCGCCCGGCCCGGGGTCGGGGACCACGACGTCCACCACCTCCACCGGGGCCTGCTTGCTGCGGGCGATGATGCCCTTGACGGTGCTCGGCACGGTGCCTCCTGGGATGGTCGGGTGGCCCGGGGTCGGGTCCCTGGTCGGTACCCCCCCACGCTATCGGCCACCCCCGACGACCTCAGTCGCCCGGGACCACCAGCGCCGTCGCCAGCCCCACCAGCCCCTCGCCCCGGCCCACGAAGCCGAGGTGGTCGGTGGTCGCGGCGCTCACCGAGACGTCCGCACCACCCAGCGCCGCGGACATCGCGGCCTCCATCTCGGCCCGCCGCGGCCCGACCTTGGGGCGGGGCGCGACGACCTGGACGGCGACGTTGCCGATCTCCCAGCCCGCCTCGTGGAGCATGCCGGCCACGCGGTCGAGCATCCGGGCCCCCGAGGCGCCGGCCATCTCTGGGCGGCCGGTGCCGAAGACGCTGCCGAGGTCACCCAGCCCCGCCGCCGACAGCAGCGCGTTGCAGGCCGCGTGGGCGGCCACGTCCCCGTCGCTGTGCCCGGCCACACCCCGCTGCCCCGGGAACTCGACGCACCCCAGCCACAGGGGACGGTCGTCGCCCTGTGGCGTCCAGGCGTGGACGTCGGTGCCGATGCCGGTGCGCGGCAGCCCCCGCGCCCCGTGGCCCGTCACGACCGCGCCCCCGCCACCAGCAGGTCCTGGGGGGTGGTGATCTTCGCCGCCCGCGGGTCACCCGGCACCACGACCACCTCCTCGCCCAACTGCTCCACCAGCAGCGCGTCGTCGGTGGCCGCCGCACCCGACGCGCCCGTGGCGTGGGCGCGCTCCAGCACCGCGCGCCGGAACCCCTGCGGCGTCTGCACGGCCCGCAGCGACGACCGCGCCGGCGTGGAGCGCACCCGCTCGGCATCGGCCGACCCGTCCTCGGCGGGCTCGACGACCTTGATCGTGTCGACCACCAGCACCCCGGGGACCACCGCGGCCGCACCACCGTGCACGGCACCGGCCACCCGTCGGAAGACCTCCGGTGGCGCGAAGCAGCGGGCGGCGTCGTGCACCAGCACGCACCCGACCTCACCCGAGAGGGCACCCAGCCCGGCCGCGACGGAGTCCGTCCGCTCGGCACCGCCGGTCACGACCACGGCCCGCACCCGCTCGTGGTCCAGCCCGGCGGCGAGCAGGCACCCGTGGGCACGCTCCTCCCAGCCGGCCGGCGCGACCACCACGACCTCGCGGGCCAACCCGCTCCCGCGGACCCCCTGCAGGGCGTGGACGAGCAGCGAGGCCCCCTCCACCTCCACGAAGGCCTTGGGGACGTCGGCACCGAGGCGGGTGCCCGCACCCGCCGCGACGACCACGACCCCGACGCCCGAAGGGGCGTCGGGGTCGTGGACCAGAGACGGATCGGCCACGCGGGGCGTCAGCTCGCGAGGACCTCGTCGAGGGTGGCCTCGGCCTTCTCCTCGTCGGTCTTCTCGGCCAGGGCCAGCTCGGAGACGAGGATCTGGCGCGCCTTGGCCAGCATCCGCTTCTCACCGGCGGACAGGCCACGGTCCTGCTCGCGGCGCCAGAGGTCACGCACGACCTCGGCCACCTTGATCACGTCACCGGAGGCGAGCTTCTCGAGGTTCGCCTTGTACCGGCGTGACCAGTTGGTCGGCTCCTCGCAGTTCTCGGCGCGCAGCACGCCGAAGACCTTCTCCAGGCCCTCGGCGTCGACGACGTCCCGCACACCCACCAGGTCGCAGTTCTCCGCGGGAACCTCGATGGTGAGATCGCCCTGCGCCACCTTGAGCTTCAGGTAGGTCATCTCCTTGCCCTTCACCTTGCGCTGCTTCACCTCTTCGATGAGCGCTGCACCGTGGTGCGGGTAGACGACCGTTTCACCGACTTCAAACGTCATGTAGTGCCCCTTTCGCCCGCCGATTCTAACATCGCGACCCGCCGCGGACCCCCCGTTCACGGGCGTCCTCATTGGGTACCATGCGCGGGTGACCACCGCTGCTCGTTCCCACGCCCCGACCCGTCTCGCCCGCCGCCTCGCGGCCCTGTCCCTGGTGGGCATGGTCGGCCTCTCCGGCTGCCAGGCCCTCTCCCCCATGGAGACGACCCGCGACTACGCGCCGGCCAACGGCGAGCTCGTGCGCGCCGGCGACGTGAGCATCCTGGACCTGCACGTGCTGGCCACCGAGCCGGACTCCGAGGGCCGCGTCATCGGCGCGCTGACCAACTCCTCCACCGAGCCGCAGGAGGTCAGTCTGGCCGTCGACGGCAAGGAGGCCTGGAGCGGCACCGTCGGCCCCAAGGAGCGCCTGAACCTGGCCGACGAGGACGTGACCATCCCGAAGTCCGCCGCCCCCGGCGCCTTCCAGAAGATGAAGGTCTCCGCCGGCGGGCAGGACACCGACCAGAGCGTCCCGGTGCTGCTGCCGGTGGGTGAGTACGAGGAGTACGCCCCCGAGGGCTGGGAGGCCCCGGAGCGCCCCACCAAGAAGGAGTCGGGCGGCGCCCACCACTGACGCCCTCCGGCGCCCTCAGGCGTCGAACTTGTACCCGAGCCCGCGGATGGTCGTGATCATCCGCGGGCTCGACGGGTTCTCCTCCACCTTGCCGCGCACCCGCTTGATGTGGACGTCCAGCGTCTTGGTGTCGCCCACGTAGTCGGTGCCCCACACCCGGTCGATGAGCTGCGACCGCGTCAGGACACGCCCCTGGTTGCGCATCAGCATCTCCAGCAGCTCGAACTCCTTGAGCGGCATGGGCACCTGACGACCGCGGACCACGACCACGTGCGAGTCCGCGTCGAGCTCGACGTCCCCCACGCGCACGATGGCGTCCTCCTCCACGAGCGGAGCGCCCCGGCGGCGCAGCACGGCGTGGATGCGGGCCAGCAGCTCGCGCGAGCTGTAGGGCTTGGTCACGTAGTCGTCGGCGCCGATCTCCAGGCCGACCACCTTGTCGACCTCGGAGTCCTTCGCGGTGAGCATGATGATCGGGACGGTCGAGCTACGTCGCAGCTCACGGCAGACCTCGACGCCGGACATGCCGGGCAGCATGACGTCCAGCAGCACCAGGTCGGCACCGTTGCGCTGGAACTCCTCCAGGCCGCCGCGTCCGTCCTCCCGGACCACCACCACGTGACCCTCGCGCTCGAGGAGCCAGCTGAGGGGATCGGAGAACGACGCCTCGTCCTCGACGATCAGGATGCGGGTCACGGGATCCTCCTGGTGGGGTGGCGGGACGGGACTGTCAGGCCAAGGATGCCGCATCGTCGGCTGCCGGTTCGCCAGCCCCCGGGGTCAGGGTGGGCAGCTCGATCGTGAACGACGACCCCGTCCCCACCCGGGACCACACCGAGACGGTGCCGCCGTGGTTGGCGACGACGTGCTTGACGATGGCCAGGCCCAGCCCGGTGCCCCCCGTGTGGCGGGAGCGGGCGGCGTCGACCCGGTAGAAGCGCTCGAAGACGCGCTCGAGGTCCTCCGCGGGGATGCCGATGCCCTGGTCGGTGACCACGATGCGGACCGTGTCCGGCTGCTCCCCGGGCTGGACGCCGACGACGACCTTGGTGCCCGGGTCCGAGTAGTTGACCGCGTTCACCAACAGGTTGCGCACCGCCGTCGTCAGGAGCCCGACGTCCCCGAACACCTGGTCGCGCACACCGTGCGCCATGCCCGACTGCCGGACCGCCACGCTGCGCGACTCCGCCTGCAGCCGCACCTGGTCGACGGCCGAGGCCACGACGCCGCCGACGGCCACGGGCTCCGGCTTCTCGATGGCCTCGCCCGCCTGCAGCCGCGAGAACTCCACGATCTCCTGCACGAGGCGGCTCAGCCGGTCGGCCTCCACCACCATCCGCTGCGCGAAGCGCTCCACGGCCTCGGGCTCCTCCCGCGCGTCCAGCACGGCCTCCGCAAGCAGCGCGATGCCGCCCACCGGGGTCTTGAGCTCATGGCTCACGTTGGCGACGAAGTCGCGGCGGACCTGCTCGACCCGCTTGGCCCGGGACCGGTCCTCCAGCAGGATCACGGTCCACTCCCCGTCCAGCGGGAAGGTGCGGCAGCCCATGGAGGTCCGTCCGCCGACGAGCACGCTGCGGGTCACGGCGACCTCCCGGTCGCAGACCTCACCGGTCGCCCGCGCCTCCTCCACCAGGTCGCGGATCTCCGGGTGCGGGACGACCCCGTCCCGGACGTACCCGCGGTCGGCGGCGTCGTGCGTGCTGTGCACCACCCGGTTGGCGAGGTTCACGACGATCACGGTGGAGGCGAGCGAGTCCAGCACCTCCCGCGCCCCGACGGGCAGTTCCGCCTCCGGCTCCGGTCGCTGGTGACCGCCGCGCGACACCCCCCGTCCGACCAGCGCCCGACCGGCGAGCAGGCCGACGACGAAGCAGAGCAGGGCGATCGTCCAGGTCAGCAGGTCCATGGGCACCCAGTCCTCATGGACTGCACTCTAGGTCGCCCCGCTTGCGAATCGTTCACCTCCCGTGACCGCTCCCGGTCACCTCCGGTTCATCACGGGGTGAAAGACTTTCCGACCAGACGACTCAGGGGATGCCATGCGGACGAACTTCACCCGATCGCTCGACGAGATGTCCACCCAGATGGTGGAGATGAACCATCTCGTCGGCCAGGCGGTTCACGACGCCAACCGTGCCCTGCGCACTGCCGACGGGGCGCTGGCCGAATCGGTCATCGGCGGGGACGGCCTCATCGACGCGTTCTACGCCGAGATCGAGGAGAACGCGATCGACCTGCTCGCGCGCGAGAGCCCGGTGGCCCGCGACCTGCGCCTGGTGGTCACCTCGCTGCAGCTCTCGGCCTCGCTGGAGCGCACCGGCGACCTGGCGCGCCACGTCGCCGAGCTGGTCCGGCTGCGCCTGCCCGAGCTCGCGGTGCCCGCCCCCGCCCGGGAGACGGTCACCGAGATGGGCCGCCTGGCCCTGGCCCTGGTCCAGGGCGCCGGCGAGGCACTGGCCACCCACCGGTCGGACGCCGCAGAGCGCCTCGAGGTGCTGGACGACAGCCTCGACGCCCTGCACCTGCGCGTCTTCGAGATCATCCGCACCGAGGTGACGGACACCCGGGAGGCCGCCGACCTCGCCCTCCTGAGCCGCTACTACGAGCGGATCGGCGACCACTCCGTGTCGGTGGGACGCCGCGTGGGCTACCTCGTGACCGGCCACCTGGACCGGCCGTCCGAGGACGCCCACGCGGTGACGGTCCCCCACCCCTGAGGGGACCGGGTCACTTGCTGCCCTGGCTGGCGACCTCCTTGATGGCGCCGGCAGCGGCCTCCGGGTCCAGGTAGCGACCACCGGGCGTGATCGGCGCCAGGTCGGCGTCGAGCTCGTAGAGCAGCGGGATGCCGGTGGGGATGTTGACGCCCGCGATGTCGTCGTCGCTGATGCCGTCGAGCTCCTTGACCAGGGCACGCAGGCTGTTGCCGTGGGCGGTCACCAGCACCGTGCGGCCGGCCCGGAGGTCCGGCACGACCTGCTCGGTCCAGTAGGGCACCAGGCGCTCCACGACGTCCTTGAGGCACTCGGTGGCGGGTGCCTCACCGTCGATGTCGGCGTAGCGCGGGTCACCGGCCTGCGACCACTCGTCGTCGGCGTCGATCGCCGGGGGCGGGGTGTCGTAGCCACGGCGCCAGGCCATGAACTGCTCCTCGCCGTACTTCTCCTTGATCTCGGCCTTGTCCTTGCCCTGCAGCGCCCCGTAGTGGCGCTCGTTCAGGCGCCAGGAGCGCTTCACGTCGATCCAGTGGCGGTCGGCTGCGTCCAGCGCGATGTTCGCGGTGGTGATCGCGCGGCGCAGGCGCGAGGTGTGCAGCACGTCGGGCAGCAGACCCTCGGCGGCCAGCAGCTCCCCGCCACGACGGGCCTCGGAGCGACCCTTGTCGGTGAGGTCGACGTCGACCCAGCCGGTGAACAGGTTCTTCTCGTTCCACTGGCTCTGGCCGTGGCGCAGCAGGATCAGGGTGTGGGCAGCATTCGTCATGCCCCGAGCCTATCGGGGCTCAGTCGGTCAGCAGGTGGCGGAAGGCCTCCAGGTTGCGGGTGGACTCGCCACGCTTGGTGCGCCAGTCCCACTCGGCCTGCATCGCGCTCAGGAAGCCGGCGGCCAGCACCTCGTTGAAGACGCCGTCGCTGGCCTGCAGCACCGCGCCCAGCGTCTCGTCGAACCAGCGGTCGGTCACCCCCTCGACCGGCGCGCGGCCGGTCAGGTAGACGTCACCGGCGTCGTCGACGGCGTAGGCCAGGCCCGGCAGGTCGAGACTCCGTCGCAGCAGCATCCGGTAGACCGCCTCGTGGTTCTCGTCCGGGTTGCGCACGACGAAGGCGACGAGCCCGAGCGAGCGCTGTCCCACGCGGACCGAGACGACCGTCTTGAGCTTCCGCTCGCCGGGCAGGGTGATCGCCCAGGCCGGCGTGGGCTGGCCCGCGTCGTCGTGGACCCTCTCGGCCTCCACCCCCTCCACGTGCTCCGGCGAGGCGGGGTCGGCGTGCTGCGCCACCCACCGCTCCACCACGGCGACGGCGTCGTCACGGTCGGTCATCGGTCCTCCTGCGGTGAACGGGCGGCCGGGCGCAGTCACGGTAGGCCTCGCGGTGGGCGCGGGCAGCGGCGCCCCAGGTCAGGGAGCGGGCCCGCTCGGCCCCCGCGGCACCCCAGCGCTCCCGCGCGGCCGGGTCGGCGAGCAGGTCGGCGAGGACGTCGGCCCAGTCGTCCGGGTCGTGACCGTCCACGAGCACCCCGGCCTCGCCCACCGCCTCGGGCAGACCCCCCACGCGGGCGGCCACCACCGGGACTCCGCAGGCCATCGCCTCGACGGCCACCAGGCCGAAGGACTCGGTACGGCTGGGGACGACCACCAAGTCCGCGGCGTGCAGGTAGCGGGCGAGCTCCTCGGGCGGCACCGCGCCGTGGGCCACCAGGCCCGCACGGGCCGGGGACGCCTCGATCCGGCGGGGCAGCTCCGTCCCGCCGCCGGCACCACTGGGTCCTCCCACGAAGACCGCGTGGGCACGCACCCCGCGCTCCCACAGGCGTTCCACGGCCTCCAGCAGGACCAGCTGGCCCTTCGCCGGCTGCCACCTGCCCGCCTGCACCAGCAGCAGCGCGTCGGGGTCCAGCCCCAGCGCCTCGCGCACACCGGCGCGCAGGGCCGCCCGCTCGCCCCATCCGACCGGGTGGAAGGTCGCCGCGTCGACGCCCGGCGGGACGACGCGGACGGCCTCGGGGCGTGCCCCCTGCGCCAGCACCTGGTCGCGCTCGGTGGTCGTGCTCACCACCGACAGGTCGACCTCCCGCAGGATGGCCTGCTCACCCACGAGCCGGTCCTCGGGCTCCCGGGCGGCGGAGCCCTCCCCCAGCTCGGCGTTCTTGGTGGCCGCCATCGTGTGCATGGTGTGGGCCCAGACCGCGGGACGGTCGGGCAGGGCACGGGCGACCATGCCCGAGAGCCAGTAGTGGGAGTGCACGACGTCCGGGGCGACGCCCTCCGCGGCGAGGTGCTCGGCCAGCGCGGCCGCGAAGTCCGGCACCAGGGCGGGCAGGTCCTCCTTGACCGCGTCGGGCCCGCCCACGGCCAGCCCGAGGACGGTCATGCCGTCCGCCCGCTCCTGCCAGGGAGCACCGGTCGCCGAGCGGGTCGCCACCAGGACCCGGGCCCCGTCGGCAGCCAGTGCGCGCCCGAGCTGGCGGACGTAGACGTTCATGCCGCCGGCATCGCCCTCGCCCGGGTCGGAGAGCGGCGAGGTGTGCATGCTCAGCACCAGGATGGTGGGCGGCGTCGGACGGCTCGGGGACACGTCGGAAGTCTGCCACCGCGGCCGCTCACTCGCGCGGACCGGCGACTACGCTCACCGACCATGCGGCCGGTCGGGGACATCACGCGCGGGACCACCGCCGCGAACCGGCTGCGCCGGGTCGACCGGTGGATGGTGCGCCGACTGGCCCCCGTGCTCCGCCGCGACCCGGCGCCCCTGGTGGTGGACCTCGGCTTCGGGGCCCTCCCGCTGACGACCGCCGAGACCCACGCACGGGTCCGCGCGGTGGCGCCGCAGGCCCGTGTGGTCGGCCTGGAGATCGCCCCGGAGCGGGTGGCCGCGGCGGCCGCCTGGCGCCGGGACGGGCTGGAGTTCCGCCGGGGCGGCTTCGAGCTGGCCGGGCTCACCGGGATCACGGCGCTGCGCGCGTTCAACGTGCTGCGCCAGTACCCCGCCGAGGCCGTGCCGGCGGCCTGGGAGCAGCTGTGCGCCGGGCTGGCACCGGACGGCCTCGCCCTGGAGGGGACCTCGAACGAGGTGGGCCGCCGGGCGGTGTGGGTCACCCTCGACCGGGAGGGCCCGCTGAGCCTGACCTTCTCCTGGGCGATGGCGCAGGTGGAGCCACCGAGCGCCATCGCCGAGCGGCTGCCCAAGGTGCTCATCCACCACAACGTGCCGGGCCAGCCGGTGCACGCGCTGCTGCGGGACCTCGACGCCGCTTGGCACGCGCACGCGCACCTGGCCACCTGGGGGCGCCGGCAGCGCTTCGCCGCCGCGGCCCGCGCCGTCGCCGCCGACTGGCCGGTGCTCGACGCCCGCACCGGCCCCCGCCGGGGTGAGCTGACGGTGCGCTGGGAGGCCGTGGCACCGGCCTGAGCGACCGCGTCAGTCGTTGAGGAAGCCCGAGACCAGCTCGCGCACCCGCCGGCGATGGGCCCAGATCAGCCCGCCCGGCGGCAGGATCTCCACCGTCGACTCGGGCAGGGCCTCGCCGAGCTCACGGGCCACCTGCGCGGGGTGGGCCCGGTCGTCCTCCTGGCCGATGACGAGGACCGGGGTGCGCACGGCGCCGAGCACCGACCGGTCGGTGAGGGGGTGGGCACCGGGCAGCGCCCGCAGCGCCGAGCCGACAGGGGTGTCCACGAGCGCCTCGGCCTGGTCGCGGCAGAAGGTGCGCACCGCTTCCTGGTCCCGCACGGCCGCGGGCTGGTCGTCCAGCAGCCACCGGGCCAGCGCCTCGGTGTCCCTCGCCTCGACGAGCGCGGCCATCCGTTCCATGCGGCGCAGCGCCTCGTCCTGCCGCTGCCGGTCGATGACGGCCGGGATCACCAGCACGGCCTTCTCGAAGCGATCCGGCCGGTCGGCGAGCGCCCGGGTGATCGCCCCGGCTCCCATGCTCAGCCCCACGGCGCGGGTGGCACCGTGGCGGTCGGCGACGGAGAGCAGGTCGCCGGCCAGCGATCCGTAGTCCCATCCCTCGGCCGGGGCCAGGGAGCGTCCGTGACCCCGTTGGTGCAGGAAGACCGAGGTGCCCGTCACCCCGGTCGCGAAGGGACGGGTGGAGGTGATGCTGCCGGCGAGCCCGTGCGCGTAGACGGTGACCGGCTGCCCGCTGCCGGCGGAGAACACCTCCAGCGGGCCGTCGGGCCCCTCCTCCAAGTGGGTCCGGGGGCCGGGCAGGGTGCTCACCACAGCCGACCGGGGGACTGGGCGTTGGCCAGGATCCCCTCGATGCGCGGCTTGGTGTCGGCGAGGTAGACCGAGGGCACGGTGGCGGCGATCAGCCCGAACAGCAGGTGGGGCGGGATGGACACCACCGCGGCGACGCGCACGGCCCAGACCATGGTCCACAGGACCCACCCGGAGACGAGCACGCACAGCACCAGGACGACGGTCCAGAAGACCTTGGTCCGAGCGTCGGCCGCGGGGAAGGCGTCCACCCGCGTGGTGAGGGCGTGGTAGAGCGCCCGGGCGGAGACGACCACGGCCACGAGCGCCATGGCCGTGGTCACGCAGGTCTCGACGAACATGATCGCGTGGACGGCGCTCACCGGCCGGTCACCTCCCCCGTCACGAGGACGGAGCCCACCTCGCGCCCGTGCCCCAGGATGGGGACCGTGCCGAGGCGGTCCAGGGGCTCGGAGGTGATGCCGACCCGCCGCAGCAGCTCGACCACGACGGCGTGGTTGACCCGCTCGGCGCCGTCCGTCGTCTTGACCGCGAGCCCCCGCCCGTCCGGGAGACCCATCGCCAGCACGGCCTCGGCGCCGTCCTTCGCGACCGAGCCCGGGACGCTCCGCATGAGGCGGGTGACCTCCCGCCGGGTCCCTCCGACGTACTGCGGGTTCTCGCGCATCGCGCCCGCGACCGCCCCCTCGGGCCCCTCCTGCGCGGCGGCGACGCGACCGAAGGAACGGGCCAGCCCCGCCAGGGAGATCGACATCACCGGGGCCCCGCAGCCGTCCACGGCGACGTGCTCGACGGCGTCCCCGCTGAGCTCCTCGACGGCCTCCCGGATCGTGCGCTGCAGGGGGTGCTGCGGGTCCAGGTAGGTCTGGGTGTCCCAGCCCGCGGCCGTGCACGCGGCCAGCATGCCGGCGTGCTTGCCGGAGCAGTTCTGGGCGAGCGAGCTGGGGCCGTGCCCGGCGGTCGTGTACTCGGCCCGGGCGTCCTCGTCGAGGGGCAGGGACGGGGTGTTCTGCAGGAAGGACTCGTCCAGCCCGGCGGCCTCCAGCATCTCCAGCACCGCCCGGCGGTGGAAGCCCTCCCCGGAGTGGCTCGCGCAGGCCAGGGCCAGGTGGCGCCCCTCGAGCCGGGCACCGGAGCGCAGCATGCCCACGGCTTGCATCGGCTTGTTCGAGGAGCGCGGGAACATCGCGGCCCCCACGTCACCGACGGCGATCTCGACCTCGCCGGTGGCGGAGGTCACCACGGCCAGCCCGTGGTGGACCGACTCGACGAGACCACCACGCACGACGTGTGCGACGACGGGCGCCTGGGACAGGGGGCTGGTGGCGGGATCAGTCACCCGGTAAAGCGTAGTTCCTCCCGGGCCGGGACGCGACGAGGCCCCGGCCACCTGCGGGTGGCCGGGGCCTCGGTTCGGTGAGGTTCGCCGGGGCGCTGGGCTCAGATGCGGTTGTCGCCCAGACCGCCGCCCTGGCGGTCGTCGAGGCCCTCGATGTCGATGCGCTCGCGACGCAGACGCTCGGTGACCTGACGGTCCTCGGTGACGACCTTCTTGTTCAGGCCGATCTCCTCCACCGGGTAGATCTCCTTGGTGATCACCGGGTGCTCCTCGACGAGACGGATCTCCAGCTCGTCGTCGGCGAAGTCCCAGGTACCCAGGGCCTGAGCGTCGGTGATGTCGCGGCGCTCCACCTCGATGGACTCGCGCTCGAGCGGCACCGAGATCGTCTCGTCCTCCTCGACCACGTACTTCTTGAGGCGGACGGCACCGGTCTCGCGGCGCTCCTTGCCGACGTTCAGACGCTCCTCGTGGCGGACCACGGAGGTGCGCTCGCCGTCCACGGCGTCGCCGAAGCCGACGCCACGGTTGCGGTCCAGGGCGGCATCGCGGTCGCCGTAGCCGGTGGAGGCGGCAGCGGTCGGGACGGCGGTGGTGGCGTCCGCGTCACGGTCGCCGCCGAAGAGGCCACCACGCTCGTTGCGGTCGTCGCGGTCACCGTCCAGGAGGCCCTGGCGCTGGTCGCCCTCGAGGGCGCGCTCGCGCTCGATGTCGAGCTCGGTGTCGTCGACGCCCTGGCGGTCGAAGCCGTCACGGGTCTCACCGTCACGGGCGGCGAAGCCCGCACCGGCCACGCCGGCGGCGCCAGCGGCACCGGTGCCGGCGACGGCGGCGTCCCCACCGTCCCAGCGGCCGAAGTCGGCGCCGTCACGGTCCGCGTCCACGCGGTCACCCTGGAGGGCACCGTCGGTGCGACCGTCGCGGAACTGGTCGGTGCCGGCGGCGTTGTCGTCACCGTCGAAGCGGACGCCGTAGTAGCGGTACAGCTCCACCTCGTGCTCGGCGTCCAGGTGCTGGCCAGCCTCGATCTGCGGAGCGTCCTTCACCTTGTCCTTGGTGTAGGGGACGGCGAGCCCGCCGTCGGCGACCGTGGCGTCGTCCAGCGGCACGAAACTGTCGCCACCGAACATGCCGGCCTTCACCGTGGCCCAGGCCGGCTGACCGGTCTGGTCGTCGAGGTAGATGTCGCTGATGGACCCGATCTTCTCGTTGCCGGCGCCGAAGAGGTCACCGCCACGCAGGTCCTGGAGCTGCTCCTTGCTGATCATTGCTGTTCTCCTTCGGGCCCGACGCGCGAGCCATGTCGGTGACAGTTCTCCCACCCGGAGTGACCGGGGGGTTCGAATCCACAGTATTTGCGATGTGGCGCCGAGCCAACCGCAACCCTGTGATCTATGTCACAGGCGACTGGGGGCGGCGGCGCCGGGGCCGCGTGCCGGGTGCCACGACGACCTCCTGCGCGGCAGCCGTCCCCTCGACCGTCAGCGCCTCCTCCGGAGGCACCGATCGCTTGACCACGGCCAGACCCACCGGCCCGAGCTCGTGGTGTCGCCCGACGCTCGTGAGGCGCCCGACGACCTTGCCCGAGGACGGCTCCCCGGGCACCGCCCCCTGCCGCACCTCGCTCCCGACGGCAGGCAGCTCGTGCCCCGAGCCGTCCAGGTGCAGGAAGACCAGCCGCCGCGGGGGCTGCCCGAGGTTCTGCACCCGGGCCACGGTCTCCTGCCCGCGATAGCACCCCTTCTGCAGGTGCACCGCGGTGCGCAGCCAGTCGAGCTCGTGCGGGATGGACCGCTCGTCGACCTCGGCCACCGAGGGGCGCCACGCCGCGATCCGCAGCGCCTCCAGGGCCCACCATCCCGCCAGTGGCCGGTCGCCGACCCAGGCCTCCACCTCGCCCCGGGGCAGGATGACCTCGCGCCATGCCCACCCGGCACCGGGGTGGGCCGTCAGGTCCTCGGGCGTGCGCACCGCGGTCTCGCCGACCGGACCGGGCCAGGGGTCCACCCACACGGGGGGCTCTCCCGGCAGCCCGGGCGCGTCGATCGGCTCCCCGACCACCCGCAGTTCGTCGCTGCGGTCGGCCACCTCGGCCCGAAGCATGAAGCGCATCGACTCGAGGAAGGCCGCCAGCGGTGCCGCGTGGCCGGGGTCCGTCGTGATCCAGGCGGTGGCACCGTCGTCCACCACGTGGAGCACGTGCTCCACCCGGCCCTGCGGGGTCAGCACCATCGCCTCCGCAGCCCGGCCGGGCTCCAGGCCGGTGAGCTGCTGCGTGGTCAGGCTGTGGAGCCAGCTGAGCCGGTCCTCCCCCGTGACCGAGACGACCCCACGGTCCCCCAGGTCCACGACGGCGAGCCCCTCCTCGAGGAGACGCTGCTCA
The DNA here is from genome assembly GCF_054950055.1 of Kytococcus sp. Marseille-QA3725. Classification (NCBI taxonomy): domain Bacteria; kingdom Bacillati; phylum Actinomycetota; class Actinomycetes; order Micrococcales; family Kytococcaceae; genus Kytococcus; species Kytococcus sp. Marseille-QA3725. The sequence continues at coordinate 726,125 of NZ_JBUCLA010000002.1, read as the reverse complement.
CGCAGCGGGTCACCATGGTGCAGGGCCACGGGCGAGTGCATGCGCACCGCGCCGGCTCTCCCCGAAAGGGATGTCGCAGGGGGCGTCGACGCAGCGGGGTCGGCGCCGGTGGCAGGGTCGTCGGTCTGGTCGCTCACGGACCGTGAACACGGCCGACGTCCTCCGGCATTCCAACCGGCCGGACCCCGCAGGGCGGCCCGGGGGGGGGCGGACCGGCCACGGCGAGGTCACCGGACATTCGGGCGCTTCCCAGTTTGGCGCCGTACCGTGGCGCTCATGAGCGAGCGCCCTGACCCCCTCGACCAGAACGCCCCGCCCGGGTCCACCGCGGGCGACGCCCGATCGGGCGGGTCCACGTCCGCCGCCGGCGGGAGACGTCGGGGGCTGCGCGGTCCGTGGCGCTGGGGGTGCGGGCTGCTCTCCCTGCTGCTCGTGATCCTGCTGGTGGGTGCCGGCATCTGGATCCTCGCCCTGAACAACACGCTGAAGAACAACATCGTCCAGGAGTCCCTGCTGCCCGACGAGGTGGACGAGGACCACACCCCCGACGTGCCGCGGAACGAGGACTCCGACGGTGACGGCAAGGCCGACCTGAACGTGGACTGCGACGACGACGGCAAGCCCGACGTGAATCTCGACTCGGACTACGACGGGAAGCCGGACTTCCGACTGGACGAGGACGGCGACTGCAAGGCCGACCAGCCCGACCCGACGGGCGACGGCAAGGCCCCGGACACCGAGAAGGCCGCCACCGCTCCCGCCACCGGCGCCGAGGGAGCCCGCAACATCCTGCTCATCGGGGAGGACGGCGTCGGTGCCCCGTACCGGTCGGACGTCATGATCCTGGCCCACCTGAACGCCAGCGGGGACGAGGTGACCCTCATCCACTTCCCGCGCGACCTCTACGTCCCGATCCCCGGCTACGGGCACAACAAGCTCAACGCGGCCTACGCCTTCGGCGGCCCGCAGCTGCTCACCAGCACCTTCCAGGGGATGCTCGACGTGAAGATCGACGACGTCGCCATCACGGACTTCGACAACTTCAAGAGCATGACGAACGAGCTCGGCGGCGTGACGGTGGACAACCCGCAGGACTCCCCGGAGTTCCCGAAGGGCCAGGTGACCCTCGAGACCGGCGACGAGGCGCTGAAGTTCGTGCGTGAGCGCAAGACCCTGGGGCAGGGCGACATCGGTCGTGGACAGCGCCAGATGGTCTTCCTGCAGGGCCTGACCAAGGAGGCCATGAGCCCCGCCGTCGCCCGCAACCCGAACCGGCTGTCGGACATGGTCGACGTCGGCACGCGCGGCGTGCGCGTCAGCGGTGGCCTGTCGGTCGAGGAGATCCGCTCCCTGGCCTTCGACTTCGTCCGCGGTGGTCAGGGCGGTGTGGAGTACCAGACCGCCCCCTGGACCGGCCCCGGCACCAGCCCCAGCGGCGCCAGCATCGTCGAGGTGGACTGGCCCGGCATGAAGCAGCTCGGCGAGGACATCCGCAACGACGACCTCTGAGACGGCGGACGACGGCGGGCCCCGCACCACATGATGTGGTGCGGGGCCCGCCGTCGTCCGGTGCGGTCAGCCCTCGACGCGCTTGAGCTGCGCCGACATGTGGCTGGCCATCGGGTGGCCGCCGTAGGCCATGTCCATCACCCACATGAGGTCCCCGTCCACCAAGCCGTAGAGCCGCTTGGCCGCCGAGTACTCCTCCGCACCGGCGGTGCGCAGGATGCCGTCGGTGGCGAGTTCGATGCTGGGGCGCTCCGGGTGGCGGGCGCCGTAGTACTGCTCCACGTAGCCGGTGGGGTGCGCCAGCAGCAGGGCGAACTCGCCGTCCTCCCCCTCCGGTCGCCAGAAACCGCTCTCCATGGCGTAGGGGGTGCTGGGGCGACCGTCCTCGTCGAGCAGCCAGGTACGGCTGGTCCAGGTGATGAAGTCCTGCCCGTCGTGCGTGGCGATGAGCTCCTGCCCGAACTGACCGGACTCGCGGTCGGGGTAGCCGACCACGCCGGCGCCCTCCCAACGACCGAGCATCCAGGCCAAGGGGGCGAGGCGGGGGGACATGTCGGGGTCGATCTGGAAGACCATGACTCGTGCTCCTGGGGGTTCGGGGGGCGGCTCGGGCGGGCTCGGGGTGATCAGCCGAGGGCGTGGCCCAGCGTCGCGGACAGGCCCGGAACGATACCGGCCAAGGCGGTGCTCACCAGGCCGGCGACCACTCCACCGGCCGCACCGCTGCGCACCGCCGGCAGCCGCAGGAGCACCAGCCGGGTGGCCTGCGAGATGGTGGGCGCGGCCACACCCGACAGCACCATCGCCACGACGAGGGCGGGGCCGTGTCCCGGCATCGCCCCGAGGGTCAGGGCCCCGGCGACACCCGTGAGCGCCCCCGCCAGCCAGGCCACCAGGCGACGGCGCGGCAGGACGGTGTCCACCAGCGCCGTGACGACCAGACCGCCGCCCGACACGACGGCGACACCGGGGGTGGCCCAGCTCCAGAGGAAGCCGGAGACGATCACCAGGACGGCGAACACCTCGGCCGCGACGACGTCCACCACGCGGGGTCGGCCGTCGCTGCGCCAGACCTGGTGGACCAGCGAGGCCCAGACCCCTCCGGCCACGGGCAGCGCCCACCAGACCGAGACCGCGAAGTGGTGGTCGTCGAGGTGGCTGCTCACGGCGGCGGTGCAAGCCAGGAGCACCACCGTGCCCAGGACCAGGCTCGTCCCCCGGGCCGAGGGGAGGTCGAGCATGCGCCCCCACCCGAACGCCACCACCGCACCCAGGACGGCGGCCACGCAGGCGACACCGGGGGGGCCGAGCGCCCAGGCGGCTTCTGCGAGTCCGGCGGCGGCCAGGCTGCCACCGGTGGCCGCGGTGACGAGACCACGCTCGGCGCCCGGGGCACCCGGGGACTGCGGCCTAGGGGCACGGGCCTGCACGGGTACCTCCAGCGGACGGGGACGGCGGGGCTGCGGTCGTCGGGCCGTGCGACCCGATGCCCGTAACCTACGGCAATCCCCCGTCCCACCACGGTTCCCCGGGCGCCGACCCGCATCCAGCCGCGCCGGGCACGGCCCCGCGTGGTGGAATGGGCAGATGGTTCCGGACCTCTTGCAGCGCCCCGCAGACGAACTGACTCCGCAGGAGCAGGAGTCGGTCGTGCACCTGGCCGACCGCGCCGCACAGGCCGACGGGGTCGACCCCCTCAACGAGGAGTCCCTGCTGGCGCTGCGCCACCGGACGCCGGGCCGCACCCACGTCCTGGCCCACGACGGTGACCGACTGGTCGGCTACGCGACGGTGGCCCAGGGGTCCGCCGAGGTCGTCACCGACCCCTCGGTCCGCCAGGTGGGCCTCGGCGGGCGCCTGCTGGACGCGTTGCGTGAGGTGGATCCCGCGCTGAGGCTCTGGTCCCACGGCGACCTCGACGGCGGCCGCAGGCTGGCGGCGTCCCGTGGCATGGCCCCCTGCCGGTCCCTGTGGCGCATGGAGCGACCGGTGGCCGGCGAGTTCTCCGACCTGCCCCCGGCGCGGCTGCCCGAGGGCATCGCGGTGCGCCCGTTCGCCCCGGGGCAGGACGACGCGGCGTGGCTGGAGCTCAACGCCCGCGCCTTCGCCGACCACGCCGAGCAGGGACGCCTGGGCCCGGATGACCTGCACGCGCGGATGGAGGAGCCCTGGTTCGACCCCGCCGGCTTCCTGCTGCTCGTGGACGAGGCCCGGGACGGGGAGCTGGTGGGCTTCCACTGGACCAAGGTGGGCGAGCTGCCCCTCGGCGAGGTGTACGTCGTGGGGGTGGACCCCGACCGACAGGGGGAGGGCCTCGGGCGCGCGGCGACCCTGGTGGGCCTGCACCACCTCGCCGACCGGGGGGTCGAGACGGTCGAGCTCTACGTCGACGGGGACAACGAGGCCGCGGTCAGCACCTACGAGCGGCTGGGGTTCGAGCGCGCGGCCGTCGACGTGCAGTACGCCCCGGTCGACTGAGGACGTCGCGGCGCCCGGTCCATAGACTGGCACCCATGCCACGCACCCCCTCCACCCCGTCGACGCCCGGGAACGGGGACGCACCGGCAGAGCAGGTACCGGGTCCGGCCCGGCCGTGGACCCCGATCGTCTCGCCGCCACGCCCGCGGTCCGCCCCCGAGGCGGTGGTGCCGGCGGGGCGCGACCGCGCGGGCACACCCGACGACCTGCCCGCGGACCGCTTCCTGGAGCGGGAGACCAGCTGGCTCCAGTTCAACGAGCGGGTGCTGGAGCTCGCGTCCGACCCGGACGTTCCGCTGCTCGAGCGGGCCCGCTTCCTGTCCATCTTCTCCAGCAACATGGACGAGTTCTTCATGGTGCGGGTGGCGGGCCTCAAGCGCCGCATCGCCACCGGCCTGGGCGTCCGCTCCCCCTCCGGGCAGGAGCCCCACGAGGTGCTCTCGGCGGTGTGGCGGACCGGTCACGCCCTGATGACCGAGGCGGCCCGCCGGTACACGGAGGAGGTCTCCCCCGCCCTCGCCGCCGAGGGCGTGCACGTGGTGCGGTGGAACGACCTAGCGCCCACCGAGCGGGCCGTGCTCGAGGAGCTCTTCACCCGGGAGATCTACCCCGTCCTCACACCGCTGGCGGTGGATCCGGCCCACCCCTTCCCGTACATCTCCGGCCTCTCGCTCAACCTGGCCGTCTCCCTGGAGGATCCGCGCACCCTCCAGCGGCACTTCGCCCGGGTCAAGGTGCCGCCCGCCCTGCCCCGCCTGCTGAACCTCTCCCGCACGATGGGGGCCGAGGGCAGCGACGAGGCCCTGCGCCGGTCCGAGGGCGGCATCCGCCTCCTGCCGGTCGAGGACGTGATCGCCGCCCACCTCCCGATGCTCTTCCCCGGCATGGAGGTGCGGTCCACGTCCACCTTCCGGATCACCCGCAACGAGGACCTGGAGGTCGAGGAGGAGGAGACCGAGAACCTCCTGACCGCCCTGGAGCGGGAGCTGACCCGTCGTCGCTTCGGCCCGGCCGTCCGGCTCGAGGTCGAGGAGGACACCGACCCCGAGGTGTGCGCCAGGCTGCGTCGGGAGCTCGACGTGAGCCCGCACGAGGTCTACGCGCTGCCCGCCCCGTTGGACCTGCGCAGCCTCGAGACGGTCGCCGACCTGCGGATCACCGACCTGCGCTGGCCGGCGTTCGGCGTGCACACGCACCCGGACCTGGTGCCGGTGGAGCGGACCACCGATGCCGACGTGCTCGCGGCCGTGCGCGAGCGGGACGTCCTGCTGCACCACCCCTACGACTCCTTCAACACCTCGGTGCAGCGCTTCGTGGAGCAGGCGGCCGCCGACCCGCAGGTGCTGGCCATCAAACAGACCCTCTACCGGACCAGCGGCGACTCCCCCGTCGTCCGCGCGCTCATCGACGCGGCCGACGCGGGCAAGCAGGTGCTCGCCGTGGTCGAGATCAAGGCCCGCTTCGACGAGGAGAACAACATCGGCTGGGCCCGCCGGCTCGAGCGGGCCGGTGTCCACGTCGTCTACGGCCAGCTCGGGCTGAAGACCCATGCCAAGGTCTGCCTGGTGGTCCGGCAGGAGGAGCACGGCCTGCGCCGCTACGTGCACCTGGGCACTGGCAACTACAACCCGCGGACGGCCCGGCGGTACGAGGACCTCGGCCTGCTCACCTGCGACCCGGTCATCGGCGAGGACATCACCCGCCTGTTCAACCAGCTCTCGGGGGTCGCGCCCCGCAGCACCTTCGACCGGCTGCTCGTGGCCCCGCGCTCGATGCGCAGCGGGCTGCTCCAGCTCATCGACGAACAGGCCGCGCGCGCCCGCCGCGGTGCCCCGGCCAGGGTGCGGATGAAGACCAACAGCCTCATCGACCAGGAGGTGATCGACGCGCTCTACCGGGCCTCCCGGGCCGGCGTGCAGGTGGACCTCTGGATCCGGGGCACCTGCACCCTGCGGCCCGGCGTGCCGGGGCTCAGCGAGACGATCCGGGTGCGCTCGGTGCTGGGGCGCTTCCTGGAGCACAGCCGTGCCGTCGTGGTGGGGCTGCCCGGCGACCACACCAACCCGCTGCGCGCCCTCATCGGCTCCCCCGACCTCATGACCCGCAACCTGGAGCGCCGGGTGGAGGCGATGGTCGAGCTCGACCAGCCGGCACAGGTGCGCCACGTGGACGAGCTGCTGGATCTGGCATTCTCGCCCGAGGTGGCCGGCTGGCGCCTGGAGCCGGACGGCACCTGGGTCAGGGAGCACCGGGACGAGGCCGGGACCCCCTTGAAGGACCTACATTTCGAGATCGAGCAGGACTATCGCCAACGCCGTCGGAAGGGGCGCCGTCGATGACCAGTGAACGCGTGGTCGAAGCCGCGGGAGCCATCCCCTGGAGGCGTCGCAGGGGGCGGCTGCAGGTGGCGATGGTGCACCGCGCCCACTACGACGACTGGAGCTGGCCCAAGGGCAAGCTCGACCCGGGTGAGCTGCTGCCCGAGACGGCCGTCCGCGAGGTGGCGGAGGAGGCCTCGCTCGCCGTGCGGCTGGGCGTGCCGCTGCCGACCGCCGAGTACCGCATGCCCAACGGCGTCCTCAAGCGCGTGCACTACTGGTCGGCCCGGGTGGTCGAGGACCTCGGCGAGCTGGAGCACGAGATCGACGAGGTCGCGTGGTTGACCCCGGCCGAGGCCCGGAAGCGGATCTCCTACCCCCACGACCGGGAGCAGCTCGACCGCATGGTGCAGCTCGACGAGCAGGGCATGCTCGACACCTGGGCCGTCGTGGTGCTGCGCCACGCGCTGGCGATGCAGCGCAAGGAGTGGGACGGCGTCGACATCGAGCGTCCGCTGGTGCCGGCCGGCTTCGACCGGGCGAAGATGGTGGCCCCCACCCTGGAGGCCTTCGGGGTGGAGCGCATCGTCTCCTCCTCCGCCGCCCGGTGCAGCGACACCGTGGCCCCCTTCGCGGCCCGCACCGCCCGCAAGCCGCGGCTCAAGGCCGGGCTGTCCGAGGAGGGCTACTCCAAGGCCCCGCACAAGGCCGCCAAGCACACGAACAAGGCACTCACCTCGGGGCGCAGCACGGTGATCTGCTCCCACGGCCCCGTGCTGCCCGCGATCCTCGAGACCGCGGCCGAGCGCACCCTCCCGGGCTCCCGAGGGGAGAAGACCGTGCTCCGGCTGGCCCGCGAGGGCATGACCAAGGGCGGCATGGTGGTGCTCCACGGCATCGGCCAGGGCGAGACGAGCAAGGTGCTGGTCACCGAGACCTGGTGACCAGCACGGCCCCGCCCGGGGTCAGCGCGGTGAGTGGTGGTGCTGCTGGGCCGCCTCCAGCCCCTGCAGCAGCAGCCGTTCCACGGCGTCGGCGCCGTCACCGAGCAGGAAGGGGAGCTCCTTCCGCTCGGTGCTGCTGAAGTCGCGCAGCACGAAGTCGGCCACCTCCATGCGGCCCGGCGGGCGACCGATCCCCAGGCGCACCCGGTGGTAGTCCTTGGTGCCGAGCGACTGGGAGACCGAGCGCAGACCGTTGTGGCCTCCCTCGCCCCCGCCCTTCTTGAGCCGCACGGCCCTGAAGTCGATGTCCAGCTCGTCGTGCAGCACCACCACGTGCTCCGGGTCGATGCCGTGGTATTTCGCCAGGGCACTCACCGGGCCGCCGCTGACGTTCATGAAGTCCAGCGGCACCGCGAGGACGACGCGTGCCCCGGGCCCCCCACCGGGACGGGTGCCCACCCGCACCTCGGCGCTCACCGCCTTGGCGCGCTTGGCGGCACCCAGCCGTGCCCCGGCCGCGGCGGCCATCTCGGCCACCACCATCGCGCCCACGTTGTGCCGGTTGCCGGCGTAGCGCGGCCCGGGGTTCCCCAGACCCACGACCAGCCACGGTCCCTCGTCGAACTCCATCGGTCAGCTCCTCGGTCTGGATCGGCCCGGACACGGGCACGGGGCCCCACCATCGTGGCAGGGCCCCGTGCCGGGGTGTGCGCCGCGTCGCCGCGGCCCACGGCGGGTCACTCGGACGGCTCGTCCTCGCCACCCTCGGACTCGCCGCCCTCGGAGTCGCCGCCCTCGGCGGCCTCCTCGTCGGACTCGTCCTGCTCGATGCCGGCCTCGGCCTCGGCCTCGGCGAGCTCGGCCTCCAGGGCCTCCTCGGAGATGGCCTCGGAGACGATGACGATGGCCTCCTCGCCGTCGGTGACCAGCTCGACGCCCTCGGGCAGCTCGATCTCGGAGGCCGTGATGACGGTGCCGGCCTCGGCGCCCTCGACGGAGACGGTGATCGACTCCGGGATGTCCAGCACCGGGGCGTCCACGGACAGGGTGGCCTGCGGGACGGAGACGACGGTCTCCGGGCCGGCCTCGCCCTCGACGTGGATGGCGATGTCGACGGTGACCTTCTCGTGGCGGTTCACGATGATGAAGTCGACGTGCTCGATGATCGGCTTGATCGGGTCGCGCTGCACGTCCTTGGCCAGCACCAGGCGGTCCTCGCCTGAGCCCCAGGTCAGGGTCATCAGGGCGTTGGTGTGACGCAGGGCGATGAAGGCCTCGTGCGCCGGCAGGATGACGTGGAAGGGGCCCTCGCCGTGGCCGTAGACGACGGCGGGGATGCCGCCCTCGCGACGGGCCTGGCGGGCGGCGCCCTTGCCGAAGCTGGTGCGCTCCTGGCAGGTGAGATTGATGGTCTGGTTGGCCATGGTCTTCTCCTCAGGTGTTCCTCGGTGGTGGCGAGGGCCGCGAGGAAGACCTGCCCCGGCGGAGGACCGCGTGGCAACAACCTTCTTCGCCGCGTCGATAACGGGCGCGCCCGCCCCGGACGGAGGACCCGTCCGGCGTGAGCCGCCCCTCGCCGAAGCTCAGGTGCGGGGGATTCTAGACCCGCTGGGCGGGTGGACCGAAATCAGGCCCGCCCGTCGAACATGCTGGTGACCGACCCGTCCTCGAAGACCTCGTGGATCGCGCGGCTCAGCAGCGGCGCGATCGAGAGCACCGTGAGGCTCTCGAACTGGCGCTCCGCGGGGATCGGCAGGGTGTCGGTGAGGATCACCTCGCGTGCCACGGAGTCCCGCAGCCGCTCGATGGCCGGACCGGACAGGATGCCGTGCGTGGCGGCGATGACGACGCCCTTGGCGCCCTCGGCCATCAGCGCGTCGGCGGCCTTGCAGATGGTGCCGCCGGAGTCGATCATGTCGTCGACCAGCACACAGACCCGGCCCTCGACCTCGCCGATGACGCGGTTGGCAACCGACTCGTTGGGCCGCGTGATGTCCCGGGTCTTGTGGATGAACGCCAGCGGGCGGTTGCCCAGGCGCTGCGCCCACTGCTCGGCCACCTTGATGCGCCCGGCGTCCGGGGAGACCACGACGAGGTCCTCGTCGCCGTACTTGTCCTTCGCGTAGTCCGCGAGGATCGGCATGGCCATGAGGTGGTCGACCGGACCGTCGAAGAAGCCCTGGATCTGCGCGGTGTGCAGGTCGACGGCCATCAGCCGGTCGGCGCCGGCGGTCTTGAACAGGTCCGCGACCAGCCGGGCCGAGATCGGCTCCCGGCCACGGTGCTTCTTGTCCTGCCGGGCGTAGCCGTAGAACGGCAGCACCACGGTGATCCGCTTGGCCGAGGCACGCTTCAGCGCGTCGACCATGATGAGGTGCTCCATCAGCCACGTGTTGATGGGGGCGGTGTGCGCCTGGATGACGAAGGCGTCGCAGCCGCGCACCGACTCGTTGTACCGGACGTAGAGCTCACCGTTGGCGAACTCGTAGGCCTCCGTCGGCACCACCTGAGAGCCGAGCTCCTCGGCGATCGCGGTCGCCAGCTCCGGGTGCGCCCGGCCGGAGAAGACCATGAGGTTCTTCTCCGTGGTGCGCTGGATGCCCAGCGGGGCACCCTGCACCGGCTCGCTCACGAGTGGACGATCCTGGCCCTGGTCGCTCATGCACACATCCTCATCGACTCGGTCTCTGCGGGGCAGTCTGTCAGCCCTCGGAGGAGCGCTCGCGCGCGACCTCGTCGGCCGCCTGCGCGGCGGCGGTGCCGGCCCGCTTCTCCTGCACCCAGCCCTCGATGTTCTTCTGCGGGGCGACCGTGATGGCCAGCGCACCGGCGGGCACGTCCTTGCGCACCACGGTGCCGGCGCCGGTGTAGGCGCCGTCCCCGACGGTCACCGGGGCGATGAACATGGTGTCCGAGCCGGTGCGGCAGTGGCTGCCGATGTGGGTGCGCGACTTGGTGACGCCGTCGTAGTTGACGAAGACGCTGGAGGCGCCGATGTTGCTGTGGTCGCCGATCTCGGCGTCACCCACGTAGGTCAGGTGGGGCACCTTGGTGCCGGTGCCGATGGTGGAGTTCTTGGTCTCCACGAAGGTGCCGATCTTGGAGTCGCGGCCCAGCTCGGTGTTCGGGCGCAGGTAGGCGAACGGACCGACCGAGGCGCCCTCACCGACGACCGAGAGGTCACCGTGCGTCCGCACCACGGAGGCGCCGCGGCCGACCTCGACGTCCGTCAGGGTGGTGTCCGGGCCGAGCACCACGTCGTCGCCGACGCTGGTGGCACCCAGGAGCTGGGTGTTGGGTCGGATGACCACGTCGCGCCCCAGCGTGACGTCGGCATCGATCCAGGTGGTGGCCGGGTCGACGACGGTGACACCCTCCATCTGCCAGTGGCGCACGGTGCGGCGGTTCAGCTCGCCACCGAGCTCGGAGAGCTGCACCCGGTTGTTCACACCCTCGGTCTGCAGGGTGTCGGTGATCTTGTGGGCCGCGACCGTGCCACCGGCCTCGCGCGAGAGGCCCAGCACGTCGGTCAGGTACTTCTCGCCCTGCGTGTTGTCGGTGCCCAGGCGCGGCAGGAACTCGCGCAGCACCGCGGCGTCGAAGGCCCAGATGCCGGAGTTGATCTCGCGGACGTCGATGACGTCGGCGTCCTCACCGCCGGCCTCGCGGGCGGCGAGGGCGTCCTTGTGCTCCATCACCTTGCGCACCGAGCCGTCGGCGTCGCGGACGATGCGGCCGTAGCCGGTCGGGTCCTCCAGGTCGGCGGTGATGACGGTGACCGCCGCACCCGCGGCCTCGTGGGCGGCGGTCAGGTCGGTCAGGGTCTGCCCGGTGAGCAGCGGCACGTCACCCATGGTGACGATGACCGTGCCGACCAGGTCCTCCGGGAGCACGGACATGCCGGCCTCGGCGGCGCGGCCGGTTCCCTTCACCTCGTCCTGGTCCGCGATCAGCGCCTGCGGGTCGACCTCGGCGACGTGCGCCGCCACGCGCTCGCGCTCGTGGCGGACGACCACGGACAGGTGCTGCGGGCCGGCCTCGCGGGCCGCGTTCAGCGCGTGCTCGAGCAGGGTGCGCCCACCGATCGGGTGCAGCACCTTGGGGAGGGTCGACTTCATCCGCGTTCCCTCACCGGCGGCGAGGACGATGACGGCAGCGGGCTGTGCAGTGCTCAACAGGACTCCAGCGGTCGGTGGGTCTCACGGGTCGGCCCCGGCAGCACCGGGGCCCTGTCGTTCTCCGCCGACTCTACTGCGTCGACCCGCCGAGAGGGCTGACGCGGTGGCCGTGGGAAGGGCTCCCCGGGTAGGAATCGAACCTACGTCGCTAGTCCTGATTCAAAGTCAGGCGGCCCCTACCAGCAGAGCAACCGGGGAACGCCCCGAAGGGCCGGACCAGCCTACGCGGCGGGCCCGGTCCAGCCTCGGGGGCGGTTCAGTCCCCCGGCCGGTGGGGCGCCTGCTCCCCCGGCACGGGCTCGCTCGGGTCCTGCTGCAGGGCGGCCTCGTGGGCCGCGGAGCGACGGGTGCTGCGGACGATCAGCCGGATGAGCACGACCACCACGACCAGCAGGAGCAGGAAGACGCCACCGGCCCAGAGGGCTGCGTTCAGATCGGGCACGGCGGGCTCAGACCGCGGCGGCGTGGAAGAAGGTGGTGCGGCGGCTGAACCGCGCCTCGTCGTCCAGCACGTAGAAGTCGGCGAAGCGGACGGCCGCGGCGCTGCCGTCCTTGAGCGTGCCCTCGAATCGGCCGTGGACGGCGACCTGGTCACCGTCCACGAGCAGGGTGTCCAGCGTGTGCTCCCCCGACTCGATGACGCGGTCACCCGTGTAGAAGGCACGCAGCGCCTCGTGGCCCACGAAGGGCTCGTACCCGGGACGCTCGTAGGTCGCGTCGGGGGTGAACAACCCGACGAGCCTCTCGACGTCGTCGGCGTCGACGGCCTCGTAGTAGGAGCGGACGGCTGCCTCGGCGGCGGAACGGTCGATCATGTGACCATCCTCGCACCCACCGGTCGGTCGATGGCCACGCCACGGCCCCACCGACTCCGTCACCCGTGGCGACGGGCCACGCCGAAGACCCGCCGGAAGGGCAGGACGACGCCACCGCCCGGAAGGCGCGGGGAGGCCTCCCGGAGCATCCGCGAGTAGTCGTCGAGGAAGGCCTCCTCCGCCGCGTGGTCGGACCGTGCGGCCGCCTCACGCAGCAGACGGTGGCTGGGGGCGTCGAAGTTGCCGGGCACCTGCATCGCGAGCCAGCCGTCGGGCGCGAGCGCCGCGAGCCACCGGCCCAGCAGTGCGTCGTGCCCGGGCACCCAGTGCAGCGTGGAGGTGGTGACGAGGACGTCGGGAGCGCCACCGGCGAGACCGACCAGGTCGATCCCGGTGATGTCCGCCTCCACGAGGTCCACCCGGTCGGCGAGCCCCTGCGCCTCCACCTTGCTCCGGGCGCTGGCCAGCATCTCGGCACTGGAGTCCATCCCCACGACCCGCGCCAGGAGGTCACCGAACGGGCGGGTGCGGTGGTCGGAGAAGGCCTCGTACTGCGCGGGGTCCCACGAGAAGCTCATGGCCCGAGGGCAGCGCGAGGTCTCTCGACGTCAAGATGCTTGACCGGGCGTACGCTGAGAGGCATGAACCCGTCCCCCACACCCCCCGGACCCCGGGACGAGGTGGACCTGGTGCTGGCGGCCTGGGAGCGCGAGCGCCCGGACCTCGACCTCGCCCCGCTCGCGGTGCTCTCCCGCGTCTCGCGCCTGGCGCGGCTGCTCGACATCGCCCGACGGGACGCCTTCGGCGCGGGCTCGCTGGACCCCTGGGAGTTCGACGTCCTGTCGGCGCTGCGCCGCGCCGGCGCCCCGTACGAGCTCTCGCCCGGCGCCCTGGTGGCCCAGACCCTGGTGACCAGCGGGACCATGACCAACCGCATCGACCGGCTGGTGGACCGGGGGCACGTCGAGCGGCTGCGCTCGGAGACCGACCGGCGGGCCGTCATCGTGCGCCTGACCCCGTCCGGCCGGGAGGCCGTGGACGCGGCGATGAGCCAGCTGCTCGAGCACGAGCGGGAGCTGCTCGGCGACCTCGACCAGCAGGACCAGGACGAGATCGCCGCGGTGCTGCGGCGGGTGCTGAGCCGGCTCGAGGGGTCCGACGACGCCTGAGGGGCGCGCCCGCGGCGGGCACGCCCCTCAGGGGATGGTCTGCGCGGAGCCGGGGCTCAGCGGATCCTCGGGAAGGAGCCGGCCGGCTCGCTCTCGCCGTCGTCCACCGCGTCCTTGGCGGACAGGACGATGTTCGGGTCGGGGGTGCCGACGATCTTCTCGTCCTTCATCGGGTAGTCGATGCAGGAGAGCACCTTGCGCATGGCCTCCAGACGGGCGCGCTTCTTGTCGTTGCTGCGGATCACGGTCCAGGGGGCGTCACCGGTGTCGGTGTAGAAGAACATCGCCTCCTTCGCCTCGGTGTAGGCGTCCCACTTGTCCAGCGAGGCGACGTCGGTGGGGCTCAGCTTCCAGTGGCGCACCGGGTCGGTGTGGCGCTTGGTGAAGCGGGCGGCCTGCTCGGCACGGCCCACGGAGAACCAGAACTTGAACAGGCGGACGCCGGAGTTGACGAGCATGCGCTCGAACTCGGGGGCGCTGCGCATGAACTCCTGGTACTGCGTGGGGGTGCAGTAGCCCATGACCCGCTCGACGCCGGCGCGGTTGTACCAGGAGCGGTCGAAGAACACGATCTCGCCACCGCTGGGCAGGTGCGGCACGTAGCGCTGGAAGTACCACTGGCTCGCCTCGCGCTCGGTGGGCTTGTCCAGCGCCACCACGCGGGCGCCACGCGGGTTGAGGTGCTCGGTGAAGCGCTTGATCGAGCCACCCTTGCCGGCGGCGTCGCGCCCCTCGAAGAGGATGGCGATCTTGTCGCCATGGCGCTTGATGTGGTGCTGCATCTTGAGCAGCTCGACCTGCAGGTCGTGCTTGATCGCCTCGTACTCGGCGCGCTTCATCTTCTTGTCGTACGGGTACCCGTGACGCCAGGAGTCGGCGTCCACCGGGGTGCCGCGCTGCTCCAGCCGCGCCTTCAGGTCGTCCAGCCGGGCCGCGATCTCCGGGTCCGGGTTGGCCGGGTCGACGAGGATCGGCACGTGGTCGGGGTCGACCTCCTCGGCGTCCGCCTCCAGGTCCTCGGTGCGGGCGTCGAGCTCGTCAGCGGCCGCGGTGGCGTCGGCCGCCTTGCTCCTGGCCGCCGCGCCGGTCGTCTTCGACGAGGCCCGCTGGCCGGTCGTGCTCTTCTTCTCGGCGGCGACGGACTGGGTGGACGGACGCTTGGACGTGGCCATGTGGGCTCCCCGGGGTCTGCGGCTGTGACCCCTCCATCCTATGGCGTGGCGGGGCCACCCCGGGCAGTGCCGAGACACCCGGGCGGCGGGCGTCAGGCCGAGGCCGCAGCCTCCTGTGCTGCCTGGCGTCCGGCGGCGATCATGTCCTCGCGGCTCACGACCTTGATGCGCTCTCGCCCGGCGGCCTCGCCGAGGGCCATCTCGTGCGCGTCCAGGCGCTCCCACTCGTCGAAGAGGGTCATGTCCACCCCGGCCTCGCGCAGCTCGGCCAGCAGCTCGTCGGGCGAGCCCTCGGCCGCCGGCAGCGAGTCCAGGTCCGCCATCAGCGACTCGATGGTCTCCTTCGCGTCGGACTTGGTGTGCCCGATGAGCCCGACCGGCCCGCGCTTGATCCACCCGGTGACGTACGCGGCCTCCTTGGGCGCCCCGTCCTCGATGACGCGGCCGGCCTCGTGCGGGATGGTCCCGGAGCCGTGGTCGAAGGGCAGCCCCTCCAGCGGGCTGCTCCGGTAGCCGACCGCCCGGTAGACGGCCTGCACGTCCCAGTCCTTGAACTCCCCGGTGCCGGAGACCGAGCCGTCGCCGTTGTACTGCATGACCTCGGTGCGCAGACCGGTGACCGACTCGTCGCCGAGCACCTCCACCGGCGCCTGCATGAGGTGCAGGTGGATGCGGTGCGGCGCCCCGGTCGGCTCCTTCTCCAGGTACTTCAGCAGCGTGTCCACGACGAGCTTGGTGGACTTGGCCTTCTGGATGGCCGCCTGCCCGGCGTCGTCGATCTCGAAGCCCTCCTCGGTCATGACGACGTCCACGCTCGGGCTGTGCGAGAGCTCGCGGAACTCCATCGGGGAGAACTTCAGGTGCGCCGGGCCGCGGCGGGCGAACACGTGGATGTCCTTGGCCCGGTTGGCCTTCAGGCCCTGGTAGACGTTCTCGGGGATCTCGGTGCCCAGCTGCTCGTCGGCCGGCTTGGCCAGCATGCGGGCGATGTCCAGCGCCACGTTGCCCGCACCGATGACGGCGACCGACTCGGCGTCCAGCGGCCACTCGCGCGCGACGTCGGGGTGGCCGTCGTACCAGCTGACGAAGGCCGCTGCGCCGTGCGACCCCTCCTTGTCGATGCCGGGGATGTCCAGCGGACGGTCCCCCATCGCGCCGGTGGCGAAGATGACGGCGTCGTAGTGGCGACGGAGCTGCTCGAAGGTGACGTCGGTGCCGAAGTCGACGTTGCCCACGAAGCGCAGCCGGTCGCCGGAGAGCACCCGCTTCAGGGCCTTGACGATCTCCTTGATGCGGGGGTGGTCGGGAGCCACGCCGTAGCGGACCAGGCCGTAGGGGGCCGGGAGGCGGTCGAACACGTCGACGGTGGCCTGCTCGTGCTCCTTGGTCAGGATGTCCGCGGCGTAGATGCCGGCCGGGCCGGCGCCGATGACGGCAACCTTCACAGGGCGCATGATGACCTCTCACTCGGGTGCTCCGGGCTCCGCGGCGGTGCACCACGGACCCGAACAGGGCAAGGGAAACCTTACCAAGCGGGAACCCGGCCGGGCCGGCCCCACGGGGCGTCATCCGGGGGGCTCAACCCAGTTGGTCGGCCGCCTCCAGCCACTCGGCCTCGGCGGCGTCGTGCTGCTCGCGCAGCTCCCGCTCCCGCGCCGAGAGCTCGGCCAGCCGGTCGGGGTCCGTGGCCGCCTCCGCCATCGCCCCGTGGACCTCCTCCAGCCCCGCGGTGGCCTTCTCCATCTGCTTCTCCGCGCGCGCCATCGCCTTGGTCAGGGCGCGCTCCTGCGCCGGGCTGAGGCCCGAGGGCGTCTCGGAGCCACCGGCCGCACCACCGGACACCGTGCCCCCACCCGCCGGCGAGAGCCCGGAGGCCTGCGCCACGGCCTCCACCGCGTCGCGCCCTCCGCGACCGGTCCCCCGGCCCGCGTCGCGGCGCTGCCGCCGGAGCTCGAGGTACTGCTCCACCCCGCCGGGCAGGTCGCGGATGCGACCGTCCCCCAGCAGCGCCACCTGCCGGTTGGCCATGCGCTCCAGCAGGTAGCGGTCGTGGCTCACCACCAGCAGCGTGCCCGCCCAGCCGTCGAGGACGTCCTCCATGGAGGTGAGCGTCTCGATGTCGAGGTCGTTCGTCGGCTCGTCGAGCATCAGCACGTTCGGCTCGTCCAGCAGCAGCCGCACGAACTGCAGCCGGCGCCGCTCACCACCGGAGAGGTCGCTCACCCGGCTCTGCTGCCGCTGCCCGGAGAAGCCCAGCCGCTTGGCCAGCGAGCTCGCCGAGACCTCCTTGCCGTCCAGCACGGTGTAGGAGCGCACCATCGTGATCGCGTCGATGACGGTCATGCCTGCCACGGCGTCAAGCTCCCGCAGGTCCTGCGACAGGATCGCCGGCTGCACCGTGCGCCCGACCTTCAGCTTGCCGCCGGCCAGCGGCACCTGCTCCAGCAGCACCCGCAGCAGCGTCGACTTGCCGGCCCCGTTCACCCCGACGATGCCGTAGCGGTCACCGGGACCGAGGCGCCAGGTCTGCCCCTCGAGCAGCGTGGTCTCCTCGTCCCCCTCGCCCACGCGGACGGTCGCGTTCACCAGGTCGTAGACGTCCTTGCCCAGACGGGTCGTCGCGAACCGGGCCAGCGCCACCTCGTCGCGCGGCTCGGGCTCGTTCGCGATGAGGGCGTCCGCGGCCTCGATGCGGAACTTCGGCTTGCTGGTGCGCGCCGGCGCCCCGCGGCGCAGCCAGGCGAGCTCCTTGCGCAGGACGTTCTGCCGCTTCTCCTCGGTGGCCTGCTCGATGCGGGCGCGCTCGGCGCGGGCCTGCACGAAGGCCGCGTACCCGCCCTCGTACTGGTGCACCGCGCCGTCGACGACCTCCCAGGTCTGCTCGACCACCGCGTCGAGGAACCAGCGGTCGTGGGTGACGACCACCAGCGCCTGCCCGGCCCGGCGCCGGCCGCGGAGGTGCTCGGCCAACCAGGCCACGCCCTCGACGTCGAGGTGGTTGGTCGGCTCGTCGAGCAGCAGGACGTCCGGGTCCTCCACCAGCAGCGCGGCCAGGGTCATGCGGCGCCGCTCGCCACCGGACATCCCGGCGACCAGCTGGTCCAGTCCGCCGAGGCCCTCGGCATCGAGGCCGCCGAGCATACCGGTCAGAACCCCGCGGATCCGCGCGTCGGCCGCCCACTCGTGCTCCTCCAGACCGGGCAGCACCACGTCGCGCACCGTCGCGTCGGGCGCGATGTCGTCGCGCTGGCGCAGCATGCCGACGGTCGCCCCGCGGGAGCGCACCACGCGCCCGGAGTCGGGCTCGGCCAGTCCCGCCATCACCCGCAGCAGCGTCGACTTGCCCCCACCGTTGCGCCCCACCACACCGATGCGATCGCCGTCGTTGAGGCCCAGTGTGACGTCGTCGAGCAGGGTGCGGGTGCCGTACACCAGGTGCAGGCCCTCGGCGTTCAGCAGGTTCACGGGTGGATTCACGGGCGCCACCCTACGTGCGGTCGGCTCAGCCGGAGACGACCCGCGCCCCCGGCACCGGGCCGCTGGCGACGGCCACCTCCGGGGCCTCGCGGAGGGCGGCCAGCCCGATGCTCAGGTCGATGGCGGACTCGTGGTCCGCCGTGAGGAAGGCGATGCTCGGGCCGGACCCGGAGACGATCCCGCTGAGCGCTCCCAGCTCGCGCCCGGCGTCCAGCACGGCCCGCAGGTCCGGGCGCAGACTGAGCGTCGCCTCCTGGAGGTCGTTCTCCAGGTGCCGGGCCACCACGGCCGGGTCACCCGCGGCGAGCGCCTGCAGCAGCTCGGTGGGCGGCTCGGCCTCGGGCAGCAGGTCGGTGCGGTGGTCGGGGGCATTCAGGCGGTCGAACTCCCGGTACACCGCCGGCGTGGAGAGCCCCTCGAAGCCGTGGGCGACCACCCAGTGCAGCTCACCGCGGGAGAGCGCCGGGCTCACCTCGTCGCCGCGCCCGGTGCCCAGCGCGGTACCGCCCTCCAGCGCGAAGGGCACGTCGGAGCCGAGCTCGGCCGCGAAGGTGCGCAGGTCCCCCGGCATGAGCTCGTCACCCCAGAGGTGGTTGACCGCCAGCAGGGTGGCGGCGGCGTCCGCGGACCCCCCGGCCATGCCACCGGCCACCGGGATCGCCTTGTCGATGTGGACGGCCACCGGGCCCCTCGGCATCACGCCGCAGAGCTGGTCGTAGGTGTGCATCATCCGCTCGGCGGCCCTCCAGGCGAGGTTGGAGCGGTCGGTCGGGACCAGCTCGGCCTGCGGGCCGCTCACGGTGAGCGAGAGCCGGTCGGCCGGGCGCACGGTCACCTCGTCGTACAGCCCGATGGCGTGGAAGACCGTCGCCAGCGCGTGGTAGCCGTCCCCGTCGGTCGGCCCCACCCGGAGCGCCAGGTTCACCTTCGCCGGGACGCGGACGGTGACGGAGGAGGTGGCCGCACGGGTCGTCATGGCCTCACCTTATGGGGACCCGTGGACCACTGCCGTGTGCCCGCCCGGAGGCCCCTCCTCAGTCGGCGAGCCGCCCCCGCGCCGCCGCCAGCCGGGTGAACCCCTCCACGTCGAGCACCTCACCGCGGGTCCGGGGATCGATGCCGGCGGCGACCAGCGCCTCCTCGGCCCGCTGCGCCGAGCCCGCCCACCCGGACAGCGCCGCGCGCAGCGTCTTGCGGCGCTGGGCGAACGCGGCATCGATGCAGGCGAACACGTCCTGTCGGCTGGCACCGGCCTCGTGCTCGTCGCGCGGTCGCACGTCGATGCGGACCAGGCCCGAGTCGACGTTGGGCGCCGGCCAGAACACGTTGCGGCCGATGCGGCCGGCCAGCCGGGTGGGCCCGTACCAGGCGCACTTGGGGCTGGGCGCCCCGTACACCTTGGAGCCGGGCTGGGCCGACATGCGCTCGGCCACCTCCAGCTGCACCATCACCAGGACCGTGCGCAGCGTCGGGAAGCGCTCCAGGAAGGTGAGCACCACGGGCACCGCGATGTTGTAGGGCAGGTTGGCCACGAGGGCCGTGGGCGCGGGGCCGGGCAGCTCGGTGACCTTCAGCGCGTCGGCGTGCACCACGCGCAGGCCCGCCGCCCGCTCCGGGGCCAGCGCCCCGACGGTGTCCGGCAGTGCCTCGGCGAGCCGCGGGTCGACCTCCACGCAGGTGAGCGAGGCCACCGTCGGCAGCAGCGCCAGGGTCAACGAGCCGAGACCGGGTCCGACCTCGACGACGTGGTCCTGCGCCCCCACACCCGAGGCACGCACGATGCGCCGGACGGTCCCCTTGTCGATGACGAAGTTCTGCCCCCACTGCTTGGTCGGGCTCACCCCGAGCCGGTCGGCCAGCTCACGGATCTGCGCCGGACCGAGCAGGCCGGCGTCGGGGGCCTCGACGGGCTCGGGCGTGGTGGCCCCGGAGCCGCCGTCGGGGCTCACCACGGGCCGTACACCCGCTCGGAGTTCTCCGAGATCGCCTGGCACAGCTCGGGCACCGAGACGTTCAGCGTGGTCGCCATCGTCCGCACGGTGAGCGGCACCAGATAGGGCGCGTTCGGCGCACCGCGGTGCGGGTGCGGGGTCAGGTACGGCGCGTCGGTCTCCACCAGCACGCGGTCCAGCGGCACCACCGAGAGCGCGTCGCGCAGCTCGCGGGCGTTCTTGAAGGTGACCGTGCCCGCGAAGCTCAGGTAGTAGCCGCGCTCCACGCACTCGCGGGCCATCTCGATGCCGCCGCTGAAGCAGTGCAGCACCGTCTTCTCCGGCGCCCCCTCCTCGGCGAGGATCCGCAGCACGTCGCCGTGGGCGTCGCGGTCGTGGATCTGCAGGGCCTTGCCGAGCTCCTTGGCCTTGGCGACGTGCCAGCGGAAGCCGTCCTGCTGCACGCCGCGCCCGGCCTCCTCGGTGCGGAAGTAGTCCAGACCGGTCTCCCCGACCACCCGGATGCGCTCCCCGCGGGCCAGCTCGTCGATGACCTCCAGCGCCGCCTCGAGCTCCCCGCGGGCGGCGAGCCGGGGCACCTCGTTCGGGTGCAGGGCGACGCCGCCGAGCACCTCGGGGTGGCGCGTGACCACCTCGGCGGTGGTGCGGGCGGACTCGACCTCGCAGCCGATCTGCACCAGCCGGTCGACCCCGACCGCGGCCGCGGTCTCGATGACGCCGCGCACCCCGGCGCCGTCCCCCATCTCCACCCCGTCGCGCTCGATGTCGACGTGGGTGTGGTTGTCCACCACCGGGAGCGGGAGCGGGTCCGGCAGCGGCGGCGGCTGGGTGCTGCGGGGACTGGAGTGCGGGGCCACGGCTCAGCGCTCCCCGGCGGGTCCCTCGGCGGGGGCCACCGTCGTCAGCTCGCGCTCGCGCTGCACGGCCTCGTCGTCGAGCTTGCGGAAGATCGGCGTCGGCTTGGCCACCGGCGCCCCGACCGTCACGTCGCGCGGCTCCCAGCGCGCCCCCGTCGTGTAGTCACCGGTGATCACGGGGTAGGAGCGCGAGGGGTCGTCCAGGTCGGTGACCTCCTCGACCCGCGGCAGGGGCGCGACGACCGCCTGCCCGCCGAGGACCTGCTCCACCTGGTTGGCCGAGTGCGGCAGGAAGGGCGCGAGCATCGTGTTCAGGTCGGTCACGGCCTGGGCGCAGGTCCACAGCACCGTGGCCAGGCGCTCGGCGTTCTCCTCGCCCTTGAGCTTGAACGGCTCGGTCGTGGAGATGTACGCGTTCGCCTCACTTACCAGGCGCATCGCCTCGGCGAGGGCCTGCCGGTTGCGGAAGCGCTCGAGCAGGCCGCCGACGGTGGCGAAGCCACCGCACACGGCCTCCAGCAGGTCACGGTCCACCTGCTGCAGCTCACCCGGCGTCGGCACCTCCCCGAAGTTCTTCGCGATCATCGAGGCGGTGCGGTTCACCAGGTTGCCCCAGCCGGCGACGAGCTCGCCGTTGATGCGGCGGGCGAACTCCTCCCAGGAGAAGTCGGCGTCACTCGTCTCCGGCGCCACGGCCGAGAGGTAGTAGCGGATCGCATCCGGCTGCTGGCGCTCCAGCACGTCCCGGACGTAGATGACGTGCCCGCGGGAGGTCGAGAACTGCCGCCCCTCCAGGGTCATGAACTCCGAGGAGACGACCGTGGTCGGCAGCACGAGCTCCCCGTAGGGCCCGGGGTGACCGCCCTTGCCGCCCTGCCCGTTGTGGGCCAGCAGCTCGGCCGGCCAGATCTGGGAGTGGAAGACGATGTTGTCCTTGCCCATGAAGTACGCCGAGAGCGTCTCCGGGTCGTTCCACCAGGCCCGCCAGGCCTCCGGGTCACCGCTGCGGCGGGCCCACTCGATGGACGCCGAGAGGTAGCCGATGACGGCGTCGAACCAGACGTAGAGCCGCTTGGGGGCGTCCTCCCAGCCCTCGAGCGGCACCTTGATGCCCCAGTCGATGTCGCGGGTCATGGCCCGCGGGCGGATCTCCTTGAGGATGTTGCGGGAGAAGGCGATGACGTTCGGGCGCCAGGCACCGGACGCCTCCCGCCCCTCGAGCCACTCGCCGAGCGCCTCGGCCAGGGCCGGCAGGTCGAGCAGGAAGTGGTTGGTCTCCACGAACTCCGGCGTCTCGCCGTTGACCCGCGAGCGCGGGTCGACCAGGTCGGCCGGGTCGAGCTGGTTGCCGCAGTTGTCGCACTGGTCGCCGCGGGCCGAGTCGTCGCCGCAGATGGGGCAGGTGCCCTCGATGTAGCGGTCCGGCAGGGTGCGGCCGGTGGACGGGCTGATCGCGCCCAGCTGGGTCTGCTCGACGAAGTAGCCGTTGTCGTGCACCGCGGTGAACATCTGCCGCACGACCTCGTGGTGGTTCACCGTCGTGGTGCGCGTGAAGAGGTCGTAGGACAGCCCCAGCGCCGTGAGGTCCTCGCAGATGGCGCGGTTGTTCTCGTCGACGAACTCCTGCGGCGTCTTCCCCGTGGCCTCGGCCTGCACGAGGATCGGCGTCCCGTGCTCGTCGGTGCCCGACACCATCAGCACGTCGTGGCCGGCCATGCGCATGTAGCGCGAGTAGACGTCCGAGGGGACCCCGAAGCCGGCGACGTGACCGAGGTGGCGGGGGCCGTTGGCGTAGGGCCAGGCGACGGCCGAGAGAACCTTGCTCATACCGCCTGAGTCTACGAGGCGAGGGGCACGTACTCCGGTTCCGGGCGCCGGTGGTCGCGCCGACGCTGCAGGTGCCGCCACACCGACCAGACGATCCAGGCGAGGACCGCCAGCAGGACGAGCACGAAGAGCGGCGCGAAGATCGCCACCAGGCTCAGCGAGATGGACGCCGCGTCCTCGGCCAGCGACACCACCGGGGCCCCCACCCCGGCCGTGCTCGCGTTGACCGCCGGTCGGGCGGCGGCCTTGCCCGAGTGCACCAGCCCGGCCACGAGGATGCCGGCGATGACGCCCACCCAGGGGTGCTCGGCCATCCACTGCGAGTTGTCGATGCTGTCGGCGGCCGAGGTGGCCGCGAAGATCAGCCCGCCGGTCATGGGGCGCAGGAAGGTGCCCACCGCGTCGTTGACGTGGTCCACCACCGCGACCTTGTCGACCGTCACCTCCACGAGGAGCAGCACGCTGGCCCCGAGGATGGCCCACCAGGACTCGATCCAGACGAAGTCCGGGGGCAGGGTGATGAAGTTGGTGAAGCGCGCGACGCAGGCCACCAGCAGGAAGGGGACGTAGGCGTTGAGTCCGGCCGCGGCCGACAGGCCGATGCCGGTGAGGGCAGCAAGCACGGAGTCTCCTGAAGGGTCGCTGGCGCGGCCCACCCTCTGTGGTCCCTGGACGCCGAAACCCATGGAAACGCACGCACCTCGCCGTCTCCGGCCACTTTGCCGAAATGTGCCCTCTTCGTTGTCGTGTTGTGATCTCGCGGGATGATGGCCCGCATGACCCACGGAGCACTCGTCCTGGCCGCGACCCCCATCGGCGACCCGGCGGACGCCGCCCCCCGGCTGTCCCGGGAACTCGCGGGGGCCGATCTGGTGGCCGCCGAGGACACCCGGCGGACCCTGCGGCTGGCCGCGGCGCTGGGCGTCACCATCGAGGCCCCGCTGGTGAGCTACCACGAGCACAACGAGGCCTCCCGCACCGCGGAGCTGACCGGCCGCATCGAGGACGGGGCCCGCGTCGTGCTGGTGACCGACGCGGGCATGCCCTCGGTGAGCGACCCCGGATACCGGCTGGTGCAGGCGTGCGTGGAGCGCGACCTGACGGTGACCTGCGTGCCCGGACCGAGCGCGGCCCTCATGGCACTGGCCGTCTCCGGCCTGCCCGTGGACCGCTTCTGCTTCGAGGGCTTCCCGCCCCGCAAGACCGGGCAGCGCTCCACGGTGCTCGCCGAGCTGGCCGACGAGCGACGCACGATGATCTTCTTCGAGGCCCCCCACCGGCTGGCGGACACCCTGCGGGCCATGGCGGAGACCTTCGGGAAGGACCGCCCGGCCGCGGTCTGCCGCGAGCTCACGAAGACCTACGAGGAGGTGCGGCGCGGCGGCCTCGCGGAGCTGGCCGCCTGGGCGGTCGAGGGGGCCCGCGGGGAGATCACGATCGTCGTGCAGGGAGCGGAGGCGCGGGCCGCGGACCCGGCCGCCGCCCGCGCCCGCGTGCAGGAGCTGGTCGCCGGGGGACAGCGGCTCAAGGACGCCTGCAAGCAGGTGGCCGGTGAGACCGGCATCGCCACGCGCGAGCTGTACGAGGCTGCCCTGGGCCACCGGGACTGACCCGGCACGCGCAGGGCCCCGTCCACCGGTCGGTGGACGGGGCCCTGCGCGCGTGCTGCGACCGTCAGCGCTGCTTGCGGTCCCAGTGGCGGAAGCCCGCAGCGACGGCGGACTCCTCGTCGACGAACCAGACCTCCGCGGTCGTGTTGTCGTAGCCGGGGCTGTCCTCGGTGTGGAACAGGCCGCTGTCCACGTTGCCCTTCACGGCCCAGCCCTCGGGGCCGGAACCGTCCGCCGCCGGCCGCGCGGAACCGGGGCCGTAGGGCTCCTCGGCGTCATCGGCCTCGGCCACGTCGGAGTCGGCCACGTCGTCCTCGGTCTGGCCCACCATCGGGATCGCCTGGGTGTGGTCGGCCTCGCGGGTCACCGGCTGGACGTCGTCGTCCGGGTCCTCGTCACCCAGCGCGTGCGCACCCTCGCCGGCGTCCGTCACGTCGTGGTCGTCGTCACCGAGCTGGGAGCCGGCGGCGATGCCGGCCACCCCGCCACCGGCGACGGCCGCCGCGGTGGTGCCGTCGACGGTGTCGGTCTCGGCGTCACGCTCGGCGTCGAAGACCTCGTCGTCCCGGTCCGTGCGCTCGGTGTCGACGACCTCGTCGTCCCGGTCGTCCACCGGCGTCCCGGCGACGTCCTCGTCGGTCCCCTCCGGCTCGTCACCGAGGGCGTGGGCGCCCTCGGCCTCGTCCGCGGTCGTGTCCTCCGGGCGGACCATGTCCACCTCGGCGGCGTCCTCGCGCTCGGAGTAGTAACCGTGGCGGTCGTCCTCCTCGACCTCGAAGCGGTCGCCGTCACGTCCACCCAGGTGGCCGTCGTACTCGCTGGCCGGGATGACGCGCGTGACGCTGCGCACGGACCACAGCCAGGTGACCAGGGCCCCCAGCAGGAAGGCCAGGATCATCAGCATCCAGTTCACGCGTCGTCTCCGATCTCACGGGCGCCGGGCAGGTCGGCGAAGGCGGCCTCTTCGGAGTCCGCGGGCACCGTCATGCCGACAATCACGTACGTCGCAAGCGCTCCGATGACGAACGCCACGAGGTACCACAGCCATTCCATCAGGAACTCAGCCATCGGTCCTGTCCTCTCACTTCACCTGGATCGTGACGTGCCGGTCACCGGCGCGCCCGTTCCCGGACTCGTTCTTCTGCTCGATGCGGCTGTTGTCGATGCCCGCCACCACGAGCGCCTGGGCCACCTTCTCGGCGCGGAACTCGGCCAGCGCCTGGTTGTCCTTGCCGGCGTCCGGGTACCCGGTCACCACGACGTCGACGTCGCAGTCCGCCAGCTTGGAGCCGATGCGGCCCGCGTTCGCGGCCGAGTCGCCGTAGAGCGCGTCGCTGCCGGAGGGGAAGCTGATCGGGCTGGAGGAGTTGACCTTCTCCATCGACGCCTTGGCGTTGTCACAGGTCAGGTCGTCGATCGAGGAGACGGCGCCCTCGGCCGGGTCCTCGATCGGGGAGGAGGGGCTGGGCTCCGGGCTCTTGCTGGGCTCCGCCGGGGCGGACGACTCGCTGGGCTCCGGGGTCTTGCTCGGCTCGGCGCTCTCGCTGGGCGACGTGCTGGGCTCGGCACTCTTGCTCGGCTCCGGGCTCTCGCTGGGCTCGGTGCTCTTGCTCGACTCGGGGGCGGAGGACTCGCTGGGCGACTCGCTCGGCTCGGCCGGGGCGGAGGGGCCGGAGCCCTTCTTGCCGCCCACGGTCATCTCGTCACTGATCTGCGCGTCCGGGTAGACGGTCGCCAGGCCGGAGTTCACCTTCTTGCGGGCGGCCTCGTCGGCGACGTCGCCGGACAGGGTCAGCTTGGAGGTGTCGCCGGAGATCTCCAGTCCGTCACCGCCGGCCTTGAGGGCGTTGGTGAGCGCACCCAGGGCAGCGCCCTCGATGATCGGGGCCTTCTCGTCGACCGTCACGTCCGAGCTCACGGCCTTGCCCTCGTTGGCGTCCTCGACGGCCTTGACCAGGGCGTCGCGGTCGGCCTCGCTGGGGGCCGAGGCGGCGAAGCGCACCTCGTCCTTCCCACCGGTGTACGAGAGCTTCGTCGCGGCCTGCTCGTCCCCGGACTCCGCGCCCGAGGACGACTCGGTGGAGGCCGCGGAGGAGCTCTTGCCCTCCGACTCGTCGTCACCACCGGAGAGCAGCGAGCCCAGCAGGGCGAGGAGCAGGGGGATCGCCAGCAGGGCCAGCCACCACCATCCGCCCAGGCCGCGGCGGTAGCGACGGGTCACCTCGTACCACTCCTCGCCGTCGGCGGAGTCGTAGTGATCGGTGCCGTCCACGTCGCGGGCGTCGAGGTGGTCGTCCTCACCCCACTTGTCGGTCATGAGCGCTCCTTCGTCCGCCGGTGCTGGAGTGGCTGCCTCGTCCCCCTGGCGGCTCGGGAGACGAAAGTCCTGGGCAGAGGATATCCGCTGGACCCCCTCGGAACGGGGCGCCACGAGCGGCAGGTCGCGCCGTTCACCCGCCGCACGGAGGCGGTGCACCCCCGACCCTCCCCGATGGCGCACACTGGCACCACGCTCCTCTCCCCCGACCCGAGGACACCCGAGGCACCGTGCACCCCTTCTCCCGCTCCACCGGCTGGATCGCCCTGGCCGCCGCGCCGCTGCTGCTGGCCGCCTGCGCCGGCCCCGACGAGGTGCCCCAGTCCCACGGCCTGGACAGCGCCGCCGAGGTCTCCCCCGACGCCTCCGCCACCTCCGGCCCCCCGGCGGGCTCGGCCACCACCAGCGCGCACGAGGACCCGGAGCCGCAGATCCTCGACTGCCTGGGCGAGGGCACCCTGGTGCGCCCGGAGACGCTCAACCTGGACTGCCAGGACACCAACGCGACCCTCAGCCAGCTGCAGTGGGCCGAGTGGGACGCCGGTGGGGCGAAGGGAACCGGCGAGTTCAGCGTGAACAACTGCCAGCCCAACTGCGCCGAGGGGGACCTCGAGACCTACCAGGTCGAGGTCGAGGCGCCCGAGGTGAAGACCTCGCAGGCCGGCAGCGTGTACACCTCGGTCATCGTGGAGTTCCCGGACGGCAGGCCGGTGGGGTCGACCTCCCGCGAGACCTACGAGCTGCCCCACTGACCCGTCCCCGGCCGCGCGCCGGGGCACGGTGCCGCGGGACGGGTCAGTCGACGGCCTGGAAGCGCAGGACGGTGCGGGCGCCCCCGGAGCGCGCCCGGTCGAACTCGACCGTCGCCCCCATGGTGGCGGCCTGCTTGGAGATGATCGTGAGGCCCAGCCCGGTGCCCTTCGTGGCCCCGCTGCCGTGGAAGCGCTGCGGCCCCCGCTCCAGGATCTCGGTCGGGTAGCCCTCCCCGAAGTCGTCGACGACCACGGCACGGCGCACGACCGTGATCACGCACCGCCCGCCGCCATGGCGCTGCACGTTGACCAGCAGGTTGGCCATGATCCGCTCGAAGCGACGTGGGTCGATCATCACCCGCACCGGGGACTCACCCCGCAGCTCCACCCGCTCGCAGGGCGCGGACACCGCCAGGAAGCGGACCGTCCGGTCAACGATCTCCCCGAGGTCGTGCTCCTCCAGGGACGCGACCTCCGACCCGCTCTCGAGGCGGGAGACCTCCAGCAGGTCCTCGACCAGCCGGCGCAGCCGCCCCACCTGGGTGCGCACGAGACCGGCCGGCCTCCCCTCCGGCAGCAGCTCCACGGCACTGACGAGGCCAGTCACGGGGGTCCGCAGCTCGTGGGCGACGTCCGCGGTGAAGGCGCGCTCGGCCTCCAACCGGGTCTGCAGGGTCACCGCCAGCGTGTCCACCGCACGGGTCAGGGCCGCCACCTCGTCCCGGCCGCCCTGGTCGGTGCGTGCCGTCGTGTCCCCCTCGGCCATCGCGGTGGCCGCCGTCGCCGCCCGCCGCAGCCGGCTCGACAGGGCGCTCCCGAGGGCCCAGGCACCGGCGGCCGAGAGCAGCGACGCGAGCGCGAGGGAGAGCATCAGCGTGCGCATGCGCTCGGCGACCTGCTCACGCAGGGCGTCGTCGTCCAGCTGCACCGTGAGCAGCACGTCCTCACCGAGGCGCTCGGTGGCCCACATCGTGTCACCGTCGTAGTAGCTGCGGCGCTCCCCCTGCTTCATCCCGCTGGTGACGATCGTCGGGGGCGCGTCCGGGTCCGCCGTCGCCCCGCGCCTCACGCGTCCGTCGAGCCGGTAGGAGTCGGTCACCGTGTCCAGTCGGGTGACCGCCTGCTGACGCAGGTTCTCCCGGGCCGCCTCGGCGGCCTGCACCGAGAGCAGGATGCCCAGTCCGGCGCTGGTCAGCATCGACACCAGCAGGACGGCCAGGACGATGCGGGTCCGGATCGAGTGGCGCCAGCGGGTGCGCCCGACGTGCGCGCGGTCCCGGGAGAGCTGGCCGCTCACCCGCATCGGCCCGGTCACGGCCGCGTCGAGACGGTGGGTGGGGATGCCCCCCGTGCGGCTGCTGGCCCTGCCCCCGACCCCCCGGAAGCGGTTGGGGCTCACGCATCCACCAGTTTGTACCCGGCTCCTCGCACGGTGACGATGCGCTCGGCACCGATCTTGCGACGCAGCCGCTGGACGGTCACCTCGACCACGTGGGTGTCACCCCAGGAGCCGATGTCCCACACCATCTCCAGCAGCTGGTGGCGCGAGAGCACCCGTCCACGGTGGTCCAGCAGCACCTCCAGGAGGCGGAACTCGGTGGCGCTCAGGCTGATGGTCTCCCCCGCCTTCTGCACGACCATGCCGTCCTTGTTCACCGAGAGGTCGGCCACCCGCACGGTCGTGGTGACCGGCTCGGCGGGCACCGTGTCCACGCGCCGCAGCACCGCACGCAGACGGGCCGCCAGCACCTCGCCGTCGAACGGCTTGGTCACGTAGTCGTCGACCCCCACCTGGAAACCGGCCAGCTGGTCGTGCGGCAAGTCGCGCGCCGTGAGCAGCACGATCGGCAGGTCGGAGTCCTCCCGCACCTTCCGGGCGAACGTGATGCCGTCCATCCGCGGCATCATCACGTCCACCACGGCGACGTCGAAGGTCTCCCGCCGGAGCACGTCCAGGGCGTCGACCCCGTCCTCGGCCGTGGACACGGAGAACCCCTGGCGCTCCAGCACCAGGGCAGTGGTCTCTCGCAGCATCTCGTCGTCCTCGACCAGCAGGACGTGCACGGTCTGGTTCACGGTCACGCCCGACAGGGTAAGAGGCAACAGGCAGTGAGGGAAGTTGTGAGCCTCCTGTGAGGAGGGCGTGCGGCGCATGAGATTTGGCCGGGTTTACATGAGTGTCATCGAGAGCGAGGGACACGTTCTCGGCCGCTGGGCCTTCTGGAGGAGAGTCCGGGCGGCGCATACAAGGGACAGGGAGTCACCGTACTGAGGGGTCCGGTGACTCCCTCTTGATGCGCCCTGGCACCCCCCCCTGTGAGGGAACCCCCACCGCCCTGCTCACCACGTATGGTCGGGGCGTGAACTTCGAGAAGGTTGTCTTCGGCTTCTTCGTGCTCCTGGCCGCGACCCTGAACTTCGGGTACGTCGCCGGTGACATCGGCAACCCCGCGTTCCACAACTCCTACGAGCTCTACGCCGCCGTCGTGGTCAACCTGGTCGCCGCCATCCTCAAGCTCGGTGACCGCACCCACGTGGGCGCCGTGCAGTTCGCCGCCAGCCTGGTGTCCTGCCTGCAGCTGCTCGCCGCGGCCGCCGTCTGGGTCCTGGTGAGCCAGACCGGGAGCGAGGTCGTCACCACCCACGAGATGTCGTCGGTCGTCTCCCTGGCGGTCGGCTCGCTGCTGGCGAACCTCGTCTCGCTGGTGATCCTGGTGGTGGAGACCGTGAACTACCGCGGCCGCTGAGCCGGAGGCGACGTGGTCCACCCCCTCACCCGCATGACCGCCCACCACCGGGCGGTCCGTGTCGAGTCCCGCCGGCGCCGGGAGGTCCCGGTCCCCGCCGACGACCGCGCGGGCGAGGTGCTCCTGTTCGCGCTGCGGCGCATGCGCGGTCCGCTGCTCATGGTGATCGCCGTCTTCACGGTGAGCGTGCTCGGCCTGTCCCTCATGCCGGGTGTCGACGCGAACGGCGACCCCCGGCGGCTGACGGTGTTCGACTCGCTGTACGTCATGTCGTACACGGCCACCACGATCGGCTTCGGCGAAGTGCCCAACGAGTTCACCATCCCGCAGCGCATGTGGGTGATGGGCTCGATCTTCGCCTCGGTGTTCACCTGGACCTTCGCGGTGACCTCCCTCTTCTCCATCCTCTCGGCCCCCGGCTTCCGGGAGGCGATGGCGGAGCTGCGCCTGATGCGCACGCTGCACCGCACCCGGGAGCCCTTCTACATCGTGGTGGGGCACGGACAGGCCGGTTCCGCGGTCGCCGAGGGGCTGCTCGCCATCGAGCGCAACGTGGTGGTCGTCGACGAGGACGCCGAGCGCCTCGAGCGGATGACGATGGGCCGGGCCGGCGGGCGCGTCTACGGCCTGCACGGGGACGCACGCAAGGTGGCCACCCTCGGCACGGCGGGACTGGGCAGCCAGTGGTGCCACGGCGTGCTGGCCATGACCGAGGACGACGAGACCAACCTGTCCATCGTCATGTCGGTCAACCTGCTGCGCCCAGACGTACCCGTCATCGCCCGCGCCTCCCGCAGCGCGATGGCGCACCGCATGCGCGACTTCTACCCCGAGCACGTCATCAACCCGCTCGACGAGTTCGGCACCTACCTGGCCATGCAGCTGCAGAAGCCGAACGTGCACCGGTTGGTGACCTGGCTCATGAACTCTCCCGGCACGGAGCTGCCACCTCCCCGCCCCAAGCACCTCGACAGCGGGCACTGGCTGGTCGTGAGCGATGCCGAGTTCGGGCAGGAGGTCGCCCGAGACCTGCGCGCCGCGGGGCTGGAGGTGACCCATGCCTCCCCCACCGGTGACCACGTCGACCTGACCTCCGTGACCGGCGTGGTCGTGGGAGCCGAGAGCGACATCGTCAACCTGTCGGTCGCCGCGCGTGTGCGACAGGCCAACCCGAAGTGCTTCCTGGTGCTCCGTCAGAAGTCGCTGGGGCGGCGGTCCACCGTGGAGGCGTTCGCCCCGGACACGACCTTCCACCCGGCGGAGCTGATCGCCCAGGAGGCACTCGCCTACCTGGTGAGCCCGAACTACTGGCACTTCGTGCGCAAGGTGTTGCAGCGCTCCGACGAGTGGGCGGCGCGGGTGCTGGCCGACCTGCAGGACCGCGTGGGCACCCGTGCCCCGCAGGCAGCGCGGCTCGACATCGAGGCCCGGCACGCACCCGCCCTGACGCGGTGGCTCCAGAGGGGCTCCATCACGCTCGGTGAGCTGCTGGTGCATCCCGAGTCCGGGGAGCCGCTGCAGGTCTACGTGGCGGTGCACTCCCGTGACGGCCAGAAGACGGTGGCTCCCGGCCCGGAGACCGTCCTGCGCCCCGGTGACGGCCTGATGGTGCTCGGCACCGCCGAGGGGCTCTCCGACCTGACCTCGACCGTGTACAACGACGCGGACGTCGAGTACCTCGCCACCGGTGTGCACGTGCCCCGCACCTGGGTCTTCCGGGTCCTCAGCGGCCACGGCCGCCGACGCCGGCACCGACCACGTCGTGGCCCCGACCGGGGGCATGCCCTGCCGCCCCACCTCGACGCGAGAACCCGCCGACCGGAGGCCGAGGAGCCTCCGACCGACGGGTCCGGTGACGACGAGATGCGCCGGCTCGGTCGCTGAGCCGGCATCAGGGGGAACGCCTCAGAAGGCGATGCGCCGCATCGAGAGCTGCGGCTCGTCCTCCTCCGCGGACGGGGTGGCCGTGTCGTCGGTCGGCTGCTCGCTCGTCGTGGGAGCCGACCCGCCGCCCCAGCAGCCCTGGCTGGCGGCCCAGGGGGTGGTGCCCTCCTGCTCGTAGAGCTTCACGGCAGCGGCGTCCTGCACGGACTCGGGGGCGTCGGCGGCGTGGGAGTACCCGCTGTCGCCGGCGATGACCTGCCAGGTGCTGTCGAGGAACTGGTAGGCGCCGGAGGCCGAGGTGCCCCCGTTCTCGGCGGCGTAGTCCCCACGCGACTCGCAGTGCTTGATCTGCTCCAGCTCCGGCACGCCGGTGTCCCCGGCCTGGGCGGGTGCGGCCATGGCCAGGGCGCTGGCGGTGACGGCCGCCGACGCCGAGAGACCGGCGGCGGTGCGGGCGAGGCGCTGTCGGGTGACGTCCATGGATACTCCTCCTCCCCTCGTGCCCCGGACCTTCCGGGGCGTCGCTGCGAGGGAGCGAACACCCTGAGGCCCTTGTCCGGGAGGAACCTCCACAGCCGCTGACTCCTCGCTGAACGGGCCGGGGCCCCGGGGGGGGTCAGTCGGCCGGCGTCACCAGGTGGTCGGGCACCGCCCGGAGGTGGCGGGCGAGCTCCGGCATCAGGTCCGCCTGGACCGAGGACGAGCGCCACGCGAGCACGATGTCGCGGTGCGGCGCCGGGGGGACGAACTCCACCGTGGTCACACCGGTGTCCCCACCGGGGCGGTCGACCGCCAGCCGGGGCATGAGCGTGACCCCCACCCCGGAGGCGACCATGTGCCGCAGCGTCTCCAAGGAGGTCGCACGGAAACCCTCCATCTCGACGGCACCGGCCGACCGGCACACGTCCAGCGCCTGGTCGCGCAGGCAGTGACCGTCCTCGAGCAGCAGGACCGACTCCGCACCGAGGGCGTCCGGTGCCACCGGCTGACCGCCGGCCAGCGCGTGGTCCGTCGGCACCGCCAGCAGGAAGTCCTCACGGAAGAGCGGCTCCACCGTCAGCCCCGACTCGACCAGCGGTCCGGCCAGGACGACGGCGTCCAGGGAGCCGTTGCGCAGCTGGTCCAGCAGCTCCGGGGAGCGCTCCTCCACCAGCAGCAGGTTGAGATCGGGCAGCGCCCGGCGCAGCCCGGGGACGACGTGCGGCAGCAGGTACGGCGCGAGCGTCGGGAAGATGCCCAGCCGCAGCGAGCCCGACCGCGGGTCACGGGCCTGGTCGGCGATCCGGCGGATCGCCTCCCCGTGGCCCAGCATCCGGCGGGCCCGGCCGACGATCTGCTCGCCGGCCGGCGTCAACCGGGTGGTGCGGCCCGCGCGCTCCACGAGCGCGCAGCCCAGGGCCGCCTCCAGCTTCTTGACCTGCGTGCTCAGCGTGGGCTGGCTGACGCCGCAGGCCTCCGCCGCGCGACCGAACGTCCCGTGGTCGCCCAGCGCCACCAGGTACTCGAGGTCGCGCAGGTTCACCGGCCGACCGACTCCTCGGCCTGCGCGCCCTCCTCGGCCGGGGCCGAGGTGCGGATCAGGTGGTCGAAGGCGCTCAGCGAGGCGGTCGACCCGGACCCGAAGGCGACGACGATCTGCTTGAACGGCACGGTCGAGACGTCACCGGCGGCGAAGATGCCCGGCACGTTGGTGGCGCCGCGCTCGTCGATGACGACCTCACCGCGGTCGGTGAGCTCGACGGCGGAGTCCTTGAGGAAGGCCGAGTTCGGCACCAGGCCGATCTGGACGAACACGCCCTCGAGCTCGAGCTCCTTGGCCTCGCCGGACTCGCGCAGCTCGTACTTCAGGCCGGTCACGCGGGAGCCGTCGCCGACGACCTCCTGCGTGGCCGCGCCGAGCACCACGTCGACGTTGGGCAGGGAGCGCAGCTTGTCCTGCAGCACCTGGTCGGCGCGCATGGAGTCCATGAACTCCAGCACCGTCACGTGGCCCACGATGCCGGCGAGGTCGATCGCGGCCTCGACACCGGAGTTGCCACCGCCGATGACGGCGACGCGCTTGCCCTTGAACAGCGGGCCGTCGCAGTGCGGGCAGAAGGTGACACCCTTGTTTCGGTACTCCTCCTCGCCGGGCACGCCCATGGTGCGCCAGGAGGCACCGGTGGCGATCACCAGCGAGCGGGTGCGCAGCGTGGCACCGGAGGCGAGCTCCACCGAGTGGTAGCCGCCCTCGACCTCGGCGGGGGTGACGCCGGTGGCCTCCTGGGACTTCACGAGCTCGACCTCGTAGTCGTTCACGTGGCGCTCGAGGTCCGCGGCGAGCTTCGGCCCCTCGGTGTGCTGGGTGCCGGCGACGTTCTCGATGGACATCGTGTCGTTCACCTGGCCGCCCATGCGCTCGGCCACCAGGCCGGTGCGGATGCCCTTGCGGGCGGCGTAGATGGCGGCGGTCGCGCCGGCCGGGCCACCACCCAGGACGAGCACCTCGTAGGGGGCGGCCTCGGACAGGCGGGCAGCGGCCTTCTCGGCGGCACCGTCGTCGACGCGCTCGACGATCTCCTCCAGCGTCATGCGGCCGGAGCCGAAGTCCTCACCGTTGTGGAAGACGGTCGGCACGGCCATCACGCCGCGCTCGTCGGCCTCGTCGGGGTAGGCCGAGCCGTCGATCGCCACGTGGGTGACGTTCGGGTTCAGGGTGGCCATGAGGTCCAGCGCCTGCACCACGTCGGGGCAGTTCTGGCAGGACTGGCTGAAGAAGGTCTCGAAGCGGTGCTCGCCCTCGATGTCCTTGATCTGCTCGATCGTCTCGGCGGCGGCCTTGCTCGGGTGGCCGCCGATGTTCAGCAGGGCCAGCACCAGGGAGGTGAACTCGTGCCCCATCGGCAGGCCGGAGAAGGTGACGGCCGACGCGGTGTCGTCCGCGGCCTGGATGCGGAAGGACGGGGCGCGCTCGGCCCGCTCGTCGCCCTCGGCCTCGCGGGCGGTGACGAGCTCGGACATCTCCGCGATCTCGGCGCACAGCTCGCGGGTCTCGCGGGTGAGGGTGTCGTCGGCACCCTCCTGGACGGTGGTGAGCAGCTCGATGGGGCGCTGCAGGTTGCCCAGGAGCTGGCGGAGCTGGGTGGCGAGGTTCTGGTCGAGCATGGGGTCCTCCAGGAAAGGGGAAGAAGGGGTGCGGATCGGGAGGGGCACAGGGCGAGGGGCACGGAGCGGGCGCGTGGAGACGCGACGGGGCGGCTGGCTGCCGTGGGGGCGGCGGGTGCACGACGGCGGCCCGACCGGCGAAGGGGAGACCGGTCCGGCCGCCGCCGGGGAGCCGGACGTGGGGAGTGCCCACGACCGGTGGATCAGTCGGGGCTGATCAGATCTTGCCGACGAGGTCCAGCGAGGGCTCGAGGGTCTCGGCGCCCTCCTCCCACTTGGCCGGGCAGACCTGGCCGGGGTTCTTGCGGATGTACTGGGCGGCCTTGACCTTGCGGACCAGCTCGGCGGCGTTGCGGCCGATGCCCTCGGAGGTCACCTCGAGGAACTGGATGACGCCGTCGGGGTCCACCAGGAAGGTGCCGCGGTTGGCGACGCCCTCGTCCTGACGCAGGATCTCGAAGTTGTTGGAGAGCTGGTGGGTCGGGTCACCCAGCATCGGGTAGGTCACCTTGCCGACGGTCTCGGAGGAGCCGTGCCAGGCCTTGTGGGTGAAGTGGGTGTCGGTGGAGACACCGAAGACCTCCACGTCCAGGCCCTTGAGCTCCTCGTAGTAGTCGGCGAGGTCACCGAGCTCGGTGGGGCACACGAAGGTGAAGTCGGCCGGGTAGAAGAAGAAGATGGCCCACTTGCCCTGGATGTCGGCCTCGGAGTAGTCCTTGAACTCGCCGTTGACGAAGCCGGTGGCCTGGAACGGCTTGATGGTGGTGTTGATCAGCGACATGCGTGCTCCCTGTTGCGTGGTTGACATCTGGGATGCAGTCGCTGTCCGCGACTGCGATAGTCACTGTATATGAGATCTCGGACTTTGCATAGTCAGCCTCTATGCAAAGTCCTGCCGCCACCCGCCGCCTCGATCACCCCGGCGCCGAGTCAGCCACCCCGCCGCCCGGCTACGCGGGGCGCACCATCCGCAGCTCCAGCCGGTCGGTGCCCTCCAGCGGCTTCGTCGCCCCGTCCAGCGCGAACCCACGCTTGCGGTAGTAGGCGGACGCGCGCTCGTTGCCCCGCAGCACCCACAGGTAGACCGGGCCGGCAGCACCGCCTCGAGGAGGACGTCGGCCAGCCCACTCCCCTGGTGCCCGGGTGCGAGGTACAGGCTCCAGAGCTCCACCGGTGCGGGCGCGTCGTCGTCACGAACCGGGCCGACGGTCGCGTGACCGACCGGTTCACCGTCCACGAGCAGCACGTGGGTCACCCCACCGGCCGCGCTGCGACCGGCCTGTTCGTGCTCCTTCCCGCGCCCTCGCCAGCGCTCGACCGACGCACCGTCGTCCAGGGCGTCGAGGTGCTCCTGCGGCACGTGGCCGGCGTAGGTCTCGCGCCACAGACGGTTGTGCAGGGGCCCGAGGACCCCGGCATCCGCCGCGTGCAGCAGGCGCACCTCGACGCTCACGTCACGCGCTCGGCAGGGCGTGGACGATGTCGGTGACCAGCCGGGCCGCGGCCTTCGCGGTGCGGGTGTCGATGTCGTACCGCGGGTTGTACTCGGCCACGTCCACCACGCGGAGCTTGCCGGAGGCGGCCAGGCGCCGGACGACAGCGCTGCACACGGGCAGCGGGACGCCGTAGGGCGCCGGCGCGCTCACTCCCGGGGCGGTGCCGGCCGGCAGCACGTCGAGGTCGATCTCGAGGTGCACGTGGTCCACGCGCTCCAGCACCTCGTCCACCAGCGCGAGCGCCTGCTCCTGGGTGGACTCCTCGTCGGTCAGCCAGCGCGCCCCGAGCTCCCGCGCGGTGTCGAACAGCACGGCGGTGTTGCTCGGCTCAGCGATGCCGATGACGGTGTAGTCCAGCGCGCGACCGGCCTCGGACTCGACCCGCGCCATCTGCAGGAAGGGCGTGCCACTGCTGGGCTCGGGCGCCTCGCGCAGGTCGAAGTGCGCGTCCAGGTTGACCACGGCGGTGCGCCCCATCGCCTCGCCGCCGAACCGCTGCGAGCGCAACCGGCCCAGGTAGCACCCGAAGGCGGTCTCGTGGCCACCACCGAGCACGATGGTCAGGTCGTCGGCGTCGAGCGAGGTGGCGATGGCCTCCGCCACCGCCTCGTGGCCGCCCTCGAGATCCCGCCCGTCGTACCCGGTGTCCCCGTGGTCGGTCAGCCGGAACGGCCGGTGGGCCGCCATGCCGGCCAGCGCGCCACGCAGCAGCGGCGGGGCCTCGGCCGCCCCCTGGCGCCCCTTGTTGCGGCGCACCCCCTCGTCGCTGGCGAAGCCGACGACGCCGACGCGGGGGCCGTCGGCTTCCACCCCGTTCGCGAGGTGGTGCCAGCGGCGATGCTCGATGCCGGGGCCGTCGTCGCGGCCGGTCCAGGGAGTGGGTGCGGAGGACTGCACGTCGGTGGTCATGCCCTCATTCTGCGGGCAGGTCGGTGGTGTCCGCAGCCCACCGCGCTGCCAGCTCGTCCAGGTCCGCACGATGGGCGGCGATGCGGCACCCACGGGCCCCGGGCACCAACGTGATGCCCTCCTCCTGCCAGTGGGGGCGGGCGCGTTCCAGAAGGTCCGGCCGCAACTGCCCGGAGACGTCGGTGACCCGCCACCAGCTCACGAGGTGACCGTGGGTGGCCATGACCGCACCGACCACGCGGGGGGCCGTGCCCACGATGCGGGCCACGTCGCCGTAAGCCACCACGCGGCCGGCCGGGACCAGCTCCACGCAGCGCAGCACCTTCTCCACCAGCAGGTCGTTCACGGCCACGCGGTCCAGCCTGTCACGGCGGGGACTCAGTCCCCCTCGTCGACGGCCAGGTGCTCTCCCAGTCGCAGCTCCCTGGCCAGAACGTGTTCGGTCACGGGCGCTGCCTCCAGGACCTGGTCGATCACCGCCTCGAAGAACTGCCCGGGCCCCAGGTCCACGGGCACCACGTCCTCGAGGACCTTCACACCCACGTCCGTGTCCCAGTCGACGACCACGAGACACGTTGCCGTGTACCCGTTGCCGTCACCGCGGTCCCGGAGCTTGCGCATCATGTCGACCGCACGCTCGAACATGGCCGGCTCGTCGAGCACGGTGGACCTCATGACGAAGGCAAAGCCGACAGCGGCCAGCGGGTACCTCGCGCGGAGGTTCCCGGCGTCCCCGTACGCCTCCTCGAACCGGTTCGCCAGGTTGTTCCCGAAACTCGAGTTCTGTGCCTTCGTGGAGATGAGGAGCTCGGGGCCGGACTGCCACGAGGACATGGCCACGTCCACCTGCTTGGTGTAGGCCCTTCCCCAGATGTTCGCATCCTGGGGCGCCACGGAACGGAGGCCGAGGAGACGCCGCCCCACGTCCTCTCCGAGGGTCTTCGGGAGTCGGGTGATCAGTTCCTTGACCGGCCGCGGCAGGACACGGGGTTCATCGGCACGCGGCCAGATGCGGTCCTCATCGAAACCGGCCCGGCGCAGTTCGTGGGCGAACCAGGAGTCAAGCGCCTTCCCATAGAGGCCCGACTGGCTCGGGGCCTGCGACTCCACGGGGATGTGGATCAGCTGCTCGAGGGTCTCGAGGCCGGGACAGAAGACCGGAGGGGTCCCGGGTTGCCACGGTGATTCCGCGTTCGCGTCCGCGTCCGCCAGCACGTCGTCGAAGGCCTCAAATCCTCTGGCCATGCTCACTTCCTTCCTGCTCGGGCGCTGCGCCGGCCACGCAGGAGGTCGCAGAGATCCTGCATCTCCCCGAGCTCTCGCGCTTCGACGCCCACGCTGCACGCCAACAGCGCGTCCACGGCGTCCCTCAGACCTGCTGCTCGCACATCGCGACGACCGGACCACTGGTCAGCCAGTGCCAGGAGCTCGTCCTCGTGGCGGCGCACCCACTCCGGTGAGGGCAGGGGGATGCGTTGTGCCTCGCGCGGCTCGACCTTCAACATGCCGCCCCCGTACGCCCTCCCGACGAGCTCGACCCCGAGTTCCGTCACCGAGTTCACCGCGGCAACGGCGAGAGCGCGGGGGTCAACGTCTCGGGTGGCCGCGTGCAGCACGAGACCGTGGACGGAGTTCAGGTGTCGCACACGGGCCGTGTTGGCACAGAATGACACCGTGTCGGCGTTCATGTAGGTCACGAACAGGTCGGCCACCGGCATCAGCGGCACCCGCCACCACGGCGACCGCACCCGGCACTTGTAGGCACGGTCCACGCCCTCGTCGACGCCGTGCTCGATGTAGCGCTGTGCGGCGGTGCTCGGGTCACCCGGCGGACGGAACAGGTGGACCTTTCGTCCCTCTTCCCGAGACATCGCCCAGTCCAGGTCCGTGAACTCGATACCCCGCAGGTGCCGGGATCCAGGCGGGCACAGAGGCACCACGGAGCCATCGTCCAGGCCCCATTCGCCCACGGCCTCACAGCTCACCGCGAAGTAGGAGTTGCGGCCGGTCACGGCACCGATGCCGATCGCCCCCCACTCACTCAGCGCAGAGAAGACCGCCGAGTTGCTCCACCGCTCGTAGGCCTGCGACCACCCGAAGGCCGGATTCCACCGAGCCTCGGGGTCCGGCGGCGTCCAGCTGCGGAAAGTCAGCGGAGAGCCGTCGAGCGCCTCCGCCCCGGAAACGCGTGCCACCGCCAAGGTGCCTGCGGAAGCACCGTCGGGGTCCCAGCCACGAGCCAGCAGGAGGACGACCTCCTCCTGAGCGTCCGGGAAGACCCTCGCATCGAACCCCACGAGGCGAAGATCCTCGAAGTGGCGCGTGAGGAAGGCACGGACCGGTGCGGCGTAGTTGACCGTGAGGATCTCTGCCGGCAGGACCATGCCGAGTCGCCCACCAGGACGTAGCTGGGTCGCCGAATGCACCACGAACGCAGCCCAGCTCGACGCCAGGGCTGACAGGCCCACTCCCGCTGCGAGGGCTGCGGCACGGGCCTGCGCCCTGAACTCGCCGGTGAAGTCCTGGTAGCGGATGTAGGGAGGATTCCCCAGGACGACATCGAGGTCACCCTGCCCTGCCCATGCGAAGAAGTCGCTGACGACGAGCCGGGCTTCCACCCCCTCTGACGTCAGCCGACGACGAGCCGCCTCGATGGATGGCCCGTGCACGTCAACGCCCAGCAACTGACCCGGCGCAGCCGGCGCCCCCAGCTCCTGCAGGGCCCGTGCGGATGCCTCGACGAACACCGCCTCGCCGCAGGAGGGCTCCAGGACCCGGTCGCCCGGCCGCACCGCCCACCGGGCGAGGTGGTCCGCGATGACGGTGGGCGTGAAAAAGGCCCCGCGGGCCTTCCTGCTGCTCCTGAGTTCCTGGGGCACGGACGACACTGTGCCACCTCCTTCCTGCCGAGGCGTCAGAGTACGAACCACCACCGACAACCACCCCCTGCCGTCAGCCGACGGCAGGGCGACGGCGCTCGCGGAGCATCATCACGGCCCAGATGAGCAGGCCACCCAGGGAGAGCACGGCACCGGCCCACCCGGTGGAGCGCCAGCCCCAGCCGGCGGCCAGGGCGGCACCGGCGACGGCGGGGCCCAGCGCGTTGGCGGCGTTGAAGGCGGCGTGGTTCATGGCCGCCGCCATGGTCTGGGCGTCACCGGCCACGTGCATGAGCCGTGTCTGGAGCGGCACGACGAGGCCTCCGCCGAACCCGACGAGGGTCACCGACAGCATCATCAGCCACCAGTGGTCGACCGTCAGGGAGTAGACGAGCGTCGCGGCGCCGATGAAGGCCTGGAAGGCCCCGGCCACCGGCAGCAGCCGGCCCGCGGGGGTCCGGCCGGCCACCAGGTTCCCCAGGATGCCGCCGACGCCGTAGGTCATGAGCACCAGCGGGATGCCCCAGGCCGGTGCGTGGCTGTGCTCCAGCAGCGTGGCCGAGAGGTAGGAGTAGACCGCGAACATGCCCCCGAAGCCGACGGCCCCCATGGCCAGCGGCAGGAGCACGTCGGGGTTGCGCAGGGCCGTGAGCTCACGCAGCGGCGATCCCTCGGTGCGCCCACCGCCGGGCGGCACCAGACGCCACAGCGCGGCGGCCGTGATCACGCCTCCCACGGCCACCAGCACGAACGGCAGGCGCCAGCTGGTGGCCTGCCCCAGGGAGCTCACCGTCGGCACGCCCACCACGGTGGCGACGGTGAGACCCATCATCACCGAGGCGACCGCCTGGGCCGCCTTCTCCCGCCCCATGACCGTGGCGGCCACCAGCTGGGCGATGCCGAACATCGCCCCGTGCGGCAGGCCGGCGACGAACCGGGCCGCCACCAGCGTCAGCATGGAGGGCGCCAGCGCGGCGAGCAGGTTGCCGAGCACGAAGAGCCCGAGCAGCGCCACCAGTGCCCGCCGCCGCGCCCACCGCCCCATGACCACCGAGAACACGGGCGCCCCGACCACCACGCCGATGGCGTAGGTGCTGACCGCTCGCGAGGCCTGCGGCTCGGTGGCCCCGAACTCGTCCGCGTAGAAGGGCAGCAGCGTCATGGCCGCGAACTCGGTCAGGCCGATGCCGAACGTGGCGGCAGCCAGCCACAGGACGAGGGTGCGCGGGTCGGACCGGTGGGTGGTGTGGGCCACGGGTCTCCTTCGGGGTGAGGTGCGCCGCGCGTTCGGCGCCGGGTGGGGACCCCTGCGGCAACGAACGAGGGGCCCCACCCGTTCCCCGGACCGGCTGTGCGGTGCGCCACGCGGCACCCACCCCCCTCCCCGGAGCGGGTGCCGCGCGGTGGGTCAGCAGCGCGTCAGGCGGCGTCCCCGGCGATGTTCACGTGCCACTGGATGCCGAAGCGGTCGGTGGCCAGGCCGTACACGTCGCCCCACATCTGCTTCTCCAGCGGCATGATCACGGTGCCATCGACGGTCACCTTCTCGAAGACCTCACGGAGACGGTCGGCCTCGTCACCGGAGATCGAGACCTGCAGGTTGGTGCCCACCACGTGCTCACCGGGCATGGCCGGGTGGGTGTCGCTGGCGAACAGCGTCCACCCCTCCGGGGACTCCAGCGCCGCGTGCATGACGCCGGCCTCCTCCATGCCGGCGTCCCGGAAGGTCATGATCCGCGGCTCGGCGCCGAAGGCCTCGCCGTAGAAGCGCATGGCCTCCTCGCAGTCACCGTCGAAGGTCAGGTAGGGGTTGAGCTTGCTGGCCATGGTGTCCTCCCGGGACGAGTCGATGTCAACGGTGTTCACGCTAGGGGCCCGACGCACGGGGGACAAGGTCCGCCCCGCAGGACGACGCCACCGACGGGTGCCTCAGATCTCCTGCCCGAGGACGCGGGCGCGTTCCAGGTAGGGCACCGCCTCCGCGTCGCGGCTCTGCCGCTCCAACGACCGGGCCAGCACCAGGGCCAGGTACCCGTCCTCCGGCCGGTCGGCGAGCATCTCCCGGGCGAGGTTCTCCGCGCGGGAGAGCTGCGCGGAGTGGAAGTAGGCACGCACCAGCAGCAACCGCACCTCGTCGAGGCCGTGGCCGGGGTCGGAGGTGCCCAGCAGGGTCTCCAGCTCCACGGCGGCCTCCCGGTAGCGGCGCTCCTCGATCTGGGTCTGCGCCAGACGGAAGCGCTCCAGGTCGTCCAGGCCCTGCCTGGGGAGGTACGTCTCCACCTCGCTCATCGCCCACCCAGCAGGTCGGCCATGCGACGGGTGACGAAGTCGGCGGCCCACCGCGGGGCCACCCGACTCGCCCAGTCGACGAAGCGGGTGTCCTTGCCGATGACCACCCGGAAGGCCCCGGACTCGATGCCCCGGATGATCGCCTCCGCGGCGTCGGGCGCCGGGGTCGTCGGGCGGTCCTGCGCCTCGGAGGCGGCGGTGTCGTCCACCGACGCGGCGACCGACACCCCGGAGTTGCCCGCGATGTCGGTGGCGGTCGCCCCCGGGAAGACGACGGTGACGGCCACCGGGCCCTCCTTCTGCTCGCAGTAGAGCGCCTCGGTGAACAGCTTGACCGCGGCCTTGCTGGCCCCGTAGGCCGCCTGGCCCGGCACCGGCGTGAGCGCCCCCATGCTGGAGACGTTGACGATCGCGGACTCCGGCCGGCTCCGCAGGTGCGGCAGGAAGGTCTGGCAGGTGTGCACGACACCCCAGAAGTTGACGTCCATGACCTTGTCGATCTCGGCCACGTCGAGCTGGTCCAGGGTGACGAACGGCTGGATGATCCCGGCGACGTTCACCAGGCCGTCCACGGCCCCGTGCGCGGCGAGCACCTCGTCGAGCACGGCGGAGACGTCGTCCCGCCGCGTCACGTCCAGCCGGTGCACGGTCAGGGCACCGTCGGCCCCCTCGGAGCGTGCCTCGGCGACGGTGGCCTCCAGGCCGTCGGCACTCAGGTCCAGCGCGGCGACGCGGGAGCCGGCCCGCAGGAGCCCGAGCACGACCTCCCGGCCGATGCCGTTGCCACCGCCGGTGACGGCGATGACCTTGCCCTCGAGCTGCATGTTCAGTCCTCCGTGTCGTGATCGGTCCGCCACCAGCTGTCGTGGACGGTGACGGGGGTGGTGCGCTTGTGGCGCGAGGTGCGCCACTTGTGCTCGATCCGCTCGGCCACCTCCTCGGGCACCTCACCGCCCTGCAGGTAGGTGTCGATGTCCTCGTAGGTCAGGCCGAGCTCGTCCTCGTCGGTGTGCAGCGGCTGGTCGTCCAGGAGGTCGGCGGTCGGCACCTTGGCCCACAGGCGCTCCGGCGCCCCCAGGTGCCGGGCGGCCTCCCGGATCTGCCCCTTGTCCAGCCCGAAGAGCGGCAGGATGTCGGCGCCGCCGTCGCCGAACTTGGTGAAGAATCCGGTGACCGACTCCGCCCCGTGGTCGGTGCCGACCACCAGGAGCGAGCGCTCCCCGGCGACGGCGTACTGCGCCACCATGCGCAGCCGCGCCTTGATGTTGCCCTTGTTGAAGTCACTGACCCCACGCCCCAGCGCGGCCGAGAACTCCTCCTCGAAGGCGTCGACCGCCGGCCCCACGTCGTAGGTGATCTCCTCGTCGGCGGCCACGAAGTCCATGGCGGCCGCGGCGTCGGCCTCGTCCGCCTGCTGGTGGTACGGCAGGCGGACCGCGACGAAGACCGCCTCCCCGCCGTCGGCGCGGTGCTGCTCGGCGGCCAGCTGCGACAGACGCCCCGCGACGGTGGAGTCCACCCCGCCGGAGATGCCGAGCACGAAGCCGCGGGTGCCGGTGGCCCGCAGGTAGTCCCGCAGGAAGGCCACCCGCCGCTCGACCTCCCGGGCCGGGTCGATCGTGGGCAGCACGCCCATCTCGTCGATGATCACTCGCTGGAGATCACGCATGCCGGCAGTCTACGGAGCCGGGTCACAGGGCCGGGCCGACGGAGCCCCGACCGTCACGGCACGGGGCCCGTCCGTGCGCCATGATGGGCGCATGGCACAGACCTTCGAGGTGACCCGCTCCCGAGAGATCGCGGCCGACCAGCGGACCGTGTTCTCGTTCGTCAACGACCTGCACCGCTGGCAGCGGTGGTCCCCCTGGGAGGACCTCGACCCCGACCAGCGCCGCACCTACTCGACGCCCGCCAACGGCACCGGTGCGCGCTACGCCTGGGAGGGGAACGCGAAGGCCGGAAAGGGCCGGATGGAGATCACGTACTCCGATCTCGACCGCGTCTCGCTGGACCTGCACTTCGACAAGCCCTTCCGCGGCGACCACACGGCCACCTTCACACTGCACCCCACCGAGATCGGCACCCTCGTCGAGTGGACCATGCGCGGTCGGAAGAACCTGGTGATGCGCCTGCTCTCCCCCGTGATGGACATGGAGCAGCGGCTGGGCCGTGACTTCGAGAAGGGGCTCGCCCGACTGGCGGCGGTCTGCGAGCGCACCCGCTGACCACCGCCGCGCGGCTCACTGGGCCATGAAC
This sequence comes from Kytococcus sp. Marseille-QA3725, assembly GCF_054950055.1. Taxonomy (NCBI): domain Bacteria; kingdom Bacillati; phylum Actinomycetota; class Actinomycetes; order Micrococcales; family Kytococcaceae; genus Kytococcus; species Kytococcus sp. Marseille-QA3725. The sequence goes on along the minus strand of NZ_JBUCLA010000002.1, from coordinate 681,146 downwards.
TTGGGCACGAACACCGCCAGCACCGAGGCGATGATCGCCACGTAGAAGAGCAGAGTGAGCACCCAGGTCCACCCCGCGGCGAAACGGCGCAGCCCCTCGGAGCCGGGCAGGATCCCCCGGGCCAGCAGGGCACCGGTGAGCACGACGAACATCGGGATGGTGCCGGCCCAGGCGACCATGCAGTAGATGCAGAGCTTGCCGATGTCGAACAGCGCCTGCGACCAGAGCCACAGGATGAACGCCATGGCCAGGGTCACCCCACCCCAGACGAGCATCCAGTACCAGCGGGCGAAGGAGGCGCCACCGAGGAGCGCCGTGCCGATCGCCACCACGATCGCGTAGCCGACGATGCCGATGAGCGGGTTGGGGAAGCCGAACAGTGCCGCCTGCCAGGTCTGCATGACGCTGCCGCAGCTGACGAGCGGGTTGACGTCACAGGACGTCTGGTGGAGCGGGTTGATGTAGAGCTCGATGCGTTCGTAGACCAGCATCGCGCTGCCGAACCAGCCCACGAGCCCGGTGATGGTCAGCAGCCACCCCAGCGCGCGGTCGGTGGCCCAGCCCGGCGCGGGCTCCGCGCCCTCCTGCGCGAGGGGGCTCTCCGGGGACGGACGTTCACTCACGGCAGGTTTCCCTTCGTCACGGCTCGCCGCGCACGCGCTGCCACGGCCACCCCATTCTGCACCGACCTCCCCCGCGCCCCGAGGAGGGCGTGTCCGGGGCCACATCCACGATCGAGATGAGGTTCGCCTACCCTTCTCTTGTGACCGAGACCATCCTCCACGACCCCACTCCGTCCGGACGCGGTGCCGAGAGTGCCCCAGCGCCCCGGGACCCGAACCACCTGCCGGCGGTGAGTTCGCTCTACGTCACCCAGTACCTGGGCGTCGGCTTCCTGTCGACGGGACTCATCGGCATCGCCCGGGAGCAGGGGCTGAGCCTCACGGACCTCGCGCTCATCACACAGCTGGGCATGGTCTGGGCCCTGAAGTTCCTGTGGGCACCGATGGTCGACCGGTACGCGCCTCCCGGGCGCGGTGGCCACTACCGGCGCTGGATCCTGTGGACCCAGCCCCTGGTGGTGGTGAGCATCCTGGCGCTCCTGCCCTTCGGCGACCTGCGCGAGGGAATGGCGGGCGTGGCCCTCGTGGCGGGCCTGTACCTGCTCGTCTCGGCGACGCAGGACGTCGCGGTGGACGCCCTGGCGGCCCGGTTGTTCCCGTCCGAGGGACGTGGCCGGGTGAACGGCATCGTCATCGGCGCCCAGTGGCTGGGCACGCTGGTGGGCGGCGGCCTGGTGGTCGTCGTGTACGACCAGTTCGGGTGGACGCCCGCGGTGCTGCTGCTCGCGGCCACGGCGGCACTCCCGTACCTGTTCGTGCTCCGGCTGGACGAGTCCACCGGCCATCACGGCACCCCGCCGCTGCGGATGCCCCTGGTGAGCCAGGCCCTCGGCGTGCTCCGCCAGCCCGGGGCCACTCTGTGGGGCCTGGTCGTCATCCCGCTGCTGCACATCGGCATCGGCGGGTCGTACTTCCTGCTGGAGCCGGCCCTGCTGGACGCCGGGTGGTCGCTCAGCCGCGCCGCCGTCGTCCTGTCGGTGATCATCGCCGTCCCGGCGATGCTGGCCGGCCTGGTGGCCGGCCGCCTGGTGGACTGGTTCGGTCGCCGCGCCATGTTCGTGGTGGCCGGGCTCGGCGGGGCCCTCTCGCTGCTGCCGCTGCTGCCTCTCACCGGGGGGCGTGCCCCGCTGGTGACCACCGTGCTGGCCCTCAGCCTGTTCGTCGTGTTCAACTCCGTGGCCAACGCGCTGGTCTACACGGTGAACATGGACCTCGCGCGCCCGGACACCGCCGGTGGTGACTTCACGCTCCTGGCCTCGCTGGGCATGATCGTGTACTTCCTGGGCGGCGGGCTGCTGCTGGGCCTGGCCGAGAGCCTCGGGTACACGACGGTCCTGGGCATCGCGGGCGCGTTCCTCGTGGTGGCGACCGCCGCGGCACTGCTGTTCTTCCGGGCCCGCACCGACATCGCGTCCGGTCACGTGCGCACCTGAGACCACCCCCGGCACGCGCGACGGCGCCCGTTCCCCGAGGGGAGCGGGCGCCGTCCGCGTCCGGAGCGAGCAGCCGGTCAGCGGTGCGTGCCGGTCTCGGCCCCGCGCAGCGGGTGCCCGTCGACGATCACGTCACCACCGTCGGCCCGCTCCGCCCAGAACTCGGCGTTGCGGATGTCCAACTCGCGCGGGTCGAACTGCGGGTCGCGGCCCTCCTTGAGCTGGCGCTCGTAGTCCTTGAGGGCCTTCACCGCCGGCCCCTGCAGCAGGAGGATGGCGATGATGTTCAGCCAGGCCATGAGGCCCACACCGATGTCGCCCAGCGCCCAGGCGTCCTCGGCGGTCTGCACGGCGCCGTAGGCCGTGGCCAGCAGGATGGCCAGCTGCACGAAGCGGACCGCGACGGCGCGGGTCATCGGGGTGGCGCGCCGGAACAGGTAGGTCATGTTCGTCTCGGCCATGTAGTAGTAGGCCACGATCGTGGTGAACGCGAAGAAGAGCAGCGCGATGGCCACGAACGACCCGCCCAGACCGCTGAACACGGTGTCCAGGGCGGCCTGCGTGTAGGCCGGCCCGGCGGAGGTGCCGTGCACCTCGGCGGGGCCCTCGAGGATCAGCTTCTCGCCGTTCTTCTCGTCGAACACCTCGTACATGCCGGTGGAGAGGATCATGAACGCCGTGGCCGAGCAGACGAACAGGGTGTCGACGTAGACGGCGAAGGCCTGCACCAGACCCTGCTTGGCCGGGTGGGAGACCTCGGCCGCGGCGGCGGCGTGCGGGCCCGTGCCCTGGCCGGCCTCGTTGGAGTAGATGCCACGCTTGACGCCCCAGGCGATGGTGGCGCCCAGGATGCCGCTCAGGGCGGAGTCCATGCCGAAGGCGCCGCCCAGGACCAGCCGCAGGACCGCCGGGATCTCGGCGGCGTTGACCACCAGCACGATCAGGGCCAGCACGATGTAGGCGATGGCCATGAAGGGCACGACCATGGCGGCGAAGGTGGCGATGCGCTTGATGCCGCCGACCACGATGAAGGCCAGCGCGATGACCACGAGGACGGCCACCCACATCGGGTCGATGCCCCAGGCGCTGTTCATGGCCTCGGAGATGCCGTTGGACTGCACGCCGGGCATGAACAGACCCATGGCCAGCACCGAGACGATGGCGAACAGGATGCCGTACCAGCGCTGCCCCAGCCCCTTCTCGATGTAGTAGGCCGGACCACCGCGGTACTCACCGCTGTCGTCCCGCTCCTTGTAGACCTGACCGAGGGTGGACTCGATGAAGGAGGTGGAGGCACCGAGGAAGGCGACCACCCACATCCAGAACACGGCACCCGGGCCACCCATCGCGATGGCGGTGGCCACTCCCGCGATGTTTCCGGTGCCGACACGGCCCGACAGGGACACGGCCAGGGCCTGAAAGGGGGAGACACCGGAGTGGGAGGTCTCCCCGTGGCGGATCTCGTGCAGCATGCGGCCGAAGAGGCGCACCTGCGGGAAGAGCAGACGCACGGAGAAGAACAGACCGGCGGCCAGGCAGAGCCACACCAGCCACTGGGACCAGACGATGTCGTTGATCGTCGAGAGAGCGTCGGACATGAGGAACCTTTCGCAGGATCACTCGGGGATGGGCAAGTTCATGGGAACGCTAGGCCACGGGCCCCGCCCCCGGAACGTGTTTCGACAACGCTTCTGCAACGATTCGGCGACGGCGTCGTGAGGCGCGACCCGTCACAGCGGCATCAGGAGGCGACATGCGCATCGGCGTTCCGGCAGAAGTCAAGAACAACGAGTACCGGGTGGGGATGACCCCGGTCGGCGTCCGGGAGCTCACCCAGCGGGGCCACGAGGTCCTCGTGCAGGCCGGGGCCGGCCTGGGCAGCAGCATCACCGACGAGGAGTACGTGGCGCAGGGAGCGCGGATCGTCGAGTCGGCCGACGACCTGTGGGGCGAGGCCGAGATGGCGGTGAAGGTCAAGGAGCCGGTGGCCGAGGAGTACCACCGGCTGCGCGCCGACCAGGTGCTGTTCACCTACCTGCACCTGGCCGCCGAGCCGGAGCTGACGAAGGCACTGCTCGAGGCAGGGACCACCTCCATCGCCTACGAGACCGTGCAGCGCGCCGACCTCTCGCTGCCGCTGCTGTACCCGATGAGCGAGGTGGCCGGCTGCCTCGCACCGCAGGTGGGTGCGGCCTCGCTGCTCAAGGCCCGTGGTGGTCGCGGGGTGCTGATGGGTGGCGTCGGTGGCGTGGCGGGCGCCAAGGTGGCCGTGCTGGGTGCCGGCACCGCCGGGCAGAACGCGGCCAACATCGCGATGGGCATGGGCGCGGACGTGACCCTGCTGGACATCGACCTGGAGAAGCTGCGCATGAGCTTCTGGCGCTACAGCAACCGGGTGCACGGCATCGCCTCCTCCGCGCTGGCCATCGAGCAGGCCGTGACCGAGGCGGACCTGGTGATCGGCTCGGTGCTGATCCCCGGTGCCGCGGCGCCGAAGCTGGTGACCAACGACCTGGTGGCGCAGATGAAGCCCGGCAGCGTGCTGGTGGACATCGCCATCGACCAGGGCGGTTGCTTCGAGGACTCCCACCCAACCACGCACGACGACCCGACCTTCGAGGTGCACGACTCGGTGTTCTACTGCGTGGCCAACATGCCCGGTGCGGTGCCGGTGACCTCCACCCAGGCGCTCACCAACGCGACGCTGCCGTACACGCTGCGCCTGGCCGACGCCGGGTGGCAGGGGGCCCTGCGCGCCGACGAGGCGCTGGCCAAGGGCCTGGCCACGCACGGCGGGACGCTGTACTCCGCGCCGGTGGGCGAGGCGCTCGGCATCGAGAGCGCGGCGGTGGGCGAGGCACTGGCCGGCTGAGGCGGGCCAGACCGGGGACGACCCCGACGGCGGCGGGCCGGGCCGGAGGGGGACGGCCCGCCGCGAGGTTCCGCCCACGGTGGCCACCGGCGGGCACCGCCGCGCGGTGCGCATGGGTGCACCTGATCGCACACCCACCGGGGAGGACACCATGCAGCCGAACGACGACGGAAGTCCCTGGGGGCTCCCGCAGCCCGTGCTCATCGCACCGGCGCTCACCCTGCTGGCGCAGGTGGTCTCGATGTCCAGCCTGAGCGTGAGCAGCACCAAGGCCAGGTCACGGAGTGCTCGTACGTCGACTTCCTCGGCCTCCTGCTGGCCGGTGTGGCCGCGCTTCCGCTCGTGGTGGGCGTGGTGATGTGGGTGCGCGGGCGCATCCGCCAGCCCACGCCGCAGATGTGTGCCTGCGTTCCAGAAGTGCGGCTCCACAGCAACACTTCTGGAACGCAGGCACACATCTGCAAGGGGCGGTCCGCACCATCGGGGCTAGCGTGGCCCCTCCCCCGACCTGAGGAGGCACCATGCGCCGTCAACTGCCCAACCCTCGCGAGCTCGCCCCGCTGATGCAGTTCACGCGGCCCCGCGTGGACCGCACGGCTGCTCGGCTCGAGCGTGCGGCGGACCTCGGGGACGTCCGGCACATCGCGCGACGGGTCACGCCGAAGGGTCCGTTCGAGTACGTCGACGGCGCTGCCAACTCCGAGGAGTCGATGCGCCGCAACGCCGCCGCCTTCAACGACGTCGAGCTGCGCCCGACCGTGCTGCGCGATGTCGGGGAGATCGACACCGGCACCGAGATCTTCGGGCGACGCAGCGAGCTCCCGTTCGGTCTGGCACCCACCGGGTTCACCCGCATGATGCACGCCGCCGGGGAGCCGGCCGTCGCGCGGGCCGCCCACGCGGCCGGGATCCCCTACGCGCTGTCCACGATGGGGACCACCTCCATCGAGGACCTCGCCGCCCAGAGCCCCGACACGCGGCGCTGGTTCCAGCTCTACACCTGGCACGAGCACCGCGACCGGGCCCGCGGCCTGGTCGAGCGGGCGCGGGACGCGGGCTACGACACCCTGATGGTCACCGTCGACACGGCCACCGGGGGACTGCGCTACCGCGACCACCGCAACGGCATGACCATCCCTCCGCGGCTGACCCTGAGGACCCTGGCCGACGCGTCCTACCGCCCCCGCTGGTGGACGGATTTCCTGACCACCGAGCCGCTGCGTTTCGCCACCCTGTCGTCCACGGGCGGTGACTCCATGGACGTCATCATGAAGACCTTCGACCCCACCCTGTCGTGGACCGACATCGAGTGGATCCGTGAGGTCTGGCCCGGCCCGCTGATGGTGAAGGGGGTCCAGACCCCCTCGGACGCCCGGCGCGCGGTCGATGCCGGGTGCGACGGCGTCTACCTCTCCAACCACGGTGGGCGGCAGCTCGACCGGGCGCCGGTCCCGCTGGCCGAGCTCCCCGGCATCCGGCAGGAGCTGGGAGACGACGCCACGATCGTCGTGGACTCCGGCATCACCAACGGCGGGGACGTGCTGGCGGCGCTGGCCCTCGGGGCCGACTTCACCATGATCGGACGCGCCTACCTGTACGGCCTGATGGCGGGTGGGGAGCGCGGCGTGAATCGGGTGCTCGAGATCCTCCGCGCGGAGATCGAGGTCGCGATGCGCCTCCTGGGTGTCCGGACGGTGGGCGAGCTGGGCCCGGAGCACGTGCGCCTCGACCACCGGGCCCCGCGCGGCTGACCCCGCTCGCGGTCGCGAGGGTCCCCGGGCCGCGCCTAGCGTGGAGGGCAAGGGCCGCACCGCCGTCGAGTTCGCCAAGTCCCTGCTGGGCTCGGACGCCGAGAAGGGCGACGGCAAGGGCCAGGACGTCGGCACGAACGACACCGTGGAGCTCTGAGGGGGCGGGCCGGGCCGGGGTGACCGGTGGCCCGGAGCGGGTCACGTGGGCCGCAGCGGGCCCGGTCGGCTCGGCCGTCCGGGCCAGGTCGGCTGGGCCCGGTCCGCGCCGGAAGGGCTCGCTTCGCCTCGGAAGAGCTCGGTTGAGTCGGCCGGGTTCGGTCCATTTCGGCAGGCTTCGGTCCGGCTGACCGGGGGTGGGTCCGGTTGGCCCGGGGTGGGTCCTGAAGCACACGGACCTGACCCGGGCCAACCGGACCGACCCCACGCTTTGCCGCGTCAGCTGCCCGTCCGATGAGGCGCATACTCCACCGACCGGGCACGGACCACCGACCGGGCACGAGCCACCGACCGGGCTTCCGACTAGCGGCCTGCACCCGCGCCGTGGCGGCCGGCGAAAACCGTTCGTCGCACCGGCAGCCGGCCGGTACGGTCCGGCACATGCCGCACCTTGAGGTCCACGACATCGAGTACTGGCTGTCCGACGGGCGGCCACTGCTGGGCGGCGTCTCGTTCCGCGTCGGTGACGGGCAGTGCGTGGCGCTGGTGGGGCCGAACGGAACGGGCAAGACCACGCTGCTGCGCATCATCTCCGGCGGGTTGAGCGCGGAGGGCAACGTGGTCTCCTCGGGCAGCGTGGCACTCATGCCGCAGTTCATCGGCCGGGTGCGCGACGACTCCACCGTCCGCGACCTGCTGGTGCGCTCCTCCCCTCCCGGCATCCGCACCGCGGCCGAGGCGGTGGACGCCGCCGAGCTCCGCCTCATGGAGACCGACGACGAACCCGCCCAGATGGCCTACGCGCAGGCGCTGGCCGACTGGGGCGACGCCGGTGGCTACGAGTACGAGACGCAGGTGTGGGACGAGGTGACGCAGGCGGCGCTCGGCGTGCCCTTCGAGCGCGCTCAGCACCGCGCGGCCACCACGCTCTCGGGCGGTGAGCAGAAGCGGCTGGTGCTCGAGGCTCTGCTGCGCGGCCCGGCCGAGATCCTGCTGCTGGACGAGCCGGACAACTACCTCGACGTGCCCGGCAAGCGGTGGCTGGAGGGGCGGCTGCGGGCCAGCGACAAGTCCGTGCTGCTCATCAGCCACGACCGGGAGCTGCTGTCCCAGGTGGCCACGCACGTGGTGACCCTGGAGCCCCACGCCGCCGGGGCGAGCGCGTGGACGCACGCGGGCTCGTTCAGCGGCTGGCAGGAGGCCCGGGAGGCCCGCAACGCCGCCCTGGAGGAGCGGTTGCGTCGCTGGGAGGAGGAGCACGCCAAGCTGAAGGCGCTGGTGCACCGCCTCAAGGTGAAGTCCGAGTACAACGACGGGATGGCACCCCGGTACCGCGCCGCGCAGACACGCCTGGCGAAGTTCGAGGAGGCCGGGCCGCCGGAGAAGGTGGCGCAGACGCAGGACGTCCGGATGCGGCTGCGCGGCGGCCGGACCGCGAAACGCGCCGTGGTGACCGAGGGGCTCGAGCTGCGGGTGCCCGCCCTGGACGGGGATGGCGCGGCGACGCTCATGGAGCCGTTCGACCTGGAGATCTGGTTCGGCGAGCGCGTGGCCGTGCTCGGCTCGAACGGGTCGGGCAAGAGCCACTTCCTGCGGCTGCTGGCCGGCGGCGGGTCCGACCCCGAGCCGGAGCACCGGCCGGTGGGCGACGTGGCCCCTCCCCCGGTGGACCACCAGGGCGTGGCCCGGTTGGGCTCCCGCGTGCGGCCCGGCTGGTTCGCGCAGACCCAGGACCATCCGGCACTGATGAGGCGCACGTTGCTGGAGATCCTGCACCGCGGGGACGACCACCGGGACGGGATGGGGCGCGAACAGGCGGCGAAGGTGCTCGACCGCTACGGCCTGGCGGGTGCGGGCGAGCGCACCTACGACCAGCTCTCCGGCGGTCAGCAGGCGCGCTTCGGCATCCTGCTGCTGGAGCTCTCGGGTGCCACGCTGCTGCTGCTCGACGAGCCGACGGACAACCTGGACCTCCACTCTGCCGAGGCCCTGCAGGAGGCGCTGGAGTCCTTCGAGGGGACCGTGGTGGCGGTGACGCACGACCGCTGGTTCGCCCGGGCCTTCGACCGGTTCCTGGTGTTCACCTCCGAGGGCCGCGTGGTCGAGACGCCCGAGCCGGTGTGGGACGAGACCCGCGTGCGCCGGAGGCGGTGAGCGGCGGGCACGGTGGTGCAGCCGGCGGGGTGGCCGGGCAGCGAGGCCGGACCGACACCCGGTAGCCCTTCGGACGGGTCCCGTGGCCGGGCAGGGGGCCGGAGCGGGCCACCTCGATCACCCGGCCCCCCTTGCCCCCGCCGACCGGCTCACCGACCACTCGTGCTCTGCCCCGCTCAGTCCACGGGCATGCGGCGCATCAGCAACCAGTGCACGATGCCGAGCAGGGCCACCTTCAGAGCGCCGACGATCCACACGGCAGGACCCGTGAGCTCGCCCGAGGGCTCGTAGTCAGCCCCTGAGACCAGGGTGACCCCCGGCCAGGCGAGCTCCTCGACTGCCGCGGGCAGACCCAGCGCAGGCAAGACCGACGGCAGCAGGACCAACCAGACGAGCAGCACCGGCACACCACCACCCCAGCCGAACCGGAGCACGACCGCCACGGCCACCGCCAGCGTCAGGAACAGGGGCAGCGCCCCGAGCCAGTTCCGGAGCGGGTCGAGCGCGCCGATGGCCTCCTCCGGCAGCCGCGGCTCGGCCAGCACGGCAAGCCCGATCAGCACGCCCCACAGGAACACTGCCACCAGCACGATCGCCCAGTGGCCGGCGATGACCGACCCCCGCGTCGCACCGGCCCGCACCAGCGGCTTGGACCGGGTGGCGAGCGCTCCGATCACCGCAGCCACGGCACCCACCGTGAGGCACGCGAACAGGAACCAGTAGAGGGGCTCGGTGTCGAAGTGCCCCCTCACCTCCATGGCCACCACGATGAGGACCGCGGCCGCCATGATCAGCAGGAACCCCAGGGCCCAGTCCAGGAGGGTCCGGCGGACCCACCACAGGGAGACGTCGAGCCACTGCGGGCGGCCGGAACGTGCGCCGTCGGCTGGGCGGGGCGAGCTGGCCCCACGCGGGACGGGTGCTGTGGAAGTACTCATCGGTCGTCTCCGGTCAGGTCGGCGAGGGCGTCAGTGAGGGAGGCCAGCCGGCCGCCCTCGGGGGTGTGGGCGGCACGCAGGTCGTCGACCGACCCGGCCGCGGCCACCCGACCGCCGTGCAGGACCACCACGTCCTCGAGCAGGTCCTCGACCTCGTCCAGCAGGTGGCTGCACAGCACGATGGTGCGGGGGCGCTCCGTGTACTCGGCGAGGAGCTCCTCCACCAGCCACCGGCGGGCCACGGCATCGAGGCCGGTGTGGACCTCGTCCAGCAGGGTGACCTCAGTACGGGAGGCCAGGGCGACCGCGAGCGAGAGCGCGGCCCGCTGGCCGGTGGAGAGCTTGTCGGGCCGCCGGTTCAGGGGCACACCGAAGCGCTCGGTGATGCGCGTGAAGGTCGGCTCGTGCCACCCGGGGCGCAGCATGCGCACCATGGAGAGCGAGGGACCGGACTTCTCGCCACCCATGAGAGGGCTGAGGGCGTCGGCGTAGAGCACGTCACGGGTGCGCGTCGCGTCCTCCCAGACCGGGGCGTCGTCGACGAGGACCTGCCCGGACTCCGGGCGGCGGAGCCCGGCCACGAGGCGCAGCAGCGAGGACTTGCCCGCCCCATTGCGCCCGATCAGACCGGTGATCACGCCGGGACGGAAGGTGACGTCCACGCCGTCAAGCACGGTGTTCCCACCGGGGCGCTGGGTGACGCCACGCAGGTCGACCTGCCAGCCGGCGCTCACGGCTTGTCCCCCAGCCGGTCCGCGATGCGCGCGACGAGCGCCTCGGCGTCGATGCCGAGTGTCCGCGCCTCAGCCAGGGCCGGGTCGAACACCTCGCCCCAGAAGGCCTCGCGGCGGGTGGCCAGCACCCGGTCGCGGGCGCCGGCGGTGACGAACATGCCCACCCCGCGGCGCTTCTCCAGCACACCCTCGTCCACCAGCAGGGACAGCGCCTTGCCGGCCGTCGCGGGGTTGATGCGGTGGGTCGTTGCGTATTGCGTGGTCGACATCACCTGGTCCCCTTCCCCCAACTCGCCCGCGGCCACATCACGGCGGATGCGCTCGGCGATCTGCAGGTAGATGGGCGTGCGGTCGTCGAACGACTCCACCGCACACCTCCTTGGTTAGTTACTTGAGTAATGAACCATGGAACGGGGGTGGCGTCAATCCGGGGCTCTGGATGGGACACGCTGAATCGGCCGGGATCGGCGGCCGGCACGGGAGGTTCGACCCAGGAGGCGACAGCGCCTGGCGCCCTGGCGGATCACGAGATCGGCAGCAGGCCGCGCACGACGAGTTCCCCACGGCCCTCCCCCGTGAGCCACACCGAGCGCGCGCCCACCCACCAGTCGGGGTACGCGACGGGGTCCGCCCACCGGGCACAGACCTCGTCGGGATCGCGGGCCTCGTGCCAGACCGAGCGGAAGACGAACGGGCGCCGGCTCACCCGGCCGAGCCCGTGGCCGGGCAGGACCACGCGCCCCTCACCACATCGTGTGGAAGTGGTGCACCGGCCCGGCCCCGTGCCCGACCTGCAGCTCGTCCGCGTGGCGGAGCGCCTCGGTGAGCCAGGCCTTGGCGTCGGTCACGGCCTCGAGCCACCCGTCGCGCTGCGGGTACAGCGCCGCGATCGCCGAGGAGAGCGTGCACCCGGTGCCGTGGGTGTTCCCCGTGTGCACCCGCGGCGCGTCGAGGGTGTGCACCTGCCCCTCGTCGACCCAGACGTCCACCACCGGGTCGCCGGGCAGGTGACCGCCCTTGAGCAGCACCCGCGTCCCGAGGCGGCACTGCAGCTCGACGGCCTGCCGCACCTGCTCGTCCACGTCCCGCGCCCCGTCGACCCCCAGCATCACGGCAGCCTCGGGCCCGTTCGGCGTCACCACGTCCACGTGCGGCGCCAGGGCGCACACCGCTTCGACGGCGGAGGCGTCCAGCAGCCGCGAACCGGCCGTGGAGACCATCACCGGGTCCAGCACCACCGGGCACCGGAGCACCTCACGCACCAGCCCGGCGACCGCCTCGGCCACCTCCACCGTGCCGAGCATGCCGATCTTCACCGCATCGAGCCGCACGTCGTCGACCAGCGTGGTCACCTGCTGGCGCACGAACTCCGGAGGCACCGCGTGGATGCCGGTGACCCCCTGCGTGGACTGCGCCGTCAGCGCCGTCATGGCCGCGCACCCGTAGGCACCCAGGGCGCTGAAGGTCTTGAGGTCGGCCTGGATGCCGGCGCCGCCCGAGGGATCCGACCCGGCGACGGACAGCACGGTCGGCGCGCTCACCGCCACGCCTCCCGGAAGGCGCTGGTGGCCACGCGCACGTCCGGGGCCGTGCAGAGGGCCCGCACGACGGCGATGCCCTCGGCGCCGGTGTCCCGCAGCTCGGCGAGGCTGTCCAGCGAGATCCCGCCGATGGCGACGCCCGGGTGGCGACTCGCGGCGCGCATCGCCCGCGCGCCCTCGGGCCCGATGGCCGGGGCGTGCGCCGCCTTGGTGGGCGTGGGCCAGACCGGCCCGATGCCGATGTAGTCCAGCGTGCCCTCGGGGAGCTCGTTGGCGGCCCGCACCTCCTCGACCGAGTGGGTGGACAGCCCGATGAGCGCGTTCGGCCCCAGCTCGCGCCGTGCCATGACCGGCGGCATGTCCTCTTGCCCGATGTGGACGCCGTCGGCGCCGACGCGGTGCACCAGGTGCACGCGGTCGTCCAGCAGCAGTGGCACGCCGGTGCCGGCCAGGGCCTCGCGCACCTCCAGCCCGAGGTGCACGAAGGCCTCGTCGTCCAGCTCCTTGTCACGCAGCTGCACGCAGGTGACGCCGCCGGCCACCGCCTCGCGCACCACCGCCGGCACGCCACGCTCACCGCAGCGGGCCGTGTCGGTGACGAGGTACAGGGTCAGGTCGAGCGCGGGGCGTTCGGTTCCCGCGGCGGTCTCAGAGGGAGACATCGTCAGCCACCTCCTGGGGCGTCAGGTTCCAGATCTCGTCGAGCAGGGCGGCCGCGAAGGTGCCCGGTCCGCGGGAGGCGCCGGCGGCACGCTCGGCGGCCAGGCCGTAGGCGGCCGTCGCGGTCGCGGCGGCACGCAGCGGGTCATCGGTGCAGGCGGTGCATGCGGCCACCAGGGCACCGAGGGCACAGCCGGCGCCCGTGACGCGGGTCAGCATCTCGTCACCGTGGGGCAGCCGCAGCAGCCGGGCGGGGTCGACCAGGTGGTCCACCGCCCCGCTGACCGCGACGGCGCCGCCGGTCCGCCCGGCCAGCTCCTGCGCGGCCGGGACCGCGTCCTCCGGGCGAGCGGTGCTGTCCGCACCCCGGCCACCGGTCCCCCCGGCCAGGCCGATGACCTCCGAGGCGTTGCTCCGGATGACGGTCGGCCCCTGCTCCAGCAGACGCTGTGCCACACCACTGCGCCAGGGCAGCCCACCGGCGCCGATGGGGTCCAGCACCCACGGCGTGCCGGCCTCCCGGGCGCCGCGCACGGCCTGCTGGATGCCCAGCACCGACTCCTCGGTGGGGGTGCCCAGGTTCACCAGCAGGGCGTCGGCCACTCCGGCGAAGTGCCGTGCCTCGCGGGGCGTGTCCACCATCGCCGGGGAGGCCCCCGCGGCCAGAAGCACGTTGGCGCTCAGGGTCATGGCCACCCGGTTGGTCGCGCACTGCACCAGCGGTGAACGGGTGCGCACGTCCTCCCAGGTGGTGGCCAGCTCGTCGGCAGTCGGCGCGGGCCGGCCGTCAACCTCCGCCCCACTGGGTGCCGTCGGCGCGCTCCGCGGGTCCGCGGGGCCGGGTGGGTTCTGCACGATGACGTCCCTCCGCTCGTGTCAACGAGATCAGGTTCCACGGGTGTGATCTCAGCCCGGACAGGGCACCCCGCGTCGGCGCCCACCGTAGGTCATCCCGACAGCCGCCACGACGACACTGTGGCCACTGCCGCGAAGGGACAGTGGCCACAGCGAGGAGACGGACCTCGGCTGTTTCAGGCCTCGCGACGCGTCCTGGCCACCCGCAGCGTGGCAGCCCCCGCGAGCATCAGGCCGGTGCCGACGGCACCGAGCTCCACGCGGCGGTCAGCCGGCATGCGGCCCGTGTCGACGATGGGTCCGCCCTCGGGCGCCGTGATGACGAGTGCATCGCCGACGGCGCGCTCCCCTTCCTCGTCGGACGGCTCGTTGGCCACCTTGCCGTCCACCACCATCGTGGTCGAACCGCCACCGTCCAGATTCACCGCACTCTGGAGCCCCAGGGACCGGGCAACTGCAGCCGCCTCCGGGATGGAGGCACCCAGCTCATCGGGCTGGCGCCCGTCGATGGTGATGAGATGCAGACGCCCTTCGGAGTCCTCACCGGCGAGTGTGCGCGGGTTGCGCTGGAGCACCCAGCCGTACTGGAACGAGGGATTGCCGGCGTGCACGAAGCCGTCCTGCGCCAGGGTCACGTGCACCCGCCCGTCACGGACCAGCTCCGGCCCGCCCGAGAGCGCCATGGCACCGTCACGCGCCATGCCGGGCGCGCCCAGCAGGCCGGTGCTCACAGGCAGCCGGTCCCCCACGGACACCCCGGCCAGCTCGCCCACCCGATCACCGGTGGCCTGGACGACGTACTGACCGGGCCGGGGCGTGGCTCCCCGGCCGTCCCTCACCGCGAGCACCTCACCGGATGCGGCATCGAGGACCACCTCGCGCCCCGCTCCGCGAGGCGTGGAACCGCCCCACTGCTCGGTGAAGACGACGAGCTCGTCCTCGTCGGTGCAGGTCGTGTCGTGCACCGGCAGATCGGTCGGCCGGTCTCCGTGGCCGCCGCAGTTCCGCACCGTGCCCGGCACCCGGTTGACCCCGTCGAGCAACAGCGGCTGACCGGCCACGGTCGCCGTACCGCCCCACCGGGGACGCTCCACGGAGACCTCGCTGGCATCGGCATCGAAGGAGATCGACGGGCGCTCCCCCACCGGCTCGCTGAGCACCTCGCCGTCGTACTGGCCGACACCAGCCGGGTCGCCCTCGGCTCCGTGGGCCCGGTCGAACACGAAGTACCCACCGTTCACGGCCGCCGTGGCCCCCGCGGCCAGCTCGGAGGTCTTCTCACGACGCTGCAGGTCGGCTCCGAAGGTGGCCTCCAGGTCACCGGTGAAGGTACGGGGGTCGATGGTGAGGACACGCACCGTCCAGTGGCCCCTCGTGGCCGTCCCGCCGTCCCACCCCGCGTTCCACACACGCCCCTCGTGACCGGTCGCCTCGACCTCGGCGAGCGCCGACTCGGCCTGCGCCTCCGTGTCCACGACGTCGGTAAGACGGACGCGGTAGCCGAGGGGGCCGTCGGGCACGTCGACCGCCCCCTGCTGACGCACCAGCTGGGCCTCGGCGTCGATGCCGTGCGCCGCCAGGTCGGCGACTACTGCGTCAGCGTATGCGCGGCTGGACACGGGGCGGGTCTCCTGCCCCACTGGGATGGCGAGCTCGACGACCCACTGCTGCGGAGCGTCCTCCTCCCCGCGCTCGATGACGGTCTGGGTGACACCGGGCGCCAGCTGCCGGACGTCACGGTGCTCGGTCAGACCGGGTGCACCCAGGGGCAGGGGTGCCTGGCCCATCACCGGTGCGGGGGCGGTCGTCGACGTCGAGCCACCCCCGGGTGCGGCCACCGCGGGTGCAGGGGCGGTGACGGTCAGGGCGGTCGCGCAGACGAGGAGGGCGGGACACAGGGGTCGCATGACGTACTCCAGGGGGAGAGAGGGATGTACGCGCGGAGTGAAGCAACACGGTGTGACCGCACGGTGAGGGCGGGATGAACGCCGGGCGTGCCGTGGACGACGGTCGCGCAGTCCCGGTGGCTCCTGCTCACGCCACCGGAGGCGACACGCGACGGAGCATCGGGACACGGCATCATGGGGACCCACACGAGCGAGCCCCGACGACCCGGAGGTCATGATGAGTCTCGAATCCGGCCTGCACGCCCGCTTCTCGCGAGCCTTCGCGGAGGTGGCCGACCAGGTGACCGACTGGGACGTGCCCACCCCCGTCAAGGAGTGGAGGGCCCGCGACATCGTGGAGCACCTCATCGACTGGTACGAGTCCGTGCTGGAGAACTGGGTGGACGTGGACCTGCCCGACCGGGACCCGGACGCCGACCCGGCCACCGCGTGGCGCCAGCGCTCCGACGACGTGCAGGAGCTGCTGGACGACAGCGAGCGCTCCACCATCGTGCTGGGTGACGGGCCGTTCGCGGGGCAGACGATCGCCGAGATGACCGGCGACCTCTACGTCTCCGACATCTACATGCACACCTGGGACCTCGCCCGGGCCACCGGCGCGAAGGCGGACCTGGAGCCCGACTACGCCGAGCAGCTGCTGGAGGGCATGCAGCCGATCGACGGGATGCTGCGCCAGTCCGGCCAGTACGGCCCCGCGGTGGAGACCGGCAGCGAGGACCCGGTCGACCGGCTGATGGCCTTCATCGGCCGCGACCCGCAGTGGCAGCGCCCCGACGCCCCGACCGGAGGCGCGACTCCCCTCTGAGCCGTCAGCCCGCCAGGGCGAGCTCGGCGTAGACGCCCCCGCGGGCCAGCAGCTCGGCGTGCGTCCCGCGCTCGACGACCCGCCCCTCGTCGAGCACGACGATCTCGTCGGCCTGCTCCACCGTCGAGAGCCGGTGCGCGATCGTGAGGGTCGTGCGCCCCTGCGCCAGGCCGTCCAGCGCGGTCTGCAGGGCCCGCTCCGTCTCGTTGTCCAGCGCGCTGGTCGCCTCGTCGAGCACCAGCACGGGCGGGTCGCGCAGGACGGTGCGGGCGATGGCGATGCGCTGCTGCTCCCCGCCGCTGAACCGGTAGCCGCGGGAGCCCACGAGGGTGTCCAGGCCGTCGGGCAGGGACGCGACGAGGTCGGCCACCTGGGCGGCCGCGAGCGCCCGCCAGAGCTCGGCCTCGGTGGCGTCGGGGGCGGCCCGCAGCAGGTTCTCCCGGATGCTGGCGTGCACCATGTAGGTCTCCTGGCTCACCACGCCGACGACCGCCGCGAGGGCCTCGGGGTCCAGGTCGCGCAGGTCCACCCCGTCGAGGGTGACGCGCCCGGAGGTCGGGTCGTGCAGCCGCGCCACCAGCGAGGCCACGGTCGACTTGCCGGACCCGGTGTGCCCCACGAGCGCCACCGACCGACCGGCCGGGACCGTGAGGGCGAGCTCGTGCACGGCGTCGCGGTCTCCGCCCTCGTAGCGGAAGCTCACCGCCTCCAGCCGCAGGTCGCCGCGCACGGACGCGGGGTCGAGCTCCACCGGGTCGGCAGGGGCCGCCACCTCGGGCTCCAGGTCGAGGTACTCGAAGATGCGGCTGAACAGCGCCATCGAGCTGACCACCTGCGCGCCGACGTTCATGAGGCCCATGAGCGGCCGGAAGATGCCGGCCTGCAGCGTGGTGAAGGCGATGAGGGTGCCGATGGTCATGCCCCCGGAGGTGGCCGGCAGCCCGGCTGCCAGGTAGATGGCGGCGGGCACGGCCGCGAAGACGATCTGCATGCTGGCCATGCGCCAGCGCCCCGCCAGCTGGCTGCGCATCTCCAGGTCGATGAGGCCGTGGCTCACCTCCTCGAAGCGTTCGGCGTCACGGCGGGTGGTGCCCAGTGTCTTGGCCAACCGGATGCCGCTGACGCTCAGCCCCTCCTCGATGCGGTGGTGCAACTCGGCCAGCCCCGCCTGCTGCTGGGCCGTGATCCTCCGCCTCAGCAGCGCCACGGTGCGCGTCAGCCACGCCGCGGGCGGCACGACCACCAGCGAGATGAGCGCCAGCCGCCAGGAGAGCGCGAACATCGCCACCAGCGTGGCCACGGCGGTGGTGAGGTTGCTGGCGATCGACGTGGCCGTGGTCGTCACGACGCCCTGCATGCCACCGACGTCGTTGATGAGGCGCGACTGCACCTCTCCCGCCCGGGACCGGGTGAAGAACGCGAACGACTGGCGCTGCAGGTGGGTGAACAGCCGTGTGCGCAGGTGGTGCATGACCTCCTGGCCCACCCGCGAGGCCACCCAGGTCTGCACCACGCCGAGCAGCGCCGTGACCGCAGCGACCCCGACCATGCCGCCGACCACCGCGAGCAGCAGCGGGACGTCCTGCCGTGGGATGGCGACGTCCACCGCCTCGCGCACGAGGAAGGGCTGCGCCATGGAGACCACGGAGGCAGCCACGATGAGCAGGGTGACGAGCGCCAGGGCGCGCCGGTGCGGGCGGAAGAGCACGGCGACGCGACGGTGGTCGACCGGGCGCTCACGCAGCTGGGCGCGGTCGGTCGCGCTGATGCGGCGGGCGCCGCGACCGGGCGGTGGGCCGCCGGGGGTGGCGCCCGGTGCGGTGGGGATGCTGATGGACGCCTCCTGCAGGCCGGGCACGGGCCCGCGCTCGCAGCGGACCCCGGAGGAGAACGTCAGGGCCCGTGAGCCTGTTCCTCAGCCGGGTGGGGCGTCGGCCGGGTGAGCCCGGCAGGCAGGATGTGCCCATGCTGACCCGGCGCGCTCCCACCCCTCGCTTCCGGACGGCCACCGACCGGGCCGTGCGCCAGTTCGCCCTGTACTCGCGGGTCTCGATGGCGTGCGTGCTGGTGTTCTTCCTGGGCATCGCGGCGTTCATGGCCTGGGCCACCCTGCCCACCGTGCGCTGGGTGGTCCTCCCGGGGCTGGGGGTGCTGCTGGCGTGCTCGGTCTGGCTGACCCGGGACGCCCTCCCGTTGCGCGAGGAGCGGCGCACGACCGGCGCGTCCTGGGCTCCGGTCGTCGGCGCCGTGGCAGCCTCCCTGGTCCTGGCGGTGGCTCCGGCCTGGGGCCAGGACCCCGGACAGGGGCTGCCCGTGCTCGGCTACGTCCTCCTGGTGCTGGCCACGGTGCTGGGGCTGGCCGTGCACTGGCGCTGGAGCGCGCCCCTGAGCCTGGTGCCGGTGGCGGGGGCCCTGCTGGCCTCGCTGGCCCACCCGGACCTCCTCGGTCCGCTCATGGCGCTGTCCGCGCTGATGACGACCCTGGGGCTGGTGATCGGCTACTTCAGCGCGTGGAGCATGGACGTGGTGCGCCGGCAGGGCCAACACCACCAGGTGGCGGCGGACCTGGCGGTGGCCGAGGAACGACTGCGCTTCAGCCGCGACCTCCACGACGTGCTGGGCCGCACCCTCTCGGTGGTCTCCCTCAAGAGCGAGCTGGCCGCCGAGCTCGCCCGGCGCGGGGACGGGGAGGCCGCTGCCCGTGAGATGGACGCCGTGCGCGGCGTCACCCACGACGCCCTGAGCGACCTGCGCGGGGTGGTGCGCGGGTACCGTCAGATGGACCCGACCACCGAGCTCACCGGTGCAGTGGCCCTGCTCCGGTCCTCCGGGGCCGAGGTCCGGGTCGACGGTGAGGAGCGCCTCGGGCCGCACGAGGACTGGCCCGCCGCCACCGCCGAGGCCGTCGGCTGGGTGCTGCGCGAGGGCGTCACCAACATCCTGCGCCACTCCGACGCCCGACAGGTGACACTCGCCGTGAGCCCGCAGGAGGCTGCCGTGCGGCTGGACCTGACGAACGACCGCCCCCGCGGTGACTCCACCGGCGCCGGGCACGGTGGGGCCGGGACCGGACTGACCGGGCTGCGCGAGCGCGTGACCCGGGCGGGTGGCCGGGTGACCACCGACCGCGCCGCCGACCGCTTCACCCTCACCGCGGAGCTGCCCACCCTGGAGGCCCGATGACCCCGCGCCGCACGACCGACGAGCACTCCCCCGGCGACACGATCCGCGTGCTGCTGGTGGAGGACGAGACCCTCATCCGCGAGGCGCTGGCCTCGCTGCTGTCCCTGGAGGACGACCTCGAGGTGGTGGCGCGGGCGGGCTCCGTCACCGAGGCCCACGCGGTGCTGCGCAGCACGCAGGTGGACGTCGCCCTGCTGGACCTGCAGCTGCCCGACGGCAACGGCATCGACCTGGCCGTGCACCTGGCGCAGGAGCAGCCGGACGCCGCCAGCCTGATCATCACCAGCCACGGGCGGCCCGGGTACCTCAAGCGCGCCCTGGAGAACGGGGTGCGCGGGTTCCTGCCCAAGACCGTGGGGCGGCGCTCGCTGGTGGAGGCCGTGCGCACGCTGGCCGAGGGCGGCCGGTACGTGGACCAGGAGCTCGCGGCCGACGCCCTGGCCGCCGGGGCCTCCCCGCTGAGTGCCCGCGAGGCCGACGTGCTGGAGCTCTCGGCGGACGCGGCGCCGGTGGAGGAGATCGCCCAGCGCGCCCACCTGTCGCAGGGCACGGTGCGCAACTACCTCTCGGCGGCCGTCGCCAAGACGGGCACCTCCAACCGGCACGAGGCCGCCCGGGTCGCCCGCACCAAGGGGTGGATCTGAGCGCGTCGACCTTGCACGGCCCCGGTGAGCCCGGCCGCACGGCCGCAGCGCCTGACATCCGTCACCTGTCACCCGTGAGGAGCCGGGGTGCGACGAGTGCCCTCGCTCACCACCCGCACGGCCGGCGCGGGGTGAGGCTGGGGGCACCATCCCGACTCCCCCGGAGGTCACCGTGCTGGAGAGCCTGCAGAGCTTCACCGAAGGACTGCCGCCCGCGCTGCAGTGGGCCGGCGTCGCCCTGGTCAGCGCCATCCCGTTCGTCGAGAGCTACTTCGGCTCGGTCATCGGCGTCATGGCCGGCCTGCACCCCGCGGCGGCCATCCCGGTGGCGATCGTGGGCAACGCGCTCTCGATGGTGGTGATCGTCAGCCTGGCCGGCAAGGGCCGTGACCTGGTGGCGGCGGACGCGGCCGACGAGAGCCCGCGCCGGGCCCGGTTCCGCCGGGCCTTCGACCGCTGGGGCGTCCCCGGGGTCTCCCTGCTCGGGCAGACGATGCTGCCCAGCCAGATCACCTCGGCGCTCATGGTGGGCCTCGGCGCCGACCGCCGGGCGGTCATCGTCTGGCAGTGCGTGAGCATCACGCTGTGGGGTACCGCCTTCGGACTGCTCGCCGCCGCCGGCGTGCAGCTCATCGCCTGATCGGGCTCAGTCCTCCCGGCGGGCGGTGGCCAGGAAGGCGGGGTAGTCGCCGTCGGGCCTGCTGATGGTCGTGCCGTCGCGCACGTCCACGTCGACGAAGCCGGCATCGGCCAACCACACGGCCAGCTGCTCGCGGTCGAACCCGTGGTGACCGTCGAAGTCGTCCAGGTGGGCGTGGAACGACCCGTCCGGGTCGCTGTCCAGGTCCAGCACCGCCAGCTGGCCGTCGGCGGCCAGCAGACCGCGCAGGGCCGTGAGCACCGGCGGCACGTCCGGCAGGTGGTGCAGCACCAGGCTGCACACCACCAGGTCGAACTGCTCGGCCGGCGACTCCTCCCGCGTGAGGTCGAGCTGCCACACGCGCGCACCGCCCGGCAGCTGCCCGGCGGCGGCCTTCTGCCGCATCACCTCGACCATGCCGGTGGAGGCGTCGGCCAGCGTCACCGGACCGACCCGGTCCGCGAGCGCCGTGGCCACCAACCCGGTGCCCGCGCCGTACTCCAGCAGGCGCTCGTCGCCCTGCAGCGGGAGGGCGGAGGCCACCGCCTCGGCGATGCGGACCGACTCCTCCCGCTTGCCGGGCTTCTCGTCCCAGTCGGCCGCGCGTTCGTCGAAGTGATTCACGCACTCGTGGTGGTCGTGTTGGCCAGACGCGTGGTCGGGGTGCATCGGTGGGACTCCTCGGGTGGTCGAGGCACCAGTCCGACCCTGAGGGGCCGGTGGCACAGTGATCGGGGATGGGGCCGTGTTCACCACCCGGAGTATGCCCGCAGGACGGCCGGGTCGACCTCACCACGAGCCGCCGAGTCAAGGGCGTCCAGCAGGCGACCGACCGCGCGCTCCAGCTCGTCGGCCGTCATCGTGAGGGCGGGTGTGATCTCCAGGACGTTGCCCCGCACCGGGTAGGCCACCACCCCGTGCTGCCACCCTGCGTAACTGGTCGCTGCCGCCAGTTCCGGATCGGGCTCGGTGGTGCCGGGCACCACCAGCTCGAGACCGATGAGCAACCCCCGCCCCCGGACGTCACCCACGGCACCAGCGCCCGGCCGTCCCGAGCCTGCGTGCTCCCGCAGCAGATCACGCACCCGCTCCCCGGCGTGCACGGCCCGCTCCGTGATGGCCCCGTCGCGCAGGAGGCCCAGCACCGCCCGGCCCGCAGCGCAGCAGACGGGGTTGCCGACCGTCGTCATGAGGGCACTGGCCACCGGCTCCCCCAGCGTGCTCGTCGGCCCGACCGCCGCGGAGAGGGGGAGGCCGTTCCCGAGCGCCTTGCCGAGGGTGACCAGGTCCGGCACGACGTCCTCGTGCTGGTGGGCCAGGAGGTGCCCGGTCCGCCCGAGGCCGGCCTTCACCTCGTCGACGACCAGCAGTGCGCCGTACTCGTCGGCCAGGTCACGCAGACCGGTGAGGAACCCGTCCGGCGGAAGCACCACGCCACCGTCGCACTGCACCGGTTCCACCATGAGCGCAGCCACGTCCCCCGCTGCGAGCGCATCCGCGACGACCGCAAGGCTGCGCTCGAGCAGGTCGCCAGGGCACCAGGGCCGGTAGGGATCGGGGTAGGGCACGAGTGTCAGGCCCTCCTCCGCCTCCACGCCTGCCTCCACGTGGACGCCGGAAACTCCCCGGGACCGACCGATCCCGCCGTGGTACCCGCCCTTGAAGGCGACGATCCGTCGTCGCCCGGTGGCGTGACGGGTCGCGGCGACAGCGACGTCGTTCGCGTCCGAGCCGGCGTGACCGAGGTACACCTGCCGATCGTCACCGCGCGTGGGCACGAGGTCGAGCAGGTCCCGGGCGAGGCCGACCGCGCCCGGGTGGGCTCCTGAGAGCAGGGACCCGCCCGGCGGGTGCGCTGCTGCCCGGCTCACGGCCTCCACCACGTCGGGGTGCCCCAGGCCCAGACCCGTCGCCGTCCAGCTGGCGCTGAGGTCGAGCACCTCCCGACCTTCGGGCGTCGTGAGCACAGACCCCTTCCCGTGTTCGGCCACCTGGGGGAAGAAACGGAGCTTCTCCACCCCGGCGAGGAGTTCCTCGTCGGCGGCGTACCACCGGGCGTCGGTCCTCGGCTCCTGCCACGGCTCGGTCATCAGTTGCTCCTCCGGTCAGCGGGTCCCACGATCACGTCTCCGGTGGCACCAGACGTTCCACCGCACCCAGGTACCCCGCGACCATCGCCCGGGCCACGTCCCGCACCGCGTCGTCGGTGGGCAGGAAGGTGGCGGTGTGCAACTGCGGGGGCTCGACGTGGCCGGCCACCGTCACGCCCACGAAGGCCATGACCGAGGGCACCTGCTCGCAGAAGTAGGAGAAGTCGTCGGCCCCCAGTGAGCGCATCGGCTCGGTGGGCTCAGCCCCCGACCTGACCAACCAACGGTCCATGCACTCGACCAGGCCCGGATCGTTCTCGAGCACCGGTTCCCCCGCGACGACGTCCACCTCGGCCGTCACGCCGAAGACCCGGGCCTGGCTCTCCACCGCCCGTCGGACCTCCCGGAGGACGACCTCCCGGTCCGTGGCGTCGGTCGTGCGCAGGGTGGCCAGGGCGAGGGCCCGTTCGGGCAGGACGTTCGCGCTCTGCGCCCCGGCGCTCACGTGGCCGACGGAGAGGGTCGCCGGTCGCATCGGCGAGACGTGTCGGCGGACCACCTCCTGCAGGGCCAGCACACTGTGGGCCAGCGCGGCCACGGTGTCGGCTGCCCGGTGGGGGTAGGCGCCGTGGCCACCCCTGCCGGAGAGTTCGATCCGGATCTCGTCGGCAGCGGCGTTGACCACCCCACCCCCCGTGGCCACCGCACCCGGGGGGACCGCCGGGTGCACGTGGGCGCCGACGGCCGCGCCGACCTGCCAACGGCTCAGGGCCCCCTCCTCGACGGCGTCCCGGGCCCCGGAGGGATAGGTCTCCTCCCGCGGCTGCAGCAGCGGAACCAACCCCAGCGGCAGGTCCAGCCCGGCGGCGGCGCGCACCACCGCGATGAGGGCCGCCAGGTGCACGTCGTGCCCGCAGGCGTGCATCGCACCGTTCGTCGCGGCACAGTCGGCCCCGGTCTCCTCGACCACCGGCAGGGCGTCGAGCTCACCCCGCACGAGCACCGAGGGCCCCGTGGCCGGCCCGATGCGGCCGACCCGGCCGGTCTCGGCGACGCGTTCCATCGTCAGGCCGAGGGCCTTCTCCACCCGGGCCGCGGTGTCCTCCTCGTTGCCCGAGAGCCGCGGGTCGGCATGGACCTCGCGCCGCAACCGGAGCGCCGCCTCGAGCTCACCGTCCACCGCCGTCAACCACCGGGTCTGCAACTCGGCGAGGTCGGTCGTGCGGACGCCCCTCATGCTTCCCCGACCCGGGTGATGGTGGCCACCCGGTCCAGCTCGTAGACGCGCCGGGCGTTCTCGGACCCGATCATCCGAGCCACCCGGAGCTGCTCGTCGACGGGCCATCCCGCACGCTCGCCCCAGGACTGCAGGGCCGCAGCCAGTCCACGCCGGAAGAGCAGGGCCCCGAGGTGGTAGAGCTCCGCCGCCCCGAAGGCGTCAGAGGAGAAGAGCGCCTTGTGGAAGGGCGTCAGCTCAAGCGACTCGGCGATGACCTGCGCCGACTGCGCCCCGGTGAAGTTCACGGCCAGGCCGACGTCGCAGTACACGTGCTCGAAGACGTGGGCCAGGTAGCCGGCCTCCCGGTGGTACGGGTAGCAGTGCAGGAGGGTCCACAGTGCCCCGCTGCCCCGACTGCGACGCAGCAGCTCGGTCATGAGCAGGGGGTTGCAGCGGTGGAGGTCGACATCCGGGTCGCCGTAGCCGACGTGCACCTGGATCGGCACACCCCGGTCGATGGCCTCCCAGAGTCCGAAGCGGATGACCACCGGGTCCTCCAACCGGAGCCCCCGGTTCCCGTCAGCGGTCCACTCCTGCACGGCCCGGACCACCTCGGCCTCGTCCGGGCGTTCCGGGTCCAGGTCCAGACCGGCCCGGTAGGCGGCGATCGTCTTGACGCCGACGGAGGTCCGCAGGGCCCGGTCCAGCGCCGACCGAAAGGCGGCCGGGTAGTCCTCGGCCCCGGCCCGGCCGGCGACCTGTTCGGCGAGCACTTCCAGTCGAGTGACCTCGGCGAAGCCTGCTCCGGCCAGTTTTCCCATCTGCGCCGGGGAGAGGATGTCGTCCGAGCGGTGTCCGGTCTCGATGATGTAGTTGCCGATCCGTGCCGCCCGCAGCAGACGACGGTTGACCTCCTGGGGCCCCAACCCCCCGCGGCGTGCCACGTACTCCTCCGGCGCAGCGAAGGGAGGCAGGTCCAGCACCGGCGCGCACTCGCGGCGCACGGCGAAACCCAATTGGGTGTCGAAGAAGCTGGTCCCCGGCGGCGCCGGGGCATCCGACTCGGTGAGCAGGTCCTCCAGGCCCGCCCGGTCCGGGGAGACGGTCACCACGCCGTGGCAATGGTGATCCACCAGGTCCAGGGTCATCAGCTGCTCAGTAGACACGGGCGTACCACTCACAGGTCTCGGAGTCACTCAGCGATGCCACTTCGGCCAGCTCCTCTCGCTTGATGGTCAGGAAGGTCTCCACGAGGTCCGGGGCGAACCACCCACGGACCTCCTCGTCACCGGCGAACAGCTCCAGTGCTTCCTCCAGGGAGTGGGGGAAGTCAGGGATTCCGGCCGAGGAGTCGGAAAGGTCCACCTCCCCTTCCCGCACCAGGGCCGGTTCGACTCCCTGGCGCACTCCCTCGAGCCCGGCGCGCAGGACGATGCCCAGCAGCAACCACGGGTTGGCGCCGGCGTCACCACCGCGAAACTCGAGGTGCAGTTGTGGCTCCGGGTCGCGGCCTCCGATCTCGACGGTGGGGCACAGTCTCAACAGGGCCTCCCTGTTGTGCAGCCCCACGAAGATGCCGGCCGATGCCCATTGGTTGGGCCGCAGCCGCAGGTAGGACGCGGAAAGCGGGGCGAAGAGCGCCGCCAATGAACGGGCCCGCTGCAGGATGCCCGCCGCGAACTGACCACCCGTCTCCGAGAGGCGTCCGGGACGGGAGTCGTCGAAGAAGACGTTCCGACCGTCGGCGTCGCTCAGGCTGAAGTGCACGTGCACGCCGTTGCCCGACTCACCGGGGATGAGCATGGGCGTGAACGATGCTCGGTGACCGGCCGAGGCGAACACGTCGCGCACGAGATCCCGCACCACGATCGCCCGGTCGGCGGCACTGACGGGGTCGGTCGGTCGCATCGTCACCTCGTACTGGTGCAGACCGTACTCCGGCAACCAGTTCTCCGGTTCCAGGCCGGCGGCCTGCATCGAGGTGACCACCCGGGAGCCGAGTGGCTCCGCGGCCCGGTGACTCCTCCAGGAGAAGGGGTGGTGGGTGTCATTGGCGTCTCGATCCATGAACTCGTGCTCGAAGGAGGCCTTCACAGTCACGCCAAGCTCCGCCTGCAGCGCCTTCACCGTGTCGCGGAGGAAGGTCCGGGGGCAGCAGTCCCACGGATCACCACCGGTGGTGATGACATCCGCGAACACCACCGTGGTGTCGGGCTTCCCGGAGACCCCGGTGATCGGGTAGCTGGCCGTGGAATCCGGCCGGAGCCGGAGGTCTCCGGTCGAACCGAAGGGGATCTTCTCTGCGATGTGGCCACCGGTCCCGATGCCGATGTTGGCCGGTACCCAGCCGGTGGTCTCGCCCGGCCTGAGCTGGTCAGTGGGGAGGGCACGACCCTTGGTGATGGCGGTGAGATCGCTGGTGGCAACGAAGGTGAGTGGGGTCAGGGCATCTGTTGACGGGTTCTCGTTCACGGTTCTCACTCCAGGTCCTCAACCGTCAGGCGAGCGCCGATGCGCTCTGCCAGACGGGGCTTGACGAAGATGACGACGGCACCCAGGAGGCACCAGACCCCTGCGAGCCAGGGGAAGTAGGTGTAGGGGGCCTCTTGCCCGGTGACCTGCACGAGGTACACGTAGGCCAGATAGACGAGGCCGAGGACGGGAGCGACGGCCTCCCAGCGCCGGATCGGTGAACCTGGGCGGAAGGTGTGGCGCAACACACCCACGGAGGTCATCCCGTAGGCCACGACCATGCAGAGGGTGGCGATGGTGGCGTACCAGTAGTAGACCTCCACCGAGCCACCGCCCAGGAGCGCGAGCAGGAAAACCAGGGCCAGGGTCAGCCCGACCACGGTGACCGTCGCCGTGGTCGGCACCCCGGTTCGCACACCGGCACGGGCCAGCGCAGCGGGTCCGAAGCCGTCCCGTGCCAGGGCGAAGAGCAGCCGAGCGGCGGCCGCCGTCGAGCTCAACAGCGAGGCCAAGGCCACGAGGAAGGCCACCACCGAGATGAGGATCGCGAACCAGCGCCCGATGTAGGTGGCCCCGAGTTCGGTGAGCGTCGAGCTCGCTCCGGCGAAGGCCTCCTGCCCGGCGGCGTCGGTGCCGTAACCGATGGTCTGCGCGAACATCACGAAGGTGTAGAGCACCCCGGCGAGCACGACGGCGATGAGCAGGGCCCGCGGGATGGTGCGCTTGGGCTCCCGGGACTCCTCGGCCAGCGAGGTGCCCGACTCGAACCCGGCCCAGGAGAGGAATCCGAAGACCGAGGCCGTTATGACCGCGTTCCACGAGTTCTCCCCGGGGGTCAGGGTGGACAGGTCCACACCGTTGGAGACGGGTGCGGCCCCGGATGCCACCTTGGTGACGATCACGAGGGCGAGTGCCAGCATCGCCAGGATGCCGGCCATGCCGATCACCAAGAGGGTCCGCGTGGTGACGGTGGACTCACGCAGGTTCAGGAGGAGGGTCAGCAGGGCCACCACGACCGGCACGAGCAGCCAAGCCCGGTCCGGCATGGCGACGCTGACCTGCTGCATCATCGCCTCGAAGAAGACCGCGCACGCGCCGGCGATGCAGGCGGCGAAGAAGAGGTAAGTACCCAGCAGCGCGAACCCGCCGAAGAAGCCGGCGCGCGGACCGAGGGTGACGCCGGCCAGTGCGTAGACACTCCCGACGTGGGTGAAGTAGCGAGTCAGGCGCACGAAGGCGTAGGCCACCAGCATCGTGCCCAGAAAGGACACCAGGAAGGTGAACGGGACCGCAGTGCCCACGAGCCCCGCGATGCCGATGCCGTTGAGCGACATCGCCATGACCGGACCCATGAAGCCGACGGACAGGGCGGAGACCTCCCAGACACCCAGTCCGCGGCCGGTGGCCCCGAGCTGAGTCTCCTCGACGGTCCTCGCGGTCCGAGCTGGATCGCTGGATGTGTTCATGACCACATGAAACAGATCCAACATCCGCTGGGTCAATGGTCCGTTACGAAACGTTTATTACTTCGGGCTCGGGGGCTCCCGACCCGGCGCAGCCTGCTCTCCGGGCCCACCCTCCGGAGACATGGCCGACGGTGATTGGGGGTCCAGTTGCTCCCGCAGGGCCTCCAGCTCCTCCACCCGGTGACGGCCTCGGTCACCGAGGCTCTCCGTGACCGCGGTGATCACCGCCTCGACCAACGCCATGCCCGGCACCAGGGAGTCGAATGGGGACGGCGACTCGACGCGGGTGGGAAGCACCACCTCGGCCATCTCGGCCACCGGCGAGAGCCAGGGGTCGGTGAACAGAACGATGCGCGCTCCACCTGCGGCAGCCTGCTCAGCCAGGCGCACCGTACTCGGGTCGTGGCGCCGGAAGTCGAACACGACCAGCAGGTCCTGATCGGTGGCGTCCCCTACGAGGGCCACCCTCGAGAACTCGTCGCCGGGCACGGCACGGACCCCGGGGCGCAGCCAGCGCAGGTGCGCCACGAGATAGTCGCTCAGCACGTGGCTGAAACGTCCACCGACCACATGCACCCTCATCTCCGGGGAGCACAACATCTCGACCGCCCGCTCGAACTCACTCGGCGGCAACGCCCGGAAGGTCTCCTCGAGACGAGCGGTGTATGCGCCTGCCACGAAGGGCAGGAGATCGTCTCCCCTGGGCACCTCCCTCCCCTGCGCATACTGCTCCACAGGGGAGCCCATACGGTCCTGGACCTCCCGCATGAGCGCGTTCTGGAAGTCCGCATACCCCGCGAAACCAAGGCGCCCGACGAAGCGCACCACCGTGGGAGCACTGACCCCCGCCCTAGAGGCGAGCGCGGCCACCGTCTCGAGACCGGCCGTCGGGTAGAGCGACAACAACGCACGCCCCACCTTGCGTTCACCGGCGCTGAGTTCCCCCAGCCCCATCCGGATGCGCTCGTCGACGGTGAGGGCCTCAGCGTGCTGACCCCCCTCCCTCTCGGCGGCGGCTCCGGCCCCGCTCACGCCTGGGGACCGTCGACGTCCTGGCCGTCCTGGGTGGTCGGGAACTCGTCGATGGCGCGGACGGCCTCGGTGAACTCCTGCTCCACGTCGCGACGGCGGTCCAGGTGGATGCCGGCGATCATGCACCGCACCGACCCACCGGCCAGCTCGATGGTGGGGATGTCCACCGCCACGATCCTGCAGGACTCCTCGATGGCCTCCACCTGCGCGTCGCTCAGCGAGCGGCGGGCGCGGCCCGACATCGCCATGATCCGCTGCGGCCGACCCTCGGCGTCGCGACCCATCAGCTCGATCGCGTTGCCCGCGAACTCGCGCACCTGCTCCTCGGTGATCTCGACGATCCTGCGGCCGTTCACCGTGAGGCGCTCACCCACGGCCCAGCGGCGCCTTTCGTCGGGGATCATGTCCATGGCGAACAGGGCCACGTCCGTGCCGATCGCGGCCATGACGTTGGTGTGGTAGACGGGGACGCCCGCGGAGTCGACGGCGTCGAAGGCCATGGGCTCGTAGTTGAAGTCGGCGCAGAAGCGCTCCAGCACCATCTCGTCGGCGCGGTGGCTACGAGCGGTGTAGGCCACGCGGGAGACGTGGTCCAGCACCATCGCGCCGGTGCCCTCGAGGAAGATGCCGTCGGGCTCCAGGCCCGAGTAGTCCACGATCGTCTGCACGCGGTAGGTGCTCTTGAGCATCTCCAGCACGTCCGTGCGGCGCTCGAGGCGGCGGTTGGAGGCGTACATCGGGTAGACCGCGACGTAGCCACCGGCGTGCGTGGAGACCCAGTTGTTCGGGAAGACGCTGTCGGGGCGGGTCTGCTCGTCGTCCTCGAAGACGTGGACGGTCACGCCCGCCTCCCGCAGCGCGGCGGCCAGGGCGTCCATCTCGGCGATGGCCTGCTGCGACACCGCCGAGGCCTCGGTGCCCGCGGCGACCTCGGACTGGAAGGCGTTGTCCGCCGCGGTGGAGGGGTTGGGCGTGAAGTTCAGCGCGCGGATCAGGATGACGCTCGAGGGGGCCTGTGCACTCATGGGGAGGAACTTACCGGCCACCGCGGCGCTGCCCCGCATCCGCGGCCCGGCACCGGTTCAGCCGACCAGCAGGTCGGAGTACCGGGGGTCCTCCTCCACCACCCTGCGGACGTAGGAGCAGTCCGGGCGCACGGTGCGGCCGGCCTCCCGGGCGGCCTGCAGGCCCGCCTCGACGACGACCCGCGCCACGCCCCGGCCGCGGAAGTCCGACAGCGTGACGGTGTGCGGCATCACCTGGACGCCGTCGGTGATCTCGTACTCGGTGAAGCCGGCGAGCTCGTCGCCGATCAGCCCCTCGAAGCGCTGCTCGGCGGTGTTGTCGCGGACGGTGATGTCGGTCATCGCCCCAGCGTGGCACGAGGCCGCCCCCGGGTGGGAGCGGCCTCGTGGTGGGTGTGACGCGTCAGTCGTTGTCACCACCGGTGTCGTCCATCCGGGCCGCGTTGGCGTCGACGTCCGCCTCGTCCTGGACGTCGGCCCACTGCCAGCCGGCGACCTCGGGCAGGTCCACCCCGTGCTCGTAGGCGTGCGCGCGGGCCTGCAGGCGCTTGTCCTCCAGCCGCTGACGCAGCCCGCCGTACCGGGCGCGCAGGCCCGGCACGTGGTCCAGCACGTCCATCACCAGGTGGTACCGGTCGAGGTCGTTGCGCATGAGCATGTCGAAGGGCGTGGTGGTGGTGCCCTCCTCGACGTAGCCGCGCACGTGGAAGTCCTCGGTGGTGTCGTTGCGGTAGACCAGCCGGTGGATGAGCCACGGGTAGCCGTGGTACGCGAAGACCACCGGCGTGCCCTGCGGGAACAGGGCCCGGAAGGCCTCCGCCGAGAGCCCGTGGGGGTGTTCGCTCTCGTCCTGCAGGCGCATCAGGTCCACCACGTTCACCACCCGCACCTTCAGCTCCGGCAGCTCCTCCTGCAGCAGCTGGGCGGCGGCCAGCACCTCGATGGTGGGGATGTCACCGGCGCTGGCGAGCACCACGTCGGGCAGCTCGCCGTCCTCCACCGAGCCGGCCCACTCCCAGGTGCCGATGCCGCGGGTGCAGTGCGCGATGGCCTCCTCCATGGACAGCCACGTGGGGGTGGGCTGCTTGCCGGCGACCACGACGTTGACGTACTGCCGCGAGCGCAGGCAGTGGTCCATCGTCGAGAGCAGGGTGTTGGCGTCCGGCGGCAGGTACACCCGGATGATCTCGGACTTCTTGTTCACCACGTGGTCGATGAAGCCCGGGTCCTGGTGGGAGAACCCGTTGTGGTCCTGCCGCCACACGTGCGAGCTGAGCAGGTAGGTCAGCGAGGCCAGCGGCCTCCGCCACTCGATGTCGTTGGTGACCTTCAGCCACTTGGCGTGCTGGTTGAACATCGAGTCGACGATGTGGATGAACGCCTCGTAGCTGCTCATGAGCCCGTGGCGGCCGGTGAGCAGATAGCCCTCCAGCCATCCCTGGCACTGGTGCTCGCTGAGCATCTCCATGACGCGCCCGGACGGCCCCATCGGCTCGCCGGCGTCGTTGGCCTGGTAGCTGCCCATCCACTGCTTCTGCGTCACCTCGTACACGTCCTGCAGGCGGTTCGAGGCGGTCTCGTCCGGGCCGAAGAGGCGGAAGTTGTCCAGGTTGGCGGCCATCACGTCACGCAGCCAGGCGCCCATGCGGCGGGTGGGCTCCACCACCTCGGCACCGCGCTCGGGCACCTCGACGGCGTGGTCGCGGAAGTCGGGCAGGCGCAGGTCGCGCAGCACGGCGCCGCCGTTGGTGATCGGGTTGGCCGACATCCGCAGCGTGCCCTCGGGGGCGGTCCCGGCGATCTCCGGGCGCAGTGCGCCGGACTCGTCGAACAGCTCCTCCGGACCGTAGGACTGCAGCCAGTCCTCCAGGACAGCCAGGTGCTCGGGGGTGTCCCGGGCGTTCGACAGCGGCACCTGGTGGGCGCGCCAGTGCCCCTCGGTCTGCTTGCCGTCCACCTCCTTGGGGCCGGTCCAGCCCTTCGGGGTGCGGAACACGATCATCGGCCAGGCCGGGCGGTGCGACTCCGGCACCGACCCGTCCGCGGCGCCGGCGTCCTGGCCCTGCGCGGCGCGCTCGGCGGCCTCGGCCTTGAAGCGCGCGATCATGTCCAGCGCCTCGTCGAGCACGGCCGCGAAGCGCTGGTGGACGCTGATCGGGTCCTCGTCGTCGAAGCCCGCCTCGAAGAACAGCGGCGTGTGACCACAGCCCTTCATGAGGGCGGCCAGCTCCTCGTCGGGGATCCGCGCGAGCACCGTCGGGTTGGCGATCTTGTAGCCGTTCAGGTGCAGCACCGGCAGCACGACGCCGTCGGTGTGCGGATTGAGGAACTTGTTCGAGTGCCACGCCGTGGCCAAGGGGCCGGTCTCGGCCTCGCCGTCGCCCACCACGGTGAACGCCAGCTGGTCGGGGTTGTCGAACACGGCGCCGTAGGCGTGCGAGAGCGAGTAGCCCAGCTCACCACCCTCGTGGATGGAGCCGGGCACCTCCGGGGACACGTGCGAGGGGATGCCGCCGGGGAAGCTGAACTGCTTGAACAGCTTCTGCATGCCGTCGGCGTCCTGCGTGATGCCGGGGTAGATCTCGCTGTAGGTGCCCTCCAGGTAGGAGGAGGCCACCAGGCCGGGCCCGCCGTGACCGGGGCCGGTCACGTAGAAGGCGTTCAGCCCGCGCTGGCGGATGGCGCGGTTGGCGTGGGCGTAGAGGAAGTTGAGCCCCGGGGTGGTGCCCCAGTGGCCCAGCAGGCGGGACTTCACGTGGTCCTCGTGCAGCGGCTCGCGCAGCAGCGGGTTGTCCAGCAGGTAGATCTGCCCCACAGAGAGGTAGTTGGCCGCGCGCCACCACTGGTGGATGCGCTCGGCCTCCGCGGCGTCGAGAGGGGTGGAGGGTCGGTCGGGCCAGGTGGAGGGTGCGGTCACAGCGGCTCCTCGGAGTGGTCGAGCTCCCGGGGCGGCGGGCCCGGGTCCCATCACTCGCCACGCTAGCGGTCACGACCGACCGTGGTCAGTCCCCGGTCGGTCACACCCGACGCTGCCCAACACCTTGGAAGATCCTGACCAACGCGTGGTCCGCTCCGTGGCCGTGAGGAGTCACCATCAGGTGACCCCTCACACGCTCCTCAGGAGGACTCCATGCGTCGCACCCTCGCACTCACCACCCTGATCGCCCTGGCCACCACCTGCGCCCCGGCCGCCACCGCCGCCGACGCCCCCGTCCAGGCGGACCTGCAGCCGCGCGTGGCCGCAACCACCGACGGCGGGCTGGCCGACGACCACCGCTCGAGCACCCGCATCCAGCTGAAGCTGGCCGAGGGCACCTCCCCCGAGGCGCTGTCCGGCACCCTGTCCGCCGCCGGTGACGACGCCGTCTCCTCGCTGGCGGCCGCGGGCACGCTGCGCGACCTGCGCCCGATGGTGGACCGCCCCGCCTCCGACCTGCGCGCGCTGAAGGCCACCGCCGCGCAGCGCTCCGGCGCCGAGCAGGCGGACATGTCGCTGTGGATGCTGGCCGAGGTGGACGCGGCGGACATGGACGAGGCGCTCGCCGACCTGAATGCCGACCCGGACGTGGAGGTCGCGATGGCCCAGCCGCTGCCGGCACAGGAGCCGCTCGTCGACCAGCAGGCCGTGGCCACCACGCCCCTGGCGGGGCTGCGTGCCGACGGGGCCGACCCCGTGAACACGCTCGCCACCCCGGACTTCACCGACCGCCAGGCCTACCGCGGCCCGGCCAGCGAGCAGGGCATCGAGGCCCTGGCCGGCCACG
Organism: Kytococcus sp. Marseille-QA3725; assembly: GCF_054950055.1. Classification (NCBI taxonomy): domain Bacteria; kingdom Bacillati; phylum Actinomycetota; class Actinomycetes; order Micrococcales; family Kytococcaceae; genus Kytococcus; species Kytococcus sp. Marseille-QA3725. The sequence goes on along the minus strand of NZ_JBUCLA010000002.1, from coordinate 647,182 downwards.
AGCTGCCCGGCGGCAAGGGCAAGAACGTCAACGTGGTCGACGTGGAGTACAACTGGCACCGCGACCACGAGGACCTCACCCCGCTGGCCCGCGACGGCGCCCTGCTGGAGACCGGCACCCCCGACCCGCAGTACGGCTCGCACGGCACCGCCGTGATGGGCGAGATCGTGGGGCAGGAGAACGAGTTCGGCGTCACCGGCATCGCCCCGAGCGCCACCCCGTTCATGTCGAACGCCATCAGCCTGGAGAACGGCTGGACCCCGGGCGCCGCCATCGCGCTGGCCGCGGAGAAGATGGAGGCCGGCGACGTCATCCTGCTGGAGCTGCAGGTCAACGGCTGCGGCGGCGGGTACGCCCCGGTCGAGTTGGACCCGGCCTCCTACGACGCCATCAAGACCGCCACCGCCAAGGGCATCCACGTGGTCGAGGCCGCCGGCAACGGCACGCAGGACCTCGACTCGGGCTGCTACGGCGGCGAGGGCTTCCCCGACGGCAAGGGCGACTCCGGCGCCATCATCGTCGGAGCCGGCGCCGGGTCGCGCTCGGGCGCCACGCCCGGCTCGCGGCTGGACTTCAGCACCTACGGCTCCCGCGTGAACGTGCAGGCCTGGGGCGAGACCGTGACCAGCGCCGGGTACGGCGACCTCCACGGGTCGGACCAGACCACCTACTACACGGACGGCTTCTCCGGCACCTCCTCGGCCTCCCCGATCGTGACCGGCGCCGTCGCGCAGATCTCCTCCATCGCCGAGGAGCGCGGCGTGGAGCTCGACCCGGCCGCCATGCGCGACCTGCTCGTGGAGACCGGCACCCCGCAGCCCGAGGGCGACAGCGGGAAGATCGGCCCGCTGCCCAACGTCAAGGCCGCGGCCGACAGTCTGGGCGAGGGCGGCGGCCAGGAGTGATCTGACCCTCCCGCCCACGAGGGGGCCGCTGCCCGCCCCCCGGCAGCGGCCCCCTCGTGCGTCCCGGCAGGACTGGAGGACACTGGAGGGCATGACGACCCTCCACGACTTCACGGCCACGACCATCGACGGGCAGGAGCGCTCCCTGGGTGACTACGCCGGCCAGCTCGTGCTGGTGGTGAACACCGCCAGCGAGTGCGGGCTGACCCCGCAGTACGAGGACCTCCAGGAGCTCCACCGCGAGCACGCGGACGACGACTTCGAGGTGCTGGGCTTCCCCTGCAACCAGTTCGGCGCACAGGAGCCCGGCAGCGAGGAGCAGATCGCCGACTTCTGCCAGAAGAACTACGGCGTCACCTTCCCGATGTTCGCCAAGGTGGACGTCAACGGCGAGGACGCCCACCCGCTCTTCGCCTGGCTGCGCGAGCAGTCCGGCGGCGAGGACATCGAGTGGAACTTCACCAAGTTCCTCGTCGACGGCGAGGGCAACCTCGTGAAGCGCTACTCGCCGAAGACCATCCCGGCGGAGATGGGCGGGGACATCACCCGCCTGCTCGAGATCGGCGGCTGAGGGCCCACCGCGACGGCCCGGTTCTCCGCCCCACGGGGCGGGAAACCGGACCGTTCCCACATCTTGGGCAACTCCTGAGTCGGGCTTGGTCCGCCCGGCGGCGCGGCGGATCATCATCAGAGGGTCCCCACACATGCCCTCTCCACAGGAGCAGATCCATGCGTCGCACACTCGCCGTCACCACCCTCCTCGCCCTGGCCGCCACCGGCGCCCCGGCGGCCACCGCCGCCCCCACCGGCGCGGACGGCACCGACACCACCGCCCTCCAGCCCCGCGTGAGCGCCTCCTCCGAGGCGATGGCCCCCGAGGGCCAGTCCTCCACCCGCATCCAGGTGAAGCTGGCCGAGGGCACCTCGACCGAGGCGCGCTCCAGCGCCCTGGCGGCCGAGGGTGACTCCGCCGTCGCCGCCCTGGCCCGCGACTCCCGCCTCACCGACGTGCGCCCGATGGTGGACCTGCCCGCCTCCACGCTGAAGGACCTGAAGACCACCGCGCAGGCGCGCTCCGGTGCCGAGCAGGCGGACATGTCCCTGTGGCTGGTCGCCACCGTGGACGAGGGCTCGATGGACGAGGTGCTCCGCGAGCTCGAGGCCGACCCCGCCGTCGAGGCCGCGATGCCGCAGCCGCTGCCGGTGGAGCCGCCGCGTGCCGGAGTGACCGACCCGGCCGCCGGGCTGCGCAGCGACGCAAGCACGCCGGTGAACCCGCTGGCCACCCCGGACTTCACCGACCGCCAGGCCTACCGCGGCCCGGCCAGCGAGCAGGGCATCGAGGCCCTGGCCGGCCAGGAGCTGCCCGGCGGCAAGGGCAAGAACGTGGCCGTCGCCGACGTGGAATTCGGCTGGACGTACGAGCACGAGGACCTGACCCAGCTGGCCCGCGAGGACGCCCTGATCCCCAACGGCACCCCCTCCTACAGCTACCCCGAGCACGGCACGGCCGTGATGGGCGAGATCGTCGGCGACGAGAACGAGTTCGGCGTCACCGGCATCGCCCCGGAGGCCACCGCCCACGTCGCCAACGCGGTGAGCGCCGAGGCCGGCTTCACCCCCGGCGCCGCCATCACGGCCGCGGCCGAGAGGCTCGAGGCCGGCGACGTCATCCTGCTGGAGCAGCAGCTCAACGGCTGCGGCGGCGGGTTCGCCCCGGTGGAGATCGACGCAGCCGCGTACGACGCCATCAAGGCGGCCGTGGCCAAGGGCATCCACGTGGTCGAGGCCGCCGGCAACGGCGCCCAGAACCTGGACGACTCCTGCTACGGCGGTGAGGGCTTCCCCGATGGCAAGGGTGACTCCGGCGCCATCATCGTCGGTGCCGGCGCCAGCTCGCGCAGCGGCTACGAGCCCGGCTCGCGCCTGGACTACTCGACCTTCGGCTCCCGCGTGAACGTGCAGGGCTGGGGCGAGATGGTGGCCACCACCGGGTACGGCGACCTGCAGGGCGGCGACGAGACCGTGCAGTACACCGACCAGTTCTCCGGCACCTCGTCGGCCTCCCCGATCGTGACCGGGGCGGTCGCGCAGATCTCCTCCATCGCCGAGGAGCGCGGCGTGGAGCTCGACCCGGCCGCCATGCGCAAGCTGCTCATGGAGACCGGCACGGAGCAGGCCGGTGACACCAGCACCCACATCGGCCCGCTGCCCAACGTCAAGGCCGCGGCCGAGAGCCTGGGCGAGGGCGGCGGCCAGGAGTGAGCCGACCGAGCCGGGGCTGAGCGCGGCTCAGCCGTCGAACGCCGGCCGGGTGAACCGCCCGGTCGCGAAGGGGCCGCCCACGTGGGCGGCCTCTTCGGCGTCCTCGGGCCGGGCCTCGATGCGGTCGGCGAACGTCTCCGCGTCGTCCTGTGGCTCGTAGCCCAGTGCCCGGCCGGGCTCCAGGTCCCACCAGGCACGCGTGTTGGCGCTGGTGCCGTAGAGCACGGCGAAGCCCGGGTCGGGGGTGGTCAGGCCCTCCACGACGAAGGTGCCGACGGCTCCTGTGACCAGGACGCGCATGGGGAACTCCTCTCGGTGGGTGTCAGGACCGCTCGCGCTCGGCGGGTGATCGCAGGATGCAGAACTCGTTGCCCTCCGGGTCGGCCAGCACCAGCCAGCCGAGGCCGTCCGGGGTGCGGTGGTCCTCGACCGCCGTGGCGCCCAGTCCGAGCACGCGCTGGATCTCCTCGTCGCGGGTGACGCCGTCACGCGGGCGGAGGTCGAGGTGGAGGCGGTTCTTCACCCGCTTGGCGTCAGGCACCTCGAGGAACAGGATCACGTGCCCGGTGTCCGGGTCCTGGATCGCGCGCTCCTCGTGGCCCGGCTCGTTCGGGTCGTCGGGGTCCGTCTCGTACCCGAGCAGCGTGCGCCACCACTCGGAGAGTGCGTAGGCGTCGAGGCAGTCGACGCTGGTGTGCGACACGAAGCAGGTCATGCCGGTCAGCCTCGCCAAGGGGGAGCCCGTGGACAAGGGGTGTTCAGTCCACGCCTGCGCGCCGGGCACGAAGGGAGGCCACGTGCCAGGGGTCGTCCACGCGGCGGGCAGGCCACGAGGGCCGCAGCCGCCGACCCGACGCGCTCAACTGCTGGCCGACTCGGTGAAGGGTGGAGTGACGCGCCGTCGAGGGCGCGTCACCCCACCCTTCACCGCGTTGACCCGCACCTGTCCGCGTCAGGTGCCGCAGTCACCTGCGCGACTCCGCATCGTCGCGGTGGCGTCGTGCGGGAGGACGGGCATCAGACCTCCTGGGCGGAACTGGCCCGGTACGAGCCGGGCAGCAGGTCGGCAACGGCCACCGACACCGGCTCCCCACCCTCGGGCCCGGGCACGATCACCCGGCACCACGGGTGGTAGTCGCTGAGCACCTGCCGGTCCCGACCGCACGGGGCCAGCACGCCGCGGCCGAAGTCACCCACCGCCACGATGGCGCCGACCTCCCGGGCACCTTGGGCGCGTGCCGCCCCGAGCGCCACGAGCTCAGCGCACGGGCCGCCGGTGAAGTGGTAGAGGTTCACCCCCACGTGCACCCGCCCGCTGCCGTCGCGGACGGCCGCCCCCACCGTGTGCACCCCGTCGGACTCGGGCTCGGTGGTGTCCCTGTGCGCTTCGATGGTGCGCGTCGCCGCCGCCACCAGCTCGCGATCGGCGTCGTCCAGGGGGCGGGCACTTGGGAAACTCATGCCCCCATCGTGCCGGAGCCCGGGCCGGAACACGCCGTGACCAACTCGTTCGTGTCCTTGCAGCCCGACAGCACCACCCGGCTCTAGATTCAGCTCACTGCGGCCCCGATCGTGCGGGCCCCTTCCGTGAGCGGAGTTCCCCCGATGTCTCGTCGCCCCTCCCCTGCCCTGCCCACCCGCCGTCGCGCGACCCGGCTGGCGACCTCGATGGCCACCGGTCTGGCCCTGGCGGCCGGCCTGGTGGCACCGACCACCGCCTCCGCGGGCACGGCCAGCACCTACTCAGCCCCGCTGCGCACCGCGGTGAAGTCCCTGCCCGTGGCGGCGGAGAGCAACTCCGGCTACGACCGCGACCGCTACTTCGGTGACTGGCGCGACACGAACGGCGACTGCCAGAACACCCGCCACGAGGTGCTCGTCCAGGAGACGAAGGTGGCTCCCACCTACTCCAGCCGCCGGTGCACCGTGAAGGCCGGCAAGTGGGTGACCAGCTGGGACGGCCGCACCCACCGTTACCCGACCACCGTGCAGATCGACCACACCGTGCCGGTGCACGAGGCGTGGGGCAGCGGCGCCAAGGGGTGGACGCAGACGCGTCGCAAGGCGTTCTACAACGATCTCGGCGACAAGCGCTCCCTGAACGCGCAGACCTCCGCCCTCAACTCGTCCAAGGGCGCCCGTGGCCCGGAGCAGTGGCTGCCGCCGACCAACCGCTGCCGCTACGTGCAGGAGTGGACGGCCGTGAAGCTGCGCTGGCGCCTGAAGGTCGACGCCACCGAGAAGGCCGCCCTCACCCGCCTGGCGGCCGGCTGCTCCAACGTCACGGTGACGGTCAACCGCGTCTGATCACGCCTCGTTCGCCCCGGCGATGGGTTCCATGGACGTGGCGCGGATGGCCGTCGCGCTGGCGATCGCCTCGGGCTCGATGTGCACGCTGCAGATGAACAGCAACTTCTTCTGGATGTTCACCTCGCTGCTCGGCCTGACGCCCCGAGGTGGCCTGAAGACGATGACCACCGTCACCTCGATCGGGCCCGTGCTGCCGCTCGGGGCGATGGCCGCGGACGCGCTCGTGGCCTGAGGCGGCCCGCCGGGGTCAGCGCACGGACCGCACCCGGCGGGCCGCGGACCTCCTCGACGGGTGCAGACCGCGCGGCACCGTCAGAGACGCACTCCGACCGCGGTGAGCAGCTCCCGCATCGCCTCCCCGGCGTTGCGCTGCTGGCCGATCTCGTTGGCGCCCACGGAGCGGAACGCCCCCTGGTAGGTGCCGTCGGCCTTGCCCGCGGAGCCGACGTAGAGCTCGCGACCGGCCATCAGCGACTGCGTCGACGGGTCGGCGGCGATCGCCGACCGGGAGGCCTCCAGCTCCTGCAGCTGCTGCGCGCTGAACGGGGCCCCGCTGGCGCTGCCGACGCCGGCCACCACGTGCTTGGTGCCGTCCACGGTCAGCGTCACGTGGCCGACCATCTTGTTGGCCTTGGCCTGGATCTGCTGGGCAGGTGCGTCGAAGAAGACGCCGCCCTGCCCGGTCAGCCAGACCCGCCCGGGCACGACGCCCAGGATGCACGGCTCGGACCTCGACGTCATGACCCGCGGGTAGCGGTACACACCCATCAGGATCGGCGTGGCCTGCTGCTGCATGGTTCCCCCTTCGTTGAACTCCTCGGAGGGCCAGCATGCCCACGAACGACCTGCCCCGCGAGGACCTCGTCGGTGGGCGTGGTCCGGCCGCACTCCGCCCCACGCGAGCCCCGAACGCACCCAGGAGAAGCATTTCATTACCAGGAGAGTCCTTCCCGCAGAGCAACTCCGAACCGTTCCTTGGTGGTCGCGAGGCAGCCCCGCCCCTAGCGTCCCCAGAAGCGCCCCGCGCGCCCACACACAGACAGCCCGAACGGAGTCACACGTGCGCACCGCTGCCCGCACCCGCCCCCTGCTCACCCTCGGCCAGGTCGCCACCGCCGCCGCCCTGGTGACCTCGCTGGCCCCCACGACCGCCAGCGCCGGCACCACCGACTACAGCGCCCCGCTCACCGAGGCGGTGGCCGACCTGCCCGTGTCGGCCGAGCAGAACGACGGCTACGACCGCGACAAGCACTTCGGCCGCTGGGCCGACGAGGACGGCGACTGCCAGAACGCCCGTGCCGAGGTGCTCATCGAGGAGAGCAGCACCGAGGTCACCTTCACCACCCCCGAGGAGTGCACCGTCGACGGCGGCACGTGGACCACGACCTGGGACGGCGTCGAGCACAAGAAGGCCTCCGAGACGCAGATCGACCACACGGTGCCGCTCCACGAGGCATGGGGCTCCGGCGCCCGGGACTGGGAGGACACCCGCCGCAAGGCCTACGCCAACGACCTGGGCGACGAGCGCTTCCTGACAGCCCAGACCTCGGCCCTGAACTCCGAGAAGGGCTCCAAGGGTCCCGAGGAGTGGCTGCCGCCGCGCGACGAGTGCACCTACGTGGCCGACTGGTCCGCCATGAAGGTGCGCTGGCGCCTGGACGTGGACGAGACGGAGAAGGCGACGATGGAGGAGCTCGCGGCCTCCTGCCCGGAGACGACCGTGGAGGTCACCATCGTCTGACCCCCGTCCGCACGGCGAGGCCGGGCCCCGCGACGGTGCGTCGCGGGGCCCGGCCGGTTCGGTCGAGGGAGCACCTCAGCGGCGGGGGATGTTCCGAACGTTGGAGCGCGCCATCGAGACCGCCTCGCCCACACCGCCGTTGAGCACGATCTTGCTCATGGCGGTGGCGAACCCGAAGACCTGGTCGCTGGTGACCTTGGGCGGGATGGAGAGCGCGTTCGGGTCGGTCACCACGTCCACCAGCGTGGGCCCGTCGTGGGCCAGCGCCTCGCGGTAGGCGGCTTCCAGGTCGCGCGGGTCCTCCACCCGCCAGGTCCGCCACCCCATCGCGGCGCCGATGGCGGCGTAGTCCACCTCGGGCACGTCGGTGCCGAAGCTGGGCAGCTCGTCCACGAGCATCTCCAGCTTCACCATGCCCAGCGTGGAGTTGTTGAAGACCACCGCCGTCATGGGCAGGTCGTAGGCCACCGGCGTGAGCAGGTCGCCCAGCAGCATCGAGAGGCCGCCGTCACCGCACATGGCCACCACCTGGCGCTCACGGTCGGCGAGCTGGGCACCGATGGCGTGCGGCAGCGCGTTGGCCATGGACCCGTGCAGGAACGAGGCGATGAGGCGCCGCGTGCCGAGCGGCCGCAGGTAGCGGGCGGACCACACGTTGCACATGCCGGTGTCGGCGGTCACCACGGCGTCGTCGTCCAGCGCCTGGTCGAGCAGGTCGGCGGCGTACTCGGGGTGGATAGGCCTCATGTCCAGCACGTCGTGGGTGTAGGCCCCCACGGACTTGGTCATGAGCCGCTCGTGCTTCTCGAGCATCCTCTCCAGGAAGCGGCGGTCGTCCTTGCGCTGCAGCAGCGGGAGGACGGCCTCGATGACGGAGCGCACGTCGCCCTGGACCGGCAGGTCCACGTCGGTGCGGCGGCCGATGACGGCGGCGTCGGTGTCCACCTGCACGGTGCGGGTACCGGGGAGGAACTGGTCGTACGGGAAGTCCGTGCCGAGCATCACCAGCAGGTCGGCGTCCTCGATGCCGGCCGCGGCGGCGCCGTACCCGAGCAGGCCGGTCATGCCCACGTCGAAGGGGTTGTCGAACTGGATGGCGTCCTTGCCGCGCAGCGAGTGGCCCACCGGGGCGGCCAGGGTGTCGGCCAGCTGCATCACCTCGGCGTGGGCGCCGCGCACGCCCTCGCCGCAGAACAGGGCCACCTTCTCGGCGCGGTTGAGCTCGTCGGCCAGCTCCTGCACGGCCTCGACGGTGGGCACCACCACACCCCGGCGCACCGGCACGTACCGGGGCGCCTCGGCGGCCACGTCCAGGTCGGCGATGTCACCGGGCAGGCTCACCACCGCCACCCCCTTGTTCTGCACGGCGTGGCGCACGGCGGCGTGCACCACCCGCGGGGCCTGCTCGGCGGTGGAGACCAGCTCGCAGTAGTCGGAGCAGTCGGTGAACACGCGGTCGGGGTGGGTCTCCTGGAAGTAGCCCTGCCCGATCTGGCTGCTGGGGACGTGGCTGGCGATGGCGAGCACGGGCGCCCCGGACCGGTGCGCGTCGTACAGGCCGTTCACCAGGTGGGTGTTGCCCGGGCCGCAGGAGCCGGCGCACACCGCGAGCCTCCCGGTCAGCTGGGCCTCGGCGGCGGCGGCGAAGGCCCCCACCTCCTCGTGGCGCACGTGCACCCAGTCGATGCCGCCGCGGGCGGCACCCCCGGTGCGGCGCACCGCATCGACGATGGGGTTGAGGCTGTCCCCCACGACCCCGTAGATCCTCTGCACGCCCGCTTCCACGAGCTGCTCGACGAGCTGTTCCGCGACGTTCTTGGCCATGCGGCCACCGTAGGGCGAGACCACGTCCGCGGCCAGCCGGTGGCGGGGAGACGACCGGACCCCGGCGCCAGGGGGCACCGGGGTCCAGGAGGTCGTCGGGTCAGCAGGCGGCGGACTTGATGTCGCCCTTGGTGCTCCGGTCCTTGTAGGTGCAGGTGTCGAGCACCGCGCCCTTGGGGCTCTTGAGCGTGATCGTGTCGCCGGTGTTGTTCCACACGTAGGAGGTCTTGCCCCAGTAGCGCAGCGTGGTGGAACGCACACCCGCGGTGTTGGTGCCCCGGCCGGTCATGATGCGAACCGTCCCCTTGGCCGGCACCACGGTGGTGGGCAGCCTGTAGGTGAAGCCCATCGCGTCGCGCACCGTGTAACCGGTGATGGTGCGCCGCACGCTGGTGTTGTTGCGCAGCACCACGTACTCGGCGTTGAGGCTGGCGTTGGAGTAGTCGTCGCGCTTGGCCCCGTAGGAGTCGTACACGATCTGCGAGATGGAGACGGGAGGCAGTGCCTCGGCGGCCGGTGCGGAGGTGAGCACGGTGGGGGCAGCGAGAGCGGCCGCGAGCAGGCCCCCCACCAGACGTGCGTGACGGTTCACCCTCCCAGTGTGCCGCATCGGCGCCCGGCTCTCAGCGCAGGGCCACCTCACCAGGACTGGGTCAATCCTCAGGCTTCCTTGGTCCGTCCCTGACTGCCCGGCGGCCACGATGAGGAGCCCCTTTCAGATCACACACTGGCCCGAGGAGAGCCCATGTCCCGCTTCCTGACCACCGCCGTCGCGGCCGCCATGGCCGGCGCGCTGAGCGTGCCCGTCGCCGCCGGCGCCACCCAGCACCGTTCCGAGGCCGAGCTCACGCCGCGCGTCGCCGCGTCGGCCGACTCGACCCCCTCCGCCCTGCACCAGACGGAGGGCCGCTCGGCCACCCGCATCCAGGTGAAGCTCGCCGAGGGCTCGTCCTCCGCGGTGCGCGCCGCCGCGCTCTCCGGCGAGGGCGACTCCCGCGTGGCCGCCCTGGGCCGCTCCGGCACCCTGCGTGACGTGCGTCCGATGGTGGACGCCCCCGCCTCCTCGTTGAAGGCCCTCAAGGCCACCGCCGAGCAGCGCTCCGGCGACGAGCAGGCCGACATGTCGCTGTGGCTGGTGGCCGAGGTGGCCGAGGGCGAGATGCAGTCCACCCTGGACGAGCTGAACGCCGACCCGGCCGTGGAGGTGGCCATGGCCGCCCCGCTGCCGGTGCAGCCGCCGCGCGCCGGCGCACCCGTGACCACTCCGCTGGCCGCCCTGCGCACCGACGCCACCGACCCGGTGAACCCGCTGGCCACCCCCGACTTCACCGACCGCCAGACCTACCGCGGCCCGGCCTCCGAGCAGGGCATCGAGGCCCTGGCGGCGCACGAGATGCCCGGTGGCAAGGGCAAGAACGTGGCCGTGGCCGACGTGGAGTTCGGCTGGACCATGGACCACGAGGACCTCACCCAGCTGGCCCGGGAGGACGCCCTCATCGCCAACGGCACCCCTTCGTACAGCTACCCCGAGCACGGCACCTCCGTGATGGGCGAGATCATCGGCGACGCCAACGAGTTCGGCGTCACCGGCATCGCGCCGGAGGCCACCGGGTACGTGGCCAACGCCGTCAGCAACGAGGGCGGCTTCACCCCGGGCGCCGCCATCGCCGGCGCCGCCGAGGTGCTCGAGCCCGGCGACGTGATCCTCCTCGAGCAGCAGCTCACCGGCTGCGGCGGTGGCTTCGCCCCGGTGGAGATCGACCCGGCCGCCTACGACGCCATCAAGACCGCCGTGGCCAAGGGCATCCACGTGGTGGAGGCCGCCGGCAACGGAGCCCAGGACCTGGACGACTCGTGCTACGGCGGCGAGGGCTTCCCCGACGGCAAGGGCGACTCCGGCGCCATCATCGTGGGCGCCGGCGCCAGCTCCCGCAGCGGCCGGACGCCCGGCGAGGTCCTGAGCTACTCCACCTACGGCTCGCGCGTGAACGTGCAGGGCTGGGGCGAGATGGTGGCCAGCGCCGGCTACGGCGACCTGCAGGGCGGTGACGAGACGGTGCAGTACACCGACCAGTTCTCGGGCACCTCCTCGGCCTCCCCCATCGTGACCGGTGCCGTGGCCCTGGTCTCCTCCATCGCCGAGGAGAAGGGTGTGGAGCTCGACCCGGCCGCCATGCGCACACTGCTCATGGAGACCGGCACCCCGCAGGCCGGGGACGACAGCACGCACATCGGCCCGCTGCCCAACGTGGTCAAGGCCGTGGAGGGCCTGGGTTCCGGCGAGTGACCCACCCCACCGTGTGACACCACAGGGGGCCGCTGCCACACCGGCAGCGGCCCCCTGTGGGTGAGGGGCGGATCAGCAGGGGCTGCGGTAGACGAAGCCCTGCTCGGCGGGGGCGCACACGAACTGCTCGTAGCGCTGGTCACCGTCCACGTGCACCTTGAGGAAGCTGAGGATGCGGCCCTGGATGACCTTGTTGTCCACCAGACCCGCCCAGTGGGTGCCCGCCAGGTCGGTGAACAGGCCCTTGGTCTCCGAGCCGATCGACTCGTGGATCGGCACCGCGTACTCACCGGCCGGGGCCACGTTGTCGATCCCCCCGGCGATGGTGAGCGACGGCTCGCTCACGCCCTTGAATCCCTCCTGCGCCCACGGGTGGATCGGCACCACAGCGTCCTGCTCGGACTCCTGCGCGGCGTAGAGGACGCCGCCGCCACCCATCGAGTGGCCCACCAGGGCCGTGCGCTCGGCATCGAGCAGCGGGGCCATGTCGGCGTCCGCCGCGAGCGCCTTCTGCGCACCCAGCGCCGCCTTGCCACGGGCCTGCGGCTGGCTCATGACGGTGGGGGCCTCGGCCATGAGCACCACGAACCCGTGGGAGGCCAGGCGCTTGGCCACGAACTCCATCGCCGACCCGGGCTCGGTGAACCCGGGCATGGTCACCACGCCGCCGAAGGTCTCCCCCTCGGCGCCGTTGGAGGGGTGGAACACCGTGCCGCCGTAGAAGTCCGCGTCCGGGGCGGCCTCCAGCTTCTTGCTGGCCACCTCGTAGGGGCCGTCCACGCCGACCGAGTCCTTGGTCGGGGCCGGGCCGTGCTCGGCGGCGGGCTGCACGTCCTGGGCCGAGAACGCGGCCGGCGCGACCGGGCCGGCGGTCGCGGGGGCGGCCAGGCCGAGGGCCAGACCGGCGGCGAGGACGGTGGTGCGGGTCAGAGAACGCATCATCTGCTCCTGTTGTTGAGGGGAGCCCCCCACGCTAGGGAGAGCAGGTGACGCGGCCCCCTCCTGCGGGTCAAGGAGCGGTCAGGAGTCCGTACGGGTTGCCGGCAGGCGCAGCTCGTCGTCGGCCAGGGCGTCCACGTCGGCCGGGTCGTGGGTCACCAGGAGCACCGGGCAGGCCAGGCGCTCGAGGGTGGCACGCAGCCAGGTGCGCACCTCGCCGCGGGCGGTGGTGTCCAGGGCGGAGAGGGGCTCGTCGAGCAGGAGGGCAGCGGGGTCGGTGGCCAGCGCCCGGGCCACGGCCACCCGCTGGGACTGCCCACCGGACAACTCGGCCGGGCGGCGGGCGGCCAGGTGCTCGATGCCGAGGGCGGCCAGCACCGCATCAGCCCGGGCCTCGGCGGCGCGGCGCCCGGCCCCACGCGCACTCGGCCCGAAGGCGACGTTCTGCCGCACGGAGAGGTGGCCGAACAGCCGGTGGTCCTGGAAGACCACCCCCACCCGGCGGCGCTCCGGCGGCACGAAGGTCCCGGTCGCGGCGTCGTCCCACACCCGGCCGGCGCAGCGCACGTGGCCGGACGCCACGGCATCGAGCCCGGCGACGGCCCGCAGCAGCGAGGTCTTGCCCACCCCGTTGGGGCCGAGCACGGCCAAGGTGCGCCCGGGCCGCACGGCGCAGGCCACGCGCAGGTCCAGCGTGCCGCGGCGGATGCGTGCGTCCACCTCGAGCGCGGGCGTGGCGCCCGTCATCGGGGCAGCCCCGGCGTCCAGCGGTCCCGCAGCAGCACCAGCACGGTCACGCACACCGCCAGCAGCACGAGGCTCAGGGCCACGGCGGCGGGCGGGTCGGTCTCGAAGGCGCGGTAGACGGCGCTCGGCATGGTCTGGGTGACGCCCGGGAGATTGCCGGCGAAGGTCACCGTGGCGCCGAACTCCCCCAGCGCCCGGGCCCACCCGAGCACGGCCCCGGCCGCGATGCTGGGCCCCAGCGCCGGCAGGGTGACGCGGCGGAAGGTGGTGAGCGGCCCGGCCCCCAGGGTGGCGGCGGCCTCCTCCAGGGCGGTGCCGGTGGAGCGCAGTGCCCCCTCCACGGTGACCACCAGGAAGGGCAGCGCCACGAAGGTCTGCGCCAGGACCACGGCGGTGGCGGTGAAGGGCACCTGCCAGCCGGTGGCCTCGTACAGCCAGCGGCCCACCAGGCCGGTGCGGCCGTAGGCCAGGAGGAGCGCCACACCGCCGACCACCGGGGGCAGCACCATGGGCAGGGTCACCACGGCGCGCAGCAGGCGCACGGCGGCGGCACGCGCGGGGCCCGTCGGGCCGCCGGGGTGGGCGTCGGCCCGGGCGAGCACCCACGCCAGCGGCACCCCCATCGCCAGGCAGAGCAGGGTCGACACGCTGGCCGTCACCAGGGAGAGGCGCAGCGCGTCGAGCACGGCGGGGCGGGCCAGCAGGGCGGGCAGGTCGCGCCACGGGGCGAGCACCACCATCGCCACGAGGGGGGTGAGCAGCAGGAGCGCGCCCACCGCGGCGGGCAGCGCGAGTGCCACGGGGGGCCGACGGCGGGCGCGGTCGGGACGGTCGGTCGTCACGGAGTGGTGAACCCCGCCTCGCGCAGCACGGCGCGGCCGCGGTCTGACTGCACGGCATCGACGAACGCCCGGGCCAGGGCGGGATTGGCGGAGGCGCCCACCACCGCCAGGGGGTAGTCGGTGGTGGGCGCCTCCGGCAGGGGCACCTCGTCCACGGCACCGTCGGCGGCGCGTGCGTCGGTCACGTAGACCAGGCCCGCGTCCACCTCGCCGAGGCGCACCTTGGCGAGGGTCGCCTTGACGTCGCGCTCCTGGGTGACCGGGTGGAGCGTGGTGCCGGTGGCGTCGGACAGCTGCTGGGCCGCCGCACCGCAGGGCACCTCGGGCAGGCAGGTCGCCAGGCGCACCTCCTCGCGGGCCAGGTCCTCCACACCGTCGATGCCGGCGGGATTGCCCCGGGGCACGGCGAGGGTGAGGCGGTTGCGCGCAACCACCGAGGGTTCCTGCACCGCCCCAGCCCGCACCGCGGTGTCCATGGTGGCGGTCGAGGCGGTGGCGAGAACGTCGGCCGGTGCCCCCTGGGTGACCTGCGTGGCCAGGGCCGAGGAGCCCCCGAAGCTCAGGCGCACGTCGGAGCCGGGGTGGTTGCGCTCCACGTCGGCGGCGATCTGCTCGAACGCCTCGGTGAGCGACGCCGCGGCCAGCACGGTGATCTCGCCGGTCGGCTCGCCGTCGGCCCCGGACCCGTCCTGCCCGGCGGGCTCCGGCCCCCCGCAGGCGGCGAGGGTCAGGACGCTGACCGCCGCCAGCCCCCACGACCGGCGGGACGGCAGGGTCCTGGGGAATCGCCTCGGGGTGCGCATGGCCAGACTGTACGGGCCCGCCGCTAGTGTCCGCGGCATGGACGGGAACTGGTCGGTGGTGCCCCTGGGGCCCGACACGTGGGAGCTGTTCGCCGAGCTCGTGGAGCGCAACAACGGCGTGTACGGCGGGTGCTGGTGCATCGGCTACCACCCCGAGTGCGGGCAGCCCGTGGACCACCGGGAGACCAAGCGTTCCCGCGTGATGTCCGATGCCGCGCACGCCGCTCTGGTGCTCGACGGCGCCGGGGTGGCCCAGGGGTGGGCACAGTACGGATCGCCCGAGGAGCTGGCCGGCATCAAGCACCTGCGCGCCTACCAGAAGGACGCCCCGCCACGGCCGGACTGGCGGCTGACCTGCGTCTTCGTGGACCGGCGCCACCGCGGGCAGGGCGTGGCGCGGCGCGCCGTGGAGGGGGCGCTCGACCTCATCGGGCAGGCCGGGGGCGGCCTGGTGGAGGCGATCAGCGAGGTGACCGACGGCCGTCAGGCGCAGGGACGCTTCCTGTTCAGCGGCACCGTGGAGCTGCTCGAGGACCTCGGGTTCACGCGCGTGCGCCAGGTGGGCAAGCACGCGTGGATCGTGAGCCGGACGGTGGACCCGGCCTGAGCGGCGTCCCACCACGGCGCGCGCCAGGGGCTGCCCACCACCAATGACACCGCGAGGGGCCACCGTCGGCGTGACGGTGGCCCCTCGTGCGCTGGTGTGGCTGGCTCAGCAGGGGGACTTGTAGACGAAGCCCTGCTCGGCCGGGGCGCACACGAACTGCTCGTAGCGCGTGTCACCGTCCACGTGCACCTTGAGGAAGCTCAGGATGCGGCCCTGGATGACCTTGTTGTCCACCAGACCCGCCCAGTGGGTGCCCGCCAGGTCGGTGAACAGGCCCTTGGTCTCCGAGCCGATCGAGGCGTGGATGGGCAGCGTGTACTGCGCCATCGGGGCCACGTTGTCGAGCATGCCACCGATGGTCAGGGTCGGCTCGGTGACGTCCTTGAAGCCGCGCTGGGCCCAGGGGTGGATCGGGATGACGGCGTCCTGCTCGGACTTGGCCGCGGCGTGCAGCACACCACCGCCACCCATCGAGTGACCCACCAGGGCCGTGCGCTCGTCATCGAGCAGCGGGGCGACGGTCTCGTCGGCGTGCAGCACCTTCTGCGCGGAGAGCGTCGCCTGCGCACGCGACTCCGGCTGGCTCATGGGAGTCAGGGCCTCGGCCATCATCACCACGTAGCCGTGGGAGGCCAGGCGCTTGGCCACCAGGTCCATCACCGCACCGGGCTCGAGGAAACCGGGCATGGTCACCACGCCACCGAAGGTCTCCCCCTCGGCGCCGTTGGACGGGTAGTAGATGGTGCCGCCGTAGAACCCCTTGGAGAGGTCCACCGGCACCTTCTTGCTGGCCACCTCGAAGGTGCCGTCCACACCGATGGACTCCTTGGTCGGCGCCGGGCCGTGCTCGGAGGCTGCATTGGCGGAGGGCAGGGCCAGGTCCGCGGTGGCAGCGGTGGCGGCCGGCGCGCCCAGGGCCAGGGTGAGTCCGGCAGCGAGGGCGGTGAGGCGGGTGCGTGCGCGCATATGTGCTCCTGTGGTGTGAGGAGGGGAGGGGTGCTGTCACAGTAGGCGCACCACGCGCGCCGGGTACCCCTCTCGGGTCAAGGAACGGTCAGCACTTGGCATGAAGTCAGCGCGTCGCCGCGGTCCCCTACGATCGCCGGCGATGAGCCACCACCACGACCACCTGCCCCACGGCGCCGGTACCCACCGTGGGCGGCTCGCCGTGGTCCTGGGCATCACCGCCACGGTCCTCGTGGCCGAGCTGGTGGGTGCCTGGGTCTCGGGGTCGGTGGCCCTGCTGGCCGATGCCGGGCACACGCTCACCGACCTCGCCGGCCTGGTCATGGCCCTGGTGGCCGCCCAGCTGGCCCGCCGCCCCGCCACCCCGGAGCGCACCTGGGGCTGGCTGCGCGCGGAGGTGCTCGGCGCCGGCGCGCAGGCCCTGCTGCTGCTCGTGGTGGGCGTGGTGGTGCTGGTCGAGGCCGTGCAGCACCTCGTCTCACCCGAGCCCGTGGCCCCCGGGGCGATGCTCGTGTTCGGCGCCGTCGGCCTGGTGGGCAACATCATCGGCCTGCTCGTGCTCGCCGGGGCCCGGGAGGCCAACCTGAATCTCCGGGCTGCCTTCCTGGAGGTGTTGAACGACGCACTCGGGTCGGTGGCCGTGCTCGCCGCGGCCCTCGCGGTGCGGTGGACCGGGTGGGAGCGCGCCGACGCCGTGGCCTCGCTGGTGATCGTGGCCCTCATCGTGCCGCGCACGCTGGTGCTGCTGCGGCAGGTGCTGCGCGTGCTCCTGGAGGCCACGCCCGGCGGTCTGGACCTGAGCGAGGTGCGCGCCCACATCGAGGCCCTGCCGCACGTCCGCGGGGTGCACGACCTGCACGCCAGCCAGGTGGCCACGGGCGTCCCGGTGCTCACCGCGCACGTGGTGGCCGACGAGTCCTGCTTCCACGACGGCCACATGACCGGCCTGCTCGACCGGGTGCAGGAGTGCCTCCGGGAGGACTTCGGCATCACGCACTCCACCGTGCAGTTCGAGCCGCCTGCACACGCCGGGCACGAGGTCGACGTGCACGCCTGACGGGCCGCCGCGTCAGGAGGGCGCGCCCAGCACCAGCGCGATGCCAGAGCGCTGGCTCTGCCCGCACTTGCGCAGCACCGAACCCACGTGGGTCTTGACCGTCTTCTCGCTGATGACGAGGCGCTCGGCGATCTGCGCGTTGGTGAGCTGCTCGCGGACGATGAGGTCGGCCACCTCCGCCTCCCTGGGGGTCAACGGCGTCGAGGGGCCGGCCGGGGCGGGCGGCGCCTCGGTCACGAGGGTGGCGAGGCGGCCCTCCACCCGCTCGCAGATCCCCGCGGCCTCCCGCACCCGTTCGGCGACCTCGCCCTCGACGAGCCCGTCGAGCCCCTCCAGGCCGGTGCGCGCCCGGCCCACCAGGGCGGTGAGGTCGTGGAGCTGGTCCACGAGGTCGCGGGGATCAGGGGCCAGCTCGGGGAAGGCGCGGTGCAGCTCGGTGTCCCGCGGGTCGGAGGCGTCGTGGCCCTCCCGGCCCAGCATCACCGCGAGCGCCTCCACCACCCGCACGTGATCGTCGGTGTACACCCGCGGCCGCAGGGAGTGCGCGGCGAGCACACCGAGCACCTCGCGCTCCGGGGAGAGGATGGGGGCGCACACGGCATCGCGGGTCGGCTCCCCGGCATCGCCGAAGGGGAGCGCGTCCCCCAGCAGGGCCCCGGCGTCCTGGCGGAAGACGTACGGGCGCCCGTGGTCACGCACCCACTCGGTCACCGACCCGGGCGGGGAGTCCATGACGTCGGGGCCCTCCAGGCGGTCGCCCTCGATGACGAACGGCGCCACCACGTGGTCCTCGTGGAAGTAGGCGATGACGAGGGCGTCGGTGGGGGTGAGGGTGCGCACGGCGTGGTGCACGCACCGGTAGCGGTCCTGTGCGCGGTCGGGGCCCAGCACGTCCAGGCGTCGGGCGGTGCGGCGCAGCGCGCGGCTCGTGGCCCCGTCGAGGGGCGGGGTGTCGTCCTGGGTGCCGGGTTCGCCGTCCACGGGGGCACGCTACTGAGCCCCCGCAGCGCGCCGGGCCGCCCCCTCGACGGTGGAGGGGGCGGCCCGGAGCGGAGGGGGCACGGACCAGCCGCGCCGGGGACCGGCCGTCAGTCGACCACGACGGCGCCGTAGCCGTAGACGTCGTGGAACTGGTTGGTCCAGTCCGCACCCACCGAGTGGGGCTCGTTGGCATCGGGACCCGAGAGCGGGTCGAGGACGGTGTACTTGCCGGAGTCCTTGTCGTACCCGGCCAGGACCACCCAGTGGGAGACGGACTGCGAACCCGCGAGGTCCTCCTGCCAGTACTGACCGGCCACCTGCGCGTCGCCGAGGACCATGACCGTCTTGCCCTCGCGGGCGGCGGCCTCGGCCTCGTCGGCGGTGGCCACCCAGTGGGTGTCGAAGCCGTAGGCGGCGAAGCCGTTGCGGACCTGCTCGACGTTCGTGTTGCCGGTGGGGGCGGCGCCCATCGCGCCGCGCATGTCGCGCACGGCCTCGGTGGGGTCGGCGGGGTCACCGCTCCACTTCTCCGGGGTCACGCCCTGGTCGAACAGGGACATGAGCAGGGACACCGGTCCGCAGTCGTACCAGGTGCTCACCTGGCTGTTGGCCTGGCGGATGGGCACCAGCTCGCCGGCGGCCGCATCGGCGGAGAAGGGCGAGGCGGTGGCGGCCGGCTGGGCGGCGGTCTCGGCGGCGGGGGCCTGCGCCGGGGCGGCCTGGGTGGGGGCGCCGGCGCCCAGCACGAGGGCGCTGCAGGCGGCCAGTCCGGCCAGCGAGGTGGTGAAGCGGGTGTGGGTGTTCATGGGCCTGTCCTCTCGATCGCGGGGTGCGGATCGGCGGGCGGTTGCCTGCCACGCCCTCGACGGTGCCGCACTCCAGGCCGCGGCACCATCGGTCGCGGACCGAGATCCGCACCCGGGGGTCCTAGGACCACCCGCGCGCCGGGGCGCCGCGGGACCCCTCTACGCTCGCCGCCATGACGACCCCCTGGCCCGTCCGCGACGAGGCGCCCACCCTGGCGGAGTACCTGGACATGCGACCGGCCGCGGGGCTCTCCCCGGTGACGGCGGAGCAGGGCGCCCCGGCCCTCACCGGCTCGTGGGCGTGGGCCACCGTGCGTGCCCCCGACGGCCGGCTCGCGGCGATGGGTCGCGTCATCGGCGACGGCGGGTGGTGCTTCCACGTGGCGGACATGGCCACCCACCCCGACCACCAGCGGCGCGGCCTGGGGCGCGCGGTGCTGCAGCGGCTGCTGGACCGCATCACGGCCGAGGCCCCGGAGCGCCCGTACGTGACGCTCATGGGCGACGGGCCGGGCCGACGGCTCTATTCCTCGATGGGTTTCGTGGACGCCATGCCGCACTCGATGGGGATGCGCTGGGCGCCGCAGGAGTGAGGGGCAGCAAGGCTTCAGCACAGGGAGGGATGTTGTCGGACCCCAGCCCTAGGTTCGGAGGGTCACATCACACACACGAAGGACTCTCCGTGAACACCTCGCACGTCTCACGCATCCTGACCGTCGCCCTCGTCGGATCCCTGCTGACCGCCTGCGGCTCGGACGGGGAGGCTGCCACACCGGCCTCCAGCAGCACCACGACCACGACGTCGGGCACGACCCCCTCCAGCACGTCCGAGGACGCGTCATCCCCCTCCTCCGAGGCGACGTCGCCGACTACCTCGACGCTCTCGCCCACCGCGAGCAGCGCACCGGCCACCACGTCGAGCTCACCCCAGGAGGCACCTTCCTCGTCGCAACCCACCCCCTCCACCACCGAGCCGAGCACTCCGACGGAGCCGGCGACGGCCGCTCCGACTCCGGAGCCCTCCTCGGAGCCCACCAAGGCGAAGAAGCCCACCCCCACAGCAACCAAGAGCGCGGAACCCTCCCCGGAGCCCACCGAGAGCAAGAAGCCCACCCCCACACCGACCACACCGGGCGGAGCGGAGTTCGAGAACGCCGTGGGCAAGGCCCAGCAGTATCTGGAGTACAGCGCCTTCTCCCGCAGCGGACTCATCGAGCAGCTCGAGTACGAGGGCTTCAGCAAGGCCTCGGCCACCGCAGCCGTCGACAGCCTGACCGTCGACTTCGACCAGCAGGCAGCCAAGAAGGCCAAGGACTACCTCGAGTACTCCGAGTTCTCTCGCACGGGGCTGGTCGAGCAGCTCGAGTTCGACGGCTTCACCACCGCCCAGGCCACCTACGGAGCCGACAACTCCGGCATCAAGCAGGGGTCCGAGGCGGCGGCGAAGGCCAAGAGCTATCTCGAGTACTCGGCCTTCTCCCGCTCGGGTCTGATCGAACAGCTCAAGTTCGACGGCTTCACGTCACAGGAGGCCCGCGCCGCCGTCGACAGCCTCTCGGTCGACTACGACGAGCAGGCGGCCAAGAAGGCCAAGGACTACCTCGACTACTCGTCGTTCTCCCGCTCGGGCCTGATCGAACAGCTCAAGTTCGACGGCTTCACCACCGCCCAAGCCACCCACGGAGCCACCCAGGCCGGTCTCTGATCATCCGTGGGGCGGCCACCACGGGCCGCTCCACGGACCACCAATACCGCAGCATCAGTCCTCGGCGGGTTCGAGGGCCACAGCGCCCGTGCCCCGCTCGGCCATCACGTCATCGGGGTTGTAGAGGGCACAGGCCTTGAGGCTCAGGCAGCCGCACCCGATGCAGCCGCCCAGGTCGTCTCGCAGACGCTCCAGCCGGGTGATCTGGTCGTCCAGCCGGGCCCGCCACGACCGGCTCAGACGGCGCCAGTCGGCCTTGGTGGGGGTGCGCCCCTCGGGCAGCGTGGCCAGTGCCTGCTCGATCTCGTCCAGGCCGAGCCCCACCCGTTGCGCGGCCCGGATGAAGGCGACTCGGCGCAGCACGGCGCGGGGGAAGCGTCGCTGATTGCCGGCCGTGCGCTCGGCACTGATGAGGCCGCGGCCCTCGTAGTAGCGCAGGGCCGAGGCAGCCACCCCTGAGCGGCGCGCCACCTCGCCGATGGTGAGCTCGTCCACCACGACCTCCTTGACTTCATGTTCACTTCAACCTACAGCCTGAGCCCATGACGACACCATCGACAGCCTCACGCCGCCCTTCCCCGCCTCCGCCCGGGACCACCGACCGCCGCGGACTCATGGCCCGCCTCACCGGTGACGAGAAGCACGACCACTCGGCCACCTCTACCCTCGACGTCCTCGAGGTGCTCTTCGACCGCGTGCTCCACCACGACCCGGCACGCCCCGACCACCCGGGCCGCGACCGCTTCCTGCTGAGCAAGGGACACGGCCCGATGGCCTACTACGCCGTGCTCGCCAGCCACGGGTACTTCCCCACCGAGTGGCTGGACGACTTCGCCTCCTTCGACTCCCCACTGGGGCACCATCCCGACCGCACCCTGGTGCCCGGCGTGGAGATCTCCTCGGGATCCCTGGGCCACGGGCTGCCCCTCGGCGTGGGCACCGCACTGGGACTGCGCGTGCAGGGTACGGCGGCACGCACCGTGGTACTCGTGGGCGACGCGGAGCTGGACGAGGGCTCGAACACCGAGGCGATCGAGTTCGCGGCCGCCGCCGGGCTCGGTGGGCTGACCGCGGTCGTCATCGACAACCACTCCTCCAGCTACGCGGTGCGTGGCCGCATCGCCGAGCGGTTCGCCGTCAACGGCTGGCACACCACCACCGTCAGCGGGAGGGACCACGTCCAGCTGGAGGCCGCCCTCTCGCACCGGGTGCCCGAGACCCCCACCGCCGTCATCGCCCGGGTGGAGGCCGCCTGATGAGCACCCGCGAGCAGTTCGGACGCACCATGGCCCACCTCCTGGACGAGCGGGACGACCTGGCATTGGTCTACGCCGAGATCGGCGGTCGCTTCTTCACCGATGCCATTGCCCGCCATCCCGACCGGGTGCTCAACTTGGGCATCCGCGAGCAGCTGCTGGTCAGCGCCTCCGCCGGACTGGCCCTCACCGGCATCCGCCCTGTGGCGCACACCTTCGCCTCCTTCCTGGTGGAGCGTGCCTTCGAGCAGGTCAAACTGGACTTCCCCCACCAGGGAGTCGGCGGCGTCCTGGTCTCCGCAGGCGGGTCGTTCGACATCTCCTCCGGTGGCCGCACCCACCAGGCCCCCGGTGACATGGCCCTCATGGACACCGTGGCGGGCGCCCACCTGCACGCGCCGTCCACCGTGGAGGAGGCCGACGCGGCGGTCCGCCTGGCCACCGCGGGCGAGGGCCTTCACTACGTGCGCCTGGTGGAGCAGACCAATACCGAGTCCTTCCCGGTCACCGCCGCCCCGACGTGGCACGTGGTGCGCCGCGGATCGCGCGGCACTGTCCTGGCGCTCGGCCCGGTGCTCGATGCCGCGCTGGCCGCCTCCGAGGGACTGGACCTCACCGTGGCCTACACCCATCGCATCCGCCCCCTCGATGCCGTGGGTCTGCGCCAGCTGGTGACCGGCACCGACGTCGTGGTGGTGGAACCCTGGCTGAGGGGCACCTCCGCCCACGCCGTGCAGGAGGCGCTGTCCGACCGGCCGCTCCGGTTCGAGTTCCTCGGTGTGGGGCGCGAGGAGCTGCGCCGGTACGGCACGCCGGCCGAGCACGTGTCCGCCCACGGGCTGGACGCCCACGGCATCCGGCAGCGCCTGACGACCCGGTTCGCCTGAACCTCAGGAGCCCTCGGTGGCGAGGTGGTGCAGCAGCGCCGCCTCGCTGCCGGCGAGCCCCACGGAGAGGTACACGCGTCGACGGGTCCGACGACCGGGGTGACGGCCGCCGACCACGTCGGCCAGGTCGACGACCCGCGCCAGATCGCCCCGGGCGGCCACCAGGGCCGGGGGTTCGTAGGCGGCCAGCTGCTCCGGGGAGTCCGTGGCCACCAGCGCGGCCCCGGTCACCAGGTCGAGGGGGAACTCGGCACGTTCCACCTGTTTGGGCCCCACGGTGTGCACGAGGACGTCCTCGGCCAGCCACCCGGCATCGACGACAGGGGTCGGGGAGGTGGTGGCCAGGACCACCACGCCAGCCCCCTCCACCGCCTCGCGCGGTGAGGGCGCGGCCACGGCGTCCAGGCCCAGCTCCAGACGAGCCCGCCGCGCGAAGGCCTCACGACTGGCTGAGGCCCGTGAGGCGACGCGCACCGCGGTCACGTCGAGCTCCCCGGAGACGGCCCAGAGCTGGGCCCACGCCTGCGGGCCCGCCCCCACAACTGCCACCCGGGTGGGACCCGCGGGCCCCAGGACCCGCGCCGCGACCCCACCGAGCGCTCCCGTCCGCAGGGCCCCGAGGCGCTCTCCGACGTGCACCGCCGCCACACGGCCGTCGGCATCGTGGGCCACCACCACCTGGTCGGCAACCGTGGTGGGCAGGGTGTCGTAGACGCGGTACCCGTACCAGCCGTCGCCACGCCCTGCGGTGAGGACGGCGCGCCCCTCGCCCAGGTCGGCCGACACGCGGGGTGGACTGACCGTGCGGCCGGCGACGCGGCCGTCCAGGACGGCCACCATCCTGTCCACGGCAGCGCGGGGGCGCAGGCGGGTGAGGTCGGAGTCGGTCAGGAGCACGGGTGCGGCAGCAGTCATGCGGGGGACTCCATCGCTTCAAGTCGACATGAGGTCAAGCCCGGCCCACACGGCGGATGCAGCGGTGCGGACGGGGCCACCGGCGGACCGCTACCGTCGGCGGCCGAGACGCCGCCGCCGAGCCACCTGGAGGGAGGTCCCCTTGACCACCACGGACGCACGCCGCCCCGGACTGCTCGCGACCGTCGGGATCCTGCTGGTGGCGGGTCTGGCCGGCCTCGAGGCGACCATCGCCTTCGAGACCTACGCGGTGACCACCTCGCTGCCCTCGGTGGTCGACGCGCTGTCCGCCCCGGCCTGGTACTCGGCGGCCTTCTCAGGCACCCTCATTGCCTCCGTGACGGGCATGGTGCTGGCCGGGCCGTGGTGCGACCGGGTCGGGGCACGGCCGCCCCTGCTCACCGCGATCGGGCTGTTCGTCGTCGGGGTGCTGATGTGCGCGCTCGCCCCGCACATCGCGGTGTTCGTTCTCGGCCGGCTCGTGCAGGGCGTCGGCGTGGGCATGGCCGCCGTGACCATCTACGCCATCGCCTCGGCGACCGTCCCGCAGGAGCACCACCCGGCGCTCTTCGGCGTGGTCAACGCGGCCTGGGTGGTGCCCTCCCTCGCGGGGCCGGTGGTGTCCGGGCTGCTCACCGAGCACCTCGGGTGGCGCTGGGTCTACGGATCGGTGGCGGTGGTCGCCGTGCTCTCGGCGGCCGGCCTGCTGGTCGGCCTGCGCGGCCGGGACACCCGGCCCGCCGGGGACGGGAACGTACGCATCCCGTGGGGCTGGGCCGTCGCCGCATCGGCCGCGGTGCTCGCCATGAGCCTCTCGGGCGGCAACCGGAGTGCGTGGAGCCTGCTGGCGCTGGCGCTCTCCACCGCGGCGGTCCTCGCCGTCCTGACGCGGTTGCTCCCGCCCGGGGCGCTGCGGGCCCGGCAGGGGGTTCCGCGGCTGGTCGCGATGCGGAGCCTGCTGGCCGCCTGCGCCTACACCACGGAGACCTACGTCCCGCTCTTCCTCCAGCGGGACCGGGGCGTGTCCATCGTGCTCTCCGGCCTGGCGCTGGCCGGCTCGGCGGTCGGCTGGGCGGTGGGGGCCTGGTGGCAGGCGCGCCCGAGGAGGCCCGGCCCGCCGTCGCTGCTGCCGGCTGCGCTGCTGGTGCTCTGCGGCCCGGTGTCCACCGGCCTCGTGGTCGCGACCGGCTGGGCGTGGTGGCCCGTCTCGGTGGGCGTGGCGCTGGCCGGGGTGGGCATGGGTGTGGCCTACCCGCAGATCTCCTCGCAGGCCCTGGCCCTGAGCCCCCGGCGCGAGCACGGCCGGGTCGGGTCGAGCCTCCAGCTGGGTGAGGCCTGCGCGGTCGCGGCCACCCTCGCGCTCGGCGGCGCCGCCCAGGTGCACCTCGGCGACGGTCTCGCGTGGACCTACGCGGGGCTGGCCGGCATCGGCGTGCTCGCGGTGCTGGTGGCGCGCAGCGCGCGGGACCGCCCGGCGGCCTGAGGCACGGGGTCGGAACCCCTGCATCGAGGCGGTGTGCCCGGGGACGACCGACAGGCGTGGCAGGCTGCGGGCATGCCCCGTCCGCTCAGCATCCCGCTCGAGGAGGGCCGCCGCGCCTTCCTCGAGGCCCTCCAGACGTTCCGGGCCGGGTGCGACTCGCTGGATGACTTCGCCCTGCTGGCCCCGAGCCGGGCCCACGGATGGTCACGTCTGGACTGCATCGTGCACGTGCGGACGGGGCTCCAGGAGATGCTCGCCGGGGCCTGCGCCGGCACGCGGGCCCCAGCGGACACCGACGCCGCGTCGTACTGGACGGCCTTCGCCGCACAGGAGGACGACGACCCGGTGCCCGGCATCCTCCTGACGCGCCGCACAGCGGCGGCGTACACGCGCCCCCGCCACGCCCTGCAGCACCTCGAGGAGGTGTGCACCGGGTGGGCACGCCACGCACCCACGCTGCCCGATGACCGCATCGCCTTCCAGGGGCTGGTGCTCACGGCCGGGGACTTCCTGGCGACCTGGGCCGTGGAGCTCGTCGTGCACCAGCTCGACCTCGACCTCCCGGCCGGGGCGCCGTCCCCGCCGGTCAGCGCGCTGGGGATCGCCCGCCGCACCGTCGACGCCCTGGGGACCGCGCCCGTCGACGAGCCCGACGACGCCCGGGCCGTGCTGGCCGGCTTCGGACGCTGAGCCGAGCCGGTTCGGGGAACCGCTCCGCGGGGGCCCAATGACTGAATGATCAGCCCCACCTGCCTGATGGTGCGCGGCTGCACCCACCTGGGGCGCGCCGACGCCCCCGAGCCCGAGGCGGCAGCACGACGACAGCTGGGGGGATGGCGTGCACGCAACCTCCTCATGGCGGGCCATCTCCGTCGGGTCGTCGGCGAATACCCTGGCGGGCGCGTGCTGGCGCTCGTCGGCCGCTCCCACCGGGGACCACTGCAAGCGGCCCTGGGCACCGACCAGCACGACCTCGAGCTGGTCGACCCGCTGACGCTCCACTGACCGGCACGATCGCGCCGGTTTGGCTTGCACGCCGCGGGTTCGAGATCCATCATCGGGCCAGCCGGCACGATCGTGCCGGATCGAGGAGGGCAGATGGCACTCGCCGACGAGGTCCGCACACGACGCCGGGCCATGAAACTGAGCCAGCACGAGGTGGCCCTGCTGGCCGACGTCTCCGAACGGTTCGTGCGCGAGGTGGAGACCGGCAAGTCGTCCCTGCGCCTCGACAAGCTCGAAGCGGTGCTCGACGTCCTGGGTCTCCAGCTGGCCCTGACCCCTAGGGAGACGCCGTGAACCCTCGCCCCGGGCGGCGCGGTGCCGGCCTTCTTCGCGAACCTCCTTCCCGAGGGGCGTCGCCTGACGGCACTGCGCAGGGCGACCAAGACCAGCGCCGACGACGAGCTGTCGCTCCTCGTCGCCGTGGGCTCCGACCCGGTCGGTGACGTGCAGGTGCTCGCCACCCCCGAGCCTTCGGGCGAGGCGGCACCCGATCACGACGTCCCAGACCTCGCAGAACTGGACTTCGCAGCCCTCCTGAAACGGCGCGGCATCGGGGATCCCTCGGCACTCGCCGGCGTCCAGGACAAGGTTTCGGGCCGCATGCTGACACTCCCGCTCGAGCACGCGGGCCGTGCGCACCTCCTGAAGTTCGAGGTCCCGGAGTTCTCCCAGGTGGTGTCGAACGAGGCCTACTTCCTCGGCATCGCGCGGCGCATGAGGATGGACGTGGCCGATGCCGAGGTGATCCACGACGTCGAAGGTCGACCGGGCCTCCTCGTCACCCGCTTCGACCGGACCGTGACCCCCCGGGGCCTCCGTCGCCTCGCGGTGGAGGACGGGGCCCAGCTGCTCGATCGCCACCCCGCGGACAAGTACGGCGTCACCACGGAGGACCTCCTCGAGGCCGTGGCCCGAGTGGCGCGTTCACGCCCCGTGGCGGTCCGGGCGGTGCTGCAGCAGGTGGCCTTCGCGTGGCTCACGGGCAACGGCGACCTGCACGCCAAGAACATCTCGGTGCTGGATGACGACGACCGCCGCGTGGCGCCCGTCTACGACATCCCCGCAACCGTTCCCTACGGGGACACGACGATGGCACTGTCCGTGGCGGGGCGGAGGGACAACCTCTCCACCAAGGCCTTCCACGCCCTCGGAGCCCATGGTGGCCTGCCCACCCGAGCCGTGGACGCCGTCCTCGAGGAAGCGCTCCGAGCCACCGCCTCCGTCGCCGACGACATCGAGGCCGGCAGCATCCACTGGGACCCACGGCGACGCCGCGACCTGGCCCGCGTGATCCGGCGACGGCGCCGGGACCTCGGAGCCTGACGCCCGCGGTCTACGCTCGCCGCATGCGTGGTGAGTACAAGGTGCCTGGCGGCAAGCTGGTCGCCGTCGAGATCGAGACCGAGCCCGGCGCGACCGGGGACCGCATCAGCCGGGCGTTCGTCTCCGGCGACTTCTTCCTCGAGCCCGACGAGGCCCTGGAGGACATCAACGGCGCCCTGACCGGCCTGCCCACCGACGCCTCCGTGGACGACCTGGCCACCGCCATCCGCCAACGCCTGGCCGCGGACGTCTCGATGATCGGCTTCTCCCCCGAGGCGGTCGGCATCGCCGTGCGCCGCGCCCTGGGCAAGGCCACCAGCTGGGAGGACCACCGGTTCGACCTCATCGGCCCGGTGAGCATGGACCCGCGCATGCACGTGGCGCTCGACGAGGTGCTGGCCCGACGGGTGGCCCGTGGCGAGGCCGGCCCCAGCCTGCGCTTCTGGGAGTGGGACAGCCCCCTGGTGGTCATCGGCAGCTTCCAGTCGTACGCCAACGAGATCGACGAGGAGGGGCGCGCCCGCCACGGCATCGACGTGGTGCGCCGCATCACCGGCGGCGGGGCCATGTTCATGGAGCCCGGCAACTGCATCACCTACTCGCTGGTGGTGCCCGAGTCGCTCGTGGAGGGGCTGAGCTTCCAGCGCGCCTACGAGTTCCTCGACGACTGGGTGATGGGGGCGCTCGCCGAGATCGGCATCCGGGCGAAGTACGTGCCGCTCAACGACATCGCCTCCGAGCAGGGGAAGATCGGCGGCGCCGCCCAGCGGCGCCTGGCCGGCGGCGTGGTGCTGCACCACGTGACGATGAGCTACGACATCGACGCCGACAAGATGCTCGAGGTGCTGCGCATCGGCAGGGAGAAGATGTCTGACAAGGGCACCCGCTCGGCCACGAAGCGCGTGGACCCGATGCGTTCGCAGAGCGGTCTGCCGCGCGAGGAGATCATCGACGGCTTCATGCGCTTCTTCGAGGGCCAGTACGACGTGAGCCGCCGTGAGTACAGCGAGGACGAGCTGGCCGCGGCGCGCGAGCTGGTGGAGACGAAGTTCCGCACCGAGGAGTGGACGCGGCGGATCCCGTGAGCCGGGACGCCGACACAGGAGGCACGCACGTGACCCCGGAGACGACCGACCCCGACGAGCTCGCCGCCCGCCTGGAGCGCTGGGACGCCTCAGGCGGCCACCTGCACGTCGCCCACCGCACCGACGAGACCGTGACGGTGCACCTGCTCACCTGCGACGGCGGCAAGGTGATGGAGGTGCTCCAGGGCCCGCCCACCGCGGCGGTGGAACGGGCCCTGGAGCAGGCCGACTGACTCAGCCCTGCGGGCCGGCCCACCCCTCGGGCACGACGCCCTGGCGGACCCGCTGCGGGTGGTCGCCCACCGGGATGCTCGCGCTCTTCTCACCGGTCTCGAAGTCGATGGCGGTCAGCGCGTCGGCGCCGGACTCCGAGACGATGCAGCGCTCGCCGTCGTTGCTGACCGTGGCCCAGTACGGCTTGTCCGTCGTCACCAGCGGCCCCTGCTCCAGGGTCTCGCGGTCCACCACGGTCGTGTAGTCGTCCATCGTGCCGGCCACGCACAGCCGGCTGCCGTCGGGCTTCATGGTGATGCCGTGGTGCCGCGAGTCGTTGACCCACTCACCCCGGTCGGCGGGGGTGTCGGGGTTCTTCGGCAGCTCGCGCACGCGGGTGATGCGGTCGGCCTGCACGTCGTACTCGAGGAAGCCGTTGAAGTAGGACACCTGGAAGTAGGCCTTGTCGAACTCCGGCGTGAAGGCCACCGGCCGCACCGCGTCGGACAGGCCCTCCTGCCCCGCGGCGTCCAGGCGGTCGCGCATGTCGATCGTGCGCACCGGCTCGAAGGTCTCGGCATCGGTCACGGTCACGTAGCGCTTGCCCTTGAGCACGTCGTCGCGCTGCTGGTCGGGGTCGTCGTGGTCGTTCTCCACCTTGCCGATGGACATCGTCCACAGGTGCTTGCCGTCGGGGCTGAAGACGTTCTCGTGCGGGCGGTCACCCGTCCGCACCGTGCCGACCTCCTCGCCGGTGGCCACGTCGAGCACGTGCACCCGATTGGCGGAGGAGTCCGAGACGGCCACCCGCTTCCCGTCGGGCGAGAGGGCCATGTGGTCGGAACGGAAGCCGGTCATCGGGAAGCGCCAGTTGATCTCGTTGGTCTCGACGTCGATGGAGACCACGTCGGCGAAGCTGGGGCGCGAGATGACCACCGACTTGCCGTCATTCGCGGAGTACACGTCGTCGACGAGCTGGTCGTGCCCCTCCCCGGCGGTGTGGCGGATGTACAGGAACACCGGCCAGTGGACAGGATTGAGCGCGATCGCGGCCAGGCGCTTGTCGTAGTCCGGCACGGCGTTCAGGCGACCGATCTTCTGCAGTCCGCCGTCGTCCTCGACGACGTCGACGCTCCCCTCCCAGTTGTTGCCGACGAAGAGCACGTCCTCCAATCCCTCGGCGGAGGTGGTGGAGGCGGGCGACGGGGCCGGAGCGGGGGCACCGGCGACGGATGCGGGGGCCGCGACGGTGGCGATGGCCAGGCCGGCGGCGGCGAGGCGGGCCGCGACGGGGGTGCGGCGAGCAGGGCGCGAGGGCGCGAGGGCAGGGAACACGGGCAGGCCTCCGAGGGGGGTCGAGCGAGGGGGACCTTCGCAAGATAGGGCAGAGCACGGGTACCCAACACAGCCCGTCACGGTGTCCTGACGGAGTCTTGACGGACCCGCAGACTGGGGACGTGACGCACTCCGAGCACCCCCTGACCGACCCCACCACCACGCGGGCCACACCCTCCGCCCAGCGCACCGTCCACCTCTCCACCTCCGGTGTGCAGGCCCGCATCGCCCCGGCCGAGCACGGCGGCGGGTACGAGCTGTTCGTCGGCGGGCACGTCCAGTCGCACATCGACCCGGCCGACCCGCTGGAGGTGCGCTACGAGTACCTGCGGCGCATGGCGAATGTCCTCGATGCCGTGGCCCACCCCGGGGACGCGCTGCGCGTGCTGCACCTGGGCGCGGGTGCGCTCACCCTGCCCCGCTACCTGCAGGCCACCCGTCCGGGGTCGGAGCAGGTGGTGGTGGACATCGACCGCGAGCTCGTCTCGTTCGTGACCGCCGTGCTGCCGCTGCCCGGGGGCACGGACCTGCACGTGGAGGTGGCCGATGCCCGTGAGGCGGTGCAGGGCATGGTGGCCGCCGGGGAGGAGTTCGCGGTGGTCGTCGTGGACCTGCCCACCGACACCGGGGAGTGCGCGCACCTGGCCGGGCCGGACTTCCACGCAGAGCTCCTGGACCTGCTGGACGACCAGGGCCTGCTCATGACCAACATCGGCGCCGACGACGGGCTGGCCTTCCTGGCCGACCAGCTGCGGGCGCTGGGCGAGGTGGCCGACGCCGAGGGGTACGACGGCGTGTGGACCCTGGCCGATGCGGGGATGCTGGAGCGGCGCACGGCCGGCAACGCGGTGCTGGTGGCGGGCTCGCTCCTGGACGGGATGCGTGAGTCGCTCACCGCTGCCGGGCCGCACCCGGGCGTGGTGCTCGACCCCGGGGAGTCCGCGGCACTGGCCGAGCGTCTCGAGGGCTGAGCCGGATCAGCGGGCGGAGCGACGACGTCCGCGACACCTGCCGGAGCGTCGCAGCCACCGCTGAAGGTGGCGGACGACGTGCCGCGCGTCCCGCCCGGCCCCGCGGAGGGTGGCCGACCTGCGGGAGAGCTGACCGGGCAGCCCGACGAAGTACAGGCCCGGCACGGTGGTGCTCACCCCCATCCGATGGCGGGGCGCACCGCTCTCGTCGACGGCACCGGGGAGGCTCAGGAAGCCGACGCTCGACCGGAAGCCGGTGGCGAACAGCACCGTGTCGACGGGCTCGGTCGTGCCGTCGGGCCAACGGACGCCGTCGGTGGTGAACGTCTCGAACACCGGGCGCTGCGGGGGCTTCCCGGCCCGCAGGGCTGCCCGGTGCCGGCCGTCGTCCAGGACGCGCACGTCCGGCGGGACGCCGCCCCATCGGGCCTGGTTGAACTGGTCGATGCCCAGCCAGGTGAACCAGTCGTGCACCGGTCGGCCGAGGAAGCGCTCGTGCAGCAGCTGGACCGGCCGGCGGACCGCGAGGGTGACGTCGGCGATCCGGGCGAGCTCGACACCGATCTGCACCGCGGAGTTGCGGGACCCGACCACCACCACGCGCTGCCCGGCGAAGGGCTCGGGCACCTGGTAGTCCAGCGAGTGCAGCACCGTGCCGGTGAACTCCTCGCGGCCGGGGACCTCGGGCACGAACGGGATGCGGAAGGCACCGGAGGCCACGATGACCGAGCGGGCGGTGTACTCACGCCCGCCGGCCACCGTGATGCGGAACAGGCCGTCCTCGCGCCGCACGTCCTCGACCGGGCTGTTGACCACCAGCCGGTCGGCGAAACGGGCGGCATACGCCTCGATGTAGGTCTCCGCCTCCTCGCGCACGGGGTAGTGCTCGGGGTCACCGGGGAAGGGCATGCCCGGCAGGGAGGAGTGCTTGGCCGGGGAGAACAGGCGCAGGCTGCGGTAGTGCAACGGCCACGAGCCGCGGGCGTGTTCAGCGGCCTCGAGCACGAGGTGGCTGAGGCCGCGCCGCTCGAGGTGGTGGGCCGTGGCCAGGCCGCTCTGCCCGCCGCCGATGACCAGGACGTCGAGGGGTGCGGAGTCGGACATGCGCCCAGCCTGCCGCACGGGCTCAGTCCGGCAGGCCCGCGACCGGCGTGAGCACCTGGTGGGTCATGCCGTCCATGTCCAGGATCGGCACGGCGTCGCCCTGCTCGGACAGGATGGCCAGCAGGTCGGCGCCGCGGCCCTCGACGGCGCGCAGCCGCCCGTGGAAGAGGATGCTCATGGGGCCATGGTGCCGGAGGGGTGAGCTCGATCGAGAGCCCGATACCGTCAGCACATGAACCGGGACCACGAACGTTCCGAGGAAGCGATTCCGCGCCGGACGCCTCGGACGGTGCGCCTCATGGCCGAGTGGGGCGTGGAACGAGGACTGGGAGCGGAACGCCCTGCCGGCGCTCGAGGGCGGGACGCCGGATCCGGTGGCCGAGGCCGCCTGGCGCCGGGACGGGGAGAACCTGCTGCGTCGGTTGCGAGTGGAGCTGGGGCCGGACGTCACCGTGCGCTTCCAGCCCTGAGCACGGCCGCCCCCGCGTCCGGGTTCACTGCTCCCAGGGGTCGATGAGGTCCAGTCCGGTGTGGACGAAGTCCCTGGTGTTCCGGGTGGCGCACGACGCACCGCGAGCCCGGCAGATCGCCGCGATCTGGGCATCGGCCGTGCTGATGGGCAGGCCGCGGCCCAGCCGATCGGCCACCACGCGCCCGTACTCCTCGGCCGCGTCGGCGTCGAACGGGAGGATCCGGCTCGCCCGATAGGGCTCCAGGGCTGCCTCCAGCGCTGTCTGCAACTGCGTCCGACGCCGCCCCGGCGGCAGGCGACGGAGGCCGGCCTGCAACTCACCCACCGTGATCGCCGTGAGGGCGAGCTCGTCAGGGTCGCTCTCCAGCCAGGCCACCACTGCAGGAGCCGGTTCGGCTCGCAACGCCTCGGAGACGACGTTGGTGTCCAGCACGATCATCCGAAGTCGACGCTCCGTGCCTCGTCCCGACGCGGAGGGATCTCCACGTCGTCGAACCCCCCGACGGACTCCCCGGCGCGCAGCAGAGCGGCTCCCAGTCCCGGCCGCCGCGCCGCCTTGCCCAGGATGTCCCGCACCTCGGCCTCCATCGAGCGCCCGTGCTCCCTCGCCTGCGCGGCGAGCTGCTCCTTGACCTCGGGGTCCAGCCCCCGCACCACGATCGACGCCATGCCCACCTCCTGATATCAGAGATGCTAGCAATCCATTCGGGGCCGAGACAGGCGTCAGCCTGCGGTCAGAACCCCTGTGCCATGTCCTTGAACCGGCTGAAGTGCCCCTGGAACGCCACGGTGATGGTGTCGGTGGGACCGTTTCGGTGCTTGGCCACGATGAAGTCGGCCTCACCCGCGCGAGGCGACTCCTTCTCGTAGGCCTCCTCGCGATGCAGCAGGATCACCATGTCGGCGTCCTGCTCGATGCTGTTGTGGACGGCGATGCCGTTGGCGACGAAGTTGTGCGCGCCGGCGACGGTGGCGTCGAACACCGGCTCCACGCCATCCAGCTCAATGGACTTCACCTCGTCCCAGAGGACGTCATTCACGGCGTAAAGGTCCAGGTCCTGCTCGTCCAGCACTGCAGCGGCCGCCGCGATGCGGGAGCGCACCGGCGTCATCTCGGCCAGCGCGTCACCCAAGCTCACGGGTTCACGTTCCGGCTGCGCGAGCACGTCACCCACACGCCGCCAGACAGCGGGGTCCGCCCCGCTCCCCCCACCGCTGACGACACCCAGCAGATCAGATGCCGCCTGCCCCAAACCGACCTCGGCGTTCCCACCGACGGCCACCTCCAGGAGGTACCGACGGACCGAGTCCCGCTCGGAGATCATCAGATCCCCGCTAACGGCCCTGTCGACGGAGATACCGAAGCGCAGCAGGAGGCGGCTCACCACGTCCACCACGTGACTGGCCAGACCCTGCACCACGAGGCGCTCGCGAGCCAGGTCCGCCGTCATCGACGGGGCCAGAACCTGCCGGACGAACGACGCGATGTCACCCTTGGGCAGGCTCGCCACACCGTCCGGCACGACCGCCCCGCCTCGGGCCCGGCGTGCAGCCGCGGCGACCTCCGCCTCGTCCCACTCGGTCAGTGCGTGGGGTGCCGGAACGTGTCTCGGCACGGCGATCCGAGACCCCTCGCGCAGGTCCTCCAGAGCGGTCCACCCCTCGTAGGTCCGGAACGGATGGTTGGCGGTGGCCCGCACGGTCTTCCCTGAGGTGGTGGTCAGCCGGAACACCGGCTTCACCCCGGTGGGGAACACGTGCGTCAGATGGCGGCGGACGTACCGCATCGACTCGTCCAGGGCCCACACGGGCACGTCCCGCTCCCCCGCCTCAAGGAGCTGCCCCATCGTCACCTCGGCACCGGTGTCGGCCCGGAGCACACGGGTGTCCGCCGTCAGGCAGCCCGACTCGCGCAAATCACTCATCTGCGGCTTCTTGTCCGTGCGCTGCTCCGGCCCACGGTTCAGCTGCGAGATGGCGATGACCGGCACCTCGAGCTCCTTGGCCAGCAGCTTGAGCGCACGGGAGAACTCCGAGACCTCCTGCTGGCGGCTCTCGACCTTCTTGCCCGAGGTCATCAGCTGCAGGTAGTCGATGACCACCAGGCGGAGGTTGTGCTGCTGCTTGAGCCGCCGCGCCTTGGCCCGGATCTCCATGAGCGACAGGTTCGGGCTGTCGTCGATGAACAGCGGCGCCACGCTGAGCCGCCCCTGCGTCTCGGCGATCTTGGCCCAGTCCCCCTCGTCGACCTCGCCCTTGCGCAGCTTCTGCAGCTGGATGGACGCCTCGGCCGAGAGCATGCGCATGACGATCTCGGTCTTGCTCATCTCCAGGGAGAAGATGCAGGAGGCCAACCCGTGCTCGATGCTGGCCGAGCGGCAGATGTCCAGGCCGAGGGTCGATTTTCCCATCGCCGGTCGCGCCGCGACGACGATCATCTGCCCGCCGTGCAGACCGTTGGTCAAGGCGTCCATGTCCGCGAACCCGGTGGGCACGCCGAGCATCTCCCCCGCGCTGCCGGAGGCGTGCTCGATCTCGTCGACCGTCGCGTCGAAGATCTCGCCGATCACCTGGTAGTCCTCGGCGCCCCGCTTGTCGGAGACCGCGTAGACCTCGGCCTGGGCGGCGTTGACGACGTCCTCGACCTCGCCGCCGCCCTGCCCGTAGCCCATCTGCACGATGCGGGTGCCGGCCTCCACCAGGCGGCGCAGGATGGCGCGCTCGGCCACGATCTCGGCGTAGTACCCGGCGTTGGCGGCGGTGGGCACCGACTGCATGAGCTGGTGCAGGTAGGCCTGCCCACCGGCACGCTGCAGGTTGCCTCGCTTGGTGAGCTCGTCGGCCACCGTGATCGCGTCGGCCGGCTCCCCGCGCCCGAAGAGGTCGAGGATCGCCTCGTGGATGAGCTCGTGGGCGGGCCGGTAGTAGTCCGCGCCGCGGACCAGCTCGAGCACGTCGGCGATGGCGTCCTTGCTCAACAGCATGCCGCCCAGGACGGAGCGCTCCGCGTCGACGTCCTGCGGGGGCATGCGGTCCATGCCCGGGCCGTCGTCCGGCGGCGGCTCGTACTCGTGATCGCTCATGTGCTCTCCCACTCCTCGAAGCGCCCTCGTCGGTCCCCCGGCCTGCGCGCGCGTGCACACGGTAGGCCCCACCACCGACAGCCCCAAACGGCCCTGTGGACAGCCTGTGGGAACCGCTGTGGACCGATGGTGTGCCTCTCCCCACAGGCTGTGGACGAGCCTGTGGGGAAGTCGGTGGGCAACACGCCCGGCCAACGAGTGAAAGCGGTCCTGACCTGCGGAGACGCCGTCCACCGCGTGTGCGTGGAAAGTCGTGAACGAAAGGGCCCGCCCCGGTGTCGTCCCCAGCCACCCAGGAGGGCATCACCTCACCCACGGGCCGCAGGATCCCGCTGTTGAAGGAGCCAGCGGGCTGCACCAGACTGGACGCCTGGCCCCGACCGGCGGGGCCGTCGAGAAGGAGGAACCATGACGGACGCCCCGAAGAACGACGAGCTCGACCCGGCCCAGCTGCTCGGTGACGGCGGTGCCGACGGTGCAGCCGGCGACGGTGGCGCGGACGGTGCCGCTAGCGATGGCGCGGACGGTGCCGCCGGCGACGGTGCGGCCGGTGACGGTGGCGCCGATGGCGGCGCTGGTGACGCCGGCGCGGACGGCGGTGCCGACAGCGGCGCCCACGGCCCGGCCGACGGCAGCGCCGGCTGAGTGACGCCCCCTCCTGCCGGGCCCGACCCGGCCTCCCGGGACCGCTCCGCACTCACGCGGCTGCTCGACACCGAGCCGGCCGAGTTCGCGGAGCGGTCCTGGGGCACCCGCCCCCTCCACATGCCCCGTGGCGCAAGGGGCGGCGACGACTTCACCGACCTGTTCTCGCTGGAGGCCGTCGACGAGCTGCTCACCCACCGCGGCCTGCGGACGCCCTTCCTGCGCATGGCCCGGGACGGTGACACCCTGCCGGAGGCGCGCTTCACCCGTGGCGGCGGCACGGGCGCCGGCGTCAGCGACCAGGTGGACGAGGACCGGGTGCGTTCCCTGTTCGCGGCAGGCGCCACCATCGTGCTGCAGGGGCTCCACCGCACCTGGCCGCCGGTCGCGGACCTCGCGCGCACCCTGGGCGACGAGCTCGGCCACCCGGTGCAGGTGAACGCCTACGTCACCCCGCCGCAGAACCAGGGCTTCACCCCTCACCACGACGTGCACGACGTGTTCGTGCTCCAGGTGCACGGCACCAAGCAGTGGACGCTGCACGAGCCCGTCATCGAGCACCCGCTGCGCGACCAGCCGTGGGACTCCGTCCGCGAGCAGGTGGCCGCCCTCGCGGAGCAGGACGAGCCCCTGGTCGACACCGTCGTCGAGCCCGGTGACGTCCTCTACCTGCCCCGCGGCACGATCCACGCCGCGCAGGCCCTGGGCGGGATCAGCGCCCACCTGACCGTCGGCGTGCACACGTGGACCCCGCACCACCTGGTCGGCGGGATCCTGGAGGCCGCACGGGCCCGGCTGCGCGAGGACCCCGCGCTGCGAGCCAACCTTCCCGTGGGAACACGCCCCGACGACGCCGAGGCGGTCGATGCCCTCCTGCCCGACCTGCGCGCCGCGCTGCACGAGGCCGTCGACGCCCTCGATGCAGAGACGCTCGCCCACGCCTTCCGCGACCGGGTGCGCACCACCCGCCGCCCCGACCCTGCCCCGCCGCTGGCGCAGCTGGCCGCGGCCGAGGCGCTGGACGGGAACACCTCCGTCCGACTGCGCGGCGGGCTCGAGGCGACGCGCGACCCCGACCACTCGGAGCGTCTGCACACCCGGCTGGGCTGGTTCGACCTCGACGAGGAGGCCCACGCCCTGCTGCAGGCCGTGGGGCAGGGCCCGCGTAGGGTCGAGGACCTGCCCGGCGGGCCCGCCGTGGCGCGGGATCTGGTCCGTCGGGGCCTGTTGGAGGTGGAGCCGTGAGCACGTCGAACGACCGGACCGGCACGGGCGTGGGCGCACCGGCCGGCGACGAGCCCGTGGCCGACGCACTGGAGCTCCCCTGCTCGGACGGCTCGCGGGCGCGGGGCGACCAGATGGTCGGCACCGCACCGCCGGCGCGCCGGTGGTTCCTCGTGGAGCAGGACGGCGCGTGGGGGCGCACCGCCTGGGACGGCCTGGACTGCTACGACCAGGCCAAGGAGGCGCTGCGCGCCGAGCTCGAGGGCGTCGGGGCCCGCCTGCAGCTCATCCGCCGCCACGGTGCCCGCCCGCGACCCGGCAGGCCGCCGCGACGCTGGTGCGCGGTGGACGTCGCCACCGGCTCGGTGCGCTGGGGCACGGCACGCTGCGACGGCGACCTGGTGCGCGCGGCCTCGGCCTTCTCCGAGCTGACGGCAGAGCCCGGCCAGCCGCAGCCGGGCAAGGCGGAGCCGGGCGACCGGTCCACCCCGGCAGACGCCGGGACGGAGGACTCCGCCGCCCCGATCATCCTGGTGTGCACGCACGGTCTGAAGGACGTCTGCTGCGCGGTGCGTGGCCGCCCGGTCGCCGCCGCACTGGCCGAGCGCTGGCCCGAGACCGTATGGGAGAGCACCCACACCGGGGGCGACCGGTTCGCCGCCAACGTGGTGCTGTTGCCCGACGGCGCGGTCTACGGCGGCACGGACCCGGACACCGCGGCCGCCGACGTGACGACCCACCTCGAGGGACAGGTGGACCCCACCCGACTGCGCGGCCGCGCCGGTCTGAGCTCCCAGGCACAGGCGGCCCACGCGGCGGCCCTGGACCACGCGGGCCCGATGGGCTGGCACGACGCGGTCGTCCGCGAGCAGACCGGCGACGCCGAGGCCTGGCAGGTGCAGGTGGACACCCCGACGGGCACGCTGCGGATCCACGGGACGACCCACCGGACGGAGCCGCACCGCCTGACCTGCCGCGCGGCGGGCCCGGCGCCGATGACGCTGTCGGTGGTCACCTCCGTCGAGCCCGCCTGAGGCACGTACCGCTCAGCGGTCGGTGAGCCGCGCGCTGCGGACCGGCGTCCCCTGCGGCCGACCCAGCCGGAAGGCGGTGAGCACCCGCTGCCCGGGGACGAGACCCTCCACCTCGGCGGCGGTCTGCGGGCAGTCCAGCAGCTGACTCAGCGGGTGGGCGCTCCACCCGGCACGGTGCGCGGCGAGCCAGAACCGCAGCAACTCCTGCCCGAGCTCGGCGACGTCCTCGTCCGACGACCCGGCGGGACCCAGCACCCCCACCACGGTGCCCACCGGCCGCACGGTGGAGAAGCGCGCGAGCACCCGCATGACCCGGGCCCGCCGCAGCCACGGCGCGACGCGGGGGTGCAGCACGCGGCGCAGACCGGCCGCCTCGAGGCGCCCCAGCCCCAGGGCGGCGGCGCTCAGCCCGTCCTGCCCGTGCCGCGGGTCCCGCGGGTCGAGCCGCATCCAGTCGTTCAGCTCGTCGGCGGCCGGGCCCTCCAGGTTCCAGCGGTCCGCGACCGGCAGCAGGCGGTCCACGAGATCGCGCGGCAGGAGCACCGCCCCGACGCCGGCCTGCTCGGCGAGCGCCTGCACCTCCGCCGGCCCGGGGGCCGCGACGTGCCGCCCCCGGGCGGTCCGGCGCTCGCGGAGGGCGGCCAGATCCGCACCGGCCCGCTCGGCCACGTCGGCCGGCTCGCCCGGAGCGTCCTCCGCTCCCGCACGGGAGGGCGGCCCGGCAGTCTGCAGAGTCACCGTGCCCGCCACCCGGGTGGCCCGGTCGACCTGCCAGTCCACCTGCGCAGCCAGTCCCTCGTCGGCGGCCACGACCGCCAGCGCCTCGGCCACGCAGCCCAGCGAGAGCATCAGGTCACGGCGGGTGGGGTCCCCCATCGGCAGGGTGCGGGCGGCCTCCCACCCGATCACCAGTCGGTCGGGCCCGGCGGCGGTGACCAGCCACGGCTGGGTGTTGTGCGCACTCGGGGCCCGCTGCCAGTCGTCGCGGCGGGCCAGGACGCGCTCGACGGGTGTCTGCGGCGTCTCGTTCACACCAGCTCCTTGCGATAGAAGCACAGCTCGTGCAGCGGACGGCCCCCGATGGCGGCGAAGTGCGCGGCCGACGCCGCGTTCTCCTGCCCCACCTGGGTGACGCGGAGGGTCTCGTACCCGCTTGCCTGCAGGTTCACGAGCAGCTGTCGGGAGAGACGGCGCATGAGGCCGCGTCCCCGAGCGGAGGGCACGGTGCCCTTGATGATGAGCACCGCCTCGCGCCGGTAGCGCCGCCGGGTGAGCCAGAGGCGCGCCTGGTCGCACAGCGCCATCCGGCCCCCGGTGGAGCGCACGAAGTCAGTGATGTCGGGCACCACCAGCACGAAGGCGACGGGTCGCCCGTGGTCGGTGAGATAGAGCAGGAGGTCCTCGTCGAGCAGGTGGGAGAGCCCGTCGGTGGCAGCCTCGAGCTCCGGTGCGGAGATGGGGGTGTAGTAGGGCAGCTCGGCGAAGCTCGCGTTGAGCATGGTGCGCAGCAGCGGCAGCTGCTCGGCCAGGTGGCGGCGGCTCCCCCGGTGCAGCTCGAGGCCCTCGGGCAGCGACTCGTCGGGGCCCAGGTCGGCCGTGGCGTCGCGGGAGGCGAGGTCCTCACAGATCCAGGTGGCACCGGGCCACAGCGGCTCGAACCCGGCTCCCTCCCAGGCCGCCGGGTACCAGGACGGGTTCCAGGCCGAGTCGAGGAAGCCCGGCTCGTCGTGGCCCGCCGTGACCACGCCGCCGGTCTGGTTGGGCAGCAGCGAGACCGGCCCCAGCAGGGCCGTGCGACCGGCCGCCTCGGCACGCTCGATCGCGGCCCCGACGAGCGCATCGAGCACCTGGGGCGTGGCGAACTCGGTGGCGCCCAGCAGGGTGGTCATCCGCCCGAGGCGGGCGTCCATGCGGTCGTCGGAGTGGACGGTGGTGCGGCCCACCACGGCGCCCATCGCGTCCCGGGCCAGGAGCAGCTCGACCTCGCCGTGGTCGGCGGCCGGGCCGCGCCCGCGGTACCAGTCGGCAATCGTGGGCTCCAGCAGCGGGACGTGGTGGCTGCGCGGGTGCAGCCGGCCCGGCAGGCGGCAGAAGGCCCGCAGGTCCGCCCGCGAGGCGGCCGGGGTGACCCGAACGGTCATCGGTCGCCCCGGGTGCGGCCCAGCACGGTCCGGCGGCGCCTCGCCACGGTGGGCCCCTCCGTCTCCGTCCCGATCGGGGTGAACCGCTCGATGTGGTCCATCTGCCCGTCCTCCGCGCGCCAGACACCGTTGCTGTACCCGTGCGGGTCCGCGGTGTAGAGGCGGATCCACCCACCGGTGGCGTTGTTGGTCCCGTCGGTGGCCCACTGCATCATCGCCCGGTGGGTGCCGGTCCGGGCGAAGCGCAGCATGTCCTCCCGCGTCTCGAACCAGCCGATGGTGCCGAGCGTCCACGGCGCCTCCCAGAAGACCTGGTGCCCGCAGTACCCGGGCATGCGCTTCATGGTGCGCACCATCGCGAACCAGTGCGGCGTGAGCCGGGCCCAGGACAGCGGCCCGTTGTAGCGGGTGGCGCCGACGAACATCGCCTGTGCCCGGGCCCTGGCCGGCGCCCTGCTGAAGTCGGTGGTCCTCATCGGTCGTCCTCCTGGGTGGGTGCGGACTGGGTCGTGGGCGCTGCCGCGGGCGGGGTGGGCGCGCTCAGGTAGCGGCGCTTGATGCGGCCGCCGGTGTCGGCGAACGGGCCGGTGCCGGCCTCGTGCACCTCCACGGCGATCTCCCCGGCCCGGGGGCTCTCGGCGAGCGACTCCGCGAAGTCGCGGCTCACCCGGGCCAGGTAGCCGACCACGCCGGCGCGGGCCGAGTCCGCCAGGGCCTGCCGCTCGGCATCGGGCAGGTCGGCCCCCTCGCGCAGCTCCAGGTGGAGCACCGGCCGCTGGGCCACCGCATCGCCGGGCACGGGCTGCAGCGCCACGGTGAACGACGCGATCGCCGCCGCCCGCTCGGAGTCCTCGTAGAGGCCGTTCTCGACGTCCTGCGGGTAGATGTTGGCCCCCATGAAGGAGACGGTGGAATCGGCCCGGCCGAAGAGCAGCAGCAGCGGCAGCTTCATGGGCGCCTTCTCGAAGGCCGCGCCGGCGGGCTCGGACCAGCGCGGGTGCCGGCGCAGGATGCGGCGCAGGTCGTGCCAGTCCAGCAGTCTCGCCTCGTCGCCGATGTCGTAGCGCAGTTTGGGGCTGAGCACGGCCGTCGAGGTGAGCGTGCAGACCAGGTGACCGCGGTCGTCGACCTCCAGGTAGGTCTCCAGCGGGTTGTACTGGAAGATCATCGGCGTGCGGTCCTCGCCGGGGCCCAGCACGGCCTCGCGCAGCTCGGGGTCCTCGATGAGCGTGCGGCGCAGCCAGACGGTCAGGTCGGTCTCCCCGCCGATGCCGATGGTCAGGTCCGACGCGCCGTAGCCGGAGCGGACGGTGGCGAAGCGCTCCTCGCAGTAGTCGCGCAGGCCCTCGGTCATGCCCTCCCCGCCGACGAGCCCGTGGAGCGTGTGGGCGTCCCAGTCGAAGCCGTCGGCGTCCAGGCGGTCGCGCAGGTCCTTGAGGAAGGGCGGGTAGGCGGCCACCAGGTAGGTGTAGCCGGGGCCGAAGTGCTCGATGGTGTCGACGATTTTATCCAGGTCCGGCCCGGTGTTCTTCACCATGCCGATCTTCGCCATCGCGATGCCGGTGTTGGTGCCGGTGGCCCAGGCGCCCATCGAGTAGGCGTTGAGGACGAAGAGCCTCTCGCCCCGGTGCATCATCGCGGTGAAGCCGGCGAGGTTGCGGTGGATGTCGGACAGCTCGTCCTTGCCACGCACCCAGTTGAACGGGCGGCCCGAGGAGCCGGACGACTCGTCCACGATGGTGC
This sequence comes from Kytococcus sp. Marseille-QA3725, assembly GCF_054950055.1. Classification (NCBI taxonomy): domain Bacteria; kingdom Bacillati; phylum Actinomycetota; class Actinomycetes; order Micrococcales; family Kytococcaceae; genus Kytococcus; species Kytococcus sp. Marseille-QA3725. Next base: position 604,478 of record NZ_JBUCLA010000002.1, on the reverse strand, counting down.
CGGTCATGGAGAGCTCGCCGTCCTTGCAGCGGGCGGCCTCGTCGAAGCGGACGACGTAGGAGTCCTTGTCCGTCACCGGGTAGTTCTCCAGGTCCCACCAGCGGAACTCCCAACCGCGCTCGGCCAGGTACTGCTGGTAGGCGGGCACCCGCAGGTATCCGGTCTGGCAGGCCATCCAGGCGTGGAAGCGGGCGAAGTCCCCCATCCACGGCTGGTAGTTGGTGGCCGTGAACCGCCAGGTGGACGGGTGCACCTTGTAGAGGCTGTAGGTACGGGTCAGGGCGGCGGCACCCGCGCGCAGGGTGCCGCGGCGCACGGCGGTCGCCGGCGCGGAGAACCACGCTCGGCGAGCGACATCACGAACTGACATGGGTCTCCTCCCCGGGCCGGCGGTCGGCCCGTCACGTCTCCGAGCCGCTGGGACCCGTGTCGGGCGATCCTCGTGCGCCGCGGGGTGGCGGACAACAGGTCCGTGGGTGGAGTCGCGGTCCGGGGCGAGGGGCGGCGCCTGCGACCACGGGTGGGAACATGCGGGCATGTCTCCCACCGCCGCTGCAGCTCCCCGGACGTGGAGCCAGTCCCGCGAGATCCTCGCGCTGGCGGTGCCGGCCTTCTTCGCCCTCATCGCCGAGCCGCTGTTCCTCATGCTGGACACGGCCATGGTCGGCCGGGTCTCCACCTCCGCCCTGGCCGGGATGGGCGTGGCCACGGCGGCACTCGGCACGGCGGTGGGGGTGTTCGTCTTCCTCGCCTACGGCACCACCGCGGTGGTCTCGCGCCGCCTGGGGGCCGGGAACGTGCGCGGTGCCCTCGCGGCCGGCGTCGACGGCGTGTGGCTGGCGGTGCTCCTGGGGGCGGTCACCGCGGCGGTGACCGCGTTGCTGGCCCACCCGCTGGCCGGGCTGTTCGGCGCCTCGGGGGACGCCACCGAGCAGGCGGCGACCTACCTGCGCATCTCCGCTCTCGGCATCCCGCCGATGCTGGTGGTGCTGGCGGTGACCGGCGTGCTGCGCGGGCTGCAGGACACTCGCTCGCCGTTGGTGGCGGCGACGGTCGGGTTCGCGGTCAACGCCGCGCTCAACGCGACCTTCATCTTCGTCCTCGGCTGGGGCATCGCCGGTGCGGCGTGGGGCACCGTCATCGCGCAGGCGGGCATGGCCGCGGGGCTGGTGCTGCTGCTCCTGCACCACGTCCGGCAGCACGACGCGCCCACCTCGTTCACGCCGGCCGGGGTGCTGACCGCGGCGCTGGGCGGGGTGCCGCTGCTGGTGCGCACCCTGGCCCTGCGCGGCGTGATGCTGCTGACCACCTGGCTGGCCGCCGGGTTGGGGGACGTGCCACTGGCCGCCCACCAGGTGGCGATGACCGTGTGGGGCTTCCTGGCCTTCGCACTGGACGCCCTGGCCATCGCGGCGCAGGCGCTGACCGGCCGGGCGCTGGGGGCCGGGGACGTGACCGGCACGCGCTCGGCCACCCGCACGATGACCTGGTGGGGCGTCGGGTTCGGCGTGGTGACCGGAGTGCTGCTCGTGGCGCTGTCGGGTGTGCTGCCGGCGCTGTTCACCGAGGACCCCGCCGTGCAGCGGGCGCTCGTGACCGCGCTGGTGGTGGCGGGGCTGGTGCAGCCGGTGGCCGGCATCGTGTTCGTGCTGGACGGGGTGCTCATCGGCGCCGGGGACGCGCGCTGGCTCGCCTGGGCCCAGGTCGCCGTGCTGGTGGGCTACCTGCCGCTGGTCTGGGTGGTGCAGCGTTACGTTCCCGCCGGGGTGTCCGCCCCCGACGCGATGTGGTGGCTCTGGGGCGCCTTCGCCGCGTTCATGGTGATGCGCTGCATCGCCCTCGTCTGGCGCGCCCGCGGCGAGGCGTGGATGGTGACCGGGGAGTAGGGCCACGGCCGTGGGGCTGCGGCCGGGAAGTGTGCCGGGCCGCGGCGGGGCGTGACGTGCGCCGACACGGCGTGCAGGGGCGCGGGGCAGGACAGCTCGGCAAGGACAAACTGAGGAGACCTCCACCACCCCGGGGGTTGATCCACTTGGCCCGGGGTACCTCCTGAAGCACGCGGACCCCACCCAGGACAACCGGACCCACCCCTGAACAACCGGACCCTGCCCACCCCGCGACAGCGACCCCACCACCACCGCAGCCCCCACGACAATGACCTCACCACCACCGAGGACCCGTCGACAGCAGCACCCCGGCCACCGACGCCGCCTGCCACCGCCGCGGCTGCTTCTTCGCAGCGGCCGGGCGGCACGGCGAGCCGCCTGCCCGCCACGCCCCTGCCGCTACCGCGCGGGCCCTCCCTGCACCTCCCGCGGCACCCAGCGCGCGAACGCCGCCACCGAGGCGAACCCGAAGCACGCCGCCACCCAGGTCGCGCCGGCCAGGCCGATCGCCGCCGTCACCGCCGAGATGGCCACCGGCCCCGCGGCCGTCCCGCCGTCGGAGAGCGCCCGCATGACCGCGAGGAAGGAGGTCCGCCCCGCTGGCGGCGCCACATCCCCGGAGAGCGTCATGACGAGGCCCGACCCCAGCCCGTTCCCCAGGCCGATCACCACCGCGGCCGCGGCCAGCGCCCACGCCGACCCCGTCAGCGGCACCAGCGCGATGCCGAGCCCGAGCAGCGCCATCGACGGGATGGCGTTCGCCCGCCGCGACACCCGGTCCATGAGCAGCCCCGCCGGGTAGAACACGAGCGTCTCGACGAAGCCCGCCAACCCGACCACCAGCGAGATGGCACCGTCGTCCACCCCGATGTGGTCACCCCACAGCGGCAACACCACGGTCCGCGAGCTGCGCGCGGCCGAGCACAGCACCACCCCGAGCCCGAGCGTCACCAGCACCCGGCGGTGCTGTGCGATGACGCCCCGCATCCGCGGCGGACGGGCCGGCCCCGCGGTGGCCTCCCCGGGCAGCCGCGGCAGCCCCAGCGTCGTGAGCGACAGCACGCACAGCAATCCGATCGACACCCCCACCGGCCCCCGCACGCCGAACTGCCAGATGACCACCGCCCCCAGCAGCGGCCCGACGAAGAAGCCGATCCGCGCCATGCCCCCGAGCGTCGACATCGCCCGCGCCAGCTGGTGCCGCGGGAAGGCCGTGGTCAGGTAGCTCTGCCGGGCCAGCATGAACACGCTCGTGGCCATGCCCAGCAACACGACGGCGACCGCCAGCACCGCCACCGTCGAGGTGGTGAGCACCAGCGCCATCGCCGCCGCGCCCAGTGCGCCGGCACCGGTCATGGCGCGCCGCTCGCCGATCCGCTCGGTGAGCAGGCCGGCCGGCAGCCCCGCCACCATCGCGGCCACTCCCTGCAGCGCGACGACGAGCGCGGCCTGCCCCGTGTCCGCACCCAGGCGCAGCGCGATGAGGGGCATCACCGGCTGCACCCCCGCGAGGGCCACCGACCACAGGAGCATCGGCGCGTAGGCCGAGAGCGCCAGCTGCCCCAGCGTCGGGCCGCCGGGCGTGACCGGTGTGGACCACCGGGTGCCCTGCCCGGCGGGCGGCCGCCTCATCTGCCGGGGCCCACCAGACACCCGTCGCCGCACCCGGATCCCCTCACGCGTCCGTCATCCGCGCCGCGACGACGCGGGCCGCCGGCAGGTTGGTGGGCAGCCATGGATGGTCCACCACCTCGTCGCGCTCCAGCCAGCGCACCTCGGCGTGGGAGGGGTCGGGCGCAGAGGCAGGGTCCGGCACCGGGCGCCCGGACTCGTCCACGGGCAGCGCATCGTCCTGCTCGATGCGGGCGAGGAAGAGCCGCAGCTCCAGGCGGTCGTTCACCGGCCAGGCACCCCCACCGGGCGGGGTCAGCTCCTCCCCCAGCGTCACCACCACGCCGAGCTCCTCGGCCAGCTCCCGGTGCAGAGCCTCGCGCGGACCCTCCCCCGGGTCCACCTTGCCGCCGGGGAACTCCCACAGCGGGATCTCTCCGGTCACCCCGGGGATCGGGGCGAGATCCCGCTCGGACGAACGGTGGGCCGAGAGCACCCGGGTGGGTCGCTCGAGCTCGTCCACGATCACCGCACCCACGACCACCTGCATGGGCGCAGGCTACGCCGGCGCGGCAGGGGCACCGGACACGCGACCGCCCCGCCGCGACGACCGAGGTCGTGCGGCGGGGCGGCAGGTCGAGCGCGTCAGCTCACCAGACGAACGCCTTGCCCGGGTCCTCCAGCAGCGCGGCCACGTCGGCCAGGAAGCGGGAGCCCAGGTCGCCGTTCACCAGGCGGTGGTCGAAGCTCAGCGCGAGCTCGGTGACCCAGCGCGGCTCGATCGACTCGTTGCCGTCGGCGTCGGTGACCACCCACGGGCGGCGGTTGATCGCGCCGAAGCACAGGATCGCGGCCTCACCCGAGTTGATGATCGGCGTCCCGGAGTCCACCCCGAACACACCGACGTTGGTGATGGTGATGGTGCCGCCGGACATGTCCGCCGGCTGCGTCTTGCCGGAGCGGGCCGTGGAGACCAGCTCACCCAGGTCCGTCCCCAGCTCGGCCAGCGACTTCTCCTGCGCGCCCTTGATGTTCGGCACGATGAGGCCGCGCGGCGTCGCGGCCGCGATGCCCAGGTTCACGTCGTGGTACTGGACGATCTCCTGGTTGGCCTCGTCCCACTTGGCGTTGATCTCCGGGTTCCGCTTGGCGGCGAGCACCACGGCCTTGGCCACCAGCAGCAGCGGCGTCACCTTGACGTCCTTGAACGCCCGGTCGGCCTTCAGCGTCTCGACCATCTCCATGGTGGCCGAGATGTCGAAGGTGATGAACTCGGTGACGTGCGGCGCGGTGAACGCGCTGTTCACCATGGCCTGCGCGGTCATCTTGCGCACGCCCTTGATGGGGGTGCGCGTCTCGCGCTCGCCCGCGGCGATCGGGGCCGCAGCGGCCTTCGGCGCGGCCGGGGCCGCCGCCGGGGCGGACTGCGCGGCGGGGGCGGCCTGCGCCTGACCCGCGGCACCGCCGCCGGCCAGCGCCTGCTCGACGTCCTGCCGCGTGATGATGCCGTTCGGCCCGGTGGGCGCGACGGTCCGCAGGTCGATGCCGTTGTCCTTGGCGAACTTGCGCACCGGTGGCTTGGCCTTCGGACGCTCGCCACCGGAGGCCGCGTGGCCCACGGAGTCGTGCAGCGGGGCGGCGGCCTGCGGCGCGTTCTGACCCGAACCCGCGGACGGGGTCGGGGCCGGCGGCTGGGCCGCGGGCTTCGGGGCGCCCGAGCGGCGACGGCGCGTGGTGGAACCCGCCACCGCGCCGTAGCCGACAAGGTTGGCCACGCGCTCCTCGCCGTCGTCACCGCCCTCACCACCGGCGGACTGGCCACCGGCGGGCTGGTCGGCACCGCCGGCCGGGGCACCGGCACCGGTGCGCACGGCGATGATCGGGTCTCCGACCGGGACCTCCTGACCCTCCTGGGCCAGCAGCTCCTCGACGGTGCCCGCGAACGGGATCGGGAGCTCCACCAGCGACTTGGCGGTCTCCACCTCCACGACGACGTCGTTCACCTTGACCTCGTCGCCCGGCTTCACCTTCCAGGAGACGATCTCGGCCTCGGTCAGACCCTCACCCGGGTCCGGCAGGACGTAGTGCTCGATGCCGCCACCGGCCGCACCGCCACCGGTCGACGCCGGTGCAGCAGCCGCCTCGGCGGGGGCCTCGGCCGCCGGGGCGTCACCGCCGGCGTTCATCGACGAGACGCCACCGGCGGGGGCGGAGCCGCCACCCTGGCCGTCCTCGATGGCGATGATCGGCGCGCCGACCTCGACCTCCTGGCCCTCCTGGGCCAGCAGCTCGACGACCGTGCCCGCGAAGGGCACCGGCAGCTCCACCAGCGACTTGGCGGTCTCCACCTCCACGACGACGTCGTTCACCTTGACCTCGTCGCCCGGCTTCACCTTCCACGACACGATCTCGGCCTCGGTCAGACCCTCACCCGGGTCCGGAAGCACGTAGTGCTGAATGCTCATGTCCGTTCCTCCCCCCGGCGTCAGTGCGCCAGGACCTCGTCGACGTGGAACAGGATGCGGTCCAGGTTGGGGAGGAACTCCTCCTCGAAACGGCTGGGCGGGTAGGGGATGTTGTACCCACCGCAGCGCGCCACCGGGGCCTCCAGGTGGTAGAAGCACTGCTCAGTGATCTGCGCGGCGACCTCGGAGCCCATGCCCAGGAAGGTCGGGGCCTCGTGGACCACCACGGCGCGGCCGGTCTTCTTGACCGACTCGACGACCGGGCCGAGGTCCAGCGGGTTGAGCGTGCGCAGGTCGATGACCTCCAGCGAGCGCCCCTCCTCCTCGGCGGCGACGGCGGCCTGCATGCAGGTCTTCACCATCGGGCCGTAGGTCACCAGGGTGACGTCCTTGCCCTCGCGCACGACGCGGGACTGGTCCATCCCCAGGGCGGCCTGGCCGTCCGTGGCGAAGTCGACCTCGCCCTTCTCGTGGTAGCGGCGCTTGGGCTCGTAGAAGACCACCGGGTCGTCCGAGGCGATGGCCTGCTGCATCATCCAGTAGCCGTCCTCCGGGTTGGAGGCGCAGACGACCTTGAGACCCGCCGTGTGGGCGAAGTAGGCCTCGTTGGACTCGCTGTGGTGCTCCACCGCGCCGATGCCGCCACCGAACGGGATGCGGATGACGATCGGCATCTTCAGGTGGCCCAGCGAGCGGGCGTGCATCTTGGAGACCTGGCTGACGATCTGGTCGAAGGCCGGGTACACGAAGCCGTCGAACTGGATCTCGACCACCGGGCGGTAGCCGCGCAGGGCGAGGCCGACCGCGGTGCCGACGATGCCGGCCTCGGCCAGCGGCGTGTCGATCACGCGCTCCTCGCCGAAGTCGTCGATCAGGCCCTCGGTGATGCGGAACACACCGCCGAGGCGGCCGATGTCCTCACCGAGCAGGACCACCTTCGGGTCGTCCTCCATGGCCTTGCGCATGCCGGCGTTGAGTGCCTTGGCCAGCGTCATCTTCTTGGCGCTCATGTGCTCAGTTCCCTTCGAAGCCGGCGTGGTACTCGACGAACGCGCGACCCTCTTCGGTCAGCGGGGCGTGCTCGCCGGCGTAGGTGTGGTCGAACATGGTGTTCAGCTCGGGGTCCGGCATGGTCTGGCACGCCTTGCGGACGCGCGCTGCCAGCTCGTCGGCCTCGTTGTCGATGGCCTCGAAGAACGCGTCGTCCCCGATGCCCCGGGCCACCAGGTGCTTCTTCAGCCGGTCGATCGGGTCCTTCTTGCGCCAGGCCTCGACCTGCGCGTCCTCGCGGTACTTGGTCGGGTCGTCCGAGGTGGTGTGCGCACCCATGCGGTAGGTGAACGCCTCCACGAGCACCGGGCCCTTGCCGGAGCGCGCGTGGTCGAGCGCCCAGGCACCCACCGCGATCGAGGCCAGGACGTCGTTGCCGTCCACCCGCACGCCGGGGAAGCCAAAGCCGGCGGCGCGCTTGTAGGGCTCGATGGTGAAGTTGCGGTGCGTGGGCTCGGAGATGGCCCACTGGTTGTTCTGCACGAAGAAGACGGTCGGGGACTTGGCCACGGCGGCGAAGACCATCGCCTCGTTGTAGTCACCCTGCGAGGTGCCGCCGTCACCGGTGCAGGCCACGACGGCGGTGTCCTTGGCCGGGTTGCCGGTCGCCCAGGCACCGTCGAGCTGGACACCGCGGGCGTAGCCGGTGGCGTGCAGCATCTGGTTGCCGATGACGATCGTGTACAGGTGGAAGTTGTTCTCCTTGGAGTCCCAGCCACCGTGGTTCACGCCGCGGAACATGCCCAGCAGGTTCTCCGGCTGGACGCCCTTGGTCCACGCCAGACCGTGCTCGCGGTAGCCCGGGAACACGTAGTCCTGCGGCTTGAGGGCCCGGCCCATGCCCACCTGGGCGGCCTCCTGGCCCAGCAGGGAGGGCCACAGGCCCAGCTCGCCCTGGCGCTGCAGGGCGAAGCCCTCCGCATCGACGCGGCGCACCAGCACCATGTCGCGGTAGATCGCCTTGAGGGTCTCGGAGTCGATGCCCTCGAGGTACTGCGCGTAGGGCGCATTCACCTCGGTCTCGACGCGCTCCCCCTCCGGGGTCAGGAACTGGACCATCTCGGGTCCACCGTCCGTGATGTCGACGGGGGCCTGCTGGTCCGCCTGGGGGGCGCGCTCGGCGCTCTCCTGCAGGGCAGCCTGCTCGGCCGCGACGGTCGGGTCGCTCACTGTCTCTCCTCGGTGCTGGGCTGTTGCCTCGGCGCGCACAGGGCCTGCCCGACGGCAGTCTGTGGCTCAGGTCACGCTACTACGTGGGACGGGACGCCCCACCCACGGTCAGGGGGTCTCAGGCGGACCGCTGCATCCACTCGCGGCAGAGCTCGACGAAGCGCTCGTTCGCCTCGTTCTCGCCGATGGACACCCGCACGCCCTCACCGGCGAACGGGCGCACCACCAGGCCCTGCTGCGCCGCGGCACCGGCGAAGTCCACCGACTGGTCGCCCAGCGGCAACCAGACGAAGTTGCCCTGGGCGTCCGGGACCTCCCAGCCCTGCTCCCGCAGGGCGTCGACGACCACCCGGCGCTGCTCGCGGAGGTGGGCCACGCGCTCGTCGAGCTCGTCCTTGGCCCCGAAGCTGGCCAGCACCGCGTCCTGGGCGAGCTGGCTGACGCCGAAGGGCACCGCCGCCTTGCGCAGCGCCTCGGCCACCCGCTCGCTGCCGACGGCGTAGCCGACGCGCAGGCCGGCCAGGCCGTAGGCCTTGGAGAAGGTGCGCAGCACGACGACGTTCGGGTGGGCGCGCTGCACGGCCAGGGCGTCCGGCACGTCCTCGGCGTCGGTGAACTCGAGGTAGGCCTCGTCGATGACGACCAGCACGTCCTCCGGGACGCGAGCCAGGAAGTCGTCGAGCTCACCGGAGCGCAGGGTCGGGCCGGTCGGGTTGTTCGGCGTGCAGACGATGACCAGCCGGGTGGCGTCGGTGATCGCCTCGGCCATGGCCGGCAGGTCGTGCCGCGCCTCGGCGTCCAGCGGCACCTGCACGCTGCGGGCCCCGGCCAGCCCGATGACGATCGGGTAGGCCTCGAACGAGCGCCAGGCGTAGACGACCTCGTCCCCCGGCTCGCAGGTGATCTGCACCAGCTGCTGAAGCAGACCCACCGAGCCCGTTCCGACGGCGACGTTCGCCGGGCTGGTGCCGCAGTGGGAGGCGATGCCCTCCAGCAGCGCGGTGGCCCCCATGTCCGGGTAGCGGTTGAAGCTCTGCGCGGCGTCCGCCACGGCCTGCTGCACGCTCGGCAGCGGCGGGTAAGGGTTCTCGTTGGAGCTGATCTTGTAGCTGGTCAGACCCTCCACCCGCGGCGCCGGCTTGCCGGGCTTGTACGCCGGCAGCGCGTCCAGTGCGTCGCGCAGCCGCACCCGGTCGGTGGTGGAGGTGGCCTCGGTCCGATCGTTCATGGGCTCAACCTAACGGTGACCCGGACCACACCGAACGCCCGGGTCACCGCCTCGCCGGGACCGCCCTCATGCCCCGCGTGGCCCGGGCGCTGGCCGCGGCACTGCCCGACGTCGTGCTCGAGGTGCAGTCCGACCTGCTCACCCGCGAGCAGGTGGACAGGCTGGGCTCCGGGGCGCTCGACCTGACCTTCCTGCGCCCGCCGGTGGGCGACGACGACATCGAGGCCCACGTCATGGCCAGCGAGCCCCTGGTGCTCGCGGTGCCGGCCGACCACCCGCTCGCCGGGGCCGAGGAGGTCTCGCTGGGCGACCTGCGCACCGAGCCCTTCGTCGCCTTCGCCAGCCCCGCCAGCGTGGTGAACCAGGCCGCTCGGTGCGCGCCAGACCTTCGTGCTCCTGAACCTGACCACCAAGGACGGCACGCCCAAGCTGGTCCGCGAGTGCACGATGCCGCTCACCGGCGTGGGCTGCGTGGCCCGCGTCTACACCGAGCGCGCCGTGATCGAGGTCCGCGAGGACGGGCTGCACGTGGTGGAGCGGTTCGGCACCTCCGCCGAGGAGCTGCAGGAGCTGGTGGGGGACCTCCCGCTGCACCAGTGAGGCATCCCCTGCCAGACGGTTGCTCGTGCCCCGGTCCTGCGAGTATCGGGGCATGAGCAACTTCTTCCTCAAGATCGTGGTCAACGGCGTCGCCCTGTGGGTGGCGTCGCTGGTCGTGCCCGGCATCGCACTGGGTGACGACACCGGCTCGCTGGGTGAGCGGCTGCTGAGCATCCTGCTCGTGGCCCTGCTGTTCGGCGTCATCAACGCCCTGGTCAAGCCGATCGTGAAGTTCTTCAGCTTCCCCCTCATCGTGCTGACGCTGGGCCTGTTCTCGTTCGTGGTGAACGCCCTGATGCTGTGGCTGCTCTCCTGGGCAGCGGGCTCGCTGGGCCTGGACTTCCACGTCGAGACCTTCTTCTGGGCCGCGATCCTCGGCGCCGTGGTGGTGTCCTGCGTGGCCATGCTGCTGGAGGTGCTCGTGCCCGACGCCGAGGACGACCGCGCCCTCTCCACGCGCCGCCGCTGAGGAGGGGCGCGGGGCGGGGTTGACCGGCCCGACGCTGCGAGTTCACGCGGCAGACATCCCGTGAACACATGGAAAACAACTGGGGCCCATAGCGTCCCGCGCATGAACTCACTCCTGCCCCGCCGCACCCTCCTCGCCGGGTCCACCGCGGCCGCGACCCTGACAGGCCTCACGCTCACCACCGGCACCGCCGCCGCCGGTCCCCGGCCCGCGCGGCCAGGCTCCGGCCACCGCGACCCCTTCACCCTGGGCATCGCCTCCGGTGAGCCGGAGCCCGACGGCATGGTGCTGTGGACCCGCCTGGCCCTCGACCCGCTGGCCGAGGACGGCCGCGGCGGCATGCCCAACCGGCCGGTCCCGGTGCAGTGGCAGGTGGCCACGGACCCCGCCATGCGGAAGGTCGTCGCACGCGGCACCGAGCTGGCCCGGCCCGACTCGGCCCACTCGGTGCACGTCGAGCTCCACGGCCTGCAGCCCGGCCGCGAGTACTTCTACCGCTTCAAGACCGGCCGTCACGTCTCCGAGACCGGCCGCACCCTCACCGCCCCGGCCCCCGGTGCGATGCCCGCCGCGCTGACCATGGCGTTCGTGAGCTGCTCCCAGTACGAGCACGGCTACTTCGGCGCCTACCGCCGCATGGCCGAGGACCACCCGGACCTGGTGCTGCACCTGGGTGACTACATCTACGAGTACCGCTCCGGCGACTACGTCATCGACGGTGGCAACGTCCGCGACCACGCCGGCCCGGAGACCGAGACCCTGGCCAACTACCGCCAGCGCCACGCCCAGTACCGGACCGACGAGGACCTCCGGAGCGCCCACGCCATCGCGCCGTGGCTGGTGGTCTGGGACGACCACGAGGTCGACAACAACTGGGCCGACGAGATCCACGAGAAGCCGCACATCCCGCAGCCGAACTTCCTCGAGCGCCGGGCGGCCGCCATGCGGGCCTACTACGAGAACATGCCGCTGCGCCGTCGCTCGCTGCCCCGCGGCATCGACACCCAGCTGTACCGCCGGGTGCAGTGGGGACAGCTCGCGAACTTCCACATGCTCGACACCCGCCAGTACCGCGACGACCAGGCCTGCGGCGACGGCTGGGACACGAACTGCGCCGACCGACTGGACCCCTCGCGCACCCTCACCGGGGACGAGCAGGAGGCCTGGCTGCTCGACGGCTTCCGCAGGTCCACGCAGCGCTGGGACGTGCTCGGCCAACAGGTCTTCTTCGCCGAGCGCGACGGCAAGGTGGAGCCGGAGCTGGACCACAACTCCATGGACGGCTGGGACGGCTACACCGGCTCCCGCGACCGCATCACCCGCGGCTGGATGGAGGCCGGCGTGCGCAACCCGGTGGTGCTCACCGGCGACGTGCACCGGCACTGGGCGGCCGACGTGCTGGCGGACTTCGAGGGCGAGGAGGTCGACGCCGACCAGGTCGTCGGCAGCGAGCTCGTGTGCTCCTCCATCACCTCCACCGGCAACGGCGACGCCACCGAGACCGACCCGATCATGGGGTGGAACGAGCACCTGCGGTACTACCGGAACCTGCGCGGCTACGTGCGCACCACCATCACCCCCGAGGCGATGACGGCCGACTTCCGGGTGCTGGACCAGGTCTCCACCCCCGGCGCGGCGGCCCGCACGGACGCGAGCTTCCGCATCGAGGACGGCGTGCCCGGCCTGCAGGCGGTGTCGCCCCGCGCCTGATCGCCGCGGCAGAGGACACCGCGTGACGATGCGTCACGCTTGCATAACGAAACCTTCCTGAACGGGTCAGGAAACGGTGGGGCGACCTACGGTCTGGGGCACCGGACGGTCGTCCCACCGTTCGTTCACCCACACACTCCTGGGAAGGACCACGCATGTCCCGTTCCACGCTCCGCCTCGGCGCCACTTTCGCCGCCATCGCCATGGCCGGCACCCTCGGTGGCACCGGCGTCTCCGCCGGCCCCCTCACCGGCTCCGACCAGGCGGCCCCGCAGGCCGCCGGCTCCCCCTGGTCCACCGCCGCGGGCGTCACCGCGGACGAGGAGACCACCCGCCAGCTGGTGCTGGGCGCCGAGGGCGCCAAGGAGTCCGCCGTCCGCGAGGCCGTCGAGGCCGCCGGCGGCGAGGTGACCGACGTGAACGACGCCATCGGCCTCTACACGGTGAACGCGCCGGCCAACCTGTCGGAGCTCGTGGCCGGCAACCCGGCCGTTGCGGGTGTCATGAACGACCGCATCGTCGGTTACACCCCCGGTGACGACGTGGCCGAGCGCGTGGCCCGCGCCGACGAGGTGGAGACCCTGCGCTCGAAGCGCGCCGACCACCCGGCCACGGAGAAGAGCCGCGGCAAGGGCCACGACGGCATCCCGGCGAACCCGGGGCAGGGCAAGGGGAAGGGCAAGCCGAAGCCCGGCCCGGTGCCCGAGGGCGACTCGCTGAGCGACCGCCAGTGGAACCTGGACATGATCGACGCCCCCGAGGCGCACCGCACCGCCACCGGCAAGGGGGTGCGCGTCGGTGTGATCGATACCGGCATCGACGGCAACCACCCGGACGTCCGGGCGAACTTCAACGCCGAGCTGTCGCGGAACTTCACCACCGACCTGCCCGAGATCGACGGCGAGTGCGAGCACGAGGGCTGCAAGGACCCGGCCGACATCGATCAGGGCGGTCACGGCACCCACGTGGCCAGCACCATCGCCTCGGCCCGCAACGGCCACGGCATCGTCGGCGTCGCGCCCGAGGCGGAGCTGGTGAACCTGCGCGGTGGCCAGGACAGCGGCTACTTCTTCCTGGAGCCCACCCTGGAGGCGCTGACCTACGCCCCGAGCGCCGGCGTCGACGTGGTGAACATGAGCTACTACATCGACCCGTGGGCCTTCAACTGCCCGGACAACGAGGCCGACAGCCCCGAGGAGCAGGCGCAGCAGCAGTTCACCATCGAGGCCACCAACCGTGCGCTGAAGTACGCCAAGGACAACGGCATCACGCTGGTGAGCTCGCTGGGCAACTCCGCCCTGGACCTCGGCAAGGTGACCACGGACGACTCCAGCCCGGACTTCCCCGAGGGCAGCGAGAAGGAGCGCACCATCGACAGCTCCTGCCTCGACCTGCCGGTGGAGGGCTACGGCACCCAGGGCGTCTCGGCCGTGGGCCCCTCGGGCATGAAGGCCTACTACTCGAACTACGGCCTGGAGCAGATCCACGTGGCGGCCCCCGGTGGCGCGTTCCGTGACTTCTTCGGCACCGACAAGAACGAGCGCCCGGAGAACCTGATCCTGGCCGCCGCGCCGGAGGAGGTGCTGCGCGAGGAGGGCGAGATCGACGAGGACGGCATGCCGACCAGCGACTTCGTCGTCCGCGAGGAGACCCCCGACGGCGAGATCGCGTACTACCAGTACATGCAGGGCACCTCGATGGCCTCCCCGCACGTGTCCGGCGTGGCCGCCCTGGCGATCGACGCCAAGGGCCAGCCCGACAAGAAGCTGGGCGGCAAGAAGATGCAGCCGAAGCGCGTGGACTCGGTCGTGGCCGAGTCGGCCCACGAGCGCGCCTGCGACGCCGAGACCCTCGTGTACCCGGGTCTGGGTGACGAGTACACCGCCGTGTGTGAGGGCGACGAGGCCTTCAACGGCTTCTACGGTCACGGCATCATCAACGCGGTCTCGGCCGTGAGCAGGACCCCCGGCAAGCACTGACCGGGAGGGGCCGCGTCCGTGCGGCTCCTGACCAGCGCACGGAGGGCCGTCCCCGAGCGGGGCGGCCCTCCGCCGTGTGCGGGTGGGGTGGCGGGCCCGGGGCGGGTGCAGCGCGGGGTGCGGGCGGTGGCTGCACCCCGCAAAGTGTGCCGGCGTTCCAGAAACCGGCCCCGGGCCCACGGATCTGGAACGCAGACACATTTCTGCTGGTGGAGCCGTGCCGGACAGGGCGCCGAGGCGGGCCGACGCCCCGGGCCGCTCGTTCTTGCGAAGAGTTCGCAGACCGCTAGGGTCCACCCATGCGAATCGTTCTCACACACTCCCGGCCCCGAATCGCCCTCGCCGCCTGCCTCGCGGGCTCGACCCTGCTGGCCGCCTGCGGCTCCGACGACAACTCCTCCGACGCCGACAAGAACACGGAGACCAGCGCCGCCGAGAGCGGTGCCGAGTCCGGTGACGGCGAGGGGTCCGAGGGCGAGAAGAGCAGCGGATCCGACGAGTCCGGTGAAGGCAGCGAGAGCGGTTCCGGTGAGGAGGTCGGTGATTCCGACGACGCCGCCGAGGCGCAGCCGGTCGAGACCGCGGGCCCCGAGCCCCGCATCGCGTACACCTTCGACGGCGGTGTGCAGGTGCTGGACGCCAAGTCCCTGGAGCCGGTCGGCGAGCCGCTGGAGGCCGAGGGCTTCACCCGTCTGAGCGACATCGGCGACGGCCGCCACCTGGCCCTGTCCGAGTCGAGCCACTGGCAGATGCTCGACCTGGGCGTCTTCAGCCAGCCGCACGGCGACCACTCGCACAGCTACGCCAAGGACCCGGTGCGCACCGAGATCTCCATCGAGGGCGACCACCCGGGCCACGTGACGCACCACGACGGCCGCGTCCTCACCTGGGCCGACGGCACCGGGCAGGTGAAGGAGTTCGAGGCCTCCTCGCTGATCTCCGGCGTGACCCCGAAGACCAAGGACTGGAAGGCCGACGCCCCGCACCACGGCGTGGCCGTGCCCACCGAGGACGGCGGCATGCTCGTGACCGACGGCACCGAGGAGAGCGTCGACGGCATCCGGGCACTGGACGCGAAGGGCAAGGAGATCGCCTCCACCGACGAGTGCCCCGGCGTGCACGGTGAGGCCGAGGTGAAGGGCGCCATCACCTTCGGGTGCGAGGACGGCATGGTCATCTGGAAGGACGGCAAGTTCACCAAGGTGGACGGGCCGGGCGAGTACTCGCGCATGGGCAACCAGCGCGGCAGCGAGGTTTCGCCGATCGCCTTCGCAGACCTCAAGACCGACCCCGACGCCGACCCGGTGGAGCGCACCGAGCAGGTGGCGCTGGTGGACACCCGGACCGCCGAGATGAAGACGGTGGACCTGGGGACCTCGTACTGGTTCCGCTCGCTGGGGCGGATGTCGGACGGTGACGGCCTGATCCTCGGCTACGACGGGGCGCTGCACCGCATCGACGTGGAGAACGGCAAGGTCACCGACAAGCTGCCCGTCATCGGCACGTGGAAGGAGAAGGCCGATTGGCAGCAGCCCGGCCCGGCCCTGCACGTGATGGGCGAGACCGCCTTCGTGACCGAGCCGAAGACCAAGGAGGTGCACCGCATCGATCTGGAGGAGTGGAAGGTCACCGACAGCGCGAAGCTGGAGCACGAGCCGAACGAGCTCAACGGTGTGGACGCGGAGGTGCCGGAGCTCGCCGCCCAGGAGGAGGGCGAGCACGGCGGTCACGGTCACGCGGGCCACGACCACGGCGAAGGCGAGGGACCCAGCCACTGACCCAACGCGGTCAACCGCTGGCTGACTCGGTCAAGGGTGGGGTGACGCGCTGTCGAGGGCGCGTTGCCCCACCCTTCGCCGCGTTGGCCCGCATCTGTCCGCGTCAGGTTCCCCCGGGGACCCTGCGGCGATCACCTCACGGCGCGGCGGAGCACCGTCATCGCCTGCGACCCGTAGCCGCCACCGAAGAGGATGGCGTGCACCAGCAGCGGCACCAGCTGGTGGGTGCCGATCCGCTCCCGCCACCCGTCGGTCGGCGGGAAGGCCTCGCAGTACGCCGCGAGCTCCCGCTCGGTGAAGCCGCCGAAGAGCTGCATCATGGCCAGGTCCTGCTCGCGGTGGCCGTACTGCGCCGAGGGGTCGATGAGCCACGAGCACCCCGCGTCGTCGACCATCCGGTTGCCGGCCCAGAGGTCCCCGTGCACGAGGGTGGGCGGCTCGGCGGGCCCGAGCGCGTCCGCCGTCAGCCGCTCGGCCAGGTCGATACCGGCGGGGTCCAGCGCCCCGGCGCCGGCGGCCTGGCGAGCCAGCGGCACGACGCGCTTCTCGATGAGCGACTCCGCCCAGGTGTCGCAGGGCGTGAGGTCGATGTCGCACGCGCCCAGCCAACCGACCGGGTGGCCGTCGATCGCGCCGTAGCCGCTGATCCCCTCCACCGTGACGCCGTCCGTGGAACCGCCCGGGCGCGCGGAATCACGCACGGTGGCAACCCCTTCTCCGCCTCCGTCTGATGCCGGCCGCGTCGTCCGGTGCAGCGCGGCGAGCTCGCGGCCGAACTGCTCCTCCTGTGCCGGCGTGCGCGATGCCGCGGGCCCGGGGACGAGCTGCGTCACCAGCCGGGTGGGCGCGGTCTCCAGCACCTCCGGCACCCGCGCCCCGGCACCGCGCAGTGCCCGCAGGCCGACCGCTTCGAACTCCAGCAGCCGGTGCGGCGGGTCGTCGTGGCGCTTGACGAACACCCGCTGCCCGTCGCGCTCCTCGATGCCGGTCGTCCCGGTGCTCGGGGTGCCGCTCATGCGCGTGGGGCCTCCCGGTCGAGCACCTCGTCCACCCGGTCGGCCTCGATCGCCTCGACCAGCCCGCGGACGGCGGGTTCGATCTGGTCGTACATCTCGGCGAAGGCCGGGGCGTCCTGGCCGTACGGGTCGGGCACGGCTCGCGCGCCCTCGTCCGCGGCACCGGAGGCGAAGGCGCCCAGCATCACGACCTTGCGCGGGTCGTCGTCGACCGGCACGAGGGAGCGGACGTCGTCGAGGTTCGACTCGTCCATCACGACCACGAGGTCGGCGGCGCCGACGTCCTCGGGGTGCAGCTGGCGCCCCACCGTCCCGAAGGAGTAGCCACGCCGCTCCCCCTCGGCGCTGCTCAGGTGGTACGGCGGGTCACCCACGTGCCAGCCGCCGGTGCCCGCCGAGGTGACCTCCACGTCCTCGATGCCGGCCTCCGCGAGCTCGTGCAGCAGCACGGCCTCGGCGGCGGGCGAGCGGCAGATGTTCCCCAGGCAGACGACCTCGATGCGCATGGCTCCACCCTCGCACGGGGCACCCCTCCCCGATTTGGTCCCCTGATGACTGCGAGTTGCCGGGAAACGCGGCGTGTCGCGACGAGGTGGACCACATCAGGGGACCAAATCGGAGAAAGGGCCGCGGCGGAGGGCCTACTGGCCCAGGCCGCGCATCATCTCCTCGAAGGGGGTGACCTCCTGCTCCACCGCGGTGCCGGCCGTGCGACGGGGCGACGTGCCGCCCGCGCCACGCCCGGCCGCCGCCTCCTCCGGCGAGGCCCCGAGACCAGCGACCGTGCCGCCCTCGGCCACCACCAAGGCCGCGAGCTCGGCAGCGGCCCGCGTCACGCGCCCGGCCAGCCCGTCGCCGCCCTGCCCGCCGAGGTCCTCCGTCGCCGCGAAGACACCGGTGGGCACCACGACGGCCCGCAGGTAGGTGAACAGCGGCCGCATCGCGAAGTCGAGCACCAGCGAGTGCCGCGGGGTACCGGCCGTGGCGCCGATGAGCACCGGCATGCCGTTGAGCGCGTCGGTGCCCAGCGCGTCGAAGAACATCTTGAACAGCCCGCTGTAGCTGGCCGAGAAGACGGGGGTCACGGCCACCAGGGCGTCGGCGGAGGAGACCTGCTCCTGCGCCGTGGTCAGCCACGCCGGCGGCACCCCGGTGGTGAACACGGCGGCCAGGTCGGTTGCCAGGTCGCGCAGCTCCACGAACTCCACGGCGGCCTCCTCGCCCCGCGCGCTCACCTGCGTGCACACCGCGTCGGCGATGCGGTCGGCGAGCAGGCGCGTGGAGCTCGGCTGCGAGAGGCCGGCGGTCACGACGACGATGCGACGGGTCACTGCGACACCTCCTGGTCCGTGGTCGGGCCGTCGGACGCGACCGGGGCGCGCCCGGGCTGGACCTGCAGGTGGGGCAGGTCGGTCTCTCCGGCCTCGACGCGGGCGCGCAGGCTCGCGTGGGTGGGCGGGTCGCTGGGCACGTGCGCCGGGCGACGGGCCTCGAACTCGCGGCGCAGCACCGGCACGACCTCGCGGCCCAGGATCTCGAGCTGCTCCATCACGGTGTCGAAGGGCAGCCCGGCGTGGTCGACGAGGAACATCTGGCGCTGGTAGTCGCCCACGGCGTCGGCGTAGGAGAGGTAGCGCTCGATGACCTGCTCGGGCGTGCCCACGGTCAGCGGCGTGGCAGCGGTGAACTCCTCCAGGCTCGGGCCGTGGCCGTA
This sequence comes from Kytococcus sp. Marseille-QA3725, assembly GCF_054950055.1. Classification (NCBI taxonomy): domain Bacteria; kingdom Bacillati; phylum Actinomycetota; class Actinomycetes; order Micrococcales; family Kytococcaceae; genus Kytococcus; species Kytococcus sp. Marseille-QA3725. The sequence continues at coordinate 585,802 of NZ_JBUCLA010000002.1, read as the reverse complement.
CACCGGGGCCACGTCGAAGTAGGGGCGGAAGACGCGCTTGGCCTCGACCTCGGTCTCGGCCATGAACACCTGACCGCCCAGCCCGACGATCGCCTGGTCGGCGGCGCCGTGGCCGTAGTGCTCGAAGCGGCGGCGGTACAGGTTCACCATCTGCTGGGTGTGCTCGATGTTCCAGAAGATGTGGTTGTGGAAGAAGCCATCGCCGTAGAACGCGGCCTGCTCGGCGATCTCAGGACTACGGATGGACCCGTGCCAGACGAACGGCGCGATGCCGTCCAGCGGGCGGGGCGTGGCGGTGAAGCCGCGCAGCGGGGTGCGGAAACGGCCCTGCCAGTCGACGACGTCCTCGCGCCACAGGCGGCGCAGCAGCTGGTAGTTCTCCAGCGCCAGCGGGATGCCCTCGCGGATGTCCTGACCGAACCACGGATAGACCGGGCCGGTGTTGCCGCGGCCCATGATCAGGTCGATGCGGCCGCCGGCCAGGTGCTGGGCGTAGGCGTAGTCCTCGGCCAGGCGCACCGGGTCGTTGGTGGTGATGAGGGTGGTGGCCGTCGAGAGCTGGATGCGCTCGGTGGTCGCCGCCAGGTGGGCCATGAGCACGGCGGGGTTGGCCGGCGCCGCGAACGGCGGGTTGTGGTGCTCGCCGGTGGCGAAGACGTCGAACCCGAGCTCCTCGGCCTTCTGCGCCAGGGCCACGGTGTTCGTGATCTTCTCGTGCTCCGCGGGCGTGCGGCCGGTGGTCGGGTCGGTGGTGAGGTCACCGATCGTGAAGATGCCGAACTGCATGGTTCCTCCTGGGTCCGCAGCGGGAGTTCGTGACACATCAACAACGGGGGCCTGTGCGTTGTTCCCAGTCGAGGCACCCCGGCACGTTGGCGCATGACCACCGACTGGCGGGAAGGATCCTCCGTACGGGGCAGCGGCGAGCGGTCAGCGGGGGCCGGTCCACCACAGCGCCAGGCCGAGGCAGGCCAGGCACGCCAGCCCGAAGAACCCCACCCACACCCCTCCCGGGATACCGGTGAGCCCGGCCAGCTGCTCGGCGTCGTCGGTGCCCCGTCGCCCTCGACGCCGGGCCCGCGAGCGCCCCTCCTGCAGCGAGAGCACCGCCCGCGGCGCGGCCAGCAGCAACCCCCACACGGTCACGTGCGCCGCAGCGGTGACGAGCCACCCCGGCGCCCACCACGAGAGCGCCCCGACCACCCCACCGATGCCGACCACCGTGAGCACTCCGTACCCGTTGCGGACCAGCAGCAGCATCGCCACGCAGAGCGCCACCAGCGCCCACAGCCAGGCCGCGGCGTACCCCGCCCCGAGCACCGCGGCGCCGGCCAGCCCGAGCAGCGCCGGCGCCGGGTAGCCCGCCGCCAGGGTGGCCACCATGCCGGGCCCGCGCGGGCGGCCGCGGGAGACGGTCACCCCCGAGGTGTCGCGGTGCAGGGTGATGCCGGAGAGCCGGCGCCCCACCGACAGCGCCACCAGGGCGTGCGCCGCCTCGTGCACCACGGTCACCAGGTGGCGCACCACGTGGTGGCCGGCCGGGCTCCAGGTGACGGCCAGCGCCAGGCCCACCAGGGCCAGGGAGGCCACCGGGTGCAGCGGCGGCTGGGTGGCGGTCACCCGGGCCCAGAGCGCGTCGATCACCCCCGCAGGGTGCCACGGGCCCGCGCCAGGCACGGCAGGCAGGCGAGCATCGTGACGGCGAGCCACGGCCACACCCCGCCAGCCCCCGAGCGCCAGCCCGGCGGCCACCACCGAGTGGCCCAGTGCCACGAGGACCGTGCAGGCCACCGCCACCCAGGCGGCCCCGGCGAGGAAGAGCACCGCCTGGGCGAAGGCGACCGAGTCCAGGCCGAAGCGGTCGTGGTACCAGACGGCGGCGTAGGCCAGCTGCCCCATGAACACGGTGGTGCGCAGGGCGGAGACGCCCAGCAGCGGCAGCACGCCCGGGATGCCGTGCTGAGCAGAACACTGGCGATCCTCATGGATCCCTCCTCGCCCGCCCTGGAACCGACGGCTCCTCGGAGGGAGGGCCTGATGCGATCTTGGCCATGGCCGACCGCGCAAAGTCCATCGTCCCGCCAGTTCCCCGACCTAATCCTCAACCGCGCTCCTCGTCTGCGCGCCGTACAGCAGGCACACTGCGTCGCGACCAGCCCAGTGGCGCAGGGCCAGGTGCTAGGTGGCGGACGCGATGCGGGCACGCGCCGCCGCACCCTCGGGAACGTCCTGGAGACCACCGGACCGCCTTCCCCGCCCGGGGCGCCTGCCGGCCGGGCTAGGGTGACCGCGCCCACACGGCATCGGACCCGCGGTGCCGGCACCCAGCAGGAGGACCCGTGGAGAACACGCGCGACGTCGAGGCCGGCATCCACACCGACTTCCGCGAGGACATGAGCTACGGCTCCTACCTGAACCTCGACCGGCTGCTCTCCGCCCAGCACCCGGTGAGCCAGCCGCCGCACCACGACGAGATGCTGTTCATCATCCAGCACCAGACCTCCGAGCTGTGGCTGAAGCTGGTGCTGCACGAGATCCGTTCGGCGATGGAGCTGCTGGCCGCCGACGAGATGCGCATGTCGCTCAAGCGGATCGCCCGGGTGAAGCACATCCAGAAGACGCTCACCGAGCAGTGGAGCGTGCTGGCGACCCTGACCCCCAGCGAGTACGTGGAGTTCCGCGACTCCCTGGGCCACTCCAGCGGTTTCCAGTCCTGGCAGTACCGGGCCGTGGAGTTCGCCCTGGGCAACAAGAACGCCGCGATGCTGCCGGTGCACGAGGCCGACCCCGCGGCCCACGCGCTGCTCACCGAGCTGCTCGAGGCACCCAGCCTCTACGACGAGTTCATCCGCTGCCTGCACCGCCGCGGCATCGAGATGCCTACCCGCGTGCTGGAGCGCGACGTGACCGTGGCCCACGAGGAGGACCCGGAGCTCACCGCCGTCTTCACCCGCATCTACGAGAACGCCGGCGAGCACTGGGACATCTACGAGGCCTGCGAGGAGCTGGTGGACCTGGAGGAGAACTTCCAGGTCTGGCGCTTCCGCCACCTGCGCACCGTGCAGCGCGTCATCGGCATGAAGACCGGCACCGGCGGCTCCTCGGGCGTGGGCTTCCTGCAGCGCGCCCTGGACCTGACCTTCTTCCCCGAGCTGTTCAGCGTGCGGACGCAGATCGGGGCGTAGCTGTACTGACCGGAGACGTTGATCGATGGGACCGGCATCAGCCGACCATGTGCAGGGCGATTGATTCCTTGACCTGTTCGATGAACGCCCGAGACGCGGGGCTCGGATTGAAAGAGCCCCACGCGACGTACTCGGCCTGAACTGTCCCCCTGAAGTTGGACTGGTTTGAGCGTACGGGGTCTCACGCGGCAGCGAGGGTCTGGTTCCGGTACTGCACCGGGGCCAGGCCCTCGTTGCTGCTGTGGGGGCGGTCGTGGTTGAACCAGGCCAGGTAGTCCCGCAGGGCCGTCGTGAGCTGGGTGGGTGTGGTGAAGGACGTGTCGCAGTACAACTCGTCCTTGAGGTGACCGAAGAAGCTCTCGATGACGGCGTTGTCCAGGCAGTTGCCCTTGCGGGACATCGACGCGGTCGCACCGACCCGTGCGAGTAATTCCTGCCAGGTGGCGTGCTGGTACTGGAATCCCTGGTCGGAGTGCACGATCGGGTGCTGGCCCGGTTCCAAGGTGGTCAGGGCCTGCTGCAGGGAGGAGTTCGTCAGCGTCAGGGTCGGGGAAGGGCCGATGGTGGCGCCGATGACCTGTCGGTCGAACAGGTCCATCACCGCTGAGAGGAACACCTTGTCCGGGCCGATGTGGAACTCGGTGACGTCGGTGACCCACTTCTGGTTCGGCCCGGTGACGGTGAAGTCACGGTCCAGCACGTTGGGCGCGGTGCGACTGGTGGTACCCCGGTAGGACCGGAACCGGCGCCTGCGGATCGGGCAGCGCAGATCGAGCTCGCGCATCAGCTTCCACACCGTCTTGCGGGAAACGACCCACCCGTCGGCGCGTAGTTGCGCCCAGACCCGGCGGTGCCCGAAACGCTTGCGACTGGCCGTGAACACCTCGGTGATCGCGGTCTTCAGCTCGGCCTGCGGGTCCGGCTCCAAGAGGCGTGCCTGGTGGTAGAAGAACGTCGAGCGCGCCAGACCGGCCGCGGCCAGCAGGTCACCCAGACGGTGCTGCGCCTTGAGGGAAACGACGGCCTTCACCTTGGCCGACGTTGCTGCTCCATCAAGGCCTGCAATTTTCCCAGGTAGGCGTTCTGCGCCCGCAAGCGCTGGTTCTCCCGGCGCAACGCCTCGAGCTCCGAGACCGGCTCCGAAGGCCTGGCCGGGCGGCCCCTGGGTCTGGGGCGCAGCCCGTCAGGCCCCTCGGCTTTCAGGACTCTGGCCCAGGTCGCGATCAGGGGCGGTGAGGGCACCCCGAACTCGCCGGCCAGTGCCACCTTGGATTCACCGGCCAGGTAGCGCTGGGCGGCCTCAAGCTTGACCTCGAACGGGTAGGACTTCTTCGGTGGCTCCACCAACGCTCCTCGGCCTGACAGTTTCCAGCGTCGGTAGAGACTTCGCACCGCCCAGCGGCTCTTGCCCAGCCGCGTGGCCACGGCGCGAGAGCCCCAACCAGACTCGAAGAACTCTACGGCCGTCAACCGCTCCTGCGATGACAACGAACTCTTGGCCTCCATCACGAACTCCCCGGGAGTCGGAACTGATTTCTCAGTCCAACTCCCGGGGAGCAGTTCAGCCCGGCAGGGGCCATCGGCCACGGGAACTGCTCGCAGCGCTGGGTTAGCCGGCACACATTCGACGGGCAGCAGGCAGACGCCCAACCCGCGTTCGACGAGGGCGAGCATGAACTCGGTCGACATCGCCTCGAAGCCCACGCGGCGCTGAAGGCCTGCGGCAGCGAATGCCCGATCGCCTTGGAGTCTGCCTGGTGACCCGGCCGGGAAGTCGATGAACGTCTCGTCGACCAAGTCAGCCAGGGCCAGGGTGCCCGTGTGCGCTAGCCGGTGCTGTGACGCCATGACGGCGACGAGACGCCCTCGGGCGATCTCGTGCGCGGTGAGTCCGGACGCTGGGGCGACGTCGGCGTCCACGCCGAGAAAGGCCACGTCGAGTCTCCCGCTGCCGAGGTCGCGCATGAACTCATTGCTTCCCCCGCCCCGCACGGTGAGGTCCACGTGGGGGTGGCTGGCGTGGAAGGCCGCGATGATGTCGGGCACGCTGACGGCTGTGACCGTCGGGATGACACCTACCGATAGGCTTCCGCGGACCTGGCCCACGGCCTCGGCAGCGACCGCCACGGCACGGTCGGCGGCTGCGAGGCTGGCGCGTGCTTCCGTGAGGAAGGCTTCGCCGGCGGGGGTCAGCTCCACCCGACGGGATGAGCGCACGAACAGTGCCGTGCCGAGTTCCTGTTCGAGGGCCTTGATCTGGTGGCTCAGTGCTGATTGCACGACGAAGCAGCGTTCTGCTGCTCGCGTGAAGTTGCGCTCCTCGGCGATCGCCACGACGTACCTGAGCTGTTGGAGTTCCACTAAACCATGATTGCAGGTCATTGTTTGGGTGAGAACAATGTGTTGGACTCACCGCTGGTGGGCGACTGACGATGGATCGGTGAACACTTCTTCCCATGGGGCCCGCAGTTCGTTGCTGTGGACCTGTCTGACGGCGCTGGCCCCCGCTACGTGGGGGACGACGTACATCGTGACCACCCACCTCCTCCCAGCCGGACACCCCTTGTTCGCCGCGTTCATGAGGACGCTGCCGGCAGGGATCATCGCGGTGGGCCTGTCGAGGCAGCTGCCGCGCGGCTCGTGGTGGTGGAAGAGCTTCGTGTTGGGCGGTCTGAACATGGCCGCGTTCTTCCCCCTGTTGTTCTTGTCCGCGCAGCGTCTTCCGGGCGGGGTCGCGGCCACGCTGGGTGCGGTGCAGCCCATCATCGTTGCCCTGCTGGCCGTGGCTGTCCTCCACGAGCAACTCTCCGGCTGGCGCCTGGGATGGGGTGTCGTGGGTGTCGTGGGGGTGGCTCTCGTGGTCCTTGGGCCGAGCGCCGCCCTGGACCCGGTGGGTGTGGCTGCAGGACTCGGTGGCGCAGGGGCCATGGCCACGGGCGTGGTCCTGACCAAGAAGTGGAAGCTCCCCCAAGGTGTCTCGCCCATCGCATTGGCCGGTTGGCAGCTGACGGCCGCCGGCCTTCTGCTGGCGATCCCGGCGCTGCTGGTGGAGGGGCCACCGGCAGTGATTTCCGGTCGTGGCTGGCTTGGGTACGCCTGGCTCGGCCTGGTCGGGGCACTGGTCTCTTACAGCCTCTGGTTCACCGGCATCCGACGCCTGCCCGTCACGTCCACAGCCCTCCTGGGACTTCTCTCGCCGTTGGTCGCCGCCCTGCTCGGCGCCCTGATCGCGCACGAACACCTCGGAGCCGAGCAGTACCTCGGCTTCGCGATCGCCCTGGCCGCCATGGTCTGTGGCCAGCTCCCCGCACCCACCCATCGTCGAAAGGACAATTCATGAACATCACGGTTCTCGGAGCCACCGGCATGGCCGGCGCAGCGATCGCGCAGGAGGCCACACGCCGCGGCCACCACGTCACTGCCGTATCGCGGAACCCACAGGAGACCAACGACCCGCGTACCACCGTCACTCGTCTCGATCTGACAGACCTCGAGGCACCCCTGCAGCCCGTCCTGAACGACGCAGACGCCGTCGTGCTCGCCGTGCGCATGGCCCCCGGCGACGAAAGCCGTGTGGCTCCGCTGACCAGCCGTGTCCTCGACCACGCCGCCGTCGCGGGGGTCCGGGTCCTGGTCGTGGGAGGAGCAGCGCCCTTGCGCTCACCTCACGATCGAGAGTTGCTCGTCCTGGACGACCCCGCCTTCGTGCCGACCCAGTGGCGTGACGTCGCGTCGGCCAGCCTCGACCAGTTCAACGCGTGCACCGAACATCCGAACCAGAACTGGATCTACCTGAGTCCGTCGGCAGTCTTCGAGCCCGGACAGGGAACCGGCGCCTATCGCCGTGGCGGTGACACGCTCCTCATCAACCACGATGGCACGTCGCGGATCACCCCTGCGGACCTGGCCCTAGCGGTGCTCGACGAGCTCGAGCAGCCCAGCGCCGTACATCACTTCACCGCCATCGAGCTGGCAAAGGGTCTGGCCTAGAGCCAGCGGTCCACAGAGGAATCCACGCTAACAACCGTGAGGGGGTCGAGCTATCGGCCCCCTCCGTCTATTCCAAGGGGACGCTCTTGCTCCACGCCAACGCAGCACTGACCCCGCGCCACCGCTTGATCGTCGGCCAGCTCGTGGTCGACCAGGGCTGGCCGATCAGCGAGGTCGCGGCCCGGTTCCAGGTTTCCTGGCCCACTGTGAAGCGCTGGGCCGACCGCTACCGCGCCGGCCAGTCCATGCAGGACCGCTCCTCAAGGCCCCGCCGGTCACCGAACAAGACCAGCCAGGCCACGACGAAACGTTGCATCCAACTTCGCCTGCGCCTCCGCGAGGGCCCGGTCCAGCTCGCATGCCGGCTCGGCATCGCGCCATCGACGGCCCACCGGATCCTGGCCGACGTGCACCTGAACCGGCTGTCGCACGTCGATCGCGCCACCGGAGAGCCCGTCCGTCACTACGAGCACGACCACCCCGGTGCGATGATCCACGTCGATGTGAAGAAGCTCGGCAACATCCCCGACGGCGGAGGCTGGCGCTACGTCGGTCGACAACAAGGCGACCGCAACCGCGCTACCACACCTGACAGGCCCAGGAACAAGCACCGGGACCCGTTGATGGGCAAGGCCTACGTCCACACCGTCATCGACGACCACTCCCGCGTCGCCTACGCCGAGATCCACGACGACGAAACCGCCCTTACCGCCACCGCTGTCCTGGTCCGGGCGGTCGAGTGGTTCAATGCGCGCGGTGTCACGGTCGAGCGGGTCCTGTCCGACAACGGTGGCGCTTACCGGTCGCACATGTGGCGAGACACCTGCGCAGAGCTCGGCATCAAGCACAAGCGCACCAGGCCCTATCGGCCGCAGACCAACGGCAAGATCGAGCGCTTCCACCGCACTCTGGCCGACGGCTGGGCCTACGCCCGCTGCTACACCAGCGAGACCGAACGTCGCGGAGAACTCGACGGCTGGCTGCACTACTACAACCACCACCGGCCCCACACCGCTTGCGGGAACCAGCCGCCCTTCTCACGCTTGACCAACGTACCCGGTCAGTACACCTAGCACTCCAAGGCGCTGGACGCACCCCCCAGGGTGGAGGCACAGAGCCTCAGCGACGTGTGATCGTTGAATCACGCATCCACTCGGAGGGGAAGCCATGTTCACGCGATTCTCAGCACTGGTGATGGTGGGAGCGGCTCTCACCGTGGCCGGCTGCGACAACGATGCCGAGGACCAGCCGACATCGAGCGACAGCACCACGAGCGCGACATCGCCCAGCCCGTCAGAGCAGGCCGCCAGGTCGACCGACGGTCCGAGCGAGAGCGATCTCCTGGCGCCGACCGCGGAGGGTGGCGTCCTGTACCACGAGCTGCCGGACGAGGCCCCCGACGTCCGGATGAGCGGGACCTTCGACTACCGCGACGGGTGCCTGACCAGCGTCGACCCCGACACCGACGAGCGCTACCCGGTCTCGATCCCGGTGGGCTCCACGGTCGATGCCGACGGCGTCACCCTGCCGGACGGGACCTCCATCGCCCTGGGCGAGCCCTTCCACAGCGGCGGCTGGGAGGAGCGCGACGGCGGCTCCGACGAGGGCCCTGCCGTGGCCGACATGGGAACCCTTGACCAGGCCGAGGACTACGTGAAGAAGTGCGACATCGACCCGACGACGATCGACCGCTTCCTCTGGGTCCACGGCGAGCTGAGCCCGGCCACCGACTGAGGGAGCGCGCGGCGAGGTCGCAACCAGCGGCGCCGCAGCCCACCATCCACAGGGTGGGTCCGGGCGAGCCGAACCTACACATGGGCATGTGTAGGTTGGGTGCATGAGCACCTTGGAGCATCGGATGCAGCTGCTGCTCGACGAGCGGCGCATCACCCTGCTGCGCCAGCGAGCGGCCGAGCGGGGGGTGTCGGTCTCGACCGTGGTGCGCGACGCCATCGACGTCGCCCTCGAGGAAGACGCCGCGGTGCGACGGGCCGAGGCTGCGGCACGCTTCCTCGAGCTGACGGCCAAGGCCACGCCGATCACCGACGAACCCGAGGACATCAGCCGCCTCCACGAGGACATGGATGCCGAGCTCATCGCCAAGCTGGAGCGTCTGTGACGACCCGCCACCTCCTGGACTCCTCCACCCTGTTGTACGCCGTGGGCGAGGAGCACCCTCTGCGAGAGCCCTGCCACCGGTGGCTGACCGCCGCCACCGAGGGGATCGTGCAGCTCGAGGCCAGCGTGGAGGCCGGCCAGGAGTTCCTGTTCCACCGCATGCGGCGGGTGGGACGCGCGCAGGCGGCCCTCGAGTTCGAGGCTCTGGACGGGTTCCTGGTCTGGCACGCGTTCGACGCCCAGGTGCTGCGTCGCTCAGCCGAGCTCACGGTGCGCTGCCCCATCGGTGGCCGCGATGCCGTGCACGCCGCCACCGCGCTCGAGGCGGGGTTCAGCGAGATCGTCTCGGCCGACCGTGACTTCGAGAGTGTTCCCGGCCTGACGCTGCGGCACCCGACCGACCTGCCCGGGGCCTGACCTGCCGGCCGGGCCGGCGGGCACCTAGCCTGAGGCCCACCCGCCGCCCACCCGCCCTGGAGATGCCATGACCTCGCTGACCACCCCCGATGCCGTGCGCGCCCGCGCCGCGGAGCTCGACGCCGCCGACCCGCTGGCCGGGTACCGCGAGCGCTTCGTCCCGATGGGCGAGGGGCAGGGCGCCGAGGCCGGCGAGGTGTTCGCCTATCTCGACGGCAACTCCCTCGGGCGGCCGCTGAAGGCCGCCGGCGAGGCGCTGCAGGACATCGTGGCCGGCGCGTGGGGAACCCGGCTGATCCGCTCCTGGGACGAGCAGTGGATGGAGCTGCCGCTGCGTCTCGGCGACCGCGTCGGTGAGGTGGCACTCGGCGCCGCCGCCGGCCAGGTGGTGGTGGCCGACTCGACGACGGTGATGCTCTACAAGCTGCTCCGCGCCGGACTGGACGCCGCCCGCACCGCCGACCCCGCCCGGCGCCAGATCGTGGTGGACACCGAGAACTTCCCCACCGACCGGTACGTCGCCGAGGGGATCGCCGCCGAGTGCGAGGCCGAGCTGGTGTGGATCGAGCCCGACCCGGCCACCGGCGTCACCGTCGAGCAGGTCCGCGAGGCCGTGGGGCCGACCACCGCGGTGGTGCTGCTGAGCCACGTGGCCTACAAGTCCGCGTGGATCGCCGACCTGCCGGAGATCACCCGCATCGTGCACGAGGCCGGGGCCCTGGTGCTCTGGGACCTGTGCCACTCGGCCGGCGTGGTGCCGGTGGAGCTCGACGCCCACGAGGTCGACCTGGCCGTCGGGTGCACCTACAAATACCTCAACGGCGGGCCGGGGGCGCCGGCCTTCGGGTACGTGGCCGCCCGCCACCAGGGCACGATGCGCCAGCCGATCCAGGGGTGGATGGGCCACGCCGTGCCCTTCGTCATGGGCCCCGGCTACGAGCCGTCCCCGGGCATGCGGCGGTTCATCTCCGGCACGCCGCCGATCCTGGGCATGGTGCCGCTGGGCGAGATGGTGGAGCTGCTCGCCGAGGCCGGGCTGCCCGCTGTGACCACCAAGGCCGGGCAGCTCACGGACTTCGTGGTGGAGGTGGCCGAGGGGCTGCTCGCCCGCCACGGGGTGCGGGTCGACTCCCCCACCGACCCGGCTCGACGCGGCGGGCACGTCACCCTCGGGCACCCCTCCTCCCGGGAGCTCACCGCCCGCCTGTGGGAGGCCGGCGTCATCCCCGACTTCCGCGAGCCGGACGGCATCCGCATCGGGATGTCCCCGCTGAGCACCTCCTTCGCCGAGGTCGCCGAGGGACTGCTCGTCCTCGACAGGCTGCTGGAGGGCGCCGAGCAAGGCTGAGGGTCGGCCTCAGGCGGCGTCGTCGAAGGCCGGCTCCATCCGGCGGATCTCCCCCTCGGAGAGGCCAGCTGCACGGGCCAGGTCACGCCACCCGCTGACTGCTTCTCGCACCTCGGCCAGGACCTCGCCAGCCCGAGTGTCGGTGAGGCGGAAGAACTCCGCATGACGCAGCGCCGCGTCCAGGCGATCCGCCTCCCCCGGGCTCTCGACGTCGGTCGCGAAGTCACCTGCCATCGGCACGGGGTTCAGGTCGAAGGCCGGCGAGAGCCGCCACCCGCTGGGTTCCCGGAGGAAGCCGTGATTCCGCAGGTGGTCGTCCCGGTTGTTGATCAACGCACCCAGGACGATCCGGCGCCACAGCTCTTCCAGGTCGGCCGTGGCGCACGGAGAGGCCTCCTCGACCACCTCGGCGATGTCGAGATAGGAGCCGCGGTCGCCGTCCGCGAGCTCCAGCATCGTCATCGCACTGACATAGCCGACGCGCTGCTCGGATCGACGGTCGAAGCGCTCGACGACGAGGACGTCACGACCGGACACCGGGACCAGCCGGTTCGGGGGCACTCGGATGCCCGCCCGCTCGGCCAGGCCCAGCGCCACGTGCTCCCACGCCATGACATTCCAGTCGTCGACTGCGGCTGCGGGGAACTTGGCGAGGCCGATCGCTCCGCCGGGCAACCGGACGTGGGCCTTGGGTCGCGCTCCCCCGAGGGAGGACCCTGCCCCCACCAGCCGACGCAGCTCGGCCAGGCCCGCCTCGTCAGCTCCCACCCGGTCGGCTGCCACCAGCAGGTCCCCCAGATCCGCGAGCACGGGCACTCCGTCCTGAGCCGTGGCCCGGAAGGAGCCCGGGTCGTCCTGCGGAAGGCGATAGCGCAGGGCGCCCTGGCGGAGGTCGTCCCGCACGCCCAGCAGGAAGTCCAGCTCACTCGGCTGACGCGGGGCCCCGCCAGCAGCGCGCGCCTCCTCGGCCAGCGTCCGCTGCACCAGAGTGCGGCCCCACCGGTCCGGGCTGCTGTCCGCCATGGCCCCGAAGAGCGGCCTCACCGAGTGAAAGGGGTGAGCGTCCAGGGGCAGCGACGGGTCGAGGGGATAGGCCTCCGGATGGGCGAGGTACTCGGCGGAGTACGTGAAGGTACAGCTCTCAGCACTCCGCCCCCGGTGGCTGAACAGCGTGCCGACCCGGATGTCCGGGTCGAGCCAGACCTCCACCGCACTCATCGTCGCCGTCCCCCTGCGGCGGTTCCGTCGAGCAGCTCGACCGCCCGCATGCGCCCCACGTCCGAGGCCAAGGGGTCCACGGACTCGGCCAGGGAATCCATGACTCCCAAGGCACGCGCAACCCGCAGGACGTGCTCGAGCGACGCCCCCTGACCGGCCTCGATGCGCTTGACCGTGCTCAGCGAGACACCGGCGCGGTCGGCCACCACCTCGCGCGAGAGGCCCTGGAGACGACGCCACCGGTGAAGGTCCTCCCCCATCGAGCGCATCGCTCTGACAACGGGGCGGGGGGTCGCGGTCGACATGTCCCCACTCTAGCGGGAGTGGTCAGATGTGAGCCACTATCGAATGAAATGGCCCAGATCTGACCATCCACGGGCTTCCAGTGCCCAACTCCCGAGTCCTCACCCCCGGCCGGCATGGGTGCCGTTCTCGCGCACCCATTCCAGGTCCTGCCACTCGGAGGTCGGTTCGCCGTCGCGCAGCGGTCCCTCGGCCGGGACGTCGCCCGACACGCTCCAGAAGAACCCGTCCACGGTCCCGGAACTGACCCCCTCGCCACAGACGTCCGCGTGCTCCTGCGGAGCCGCACACCATTGGGCGAGGCCTGACGGGCTCCGATTGAGCGTCATCACGAAGTGGGTGACCCCGTTCTCCTCCACCTGTGAGGCCCAGGAGACGAAGGCATCGTCCGGGACCTCTGCGGGCACGAGCACCGGCCCCTCCGCCTCAGCCTCCGCGAGCGCAGCCGGCAGGTTGATGGGCTTCGGGTCGTCCGGGGCGATGCACGCAGCCAGGAGAATGATTCCGGGCAACGCCACGAGCGCCTGGACGAGGCGCCGCCCGGCGCCCCTGACCGGCCTGCGGGGAGACATCACGACCGGTGCAGGTCCTGCCAGAGGCTCCCGTGGGCCTGGAGCATCGCGGTGTGGACGTGGTGCCAGTGGGGCGAGGCCGGGTCCACCAGGTCGGCGTGGTGTGCCCCGGGCACGATGCGGTGCAGCGCCGGGTGGTCGGCCGAGTAGGCCGCGGGCACCGTGGCGTCCTGCTGCCCGTGGAGGAGCCGCGCATGCGGCGTGCCACGCCCGGTCCAGCCGCCCTGCGGGTCCAGCTCGGCGTACAGCTCCGGCAGGTCCTCGGGCCCCCCGCCCATCCAGTCGGTGACCGCGCCCTTCCCCAGCTGCTCGGCGTGACCGCGCGGCAGGTCGGTGACCCCGGCCAGCGACACCACCGGCACCGCGGGCCGGTCGGACTGCATCGCCCGGAGCAGGGCGAGCGTGCCACCAGCGGAGTGGCCGACCCAGATCGGGCGCGCGGGCCCGTCGTACCAGCCAGCCGCGGCCAGGAGGTCGTCCACGGCGAGCAGGTCCGTCAGGCTGACGCGCGGGTCGCCGAGCACGCGGCGGTACTCCGGCAGCGCCACCCGGTGGCCGTGCTTCCCCAGCACCACCGCCGCGGCCCGCAGGTGCGTGCGGTCGATGGTCGGCCGCCAGAACCCGCCGTGCACGAGCACCACCGGCGTGGCGTGGGGCTCGTCGCCGAAGGTCTCCACCACCAAGGGATCGCCACTGGGGCCGGGCTGCCCCGTGGCGGCGGTGCCGATGTCCACGCCCGGTGCGGGCGCCTCGGCTACCAAGCGGGCGATGACCTCGTCCTCGCGGGCGGCGATCTCCTCGGTGTTCTGACTCATGCCCGGCACGCTAGCGGGGACGGGCCCGCCGGGGCGGGTGACCGGCCGCCCGCCCCGGCGACGCCCCTCAGGCCGCCCGGTCGCCGCCGCGCGAGGTGGGGCGGCGACGGAAGTGGGTGAACCGGTCCGGCGACATCGCCGGGTCGCTGAGCGCCGAGGGGTCACCCGTCAGGCCGCGCAGCACCCACTCGGCGGTGATGGGGGCCAGCATCATCCCCCACATGCCGTGGCCCGCCGCGACAACGAGGCCCTCCACGTGGCGGCTGGCGCCGATGACCGGCATGCCGTCGCTCGTGCAGGGGCGGTCGCCGGCCCAGGTGTCGATCGGGTCGTCCCAGGCGAAGTCCGGCATGGCCTCCTGGGCCACCTCCCGCACCGACTCGAGCCGGTCGGCCTTGGACCGTCCGGGCTGCGCGGAGAGGTCGAGGGTGCCGGCCGCCCGCATCCGGTCCGCCAGCGGGGTGAGCACCACCTTGAGCTCCTTGAGCATGACCGGGTACGGGGGCGTGCTCGGCCCGTGCGGCACGTCGACGACGTAGCCGGTGGCGGGCTTCAGCGGCATCCGCAGCCCGAGCTGCTCGCACAGCGCGCCCGTGCCGAGGCCCGCGGCGAGGACCAGCTGGCGCGGCTGGCAGCGGGTGCCGTCGGAGAGGGTCACCTCGGCGACGCGCCCGCCCTCCTCCCGGACCTGCTCGACCCGGGTGCCCCACTGGACGGTCACCCCGTGGGCCTGCGCGGCCTCGACCATGGCCGTCACGTACTGCAGCGTGTTGCAGGTGGCGTCCTCCTCGTGGAACACGCCGCCCTGCACCCCGTGCAGGCCGGGGAAGACCTCGGCGACCTGCTCGGCGTCCATGCGGGTGTCCTCGGGCAGGTCGTCACGGGCCTTCTCCCAGCCCTCGGGGGTCGTCCAGGCGTCCAGCGAACCGGTCCGCACGACGCCGGTCTCCACGCCCTGCTCGGGGTAGGCGAGGTGCAGGGCCAGGCTGTACCGGGCCATCGCCTGCAGCCGCTCGGTCATGAGCGCCGCTCGACCAGGCCGGGCCGAGGCCACGAAGGAGGCCAGCCAGGGCACCAGCGAGGGGTGCGGGGAGAGCCGGAAGGGGCTCTTCGGGGCGAAGAGGTAACGCAGCCCCAGCCGGACGTTCTCCAGGGTCGCCAGGGGCTCCACGTAGTTCGGGGTGAGCAACCCGGCGTTGGCATACGAGCAGCCACCGCCCGGACCCTCCCCGGAGTCGACGAGCCGCACGCTCAGGCCCGCCCGCCCCAGCTCGTAGGCGATGGTGGCCCCCACTGCCCCCGCGCCGACCACCACGATCTCGTCCGTGTGCTCACCCACGGCGTCCTCCTCCCACTCGCAGCCGCCCCTCGGTCGAGGGGATCGTCCCTCGACGCTATCCCTCCCGCACTGGGTCGGCGAATCGTCCTCGGGCCGCTCAGCCGTGGGCCCGGAGCACCGGCAGCACGTGCTCAGCCAGCAGCGGGGCCAGGAGGCGACCACCCGCCGCCGCGACCGGGGTCTCGGCGCCGCCGATGCCCTCGGCCGGGGCGATCCAGCACATCTCCGCGATCTCGGCGGCCGGGACCGGGTCGCCCGTCAGCGGGGCGAGGAAGACGGTGCTCTCCAACGCGGTGTCGGGCTCATTGGCCGCGCGTCCCGAGTAGCGGCCGAGCAGCTCCATCGCCGCGGGGTCAACGGTGAGGCCGACCTCTTCGGCGAGCTCCCGGGCACCCGCGGCAGCAGCGTCCTCCCCTGGCTCGGGCTTGCCGCCGGGGAGCATGAAGCGCTCGGTGCCGCGCTTGCGGACGGTCAGGACGCGGCCGGTGTCGTCGCGGACGACGAGGCCGGTGACGACGATCGGCAGCTCCCACGGGTCGGAGGTGGCCAGGACGGTGCGGGCCAGCTCGGCATCGGTGGGCGGCAGCTCGCGGACGAGGTGCAGGCCGGCCTTCTCGGCCACTTGCCGCGAGGCCGGGTTGTTCACCGAGGCCACCGCCACCACGGGGGTGTCCGGGTGGGTCGCGCGAGCCCAGTCCACGACGGCGCGAGCCGCCTCGGTGGCGCATCCGGCTCCCTGGGCCTCGGGCGAGAAGCGGTAGTACAGGTTGAGCACGAGGCGCTGGCCCAGGTGCGTCCAGCGCAGGCCGCAGAAGCCGATGACCTCACCCTCGGGGCGGGCCCCGTCGCGCCGGCGGACCGCGGCGTAACCGAAGCCGTGGGCCTGCCAGTGGGCCCGCCAGGCGGCCAGGTCACGCTCGGCCTCGGCGCGGTCGGTCATCACGAGGTCGGGGCGGTGCTCCCAGGTGCGCGGGTCGGCGTGGATCGCGAAGAGCGGGTCGAGGTCCCGCTGCTCGAGGCGTGCCAGGACGAGGCGCTCGGTCTCCCACATGGGCGTGAGGCTAACGGGGGCGTCGGCGGCCCGGGCCCTACGCCAGATCCACGGTGTTCGTTCAGGATCACCGTTCACTCACGGTGATCCTGAACGAACACCGTGGACCTGCCGGGGAAGCGGTGGGCCGGTGGGGAGGGCCGTGGGCCCGGCCCACCCCTCAGCCCGGCGGGAGGGTGACGCCGCGGACCGCGGCGGTCACCGTGCGGGCAGCGAGGAGGTCGAGCACCTCCGGCGGGAAGCCGCGGAAGGGCCCCTGGACCGCGAGCATCGAGAACCCGTGGACGGCCGACCAGCACGGCGCCTCGGCGCCCTCCCGGAGCGCAGCGGGCAGGGCACCCTCGGCCTGCATCCGGTCGAGCGCGTCCTCCAGGTGCTGGTACGGCGTGAGCCCGGACGGACCGGCGGAGCGGGGGTCGCGCGCCAGGTCGAGGTGCTCGGGCTCCAGGAAGGCCGCCCGGAACATGCCCGGCTCGGACCGCGCGTAGTCGATATAGGCCAACCCGACGGCAGTGAGGTGCGCGGCCCCGGCGGCACCCTCCGGGAGCTCAGCGCGACGGGCGTCCATGCAGGCCGCGGAGGCGGCCTGGGCGCGGAAGGTCACCTGCTGGACAAGCTCGTCGCGACTGGCGAAGTGGCGGTAGGCGGCGCTCGGGGTGACGCCCGCCGCCCGCGCCAGGCCCCGCATCGAGATGGCCTCTGGCCCCTGCTCGCGAATGGCAGCCTCCGCAGCGTCAACGAGCGCGGCGCGCAGGTCGCCGTGGTGGTAGCCCTCACGGGTGGCCGGGTTCTCGCGGGGTGCGTCGGCGGGATCGATCGGGGGGGTTGGCACGGGCCTCCTTGATGTGTACGGTGAACACATCCTACATGTGGACACCGTCCACATTCCTCTGAAGGGACCTGCACCATGACTGCACGCACCAGCACCCAGCGACCCGGAACGCCCATCTGGCGGGACTTCTGGACCACCGACCCCGACGGCACGGCCGCGTTCTTCCGTGCACTGTTCGCGCGAGAGGTCGAGCCCGGGCTGATCGCCGTGGACATCCCCGCCGGTGACCCAGATCTGGGCGGATACACCACGGCCCAGATCGACGGGCGCCATGTGTTCGGCATCGGGCCCGCGATGCCGTGCGGTGTCGACGTGTCCGCGGTCTTCCTGGCCACCGACGATGCCGACGGCACGCACGCGAAGGCCCTGGAGCTGGGGGCGACCGAGGAGATCGCGCCCACCACGGTGCCGGACCATGGACGGTTCTCCGCCGTGGTGGACCCGGCCGGTGCGCTGGTGGCCTTCCACGAGAGCCGCGGGATGCTGGGCTACGGCGCGGTCGACGAGCTGGGCTTCCCCTGCTGGCAGGACCTGCTGACCCCGGACGTGGCGGCCGCCGAGGCGTTCTACGGCGAGCTGTTCGGGTTCACCTTCGACCACCAGATGGCGCCCTACTCGGTGGCGCAGCTGGGTCAGGACGGGATCTTCGGCATCGGCCCGCTGGAGGCCGGCGAGGAGGCGCTGTGGGTGCAGTACACGCTGGTTCCGCAGCTCGACCCGGTGCTGGCGAAGGCGAAGGAGCTGGGCGCCAGCCAGGTGGGTGAGGTGATGGAGCTCGGGTTCGGTCGCTCGGCGCACCTGACCACGCCCGCCGGTGCGGCGTTCGGGCTGTTCGAGGGCTCGGAGGAGATGCGCGAGCAGGCCGAGCAGGGCTGAGCCATGCGCATGCTCTTCGCCCACGGCGCCGGCGGGTACGACGAGGTGAAAGGCCGGGCGCTGGGCGTGCCTGCGCTGCGTCGCCGCCGCGCGCTTCCGCCCGGACGTCCACAACGAACGCCGACTGCGTGAGCACCTCGGTGGGTCCCCGACCGAGACGCTGGACCGCTTCCGGCAGGTGATCGACGCCACCGTCGCCCCCACGGGTGATCTCGGAGCCTGGCTGGGTGAGGTGGTGGTGCACTCCCAGGACATCCGCCACCCCACTTGCCCCCCTCGCGTGGCTCTATGCTGCGCTGACTGGGGCCCACTCATACGACACTCCTGCGCCTCACGGCGACCCTCACCCTCCCCAGCAACATCAGGTGGAGCAAACGTCGCGATGGGCGCTCCACCCCGAGGATCGACATGAAGGATGGTGCGCATGAGCCGCAAGACCGGTGTGAGAGATCTGTTGGCGCTGGGGGTCGTGACGACAGCGGTCCTGGCAGGGTGCTCGCAGGACGACTGCCAGGCCGGGAGGGAGACCCCCACGGAGGTGGTCTCCGCGCTGCTGACCGAGACGGGGCCCGAGGCCACGGTGGAGTCGGTCTGTGAGTACTCCGGCGAGGGGTTCGAGTCCAAGACCAGCGACTGGTTGAACGCCGTGCGGGAGCAGGCGGGGGGCGCTGAGGCGGCCTCCGGTCTCACGGTCCGCGAGCTGACCGGGGAGCAGATGGCCCGCAACCACCAGGTGCAGGTCAGCACCGCCGACGGCCCCGTCGCGACGGTGACCGTGTGGGACGTCAGCGAGGACGGCGACCGTTACGTCGTGCAGCCCCACGACGAGGACATCCCCCGCTGAGCGGCGACCCCATCGACCGACGAGGCCCGGCCCCCACCAGGGAGACCGGGCCTCGGTGGCCACGGTCACCGCATCAGGCCGTGGCGGCCTTCAGCGCGCGACCGGTGGCGGTGTCGGCCTGCGTGAGCTCGGCGGGGGTGCCAGTGAAGACCACCTGCCCACCCTCGTGGCCGGCACCCGGCCCCACGTCGATGACGTGGTCGGCCTGGCTCACCACGTCGAGGTTGTGCTCGATGGCGATGACCGTCGAGCCCCCCTCGACGAGGCGCTGCAGCACCGCCACGAGGTTCGCCGTGTCCGCCATGTGCAGCCCGGCGCTGGGCTCGTCGAGCACGAAGATCTCGGAGTCCTTCATCTGGGCGGCGAGCTTGAGGCGCTGGCGCTCCCCGCCGGACAGCGTCGGCAGCGGCTGCCCGAGGCGCACGTAGCCCAGGCCCACGTCGAGCATCCGCGCCAGCAGGGTCTTGGCCTTGCCCGTCGTGAAGATCTCGGCAGCCTGGGCCACCGAGAGGCCGAAGACGTCCGCGATGCTCAGCCCCTCGTAGGTGTGCACGAGCACGTCCTCCCGGAAGCGGCGCCCACCGCAGACCTCGCACGGGGTCGGGGCGGCATTCTGCAGGGCCACCTCCGGGTAGATGACGCCCGCACCGTTGCACTCGGGGCAGCCTCCCTCGGAGTTGGGGCTGAACAGGGCCGGCTTCACGTCGTTGGCCTTGGCGAACAGCGTGCGGATCGGATCGAGCAGGCCGGTGTACGTGGCCGGGTTGGACCGGCGCGAGCCCTTGATCGGCGACTGGTCGATGACCAGCACGTCGTCCCGCTTCCCGAGGCTGCCGTGGATGAGCGAGCTCTTGCCCGATCCCGCCACCCCGGTGACCGCCACGAGCACGCCGGTCGGCACGTCGACGTCCACGCCCTTGAGGTTGTTCGTGCTCGCCCCGCGGATCTCCAGCGCGCCGGTGGGCTCGCGGAGCTCGTCGCGCAGCTCGGGGCGGTGCGCCAGGTGCTCGGCGGTGACGGTCCCCGCATCGGCCAGCCCCTCGAACGGACCGGCGTAGACCACCTCGCCGCCGGCGGTGCCCGAGCCGGGTCCGATGTCGATGATGTGGTCGGCGGCGGTGATGACCGCGGGCTTGTGCTCGACGACGAGCACGGTGTTGCCCGCATCGCGCAAGGAGCGCAGGAGCCCCACCATCTGCTCGATGTCGTGCGGGTGCAGGCCGACGGTCGGCTCGTCGAAGACGTAGCTGATGTCAGTCAGGGACGACCCGAGGTGCCGCACCATCTTGATGCGCTGCGCCTCGCCGCCGGACAGGGTGGCCGAGGTGCGATCCAGGGACAGGTAGCCGAGACCGATCTCGGTCATCGCGTCGAGCATGCTGCCGAGCTTCGTCAGGGTCGGCTTGAGGCCGGGCTCGTCCAAACCCTTGACCCACTGCGCCAGCTCGTCCACCTGCATCGAGGTGGCCTCCGGCAGCGTCTTGCCGTCCACGGTCGCAGTGCGTGCGGCCTTGTTCAGGCGGGTGCCGTGGCACTCCGGACAGGGGGCGGTGGTGGAGATCTTGTCGCGGTAGGCCTTGATGTGGGCCTGCTTGGGCTCGCGGTCACCGAACCAGGTGCGGCGGATGCGGACGATCAACCCCTCGTAGGTCATGTTGATGTCGCCGATCTTCACCTTGGTGGCGTCCTGGAACATGAGCCAGTCCCACTCCTTCGCGGAGTAGTCGGCCACCCTCTTGGCCGGGTCCAGGCCGCCGGACTCGGCGTAGTTGCGCCATCCCCACGAGTCGACCGGGTAACCGGGGACGAGGATCGCGCCGTCGTTCAGCGAGAGGTCGCGGTCGACGATGAGGTCCTCGTCGAGGCTCGCGACGATCCCCATCCCCTCGCACTCGGGACACATCCCGCCGATGACCTCGAACGTGGCCTTCTCGCCCTTCCTCGCCTCACCCTTGGCGTTCTTCTTGTCCACCTTCAGGATTCCCGACCCGGAGGCGGAGGCCACGTTGAAGCTGAAGGCCTGGGCGCCGCCCACGTGCGGCTCGGAGAGGTGGCTCCAGACGATGCGGAGCATGGCCGCGGCATCGGTGGCGGTGCCGACGGTGGAGCGGGAGTTGGCACCGATGCGCTCCTGGTCGACGATGACGGCGGCCGACAGGTTCTCCAGCGAGTCGACGTCTGGCCGCGGATTGGCGGGCATGAACTGCTGCACGAAGGACGGGTAGGTCTCGTCGATGAGGCGGCGGGACTCGGCCGCCAGGGTGCCGAACACGAGGGAGGACTTGCCGGAGCCCGAGAGCCCCGTGACGGCGGTGAAGCGCCGCTTTGGGATGTCGACGTCGACGTCCTTCAGGTTGTTCACGCGCGCCCCGCGGACGCGGATGGTGTCGTGGCGGTCGGCGGTGTGGGGGTCTGCGGCGATCTGCTCCGGGCTCACAGGGGTGAGCGTAGGGCGAGGCGGGGACAACCTCGGTGGAGTCTTGCGGGAGAGGCCCTTTGGCGAGGGCAGGGTTGACGCTCGGTCACTCCGGCGGAGCGACGAGCTCTGTGGTCAGCTCCGACGGGGTCAGGGTGAGTGGCTCCCCCTCGACCTCCACCTCGAGGCCGAGCGGGTGCCACTCCCCGCCGTCGAGCTGGTAGCGCCCCGTGTAGATGGCGGTGATCCTCGGCTTCACCGGGTCCGTCGAGGTGTAGGTGTGCGTGATCTCCCCGTCGGGATAGGTGTTGCCGGTGTCCGTCGTCGGGCCCTTGGTGGTGCCGTCGCCGAAGTCGTAGGTCACGGACTTCAGCTCCGGCATGATCTGCAGGTCGTGGCCGAGCATCTCCTCGGGGGCAACGGCTCGGAGCTCGTACGGCTCGTAGCCCTCCTGGGCGAATCCGGTCATGAAGTACACCGGCTTGTTGACCAGGGGATCGGTGCGAGGAGGGTCCCACTCGGGAACGGGCGCCGCGAACTTCGTGACCTTGAAGGCCTTCGCGATGCGCTCGTCGGCGACCTGCCCGGATCGGGCGGGGAGGGCTGCGGGGAAGCAGGTCACGTCGAGGTGCTCCCACCACTGGACCTCGGTGTCGTCCTCGGTGCGCATGACCCGACGGGAGATGTCCATCAAGGGGCCGTCACCCGGGTGGCCCTTGCACCCCTCGGCAGCCCTTGTGCACATGTCGCCCTCCGAAGGACCGGGCGGATATCCACAAGCCGGCTGGGCCGTGTACTCGTAGTACAGCGTGGGCGGATCCTTGGGGCGGGGCGGTTTGGAGTTCGGGGGGAATTCGTCGGCGAGGTCTTTGACTTCTTGCTCGCGTAGCCCCAAAACAAAGCCGTCATCACCCTCGTCGCAATACCCCTCCCACCCACACTCATCACCTGTAGCGAAGAGGAAGAGATCAATAAGCACTGGCGCCCCCGTGGGACCCATCACCACGCACGGGCATATCGGTCACAACCCACCCATCTCGGTATTCAAGAGTGGGGATGAAACCGGTGACCCCATCGGGGGACATAGATTGCACGACCGCACCCTGCCGATCAACAATGTCGTATGACAATTGCTGGAACCTAACCGAGGCTTCATACTTCCCATCGCCCAGGGGGCGAATATCCACATCACGGACTCGCACGGCAGGTGAAGCCGCATGTTCCCCCGTGGACTCAGCTTCCGCGAACTGCTTGATCCAGCGCCCACATGTCTTGCACCCATCACCAGAGTGCTCATCGAGGATCCCAGCAGCAGGATGCTCAAAGAGATGGGCCCACGTCTCCACATACCAGAGCGCGAAAGCCTCCGCGCCGGCTTCGGAGTTCTCCTTCGCCACGGCAGGCATCTTCGGCAGCCCGGGGTCCTCGGCCTCACCGCCGGACGCCTCGGACGAGGACCCGCGACCTGCCGACGGCGACGCCTCCTGGCTAGCCGAGGACGATGCCCCCGAGGGTGCCGTCGACTCCGACCGAGCGGGCGAGGAGCCCCCTTCCGTACCACTCTCCACGGGAGACGAGGCCCCTTCGGGCCTGCTCGACTCCTCCGCATCCGCAGCACACGCACTCACCGACAGCGCACCCACCAACGTGAGCGCAGACAGCTTGATCCACGACCGAACAGACACCCTGACCCGCCTCGTCATCCATGACCGACCCCGACATGGGCACCATGGCACGGACCCGAACCCGTCGGTCGAGGTTCTCCACAGGCTCCGGTAAAGACTTGCTCAAGAAATCAGGGAAGTCGGCGTTTCATCCCGACGTGCGTGGCCTCGTGCCCCAGTCGCTCGTAGAAGCGGTGCGCATCGCGCCGTGAACGATCCGACGTGAGCTGCACCATGCTCGCGCTCCTACGGGCCCCCAGGCGTGCGCCCAGCGCATCATCACGGCACCCAGGCCCCCACCGCGCTCACCTTCGGCGATCCGAACCCCTTCGATCTGCAACCGCAGCAGACCACCTCGCGACAGCCCCGGGACCAGCGTCAGCTGCATGGTGCCCACCACTGAGCCTCCTGCCGAACGGACGACGGCGAGGAAGTGCGCCGGATCGGCATCGATGGCCCGGAACGCCGACACATAGGGCGCCATGTCATCCCCCTCGCGCGTGGCCCCCAGGGGGTCATCGCACAGGAGGGCGACGATGGCCGACACGTCCTCGAGCACGGCGCGATCGACGCGATAGCCGGGCGGGAGATGGGGCAGATCACTGGGCATGGCACCCATTGTCGCGACCTGTCCACAGCGTGGGCACGCTTGACCCCCGCCTCCTCACATAGTTCACACGTTCTAGCTTTGTTGACACCGATATAGATCATGTGTACTATCTTGATCGCGGGGAAGGAACTGGCGCAAGCGGGGAGGGGGGCCCGATGACCACGGCGATGCGGGAGATGACGGCGCCCGACGCTGCTCTGTCCGAGCTGGCAACCGCCTTCGCCGCAGCCCAGGCGGCCACGGACGAGGTGATGCGGGGCATCGCCGCGTTGGGCGCCCAGGGCCCTGCGCTGGATCGCGAGGGGCTCACATGGCTGGTCGAACAGAGCAAGGTGCTGGCCAATCGAGGTGACCGCATCCGGAGTCGCAGCATGGACGTGGTGCGGTCGGCGCGGGAGTCGGGCCGGGCCGTGCACACCGACGACGGGCAGTTCGCGGGGCGCGCCTCACGCTCGGACGGCTGGGACACCGGCCGCGATCAGAAGCTGGCCGAGGCACTCGGCAACGCGACCCCTTCGACGGGGACGCCCGGCCCGGATCACCCGGTGGGAACGAACACCACCGGCCCTCGCGAGGGTGAGGAAGTCGGTGTGCGCTGCCCCTTGACGGCAGCCGCGGCTGATCGAGGACTGATCAGCGAGCGCCATGCCCTGATCATCGTGGGGGAGATGGAGGACCTGCCGGAGAGCCTCACACCCGCCGAGCGGGCACGTGTGGAGCACCACCTGGTGGAGCTGGCGAAGCGTCGCTCCCCCAGCAGCCTGCGCCCGGCAGCCCGGCGTGCGCTCGAGGTGCTGGGACTGGACCGTCAGCAGGTCGACGAGCACGAGAACGAGCAGGTCCTCGCGGAGGAGACGGCTGCCCTCGACAAGGCGTCGTTCTGGATGAAGGACAACGAGGACGGCACCTGGTTCGGCCAGTTCGTCCTGCCGGAGCTGCAGGCGCACATGCTGAAGAAGGCCGTCGAGAGCCTGAGCTCCCCGCGTCGTCGGGCAAGTGGAGCAGCGATGGTCGATGGGGCCGAGGCCTCCTCGACCTCCGCTCCGGCACCCGCACCGGCACTGGCGGGCACGGGCCGCAGGCACCGCGAGCTCGATCGCCGCAACGAGCAGGGCAAGGCCCTGGCGACGCTGGTCGACCACCTGCCCGGTGACCGACTCGGCTCCAAGTCCAACGTGATCCTGTTGGTGCGCACCGAGCTCGAGACCCTCCGTGGCGAGACCGATCGCGCAGGCGTGACGGACTCGGGCGCGTCCGTCTCGGCCCAGCAGGTGCGGCGCCTGGCCAGTCAGGCCGGCATCATCCCGGCGGTGATGGGCGGAGCGGGGCAGCTGCTCGACCTGGGCCAGCAGCGCCGGTGCTACTCCGAGGTGCAGAGATCGGCGCTGGCCCTGCGGTACTCGCAGTGCGCAGAGGAAGCGTGCGACCGGCCGTTCGCCTGGACCGAGATCCACCACGCCGACCCGTGGGCTCCCGTCCGAGGGCCCGACGGGCAGACGTGGCACCCAGGCGGAGGGGGAACAGACCTGCAGAACGGGATCCCACTGTGCGGCCAGCACCACCGGTTGCTGGACGACCCACGCAGGACGCACACGATCGAGAGGAACGAGGACGGAGTGGCCACGGTGCGCTTCACCTGGCGGACGGACCACTCACGATGGCGGGGGCAGGGGGCGTGATGAGAAGTCAGCCGGACGTGACGAGCCCGCCACCGGACGGTGCCGGCAGCGGGCTCGGTGTGCACCGTCCGAGACGGAACGGCGCGCACGGAAGGGGCTCAGACGTGGCGACGCGTGGTGACCACCCGGAAGCGGTTGCTGACGAACGCGGCGTCGGCGTAAGCCGCATTCGCAGCGGGGTTCGCACCCGTGCCGTGGAAGTCGCTGAACGCAGCCGTCTGGTTCACGAAGATCTGACCCGTGAGGTTCTCGCTGAGCGCCACACCTGCGTCGGCGGCGGCCTCGCGGGAGTCTGCCAGGACGTTCTCGTCGGTGGAGTACACCGCCATGGTCATGGCGCCGTGCTCCTGGATGGTCTCCGTGGCGATCTGCAGCGACTGCTCTGTCGACTCGGTCCGGATGACGAACACCACCGGGCCGAAGCATTCCTGGGTGTAGGCGTCCCGCTTGTCGGCGTCGAGCAGGATGATGCCCGGGGTCCGGACCACGGCGTCGGGGAACTTCGGGTGCTCCACCTCGCGCGGAGCCAGGACGACCTCGCCACCCAGGCGCTCGGCCAGCCCGGAGAAGTCGTTGGCACGGGCACGGACGTCCTCGTTGACCGTGGCACCCAGGACCTCGACGGCCTTGGCGTCCTCCTTGTTGAACGCGGTGATGGCCTTGCCGAGGGACTGCGCGAACTCCTCGGCGGTCAGCTCGCCGTCCGGCGTGCTGATGCCGGTGGACTTGGCGTAGACGTTCTGCGGCGCGGTGCACATCTGGCCCGAGTAGAGCGAGAACGAGAACGCCAGGTTGCCCGTGGAGGCCCGCAGGTCCGAGAAGGAGTCCACGACCACCGTGTTGATGCCGGCCTTCTCGGTGTAGACCAGCTTGCCGGCGGCCACGGCCTCGGTCTCCAGCCAGTGGCCGAAGCCCGGACCACCCGTGTAGTCGATGATCTTCACAGCCGGGTCCAGGGCGAGGTCCTTGGCCAGGGTGCCGCCCTTGTCCTCGGGAGCGAGCTGCACCAGGGCGGGGTCGAAACCGGCCTCGGCGAGCACCTCACGGGCCACCTCGACGGTGATGGCCAGCGGCAGGACGGCCATCGGGTGCGGCTTGACGACCACGGCGTTGCCCGTCGCGAGGCTCGCGAAGATGCCCGGGTAGGCGTTCCAGGTGGGGAACGTGTTGCAGCCGATCACCAGACCGACACCACGACCGATGACGCGGTAGTCCTTCTGCATGCGGATGGGCTCACCCTTGGCCGGCTTCTCCCAGACGACCGACTCGGGGACCTTGCGCTGCTCGGCAAGGGCGACGGTGACGGCCTCGAGGGCCCGGTCCATGGCGTGCGGACCGCCAGCCTGAAAGGCCATGACGAAGGGCTGGCCCGAGGTGTGCATGACCGCGTGCGCCATCTCGAAGCCGCGCGCGGCGATGCGGTCGATGATCTCGACGGAGACCGCGGCACGGGCCTCGGGACCGGCGTCGCGCCAGGCCTTCTGCGCGGACACTGCGGCGTCCATGGCGGCCACGACGTCGAGCTGCGGGTAGCCAACCCCAAGCTCCGGCCCGTACGGGGACTTCTCCGAGCCGACCCACTCACCGGTGGAGGGCTGCGAGGTGAGCGACTCGAAGCGCTGCCCCAGCGTGGCCTCGTGGGCCTTCAGACCATTCGGCGCCGCGTCCTCCCCGTGGACCTTGGGCGACGGGGACTCGGGGTAACGGCTGTAGAACGAGCGCGACTCCAGCGCCGACAGGGCCTCGGACAGGACCTCGCGGTGCTTCTCCACCAGGGCCCCGGCCGCCTCGGGGACCTTCGGCGGAGTGGTCGAGTGGCTCGGTGCGGACGCGGTGGTGTCAGTCATGCCGACAGAGTAGTGATCCGCGTCGCACCGATCGAGCCTGATCTACTGACCCCATGAGCGAGGTGCACATGACCGAGACCCAGGAGACCCCCACCCGACTGGCACCGGTGGCCGTGATCGGCGCCGGTTCGATGGGTGCCGGCATCGCCCAGGTGGCAGCCCAGGCAGGGCACGAGGTGCACCTGGTGGACGTCCGCGAAGGCACTGCGGCAGCCGCCGTGGAGAAGCTCGGCGCCACGCTGGACAAGCTGGCTGGCAAGGGCAAGGTCACGCAGGAGGAGGCCGACCGGGCCCGAGCCCTCCTGACCGTGGGGCCCGCCGCGGACGGGGACCTGTCGGCACTTCCCCCGGTGGGCCTGGTGATCGAGGCCGCCGTCGAGCGCCTGGACGTGAAGCAGCAGATCTTCCGCACGCTCGGCGAGAACCAGCCCGGTGACACGCTGCTGGCCAGCAACACCTCCAGCCTGGACATCGCGTCCATCGCCGAGGGGGTGGACACTCCCGGCCGCGTGATCGGGCTGCACTTCTTCAACCCGCCGCCCCTGATGCGACTCGTCGAGGTGATCGCAGGGCGGAACTCGGACGGCGACGCACTCGACCGCGCCACCGATCTGATGCGCGCCTGGGGCAAGATGCCCGTCCGGTGCAGCTCGACGCCCGGGTTCATCGTCAACCGCGTCGCCCGACCGTTCTATGGGGAGGCGCAGCGGATGGCCCAGCGCGGCTCGGCGAGCCCGGCGGACCTGGACCTCGCCCTGACGCAGTACGCAGGCTTCGCGATGGGCCCCTTCCGGCTCACCGACCTCATCGGTCAGGACGTGAACTACGCGGTCGGGGAGAGCGTCTGGGAGCAGACCGACCGCGACCCCCGGTACGAGCCGACCGCCTTCCAGGACGATCTGGTCAAGGACGGGGCCCTGGGGCGCAAGGCTGGCCGCGGTGTGTACACCTACGACGCCGACGGTCGCCCCACGGACGCCGAGGGGGACGAGTTCTCCGCCCGCGCCCTGGCGACCGGCCCGGTGGAGACGAACGTCGTGGCGCGCACGCTGTCGATGCTGGTCAACGAGGCCGTCGACTTGGTGCACCGCGGCGAGGCCACCCGGGAGGACGTCGACACCGCGATGAAGCTGGGGACGAACTACCCCAAGGGCCCGTTCGAGTGGCTCGAGGAGCTGGGCGCCCCCACCGTGCTCGAGAACCTCCGCGTCATGGACGCCGCCTATCCGGGTGGGCGCTACCGGCCCAGCGAGGCCCTGGTGGCGATGGTCGACGGCGAGGAAGGAGACGGGGGCGGGCGCTGACCCCCTCCCACACGAGCATGACGAGCGCGACAGGAGACCACCACATGACCTGGCACGACGGACTGCGCAGCACGGCGACCGACGGGACGGACCTCTCCCACGTCCGGACGATGTGGGAGACCGACGACGCGTCGTCCCACATGGGGATCGAGGTGCTGGACGTCGACCGCGTCGACGGACTCGGGCGCTGCGTCGCCCGCATGACCGTCGGGGACCAGATGGTCAACGGCCACGGCACCACCCACGGCGGCATGGTGTTCGTCTTCTGCGACAGCGTGTTCGCACTCACCTGCAACACCAGCGGAACGACCTGTGTGGCTGCCCACTGCGACATCGACTTCCTGGCGCCGACCAAGCTGGGCGACGTGCTCGTCGGGGTCGGGACCGAACGGTTCACCTGGGGACGCAGCGGGATGACCGACGTCGTCGTGCACAAGGCACCCGAGGGTGCCCTGGACAGCGACGGCAGCGTGCAGCCGTCCGCCGCGGACATCTCGGCAGGTGGGCAGACCGCGCTCACGGCCGCAGACGTCGCCGACTGGCCGGTGGTCGCGGTGTTCACCGGCCGGAGTCGCGCGCTGCCCAAGCGGTGAGGGGCGCGTCGCGCGCGGGGTGAGTGGCTTCGTCATGCCCACCCCGACCAGGGGAGCCCGGGGCGCGTCGCGCGCGGGGTGAGGGCACCTGGGGACACGAACCGTCCGGATCGCCGAGCGACCGCACCCCCACCGCCACACACTGGGCACCTCGGCTGCCCGACATCTCGGCTCCCCAACATCCCCGATGTGGCGGCTTCACCATCAGGCTGTGGCTGGGGGCACACTGGGCGGATGAGCACCGAGCGCGACCAGCAGCCGACCCTGCCCACCGTCGACTCCCGACCGAACCTCTACGACGACGCCGAGACATGGTCGGTCGACCGGCTGCGGGAGCACCAGCTCGAGCGACTCCAGTGGTCCGTGCGCCACGCCTACGAGAACGTCCCCCACTACCGACAGGCTCTCGACGGAGTCGGGGCCACGCCGGACGACATCCGGGAGCTCTCGGACCTCGCGAAGCTGCCCTTCACGTCCAAGGCCGAGCTGCGGGAGAACTACCCCTTCGGCATGTTCGCCGTCCCCCGCGAGGAGGTCGTCCGCGTCCACGCGTCCTCGGGCACCACCGGCCGCCCCACCGTCGTCGGGTACACCAAGCAGGACATCGAGACCTGGTCCACCGTGATGGCCCGCTCCATCCGGGCCGCCGGCGGCCGCCCCGGCGACCTGCTGCAGGTGAGCTACGGCTACGGCCTGTTCACCGGCGGCCTGGGGGCCCACTACGGGGCCGAGCACCTCGGCTGCACCGTCGTGCCCATGTCCGGCGGCCAGACCGAGAAGCAGATCCAGCTCATCCAGGACTTCCAGCCCCGCGTCATCATGGTCACACCCAGCTACTTCCTGGCCGTGCTGGACCAGATGGAGCTCATGGGGATCGACCCCCGCGAGACCTCGCTGGAGATCGGCGTGTTCGGCGCCGAGCCGTGGACCGAGGCGATGCGCCGCGAGATCGAGCAGCGCGCCGGCATGCACGGCACCGACATCTTCGGCCTGTCCGAGGTGATGGGCCCGGGCGTCGCCCAGGAGTGCGTCGAGACCAAGGACGGCCTGCACATCTGGGAGGACCACTTCTACCCCGAGGTGGTCAACCCGCTCACCGGTGAGCCGGTCAAGGACGGACAGGTGGGCGAGCTGGTCTTCACCTCGCTGAGCAAGCAGGCGATGCCGGTTCTGCGCTACCGCACCCGCGACCTCACCAAGCTGCTGCCGGGCACCGCCCGCCCCGGCATGCGCCGCATGGAGAAGGTCACCGGCCGCACCGACGACCTGATGATCGTGCGCGGCGTGAATGTCTACCCGACGCAGATCGAGGAGATCGTCCTGGCGATCGACGGCCTGAGCCCGCACTTCCAGTGCGTGCTGACCCGCCCGGGGCGGATGGACGAGCTCACGATCAACATCGAGGCCCAGCCGGACGTGCAGGAGCACCAGTACGACCACCTGGCGTCCGTGGTGTCGCACGAGGTGAAGAACCGGATCGGCACCACGGCCAAGGTCGTGGTCGGTGGCACCGGGACGATCGAGCGGTCGGTCGGCAAGGCGCGGCGGATCCTGGACAAGCGCAACGGCTGAGGGGGTCGAGGCAGCGCGGCGGCGGCTCGGGAGGCCACGGCTCGGGGCGGTCAGAACAGCCCCAGCGCGAGAGCGGCAGCGATCTGAGAGAGGGACGGGGGCCGAGGCAACCGACGAGGGCAGGCCCCATGCCATCGTTCTCGCCGCACACAGCGGCGTGCCAGGCCAGCCCCGGGCTACCGCCTGCCAGTCGTCCGGGCCGTCGAGTCACCTGGTGCTCGACGCGACCCCCTCCCCGTGCTCGGCCCGCCGCGCCATGCCCTGCCTGGTCCGCTGCGCCATGCCCTGTTCAGCCTCCCGGGCGACGAGGCCGTTGACCAGGGCGGCGAGCTCCTCGGCACGCCGGGTGCCGACGACGAGCACCTCCTGCCCGGTGAGCCGGAGCATGACCGCCTGTGGTGCCGGACGCATCCACCGGCGGCGTGGCCCCGTGCCGCCCTCGGACCACAGGACGCCCTCGTCAGTGGAGACGAACTCGGCGTCACGGATCGGTACGGCCTCCAGCACGGCAGCCAGCGGCACGGCCTCCCGCACGTCACGCCCCCACCAGGCCACCACGCGCACTCCCCGTGCCGAGACACGCAAGGAGGTCGTGCTCCGGTCGAGCTGGAGCACGAGCGCCCAGACACCCATCACCAGGGCCATCGCGGCTGACAGCACGACGGCGAACACGCCGTCCGCGACGACCACCAGCCAGACGAACACGGCCACCACCGCCAGCCCCAGCCAGCCCGACCACCCCAGCAGGGGCAGAGGGCGCTCGGTCCACAGCACCCGCTCGTCCGGTCCCAGGCGGGTGGCCTCCAGGTCGGAGGCCGGAGGCCGTACCGGATCGGCCTCCGGCGGCCCAGCCACCGGCCACCGACGCCGCGCCCACGCGGTGGCCACGAGGGCTGCGACGCTGGCGAGTGGGAAGGCGAGGTGGAAGACCGCCCGCCCGTCCGACGGGTCGACCCCACGGGAGGAGAACCACGCGTCCGGCGCGAGCACCACGGCCACGAAGGGCAGGTAGACGGCGACGAACGCGATGACACCGACGAGCCCCGACAGCCGGTGGTGGGCGCGATGGGGCGGCGCCGTCCGCCACCGGACGAGGGCGACCACCACGACGACGGCGCCCACGGCGAGCAGGAACAGGATCCAGGTGAGGTCGCCGCTCATCAGACAGTTCCCCCACTCGGCTCGATGCCCTGCATGATGGCTCGGGCACCCGTTCCCGCATTCGCTCCGCCGACCTCGCGCACGAACCGTGCGGCCTCCTCCTGCGCGACCCCGAGCCGCCTCGCCTCGGCGACGAAGGTGGCCGCCATGGCACCGAGGTGGGAGACACCCGCCTGCCGAGCATCCATGACCACCACGGCACCGCGCCCTCTTCGCATCTCGATGACGCCCTGCTCGACGAGCTCGCGGTAGCCCCGCAGCACGGTGTGCATGTTGATCTCGAGCTCCCCGGCCAGCTCACGGGCCGAGGGGAGGCGGTCCCCCGCCTCGACCTCACCCTCTGCGACCGCGCGACGGACCGCGGTGGCCACCTGGGCGAAGAGCGGCTCGTCCGCCGACGGATCGATCCTCCAGAGCATGCGACCAGGCTAGCAGCACTGATCTACTTGAGATAGAACAATGCAGCGCTCGACCGCCCCCCTCAGGAGGGCCGGCGAGGCGCCACACCCCCCTGAGCCCCTCTCCCCCTCAGCGATCCCCTTAACACGAAGATACCCCGGCGTCTCGCCGCTCAGGCAAAGCTTCACTACAGAGTGTCGTAGAGTGGGTCGCGTCAGGGGCGCTGGCAGGGGACTCGCAGACACACAAGGGCGCCCGGGTTCACCTCGCTGCTTGGGAGCACGCATGGACGCACTCGAACTGGCCAGGTGGCAGTTCGGCATCACGACCGTCTACCACTACTTCTTCGTCCCGATCACGATCGGGCTGAGCTTCGTCGTCGCACTGATGCAGACCATCTGGATGCGCACACGCAACGAGGACTGGCTCCGCCTGAGCAAGTTCTTCGGCAAGCTCTTCACCATCAACTTCGCCCTGGGCCTGGTCACCGGCATCGTGCAGGAGTTCCAGTTCGGCATGAACTGGTCGGACTACTCCCGCTTCGTCGGCGACATCTTCGGCGCCCCGCTCGCGATCGAGGCCCTGCTCGCCTTCTTCCTGGAGTCGACCTTCCTGGGCCTGTGGCTGTTCGGCTGGGGACGCATCCCGGAGAAGCTGCACAACGCGGCCATCTGGCTGGTGCACATCGGCACCCTGCTGAGCGCCTACTTCATCCTGGCCGCCAACTCGTTCATGCAGAACCCGGTCGGCTACACGAACAACCCGGAGACCGGTCGCGCCGAGCTGACCAACTTCTGGGCCGTGCTCACCAACCCGGTGCAGCTCGTGACCTTCCCCCACGTCGCCACCGCCGCCTACATGACCGGCGCCGGCCTGGTGGTCGCCGTGGCCGGCTGGCACCTGTGGCGCAAGAAGTTCCCCGCCGACCAGGCCATGTACCGCAAGGGCACCCGCCTGGGCGCCTGGATCATGCTCGTCTCGGCCCTCGGAGTGGCCGTGACCGGTGACATCCAGGGCAAGATCATGACCGACGTGCAGCCGATGAAGATGGCCGCGGCCGAGGGGCTCTACGAGTCCGACTCCGACTGCGCCGACTTCTCGATCCTCACCGTCGGCACCCCCGACGGGCAGAGCGAGAAGTTCGCCATCACCGTGCCCTGCGTCCTGAGCTTCCTGGCCACCGGCGACTTCAACGGCGAGGTCAAGGGCATCGACGAGCTCAAGGAGATCTACGCCGCGGAGTACGGCGACTCCGGCGACCCACTGCTCGAAGTGCGCGACTACACGCCCAACATCATGGTCACGTACTGGTCCTTCCGCTGGATGATCGGCACCGGCATGGCCGGCGCTGCGGCCGCCGCTGCCATCCTCTGGGCCACCCGCGGCAACCGGACCCTGCACAGCAAGTGGTGGTTCCCCGCCATCCTGCTGGCCCTGTTCGGCCCCCTGCTGGGCAACAGCTTCGGCTGGATCTTCACCGAGATGGGCCGCCAGCCCTGGGTGGTCTTCGGCCTCATGAACACCGAGGACGGCGTCTCCCCCGGCGTGAGCGCCGCGGAGGTGCTCACCTCGATGCTGGTCTTCACCCTGCTGTACGGCCTGCTCGCACTGATCGAGGTGAAGCTCATGCTGCGTTACGCCTCGGCCGGCGCCGAGCACGTCGACACCGAGAAGGCGCAGCAGCAGACCGCCGACGACGAACCGCACGTGTTCGCCTACTGAGCCCGCGCGAGACTGAGAGAGACACGGAATCGTCATGGATCTGTCCATCATCTGGTTCGTCCTGATCGCCGTCCTGTGGATCGGCTACTTCGTCCTGGAGGGCTTCGACTACGGCGTCGGCATGCTGGTGCCCGTCCTGGGCCGCGACGCCGACCCGGCCACCGCCGAGCGCAGGCGCCGCACCGTCATCAACACCATCGGCCCCCACTGGGACGGCAACGAGGTGTGGCTGCTCACCGCCGGTGGCGCGACCTTCGCGGCCTTCCCGCACTGGTACGCCACCCTGTTCTCCGGCTTCTACCTGCCGCTGCTGATCATCCTGGTGGGCCTCATCCTGCGCGGCATGGCGCTGGAGTACCGCCACAAGGAGGACTCCGACTCCTGGCGCTCCCGCTGGGACCTGGCGCTGGTCGTCGGCTCGTTCATCCCGGCCCTGCTGTGGGGTGTGGCGTTCACCAACATCGTGGTGGGCGTGCCGATCGACGCCGACATGGAGTACACCGGCACCCTGCTGACGCTGCTCAACCCGCTGGCGCTGCTGGGCGGCCTGGCCACGCTGACGGTCTTCCTCACCCACGGCGCCCTGTTCGTGGCGCTGAAGACCACCGGCGAGGTGCGGCACGACGCCCGGTCGATGGCCCTGAAGGTCGGCCTCGTGGCCGCGGTGCTGACGGTCGCCTGGACCGTGCTGGTGATGCTGGCGACGGGTGACCTCGCGTCCTGGGTCGTGCTCGCGCTCGGCCTGCTGTCCTTCGTGGCGGCGCTGGTGCTCATCGGGACCGCGCCGCGGTGGAAGGGCCGGGAGGAGGCCGCGCACGACGCGCAGCACGCCGCGCTGGGTGGCCGGGAGAAGGGCGCCTTCTGGTGCAGCTTCCTGGCCATCGCCCTGGTGGTGGCCTCGCTGTTCATCGCCCTCTTCCCCGACGTGATGCCCTCCAGCACCGACGCCGCGTTCTCGCTGACGCACCAGAACGCCTCGGCCACGGACTACACGCTCGGCATCATGACCGTGGTGGCCGTGGTGCTCACGCCGATCGTGCTGCTGTACCAGGGCTACACCTACTGGGTGTTCCGCCGCCGCATCAGCACGGCCAACATCCCTGACGCCGAGGACTACGGCACCGAGGCGACCAGCCACCTGGCCACCCACCGCGAGGTGTGACGATCACCCTGTGAAGCCGTTCGACCCGCGACTGCTGCGTCTCCTCCCGTCCACGCGGAAGGAGGTCGCGGCAGTCGCGTTCCCGGTGGTGCTGCAGGGCGTCGTCGCCGTGCTGCAGGCGCTGGCGGTGGCCTGGCTGGCCACGTCGGTCACCGCGCGCGTCTACGCCGCGGCCACCGGTCGGCCGACGCCGGCCGGCATCGGGGCCGGTGAGCCCTCCCCCACGCTGGGGAGCCTCGGCCCGCTGGAGGTGCCGGAGGCCGTGCTGCGTGGCGCCGACGATGCCGGGGTGGGGGGCCTGCTCGCCGCTGTCGACGGCCTGTGGCAGCCCGCGCTCGTCGTGGCCGTCCTGCTGGCGCTGCGCGGGCTGCTGGCGGGGTGGGTGCACCACCGGTCGGCCGTGGCCGGGTCCCGGGTGGCCGGTGCGCTACGGCAGGCCGTGGCCACGCGCTGGCTGGCCGGTGGACCGGGGCGCTCGTCCACCCGCCTGACCGCTGGGGTCAACCAGGTGGAGCCCTACGTCGCCAGCTACCTGCCGTCGCTGGTGGCCGCGGCCGTCGTGCCCGTGCTGGCCCTGCTGGCGCTGGCGTGGGTGGACCTGTTCAGCGCCGCGGTCGTCCTGCTCACCCTGCCGCTGCTGCCGGTCTTCGCCGCCCTCATCGGGGCGTCGACCGAGGCCGAGACCTCCCGCCGCTGGCGCAGCCTGGACGCGCTGGCCGGGCACTTCCTGGACGTGATGCAGGGGCTTCCCACGCTGGTGAATCTCGGCCGCGCGGAGAAGCAGGTGCGCACCATCGAGGAGGTCGGGCAGCGCCACCGCCGTGCGACGGTGCGCACGCTGCGCACCGCCTTCCTCACGACGGCGGCGATGGAGCTGCTGTCCACCATCTCGGTGGCGATCGTGGCCGTGTTCGTCGGTCTGCGCCTGGCGCACGGTGACGTGGGGTTGATGGTGGGGCTCGCCGCCATCCTGCTCGCACCGGAGGCGTACTGGCCGGTGCGGCGGGTGGGGGCCGACTTCCACTCGGCGGCCGACGGCGCCCAGACCCTGGACGAGCTCCTGCCGTTGCTGGAGGAGAGCGGGGGGCCCGGGGAGCCGGGTGTGCCGGCGGGGGCCCCTCCCGCGACCGGGACCGGCCTCGCGGCCGACGGTGTCTCCTTCACGCACCCGGAGGGTCCGACGGTGCGGGTCGAGCCGGACTGGGCCCTCCCGGCCACGGGTCTGGTCGCGGTCACGGGCCCCTCGGGTGGCGGCAAGTCGACCCTGCTCTGGCTGCTGGCCGGCCTGCTGGAGCCGACGACGGGAACCGTGCACCGGCCCCGCACGCACCTGGTGACGCAGCGCCCCTTCCTGCCGCGCGGTGACGTGGAGGCGGCCCTGCGCATCACGTCCGCCGCCGCGGACGCACCCCACGACGTGCTGGCCGCCGCCCTGGAGCGGGTGGGTCTGCTCGAGCTCGTCGAGGGGCTGCCGCAGGGCTGGGCCACCCCGCTGGGTGATGACGGGCAGGGCCTGTCCGCCGGCGAGCGTGCCCGGCTCGGGCTGGCCCGCGCGCTGCTGGACGACGCCCCGGTGCTGCTGCTCGACGAGCCCACGGCCCACCTGGACGGTGCGACCGCCGAGCTGGTCCACCAGGTGCTGCGGGAGGAGGCCGGCCACCGCCTGGTGGTCGCGGCCACGCACCGGGACGCGCTGGCCACGGCCGCGGACCTGCAGGTGACCGTGCGGGACGGCCTGGTCGCGGCGCCGGATCCCTCGGGCACGTCCCGGGTGGCCGCACCAGGGACCTCGGGCACCCCCCAGGTAGTGGCGCGGGAGGGCTGGGGCGTTCCGGCATCGCGCGCCGACCACAGAAATGCGCCTGCGGTCCAGAAACCCGCCCCGGAACACACACATCTGGAACGCCGCCGCACTTCTGCGGCAGGCACCCCGAGCACCGCGGACACGGGCGCAGCGGGCACCGCGGGCGCCCCGGGCGCGGCACGCAGGCGCGCCCAGGGGTCGGAGGCGCCCGTCGTCCAGCGCACTCCCCGGCTGTGGCGGGCCGCTGCCGTCGGCGGTCTCTCGTCGCTGGCCGGCGTCGCCCTGACCGCCACCTCGGGCTGGCTCATCGTGCGAGCCTGGGAGCAGCCGATCGTCCTGATGCTGATGGTCGCGATCGTCGGGGTGCGCACCTTCGGGCTGGCCCGGCCGGTACTGCGCTACGCCGAGCGGCTGGACAGCCACGACGTCGCCCTGGACCAGCTGGTCTCCCGCCGGTCCGACACCTACCGGCGCCTGGTGCCCCTGACCCCCGCCCGACTGGGGCAGCGCGGTCGCAGCCGCGTGCTCACCGGTGTGGTGGCCGACCTGGATGACGTCGTCATGGCCGCCGTCCGCTGGTGGGTGCCACTGGTGGGCGCGGTGGCGACCGGCCTGGTCGCGGCACTGCTGCTGTCCGTCGCGTCCCCGCTGGTCGGGCTGCTGGTCGCTCTGCAGACGCTGGTGGTGGTCCTGGGCGCCGGCCTGGTGGAGCGCCGCCTGGCCGGGACGCAGACGGCCGAGCTCGCCGCCCGGGAGCGCACCTGGGAGGCCGCCCACACCGTCGCCGAGCGCTGCGACGAGGTCCGTGCCGTGGGCGCCGACCGGACGGCACTGGGCGCCCTGGTGGACGCCGAGCAGGAGGTCACCCGGCAGGTCAGCCACCGCGCCGCCGGCCAGGCCCTCGTGCGGTCCGCCGGCTGGGTGGCCGCGGGGCTCGTCGTCGCCGTCGCCGCACTGGTCGCCCCCGCGACCGGACTGAGCGGCCCGCTCACCGCGCTGCTGGTGCTCACGCCGCTCGCGCTGGCCGACGTGCTGGCCGGCGTCCCCGATGCC
Source organism: Kytococcus sp. Marseille-QA3725 (assembly GCF_054950055.1). Lineage (NCBI taxonomy): Bacteria > Bacillati > Actinomycetota > Actinomycetes > Micrococcales > Kytococcaceae > Kytococcus > Kytococcus sp. Marseille-QA3725. The sequence goes on along the minus strand of NZ_JBUCLA010000002.1, from coordinate 547,908 downwards.
GCGAGCGCCCACGCCCGCGGCCGGGCCGCGCTCGACCGGGTGGAGACCCTGCTCGGGCAGCCCCCGGCCGTCGCGCAGGCGAGCGCGGAGCCGACGGGGACCGCCGTGGAGCCGGCCGGCGCCACCGCGGAGCCGACGGGAGCCGACGTGGACACGACGCAGACCACCCCGCGCCCGGTCAGCCCGCACCCCCACCTGCGGACGACGGACCTCGAGGCCCGCTGGACGCCCACCGCGCACCCGACGCTCCACGGGCTCGGCCTGGACCTGCCCGCCGGCCGCCGCATCGCGCTGACCGGCCCCAGCGGCACCGGCAAGTCGACGGTGCTGGCCGTGCTGGCCCGCCACCTGGACCCGTCCGGCGGCCACTACACGATGGACGGCGCCGACGTGCTGGACCTGCCGCTGCCCACCACGCGGGCGACCGTCGCGCACCTGGACGACTCGCCGCACGTGTTCTCCTCCACGCTCCGCGAGAACCTGCGCGCCGCCCGCCCGGGGGCGCCGGACGCCGAGCTCGAGCAGGCCCTCCGCGACGCCGGGCTGGCTCCCCTGCTCGAGACGCTCCCCGACGGCCTGGACACGATGGTCGGCGCCCGCCACCGGCGGGTCAGCGGCGGCGAGCAGGCCCGCATCGGCGTGGCGCGGATGCTGCTCTCCGACCGCCCGGTGGTGCTGCTGGACGAGCCCGTGGCCCACCTCGACGGGCCGACCGCCCGGGCGGTCATGGACGAGGTCGGTCGCGCCACCCGGGGCCGATCGGTGGTGCTCGTCAGCCACCGCACCGAGGGCTCGGACTGGTGCGACGCCGAGCTGCACCTGCAGCGAACCGGGTCGCCTCGCTGATTACGACCCCGGGCGTACTATGAGGCGTCGTGCTCGTTCGGCACCCGCTCGTCCCGCCGCCCGACGCACGGCACGCACGACCCACGCACCACCCGCGTTCACCGCGCGTCCTGTCCGCACGACGTCCCGCACCACCCCCACGGGGGAGAGTCCTGGAGAGCTGACATGTCGAACACCGCATCCGGTCTGGGTGATCTGGAGCAGGCCATCATGGACCACCTGTGGGACCGTCCTGCCCCGCAGCCCGAGGGGTTCACCGTGCGCGACGTCCACGAGACGCTCGGCGCCGTGCGGGAGATCGCCTACACGACCGTCATGACGGTGATGGACCGGCTGTCGCGCAAGGGTTTCCTCGACCGCACCAAGAAGGGGCGCGCGTACGTCTACCAGCCCGCCACCACCCGCGAGGGCTTCGTGGCCCGGCTGATGTCGGAGACCCTCGGCGAGCTGCGCCCCACCGACCGTCGCGCCGCCGTGCTGGCCTTCGTCGACGACGCGGGCGCCGAGGACGTCGACGCCCTGCGCGAGGCCCTCTCCCGCCTCGAGGACGACCTCCGCTGATCCCCGGGGCACACCGCCCCCGGCGCGTCACGGCGCCGTAGCATGCCGGGAATGTCTCCCACCCTGGTGCTCGCGGCGCTGGCCGTGCTGCTGACGCTGGGTGCGCCTGCCCTGCTCCCCCGCCTGTCGGTGCTGCGCCGCACGCCGGCGTCGGGGCTGCTGCTGTGGCAGTGCTGCGCCGTCGGGGGGCTCAGCGCCACCCTGCTGCTGCCGGTCGTGGCCGCGCACGAGTTCGGGGGGCTGTTCACCGACGACCGGCACCTGCACCCCGGGGGGGTCGGGGCGGCCGCCGCCCTGTCCCTGGTGCTCATCCTGCGCCTGTTGTGGGCCGCCCACACCGTCGGGACCGACCTGCGCGCCCTGCGGCAGCGCCACCGCGAGACCGTCGACCTGCTCGACCCCCAGCACGGCTCCCGGGACCGGCTCCGCGTCATCGACGCCGACGGCCCGGTGGCGTGGTGCCTGCCGGGGCGCCGCCCCCGCATCGTGATGTCGCGGCCGGCGCTGGAGACGCTCACCGACGACGAGCTCCACGGCGTCTACGTGCACGAGCGGGAGCACCTGCGCCGCCGGCACGACCTGGTGCGCGAATTCTTCACCGCCCTGGACGCCAGCGTGCCCGGTTGGCTGCGGCACCCGCGGGCACAGGAGGAGGTCGAGCTGCTGGTGGAGCTGCTCGCCGACCGCGCGGGGGCCCACACGGTCGGGGCGCTCACCATGGGCCGCGCCCTGGTGCGGATGGGGGCGAAGGGGGCACCCTCCACGCTCGTGCGGGTCACCGCGCTGCAGGAGCTCGGGCGCCCGCGGCGTCGGCAGGTGCTGCTGGTGGCCTCCGCGGCCGTCCTGCTGGCCGCGGCGCCGTGGGTCGTCGCCACCGGCGCGCTGCTGCCCGGCGGCTGACCCGGCCGCGGCGTCCAGGACCCGCAGTCTGGCGCTCTCGGACCCGCGGTCCGGCGCTCGGCGACCACCCCGGGGGCGAACATCTAGGCTGGGGCCATTGTTCGCGTGGCTCCGGACCCCCGGACGTTCGCGGCCACTGACCGACTGATCGACTCGAGACGCGTTGGAGGTACCCGCATGGGCGGATGGGGAGCACTGGAGTGGATCGTCGCCATCGTGCTGCTGGCACTGGTGGTGGGGATCGTCTGGTTGATGACCCAGGGCACGGCGGTGCAGGACCGCCTGGCCGGGCGCGAGCCGCGACCCCACCTCGACGAGGGTGACCGTCACCTCGACGAGGACGACGACCTGGACCTCGCCGACGAGCGGGACCGACTGGACGAGCGCGAGCGCGACGTCGTCACCCGCGACGCCGGCCGCGAGCGCGGCACGGACCGGGGCGCTGGTCGACGCACCGCCTCGTCGACGGCCGCGGCGGGCACCACGACCACCGCGCACGAGCCGACCGACCTGTTCGACCAGGACGCCGAGGACGAGCCCGACACCGACGGGGCCACCCCCGCCGCGTCCGTGCTCGGGGACGACGAGCCGGAGACCGACCCCACCGGGACGACCGGCACCGGGACCGACCGCGATCTGTCGGACGACGCCACCCGCGGCGGGGCCACCGGCACCGCCGACGAGGACTCCGACGGCACCGGGGCGCACGCGCTCGGTGACCTGGACGAGGAGGCCGACGCCACCGTCGGCCCGGTGACCACGGACCCCGACGAGTCGCTCGATGCCGACGAGACCCTCGTGGCCGGTGAGTTCGACGAGCGCGAGGACGAGGGCTCGGCGACGATGACCACCGACACCGCCCAGCGCACGGACTTCGCGGACGACCCGAGCGACATCGAGGCCGCCACGAGCACCGACCCGGGCGAGCTGCACGCCATCGAGGCCGAGGAGCCCGACGACATCGAGTTCCCCGGCTACGAGGCGACCGAGGCGACCGCCGCCCGCACGGAGGGCACCGAGACGGCCTCGCAGGACGAGGAGCTGAGCGACTTCAGCGGCCCGGGCTCGGACGGGACGGACACCCTGCCGGCCACCACCGACGAGGACACGGCGCCGGCCGACGACCTCGAGGACCCGTCCGACCAGGACGAGACCTGGGACGACGTGCAGCCGACCGACTCCGCCGAGTCCGTCGCGCCGGGCACCGTGGACGCCCCGGAGGCGGACTTCCCCGAGGCCGACCAGCTGCCCGCCGTGGCGCCGGTCGAGCAGCCCGACGCGGAGCTGGTGGAGATCTCCTCCGAGGACCAGCAGGGCCAGCAGGCCGAGCCCTCCGTGGAGCAGGACGAGCAGGTCGCCGAGCAGCCCCTCGGGGAGCAGGACGGGCAGCAGACCGAGGCGGACGCCCCGGCAGCGGACCTCCCCGAGGACGACGCCGACCGGGCCGCCCCGGTGACCGCCACCTCCACCCAGGAGTGGCTGGGCCGCGGGGAGATCCCGGCTGACATGGACACCGACGACCTGGACCCGTACACCCCCTGGCAGCAGGGGCGCTGACCCCGGCCGTCACCGAACGGGCCCGCATCCTCCCGGGGATGCGGGCCCGTTCGCGTCGCGGTTCGCTCCCCTTGCCCTCGGGTGCGGGCTCGGCGCGCAGGGGGCCGCGCTCCTGCGAGAATGCCTCCATGGTCGATCTCTCCACGCTGCAGCCCGCTCTCGCCCTCGGCCCGCTGGACGGGCGCTACCGCCGCCAGGCCGCCCCGCTGGTGGACCACCTCTCGGAGGCCGCGCTCAACCGCATGCGCGTGCACGTGGAGGTCGAGTGGCTGCTGCACCTGACCGACGCGCGGATCTTCGACGGAATCGAACCGCTGACCGAGACCGAGCGCGCCGACCTGCGCCGCATCGTCACCGAGTTCGACGGGGACGACATCGCCGCACTGGCGGAGATCGAGAAGGAGACCGTCCACGACGTCAAGGCGGTGGAGTACCGCCTGAAGAAGCACCTGGCGGGCGTGCTGGCCGGGCGCGGCGAGGAGCAGGTGGCGCGCACCACCGAGCTCGTGCACTTCGCGTGCACCAGCGAGGACATCAACAACCTGTCCTACGCGCTGATGATCCAGGGGGCCGTGCGCGACGTGTGGCTGCCGGCCGCCTCGGGCGTGGTGGACCAGCTGGCCGCGATGGCGCGCGATCTGCGCGACGTGCCGCTGCTCTCCCGTACCCACGGCCAGACCGCCACCCCGAGCACGATGGGCAAGGAGCTCGCCGTGCTGGCCCACCGCCTCGGCCGCCAGGTGCGGCGCGTGCAGGGCGCCGAGTACCTGGGCAAGATCAACGGCGCCACCGGCACCTACGGCGCGCACACGGTGGCCCTGCCCGGCGCCGACTGGGTGGAGCTGTCCCGCACCTTCGTGGAGCATCTGGGGCTGGACTGGAACCCGCTGACCACGCAGATCGAGGCCCACGACTGGCAGGCCGAGGTGTACGCCGACGTCGCGCGCTTCAACCGCGTGCTGCACAACCTCTGCACCGACGTGTGGACCTACATCTCGATGGCCTACTTCGCGCAGGTGCGTGGGCAGGGCACGGTCGGCTCGTCGACGATGCCGCACAAGGTCAACCCGATCCGCTTCGAGAACGCCGAGGCGAACCTCGAGGTGAGCAACGCCCTGCTGGACGTGCTGGCCTCCACGCTGGTGACGTCGCGTCTGCAGCGCGACCTGACCGACTCCTCGATGCAGCGCAACATCGGTGTCGCTCTGGGCCACTCGCTGCTGGCACTGGACAACGTGCGCAAGGGCCTGGACGGCCTGGACGCCGTGCCGGAGCGGATGGCCGCCGACCTCGACGAGAACTGGGAGGTGCTCGGCGAGCCGGTGCAGTCCACCATGCGCGCGCTGGCCGCCCAGGGTGTGCCCGGCATGGAGCAGCCCTACGAGCGCCTCAAGGAGCTCACGCGTGGCCGCCGCGTGGACGGCGACGCGATGCGCGAGTTCATCCGCGGGCTGGGGCTGCCGGCCGAGGACGAGGCGCGCCTGGTGGAGCTCACCCCGGAGACCTACACCGGTCTGGCCAGCCAGCTGGTGGACCGGCTCGAGACGCCCAGCGAGACCGACGAGAAGGAGAACTGATGCTGACTCTGATCCGCCGCATCCTGATGGGCCGCCTGATCGGGGCCCTCCTGCGCCGCATCGGCCTCTGAGGCCGACTCACCCCCGCCGGGTGTCGTGCCGGCGGGCACACCAACGGCTCCCACCCTGCGGCTCGTAGCCGCGCGCCAGGAGGGCGTCGCCGAGCATCTCCGAGGCCCGCACGGCCCGGACCACGACCGGGATGGCGAAGCTCGTCACCGACAGCGGCCTCCCGCAGGCGATCCGGGCCTCGTTCGCCTGCTTGGCCGCATCGACCATCAGCGGCACCGAGCGCACGGCCAACGAGAGCACCAGCGCCCAGTGGTCGGTGTCCACCCCCAGCCGTCGCAGGGGGCGCAGCGCCCGTTGCAGCACGGCCAGCACCTTCCCGACCGGCGTGGTGAGCGAGACCGTCCACGCGAGCAGCACCGCCGCTCCCACCCGGCCGACTGCCCGCAGCGCGGTGGCCCCGTCGATCAGCCACCACTGCACCAGTCCGAGCACGAGCAGCAGGATCGCCACCGCCCGCAGCGGGCCGCGCAGGGCGCTCCACGGCAGCCGTGCAGAGGCGAGCACCACCACCGCCACCGCGAGCGCCGCCATCGCGAGCGGCCACGTGCCCAGCAGGTACATGCCGACGGTGGCCACGGCCAGCCCGCCGAGCTTCCACGAGGCCGGCAGCCGGTGCAGCCACGAGTCACCCGGCACGGCGATGCCGACGCTCACGCCATCAGCCGCTCGTAGAAGGGCACGGCCACCTCGGGACGGTCGTCGCAGACCACGCGCCCCTCGTCGAGGACCACCACCCGGTCGAAGCCGTCCAGCAGGTCGAGGTGGTGCGTCACCATGACCACCTGCTGCTCCAGCGCCATGAGCTCTGCCCCCACCCGGCGACGGTTGCGCAGGTCGAGCAGCGTCGTCGGCTCGTCGGCCACCAGGATGCTCGGCCCGGCCATGAGCACCGCCGAGAGCGCCAGCAGCTGCTTCTGCCCGCCCGAGAGCAGGTGGCAGGGGTGCTCGGCGTGGTCCTGCAACCCGGCACGCACCAGCGCCTCCTGCACCGCATCGGCCCGCTGGGCCGCCGACCAGCCCCGTCGCCGCGCGGAGAACTCGAGGTCCTCGCGCACCGTCGGCATGACCACCTGGTGGTCGGGGTCGCTGAACAGGAAGCCGACGTCCCGCCGCACCGCCCGCGCGTGCCGCCGCACGTCCACGCCGTTGACGACGACCCGCCCGGCGGTCGGCCGCTCCAGCCCGATGACGCAGCGCGCCAAGGTGGACTTGCCCGACCCGTTCGCCCCGATGAGGCCCACGCGGTGCTCGGTCAGCTCCAGCGAGACGTCGTCCAGTGCGCACCGCCCCTGCCGTTCGAGGGTGACGGACTCGAACCGGATGCCGGTGTCGCCCCGGCGGGCGCTGGAGCCGGGTGGGCCGCCGGTCCCGTGGGCGTCCGGGCCGGGTGCTTCACCGGCTCCGGCAACACCGTGCACCGAAGAGTCCGCAGACCGACCCTTCCGGTGCACACTCCCCTCCCCGACCACGTGAGCACCCGCAAACTGGTCCTTCCGGTGCACGCTGCCCTCCACAGCCGGCCGGGCACCCGCCGAGTGTCTCCCGACCGGGCCACCACCCGCCGGGTGCGCGCCCGAACCGCTGCCGACCACGCCGCTCAGCGACGCGCCGGGTCGGCCGGCAGCGTGCCCGGGAGCGCCCGCGCCACCGCGGCGATGACGACCGCGGCCAGCGCCGCCTTCAGCAGGTCGCCCGGCAGGAACACCGCGGCGCCCAGCTGCCAGGCCTTGTCCCACGGCATGTCGGTGGCCAGCTTCAGCCACGGCACCCCGACCGCGTAGAAGAAGGGCAACCCGGCCAGCCCGGCCAGGAACAGCCACAGCCCGACCATCCGGCCACCGCGCCGCATGGCCACGCGCGAGACCAGCCCGATGACCACCGCACCCAGCACGAACCCGACCAGGTACCCGCCGGTCGGCCCGGTGAACACGCCCAGCCCACCGGCACCACCGCTGCCCACCGGCAGCCCGATGGCGATGAGCGCCAGGTAGACGAGCACCGCCGCCGCCCCGGCCCACGGGCCGAGCGCGAGCGCCGCCAGCGTCACCCCGAGCGTCTGCAGGGTCACCGGCACCTGCCCGCCGAAGACCATGAGCCCCGGCACCACGGCCAGCGCGGCGATGAGGGCGGCGAACACCGCGACCTGGGCACCGGTGCGGACGGTGGACTCGCTGCGGTCGCGGTCGTCCCCGTGGTCGAGGGCAGGGTCGTTCGTGTGCATGGTGTTCATCGTGTTCCCGGGTCTCCGATCAGAGCGGGGCGGGCGTGCGTGGTGGCCTCCACGAGCAGTCGTCTTCTCGACCTCCCGGGCCCCGGCGGGCGTCATTCAAACACGCCCGTCACACCCTGGGCTCACGCCGCGAGCCGAGGCCGGGAGCGCGGCACCGCCCCAGTACCGTGGCCCCATCATGGTCGAGACCCCCGCCCCCAGCGCACAGCCAGCACCTCAGCGGGTGGGTGGCAGCCCCGCACGCCTGCTTGCCACGGTGCGGGTGGCGGCCCCGGTCGTCCTCACGGCCGTGGCGTGGGTGCTCTCGCTGACCGGCGGGCCGGGTCCGCTCGTGGCCTTCTGCGCCGTGGTCGCCTGGCTGGCCGCGGTCCCCTCGGTGCTGCCCGAGGTGCGTCTCTCCTGGCGCTCGGTCCTCTGGCTCCCGGTGCTGGCCGCCCTGGTCTCCGCGGTGCACGGCGGCATCGACCTCTCCCGGGACGGCACCGGCGCCCCCTTCGTGACGACCACCGCCGCCGCGGCCCTCGCGGCCGTCACCCCGTGGCTCGTGTGCCTCGCCCGGGACGTGATGGCGGCCCGCCTGCTCCGCATGCGCCGCAGCCTCGGCGGCACGGCCACCCGGCTCGTCGAGAAGGGCGGCGCCCGCCGCCGGCTGACGGTGCCGCGGGCCGCGCTGCGCATCGGCGACGAGGTGCTGGTGCCCGCGGGCACGGTGGTGCCGGCCGACCTGCACGTCACCGACGGGGAGGGCCTGGTGAGCCTGGAGCGGCTCTCCACCCGCACCGCCGGGCACCCGGTGTCCCCGGGCGACATGGTCGTCGCCGGCTGCGTGCCCCAGAAGGCGCTGGTGGGCACCGTGGTGCGCGCCGGGCAGGACACCGCGATCTCCCGGGTGCTCACCCCCGCCCTCGCCGCGCTGCGCGGCACCTCCGGCCCGGTCCTGCCGCCGCCGGACCTGCACACCCGCACCACGACGGAGGACGCCCAGCTGCCGATCCAACGCTCCACCGACCTGGCGGCCTGGTGGTCGGTGCCCGTCGTGGTCGCCCTGGCCGCCGTGGCCGGCCTGGTGCACGGGCTGCTCACCGATGCCGGGGCCGGCGTCCGCGTGGCCACCGCCGTGCTGCTCGCGGCCTCCCCCGCCGCGGCCCTGGCGGCCGTCCCCAGCGCCCTGCGCGGCAGCATCCTGCGCGGCGCCCTGCTGGGACTGCGCATGAAGGGCGTGCACCCGCTGCAGTCGGGACGCGACATCGACCTGGCCCTGGTGGACCCCTCCTCGGGGATCGCGACCGGGCACCCCCGCCTGGTGGAGGTGCGCCCGATGCGCGGCCTGGACCCCGACGCCGCCCTGTTGGCCGCCGTGTCCGTCGCCCAGGACGGCGAGGGCCCCATCCCGCGCGCCCTGGAGAGCGCCGCCCGCACCCGCTCGATGTCCCCGCGGCGGATCACCGACCAGCAGGTGCGCAACGGCGGGCTGAGCGCCCACATCAAGGGCATGGAGGTGACCGTCGGCGACGAGTCGCTCTTCGACACCATCCCGCCCACCCTGCGCCCCGAGCCCGACGATGACGCCCTGGTGGCCTACGTCGGCTGGGGCGGTCGCCCGACCGCGCTGCTGCGCTTCCGTGACCGGCTGCGCCCCGGCGCCGCCGAGGAGGTGCAGCGGCTGCTGCGCGCCGATGTGGTGCCCCACCTGATGTGTGCGGAGCCGGCCGCCGTGGCCCGCCGCATGGCCGAGCGGGTGGGCGTCCACTCCTCGGAGGTCACCGGCGGCCTGGACGACGCGGGCCGCGCCGCCCTGGTGCAGGAGATGCTCGACGAGGGCCACCGGGTGGCGCTGCTGACCCGCGACGGGCGCGACGACGCCGCGGTGCACGCCGACCTCGTGATCGCCCCGACCTGGGCGGACGAGCAGAACCGCGCCATCGCGCAGGTGGAGACGGTGCGCCCGGAGATGGCCGCCATCGCTGACGCGGTGAGCCTCACCCGGCACACCGGCGCCGTGGTCGGCCAGAACGTGATGCTCGTGGCGGGCTACCACCTGATCGCGGTGGTGCCTGTGGTGGCCGGCTGGGTGGTGCCGCCGGCGGCCGCGGCCCTCGCGCTGGTCCCGCTGGTCGGGGTGCTGGTGGGCAGTCAGCGCATCAGCGTCGGCACCGGCTCGCGCATCTGACCGGGACGCGCACCCAGGGTGGTGCGCACACGCAGAAGACGGGCACCCCTCCGGGTGCCCGCCTTCTGCACATCGACCGGTCGGTCAGACCGTGACCTCGCCCTTGTCGGTGCGGAAGGTGACCGACATGAGCCCCGGGGTGCCGTTGGGGGCCACGAAGTCGAACGCCACCTCGGGCTCCCAGTCCTCGCGGTCGGTGCCGACCTCACCGGTCAGGCCGATCCACTCACGGACCCGGTTCGGGTCGCCGGCGATCTGCAGGCTCGCGAGCTCCGCGGTGGACGGGCCCACCTCGGAGGGGTGGCGCTGATCGCCGTCCCAGCGCAGGAAGAAGGGCAGCTGCGGGTCGGCGATGAGGCCCTTCACGCCGATCTGGCGCCAGGTGAGCTCGGTGCCGTCGGGGCGGTGCCGGTTGCCGGCCACGGAGTCGCGGCCGAGGCGCTCCTCGACGGGGCTGAGGTCGTCCATGGCCACCACCCAGCCGAGCCAGCCGCCACCGGCCTCGCTGCGAGCCTTCACTGCCTGGCCGAAGGGCACCTTGTCGGTGACCGGGTGCTGCAGCGGCTCCACGATCTCCACCCAGCGGCCGTCGGCCAGCGGGAGCACCATGTTGCGGGTGCCGAAGCGGGGGTGGTTCCCCCCGTCGACGACCTCGATGCCGAGGGCCTTGCCCAGCCGGGCGGCCGCGGCATCCAGACCCTCGGGACCGGCGGCGAAGGAGACGTGGTCGATACGCATGGCGTCATCCTGCCACCGCAGGGCGCTTTTCCCGAATCCCCGAACGCGACGGTGCGACGACGGCGCGCCCGTGGTCGACCGGGAGCACGACGGCCGGCCCCGGGGTGGCTCAGGAACGCTGCCGCACGGCCTCGTAGACGACGATCGCGGCGCTCGTGGCCACGTTGAGCGAGTTCGCGCGCCCCACCATCGGGATGCGCACGCGCTGGTCCGAGGCCGCGAGCAGCTCGTCGGTCAGGCCGGTCTTCTCGGCCCCCACCGCGATGGCCACGGGACCGCCGTAGTCGGCGTCCGTGTGGAGCAGGTCGGTGTGCGGGGTGGTGGACACCAGCGAGATCCCGCGGGCGGCCAGCAGCTCCTGCACCTCGGCGCGGGAGGCCGAGGCCACCGGCACCGAGAAGACCGTCCCCTTGGAGGCCCGCACGACGTTCGGGTTGCCCCAGTCGGTCACCGGGTCGGCCGCGATGACGGCGTCCACGCCTGCGGCGTCCGCGGTGCGCAGGATGGCGCCGAGGTTGCCGGGCTTCTCCAGGTGCTCGGCCACGACCCAGAGCGCCGGGCCGTCCGGGGACTGCAGGTCGGCCAGGGCGAGGCCGGGGCTCGGCACGACGGCCAGGAAGCCGTCCGGCCCCTCCCGGTAGGCGGCCTTCTCGAAGACCGCCCGGGTGGTGGTGACCACGCTCGCGCCCCGCTCGACCGCCAGGTCCACCACCGGCTGCTGGGCGGCGGGGTCGGCCATGAGCTCCTCGCAGAGGAACAGCTCGCGCGGGTGCACCCCACCGGCCAGGGCGAGCTCGAGCTCCTCGAAACCCTCCACGACGGTGCTGCCGGTCTGCTCGCGCACCCGGCGCCGGCGCAGGTCCCGCAGCGCCTTGATGCGGGGATTCGCGGCGCTCGTCAGGTGCAGCGGGGGCCGCGCCATCAGGCGCTTCCGAAGTCGTGGCGCGAGGGCTGCGAGGACCCGTCGACGCCGGGCAGCGCGGCCTCCACGCCCTCCAGGCGCCGCAGCACCTGGGCCAGGCCGTGCTCCTCGACGGTGCCGGTGACCGCGTCGGCCATCTCCAGCACGACGTCGGGGGCCTGCCCCATGGCGACGCCCCAGGCGGCCCAGTCGAGCATCTCCAGGTCGTTGCGCTGGTCGCCGACGGCCACCGTGTCCCACGGCTCCACGTGCAGCGCACGGCGCACCGACTCCAGCGCCGAGGCCTTGGTGACGCCCTCGGGCGCCAGGTCCAGCCAGGCCGTGTACCCGACCGAGTAGTTGACCCCGTGCAGGCCGATGTCGTCCAGGGCGTCCAGGAAGCCCTGCTCGGTGCCGCCCGGGTCGTGGAAGGTCAGACGGGTGACCGGCTCGGAGCCGAGCTCCTCCCAGGTGGCCAGTGTCAGCTCACCCTGCAGCAGCCCCTCCGGGAAGCCCTCGCTGATGCGGTGCCCCCGCCCGACGACCTCGGCCGCCACGAACGCGTTCGGCAGGTGCTCGCGCAGCAGCGCCAACGCGGGGCCCGGGTCGAAGGTCACCTTCTCGACGATCTCGTGCCCGTCGGGCAGCTCCGGGTCCAGCCGCACCAGCACCGCCCCGTTGGAGCAGACGAGGTACCCCTTGGTCAGCGCGAGCTCACGCGCCAGCGGCAGCGTCGCCATGAGCGTGCGGCCGGTCGCGATGACGACCGTGTGCCCCGCCTCGGAGGTCGCGAGCACGGCATCGCGGACGGGCGCGTGCAGCACGCTGTCGTAGTCGATGGTGGTGCCGTCCAGGTCGAGGCACACCATGCGCCGGCGGTCCGCGCCACCGACATCCGGGCCCAGGCTCCCCGCGCCCGCCGTCATCGGGAGATCGGCTCGATGGCCTCGAGGCCACCCAGGTAGGGGCGCAGCGCCTCGGGCACGCGCACCGAGCCGTCGGCCTGCTGGTGGTTCTCCAGGATCGCCACGAGCCAGCGGGTGGTGGCCAGCGTGCCGTTCAGCGTGGCCACCGTGCGGGTGCCGCCCTTGCCGCCGTCGGCCGCGGTCATGCGCTCGCGCACCTTCAGGCGGCGGGCCTGGAAGGTCGTGGTGTTCGAGGTGGAGGTGAGCTCGCGGTAGGTGCCCTGCGTCGGCACCCAGGCCTCGCAGTCGAACTTGCGGGCCGCGGGACCGCCCAGGTCGCCGGCCGCGACGTCGATGACGCGGTAGGGCAGCTCCATCGCCCCGAGCATCTCCTGCTCCATGGCCAGCAGCCGCTCGTGCTCGGCCTCGGCCTCCTCGGCGGTGCAGTAGATGAACATCTCCAGCTTGTTGAACTGGTGCACGCGGATGATGCCGCGGGTGTCCTTGCCGTGGCTGCCGGCCTCGCGGCGGTAGCAGGACGACCAGCCGGCGTAGCGCTTCGCCCCGCCGGAGAGGTCGAGGATCTCGTCGGCATGGTAGCCGGCCAGGGCGACCTCGGAGGTGCCCACCAGGTACTGGTCGTCGGCCTCCAGCCGGTAGACCTCGTCGGCGTGGCTGTCGAGGAAGCCGGCGCCGGCCATCACGTCCGGGTTCACCAGCGAGGGCGTGATCATCGGCGTGAAGCCGTGCTTCAGCGCGGTGTCCAGGGCCATGTTCATCATGGCGATCTCGAGCCGGGCGCCGATGCCCGTCAGGAAGTAGAAGCGCGCCCCGGACACCTTGGCGCCCCGCTCCATGTCGATGGCGCCGAGCAGCTCGCCGAGCTCCAGGTGGTCGCGCGGCTCGAAGCCCTCGGCGTCGAAGTCGCGGGGCTCCCCGATCGTCTGCAGGGTGTTGAAGTTGTCCTCGCCACCGGCGGGAACCTCCGGCTTGACGATGTTGCCGATGCTGCGGAGCAGCCGGTCGGCCTCGTCGGACAGGTCGTTCGCCTCGGCCTCCAGGGCCTTCACCTGCGCGGCCATCTCCTTGCCGCGGGCGGCCAGCTCGGCCTTCTGGTCGGCCGGGGCCTGGGCGATCTGCTTGCCGAACACCTTCTGCTCGGCCCGCAGGGACTCGAACTCGGCCCTCTTGGCACGGGAGCTCGCCTCGACCTCGAGCACGCGGTCCACGACGGACTCGTCTTCACCTCGGGCGCGCTGGCTGGCGCGGACGGCGTCGGGATTCTCACGGAGCTCTCGGATGTCGATCACGCGGTCCAGCGTACGAGATGCCCACCGGGTACCGTGGTCAGCCGCAGGTGACGGCCCCGGCTGACGAGGAGGCCCCGTGAACCCGATCGCCGCCGAGCCGACCCCGGACTCCCCCGACCGCCGTGGTCGGGCCGGGTTCGTCATCAACCCCATCAAGTTCACCGACGTCGACGCGGTGCACCGGGACGTCCGCGACATCTGCGAGCACCTGGGCTGGGACGAGCCGCTCTGGCGGGAGACCACGGAGACCGACCCGGGGGCCGGGCAGGCCCGCGACCTGCTGGAGCAGGGCTGCGACCTGGTCGTGCCGATCGGGGGCGACGGCACCGTGCGGACCGTGGCCAGCCAGCTGGTGGGCACCGACGTCGCGCTGGGCCTGGTGCCCGGCGGCACCGGCAACCTGCTGGTGCGCAATCTCGACCTGCCCTTCATCTCCCGCGCGCAGGCACTCCGCATCGCCCTGACCGGCACCGACCGCCGCATCGACGTGGGGCAGGTGCGCTACTGGGACGTCGACGGGGAGGCCCACGAGGACGTGTTCCTGGTGATGGCCGGGGTGGGCATGGACGCCGACGTCATGGAGGCCACCGACGACGCGGTGAAGAAGCGCATCGGCTGGCCGGCCTACCTCCGCTCGGCGCTGCGGCTCAGCCGGGAGGACCGCATCCCGGTGCGGCTGCGCGTCGACGACGAGGACCCGGTGGGGCTGAAGGTGCGCAGCGTCGTGTTCGGCAACGTCGGCAAGGTGCAGGGCGGCGTGGCCGTGCTGCCCGAGGCCCGCATCGACGACGGGCGGCTGGACACGCTGGTGGTCTCCCCGCGGGGCATCACGGGCTGGGCCGGGGTCGTCGCCGCGATGGTGACGCGCGGCCACCTCGGCGGGGACCACGCGAGCTACTTCCAGAGCGACGAGGTCGACGTCCGGCTGTCCGAGCCCACCCGCGCCCAGCTGGACGGCGACGGCATCGGGCACGTCACGCGCATCGCCGGACGGGTGCTGCCGGCCTGCCTCACCGTGCGCGTCCGCAACGAGGGCGCCACCTCCTGGCTGGGCACCCGCGGCGGCAGCGGGCTGGGCTGGCTCGGCCGCTGAGTCAGCGGCGCTGCCGCAGCGGGCGCGTGGTCTCCTGCGCCTGCGTCTGCGTCGTGTCCATGCCCCGGGCGGCCTCGACGGCCTGCATCTCCTCGGCGGTGAGCTGCGTGGTGCCCCGCCCCTCGGTGACCGACTTGGCGTAGGTCTGCGAGTGGGCGCGACCGTTCAGGCTGGTGATGATCAGGCCGTCGCCGACGCTGTCCAGCAGCGCCACGGAGAAGGACATGCGGCCACCCATGTCGCCGAAGGCGTCGTAGCGAACCAGGGCCACCTCGGTGAGGGCGGACTCGCTGTCGTGCTCCAGGTGCTTCAGGCGGGCGTTGATGTTGTCGGTGTGGTCCGAGACGGTGCGCAGGGCCTGGTCGAGGCCGCTGGTGCGCTCGGTCAGCTGCGTCGCGCCACCCTCCAGGTGCTCGATCCGCTGGCCGTGCTCGTCGCGGTGGGTGGTGAGCTGCTGCAGGGCCCGGTCCAGGCCGGAGGTGCGCTCGGTGAGCTGCGTCGCGCCACCTTCGAGCTCCTCGAGGCGCTGGCCGTGCTTCTCGACCGAGCCGCCGAGGTTGCCGAGGCGCTCGTCCAGGGCCGTGGTGCGGCTGTCGTGCTCGGAGGTGGTGGTGCGCAGGCCGTCCACCAGGCCGGCCACGCCACCCAGGCCACGGTCCACCGTGTCCAGGCGCTTCCGGTCGGCCGCGGCCTCGTCGGCCAGGGCGGCCCGGCGGGACTCCAGCTCCTCGACCTCGCGGGAGAGCGCGGCCAGCCGGTCGTCCAGCGCACCCGTGCGCGAGACCAGGCGCTCGTCGACACCGCCGACGTTCGCGGTGACGCGCTCGTCCAGCTCGCGGAGGTCGGAGCCGATCTGCTTCTCGAAGGAGGACATCCGCGCGTCCACGCGCTGGTCCATGTCGGAGACCGCCGCACCGACCCGCTGCTCCATGTCCCTGGTCGCCGCGCCCACCTTCTTCTCCAGCGCGGAGACGGTGCTGCCCATGCGGTCCAGGTTCTTCGTCGCGTCGCCGTGCACCTGGCGGATCGACTGGGTGTCCGTGGAGGCCTGCTTGCGCACCTCGCTGAATCCGGAGGAGACCTTGCGGATCTCCGCCTGCATCTCCTCGATCTCCGCCCGCATGCGGGACAGGGACTTCTCCTGTCGGGCGTTCGCGCGGTCCAGCGCCCGCTTCATCGTCGTCGAGTCGACGCCCGTGCGGACGGCCGGCGCGGCGTAGCGGCGCTCCCCGCCCTGTCGGCTCGACATCGACCGGCGCTGCGGGCCGTCCCCCTCGTCACCCGCGAGGACGCGGGGTGACACGAAGCGGTGGCGGCGCAGGGAGCTGACCTGCAGGGCCAGCCACACACCGACCGCGAGGGCCAACACCGCGCACACGGTGGCGGCGATCAGCAGAGAACTCTGGACTGGCTCAGGCACCCCGACAGGATACGCAAGGGGGCCCGGACGCTCGGTGGCTCGGCGGGTCGCGGGGCGAGTGTGGCGTTCCACTCGCCGGGCGAGCAGGGCGCTCCTCGCCTGCGGTCACGGGCGCTGCAGGCACCATGGGGGCATGACGACCCCCCGCTTCCCCATCGCCGAGTTCCTCGAGTCCGGTGAGCCGCTGGCCGTGGTGCCCACCACCGAGGCCGAGCCGTCCGCCGCGCACGCCCGCACGCTCGGGTGGGCGGTGCTGCTGGCCGCCAGCCCCGACGGCTCGGACGTGCGCACCCTGCAGGACGGGCTGGCCACCGACCTGGACCTGCCGCATCCGGCGGCCACCAACCTCGATGCGCTGCAGGACATCGTGCGCGACCTGCCCGATCGTGCCGAGGACGCCGCCGGCACCCTGCTGGTGTGGACGCCGGCCCGCGGCACGGGGCTGGAGGACGACGGTCTG
This sequence comes from Kytococcus sp. Marseille-QA3725, assembly GCF_054950055.1. NCBI lineage: Bacteria > Bacillati > Actinomycetota > Actinomycetes > Micrococcales > Kytococcaceae > Kytococcus > Kytococcus sp. Marseille-QA3725. The sequence continues at coordinate 531,168 of NZ_JBUCLA010000002.1, read as the reverse complement.
GTCACGCTGCTGGAGGTGCTCGGCGACGCGGCGGCGAACGCGGGGCGGCGGCTGGCCGTGCTGGTGGTCAGCGACGAGCTCGCCCGGCAGCTCGAGGAGGACGACGCGTGAGCCCCCGCATCGGGCCCGGGGGTGTGAGCTCGGGGCGGGGTCGCGGTCGGCTGGGGAGCGTCCGGCTCGTGCTGCGGCTGCTCTTCATGTGCGCGCTGGCCGCCATCGTCGTGTGGGGCGGCGGGGGCATCTTCAGCGGCCTCGAGGACCAGGGCGGGACGGGTCAGGGCGGCCAGGGGCAGGGTCAGGAGGAGCAGAGCGGGCGCGAGGGTGCCGGCGGGGTCTCCGACGGGGCGTCCAGCGGGGCCGGCGGGTCCGGCATCCCGCAGTGCGCCGACGGGGAGCTGTCCGAGGAGGCCCGCGAGGTGGCCGACACGATCAGCGAGGGCGGGGAGTTCCAGTACCCCGACAAGGACGGCTCCACCTTCGGCAACCGCGAAGGACTCCTCCCCGACGAGTCAGACGACTACTACGCCGAGTACACCGTCCCCACCCCCGGCGAGGACGACCGCGGCGCCCGCCGCATCGTCACCGGCGGCGACACCACCCCCACCACCCCCGACACCCACCCCGAGCACTGGTACTGGACCGACGACCACTACGAGTCCTTCTGCGAATTCACCGCCTGACCCACCCGCTCACAGGCGCCCCACGCGCCTCGCACCCCGCACACCCCCTCCCGACGCGCACACCCCTCACGCAATTTGGTCCCCTGACGTCCCCCACATCGGGGCGACACACCGAGGATCCCGGCAAACCTCAGTCATCAGGGGACCAAATCGGGGAGGGGCGGGAAGCAGCGCGACGGGCCGGGCAGCACCAGGTCTTCTCAGGGGGTACCGCCGGATCGCGCACGTCAGTACAGTGATCGTGCTCACGGTGTGCGCGCCCCTCCTTGGCAGATCCCGGCCACGTCGTGCGCTGCTCACGGGCGGTCCCGTCGCCCGTCGGACCAGGCAGACACAACTCGACAGGAGCGACCTGACATGAGCCCCCACATCGCCCCCGACGCCCACCAGCCGCCCCATGACACGCCGCGATCCCGGCGCACGATCCTGACCGCGACGCTGGCCGCCGCCCTCCTCCCGCTCAGCGGCCTCGGCCTGGCGGCCCCGACCAGCGCCGCGACGCAGCCGGCCGCCGACGAGATCCCCGAGTGCTCGTCGGATGTCCTGACGCCGGAGGCGCACGACGTGATCGACACGATCAGCGAGGGCGGGGAGTTCCAGTACCCCGACAAGGACGGCTCCACCTTCGGCAACCGCGAAGGACTCCTCCCCGACGAGTCAGACGACTACTACGCCGAGTACACCGTCCCCACCCCCGGCGAGGACGACCGCGGCGCCCGCCGCATCGTCACCGGCGGCGACACCACCCCCACCACCCCCGACACCCACCCCGAGCACTGGTACTGGACCGACGACCACTACGAGTCCTTCTGCGAATTCACCGCCTGACCCACCCGCTCACAGGCGCCCCACGCGCCTCGCACCCCGCACACCCCCTCCCGACGCGCACACCCCTCACGCAATTTGGTCCCCTGACGTCCCCCACATCGGGGCGACACACCGAGGATCCCGGCAAACCTCAGTCATCAGGGGACCAAATCGGGGAGGGGGGCGCAGGGCACCCGCCCGGGGGCTGGGGGTCGGTCAGCGGATGGTGACCTGACGGCTCGAGAAGCCCTCCCGCGCGCGGCGCTCGTCGTGCGTCAGCGGCTCGTCCTTGCCCAGGGCCTCGTCCAGCCGCCCGGCCAGCTCGCCCAGCGGGCCGTTCCACTCCTGCGGGTCCGTCGCCGGGTCCACCTCGAACACCGGCACCAGCAGCCCCGCGCCGCGGAACGCGCCCAGCAGCGTGGACTCCCCGCCGAGGGTGTGCTGCCCGGCGGCCTTCAGCCGCGCCAGTGCGGTGGTGGCCGCGTCCTCGTCGTGCGGCAGCAGCCAGCGGACGTAGGCGCGGTCGCCCATCAGGCACCAGAACGCCGAGGGGACGGAGTCCAGGCGCTGGGTGGGGACGATCGCCTCGTTCGCCCGCTCCATGGAGAGCTGCCCGGCCTCGTCCAGCGCGTCACCGTCGCCGGAGACCCAGAAGCCGAAGGTCTCGTGCAGCTCCGCGGTCATCTCGGTGCTCACGAGGATGTCCTGCAGACGCGGGGTGTGTGCCATGGCCTGCGGCAGGCTGACGGTCGGCTGGCCGGGCTCGTTGGCCAGCGAGGTCAGGATCGCCTGGGCGATGTCGCGGCTCGCGTCGCCGGTGGACGAGCCGGTCTGCAGCGCGGTGAGCACGTCACCCTCGCCGCGGTGGAGGCCCGGCCAGGCCAGCGGCAGCACCGTGGCCAGCGTGACCTCGTGCTCACTGCCCGGCTCCAGCTCGGCCCACGCCGGCGCGGGCGCACCCTCGGGCAGGTCGCCCGTGGGCACCTTCACCCGGATCGATGCGGTGGCCGCCGGGATGATCTCCCGCATGGCCACCCACTCGGGCTCGTTCGGCAGCCCCTGAAAGGGCCGCGCCTCGAACGGCGCAGCGAGCAGCTTCGGTCCCTTGGCGTCGCGGTTCTTGCGACGAGATGCCTTACCCATGGGGCCGAAGTCTACGGCGCGGGCTCCGTGTGGGGTTCGGTGCCGTGCAGGGCCTCCTCACCGGGGGCGTCCTCGTGGCGGGCCAACCGCATCCACACCACGAAGCCCCACGCCACGAACGCGCCGTACACCAGGTACAGCACGGCCGAGGGGATGAACCCGGAGTGCCAGAGCAAGGGCACACCCACCAGGTCGACGGCGATCCACAGCAACCAGAACTCCACCCACTGCCGGGCCATGGCGTAGGTGGCCAGGATGGAGCCCACGAAGATCCAGGCGTCGGCCCAGTAGTACCAGTCCGGCGCCGGCCAGCCCGCGCCGATCTGCCGGAACACCCACTGGCACAGCACGATTCCGACCAGCCCGAAGAGTCCCAGCTGCACGCGCTGCGCCGCGGTGGCCCAGCGGGGCGTGAACGGGGCGGTCTGCCCGGCGGCGCGGCGGGTGCGGCGCTGCTGGCTCCACATCCACCACCCGTAGACGCTGGTGATGATGAAGAAGACCTGCCGCGCGGCCTGACCGGCCAGGGTCGTGTCCTGCGGGTTGGCGAACCACACCCCCGCGAAGACGGTGAACAGCAGGGCGTTGCCGATGATGCCGGCGGGCCAGGCCCACACGCGGCGGCGCATGCCGCCCAGTGCCGAGGCGAAGCCGAACAGGTTGCCGATGATCTCTCGCCACAGGATGGTCCACGGGCCGATGGCGAGCTCGGCGGCGAAGAGCTGTTCCAGGAGGTTCACCGGGCGTCGGACCGCCAGGTTCCCTTGGCCCGGCGCAGGGTGGCCGCCGTGTCCACGGCCGCGAGCGCGGCCTCGGCACCCTTGTCCTCCGTGGAGCCCTCGAGGCCCGCCCGGTCCAGCGCCTGCTGCTCGTCGTCGCAGGTCAGCACACCGAACCCGATGGGGGTGCCGGTGCGCACGGAGACGTCGGTCAGCCCGGAGGTGGCCGCGTGGCAGACGTACTCGAAGTGCGGCGTGCCACCGCGGACGACGACCCCCAGGGCCACCACGGCGTCCACGTGCGGCGCGATGCGGGCAGCGGCCACGGGCAGCTCGAAGGAACCGGGCACCCGCACCACCCGCGGGGTGATGCCGAGCTGGCCCAGTGCCCGCTCCGCCCCGGCGAGCAGACCGTCCATCACGGCGTCGTGCCAGGAGGCGGCGACGACGGCGACGCGCAGCGGCAGGGCCCCGTCCGCGCGGTCGGCGGCGAGCTCGCGCTCGAGGCGCAGGGCGATGGCATCAGAGGGGGAACCGGTGGCACTCATGGGATCTCCTGAGGATGAGGGACGGTGCGGGAGGGGTCTGGTGGGTGTGTGAAGGACATCGCTGGCAGCACCCGCGGGGGGTCCTTTCCACGGTGGCGCGTCCGGGGCCGCGCATCAACCCATGGCGGGTGTGATCTGTCACGTCACACCCAGGTCCGCCGGCAGCGTGTGCCCCATCCGATCCCGTTTGGTGCGCAGGTAGGCGAGGTTGTGCGGGGTGATCCCCACGATGCTGGGGCGCGTCGCCACGACGTCGACCCCCAGGGAACGCAGGGCGGCGATCTTGTCGGGGTTGTTGGTGGTCAGTTCCACGCGCTCCACGCCGAGGTGGGCCAGCATCGCCGCGGCCACGGCGAAGTCGCGGGTGTCCACCGGCAGACCGAGCTCGTGCTGGGCGTCCACCGTGTCGGCCCCCGCGTCCTGCCGGGCGTAGGCGGCGATCTTGGCCGCCAGCCCCACGCCGCGCCCCTCGTGGCCGCGCAGGTACAGCACGATGCCGGAGCGCGCCCGGGCGTCCACGAGCGCGTCGTCGAGCTGCGCGCCGCAGTCGCACCGCTGCGAGCCCAGCGCGTCACCGGTGAGGCACTCGCTGTGCAGCCGGACGGGCACCGGGGAGGCGGTGGGGTGGGCCCGCGGACCCTCGGCCGTGCTGCTGCCCGGCGCCCCGGGCGCGGCCAACGCCAGGTGTTCCACCCCGGTGAGCCGGTCGGTCAGGGCGTGCACGGTGAACGGACCGTGGGCGGTGGGCAGCTGGGCGACGGCCACCGCATCGAGCCGGTCGTGGACCGCGCGCCACCGCCGCAGCGCCTCGATGGTGAGCACCGGCAGGTCGTGTGCCGCGCCGAGCTCCTGCACGGCGGGCGCCCGCATCATCGAGCCGTCGTCGTGCACCAGCTCGGCGATCACGCCCACCGGCTCCAGCCCCGCGAGCCGGCACAGGTCCACGGCGGCCTCGGTGTGCCCGGCGCGCTCGAGCACCCCGCCGTCGCGGGCACGCAGGGGGACCACGTGCCCGGGGCGGATGAGGTCGGTGGCGAGGCTCCCCGCATCGGCCAGGGTGTGCAGGGTGTGGGTGCGGTCGGCGGCGCTGATGCCGGTGGTCACGCCCTGTGCCGCGTCGACGGTCACCGTGTAGGCGGTGCGCAGCGGGTCGGCGTTGTCGCGCACCATGAGCGGCAGGTCCAGCGCGTCGGCGCGGGCGGCGGTCATCGGGGCGCACACGTAGCCCGAGGAGTGGCGGATGGTCCACGCCATCCACTCCGGGGTGAGGGTCTGGGCGGCCAGGACGACGTCGCCCTCGTTCTCGCGATCCTCGTCGTCGAGCACCAGCACCGGGCGACCGGCTCGCAGGGCCTCCAGCGCGGTGGCGAGCTGCGGGGCCAGGGGGTCGTCCGCAGTCGGCTCGGGCCGCGAGGACTCGGTCTGCGGGTTCATCGGGTGCCTCCCAGCATCTTCTCCACGTACTTGGCCAGCACGTCCACCTCGACGTTCACCGACGCGCCCACCGGGGAGTCGCCGAGCGTGGTGCGCTCGAGCGTCTCGGGGATGAGGCTGACCTCCAGCCAGGTGCCGCCGGCGTCGGCAGGGGCCGCGTCGGCCCCCTCGGAGAGGCCGCTCACCGTCAGCGAGACGCCGTTCAGCGTCACCGAGCCCTTGTGCACCACGTACCGCGCGAGCTCGGCGGGGATGCCCACGCGAACCACCTCCCAGCGGTCACCGGGGGTGCGCTGAAGGACCTGCCCGACGCCGTCGACGTGCCCCTGCACCACGTGGCCACCCAGCCGGCCGTCCACGCGCACCGCGCGCTCCAGGTTGACCGGGCTGCCGACCTCCAGCGCGCCGAGGGAGCTGTGCGTCAGCGTCTCGGGCATGACGTCGGCGGTGAACCAGGTGGGGGCGCCGGCGGGGGTGTCCCCACCGGTCCGTCCGCCCTCGCCCCCCAGGTCGGTGACGGTCAGGCAGACCCCGTTGACCGCGATCGAGTCACCGTGGCCCGCGTCGCTCGTGACCAGGGGGCCGGACACCCGCAGTCGGATGTCGTCACCCGCGGGCTCGATCGCCTCGATGCGGCCGAGCTCCTCGATGATGCCGGTGAACATCAGGCGTCTCCTTCGGTGGTGGGGTCGGTGGGGGCCGGTCCGGGCGCGGTCGGGCCGGGCGCCAGCGTCAGGCGGACGTCCTCACCCAGGCGGGTCACGTCCTCGAGCCGCCAGCGCGAGGCGTCGTCGATGGTGCCGATGCCGAGATCACCCACCAGCGACGGCCCGGCACCCAGCAACGCCGGGGCCAGGTAGGTGACGAGAAGGTCGACGAGCCCGGCGCGCAGGAAGACCGCCGCGAGGGTGGGGCCGCCCTCCAGCCAGACGTGGTGGACGCCGCGGTCGGCGAGCGCGGCGAGCACCTCGGCGGGGTCGTGGGTGGCCAGGACGAGGGTCTCGGCGGCGTCGTCGAGCACCCGGGCGGTGGGTGGCAGCTCCCGCGTACCGACGACCACGCGCAGCGGCTGGCGGAGCGCATCCCCCTCCGGCAGCCGGACGGTGAGCTGTGGGTCGTCCGCGAGCGCGGTGCCCGTGCCGACCACGACCGCCCCGGCCTGCGCGCGCTGGCGGTGGACGTCGAGGCGCGCCTCGGAGCCGGTGATCCACTGGCTGGTGCCGTCGGCAGCGGCCACGCGGCCGTCCAGGGTGGCGGCGAGCTTGAGCGTGACCACGGGACGCCCCAGACTCGCCGACCGCGTGAACCACGGGTTCAGCGCGGTCGCCTCCTCGGCCAAGACGCCCGTGAGCACCTCGACGCCCGCGGCGCGCAGTCGCTCGGAGCCACCGGCGGCCAGCGGGGTCGGGTCAGGCTGGGCGATGACGACGCGTGCCACCCCGGCGTCCAGCAGGGTCTGCGCGCAGGGGCCGGTGCGGCCGGTGTGGTTGCACGGCTCCAGAGTGACCACGGCGGTGGCGTCGTTGAGGGGGGCAATGGCGCCCGAAGGGTCGGTGGCGCCGGCCTCAGCGGCCCGGACACGCGCATCGGTCAGCGCGGCCACCTCGGCGTGAGGGGTGCCGGCGCCACGGTGCCAGCCCTCCCCCAGGGTGCGGCCCTCGGCATCGAGGAGCACGCAGCCGACGCGGGGATTCGGGTCCACGGCCGGTCCCCGTGCGGCCAGCTCCAGGGCACGGCGCATCGGCGCCTCCCACGAGGCGGCATCGGGGGTGGTCCCGGCGGGGTTCACGGCTCGTTCCTCACTGCGGTCACGCGGCGGGCGGTCCGGTCGGACTGCCCGGGTGAACCGGGGAAACGGGCCTGTGGCCCGGAGGACGCGGCACCGATGCCGACGAGCCGACCACCACGGTCGCTCGACAGCGGACGCTGCCGCTCACGCCATCGCACAGCGACGACGCACGTGCTCCTCCCTTCCGGACTCTCACCGTCGGCCTCGGAATTCCACCGAGTCAGCCACCTGCTGGATGCAGGCGGGTCGCGGACTGTCACCGCCGGTTCGGACTTGCACCGACCCCGGAACACGTGCCGCCGATTCTACGCCCGGGTGGAGAAGAGCCTGCGGAGCGGCAACTCACGGCCATGCAATGGCCGACGGAGCGGCGCCACGACAGACAACGCCCCAGGGAGTGATGCGTGCCCGAGAACAGGCCAGACCTGCCGCAGCCCGGCAGCAACCAGGAACAGCACATCGACCGTGAGCGGTTGGGCGGGACCTCCCGCTCCACCGAGCGCGACCGCCGCCGCGAGGAGAACCGTGCTCCTTCCTCGGCGGCCGAGATATCGCAGGGTCCGGAGGTCATCAGCCGTGACACGGGGCCCCGCGTCAACTGGGTCGTCTTCCTGTCCGCTGCCGTGGCCATCAGCGCCTTCTCAGCGTGGGCCATGGTGCTGCCGGACACCGCCCGCGAGGTCGTGCACTCCGTGGTGCTGTGGATCGCGCGGAACCTCGGCTGGTTCTACGTGCTGACCGTCGCGGTGGGCATCGGGTTCGTCATCTGGGTGGCCCTCTCCAACGAAGGCCGCGTCCGGCTGGGTCCGGACCACTCCCGCCCCGAGTACTCGTTCTTCACGTGGCTGTCCATGCTCTTCTACTCGGTGACCGGCCCGATCACGCAGTACGTGCACCCCATCAGCGCCGAGCCGGAGTCGCTCGCGGCCGCCGAGGAGTCCGTGGTGTGGACGATGTTCCACTACGGCGTGGCCGGCTGGTCCATGTACGCCCTGCTGGGCACCGTGTTCGGCGTGGCCACGTAAATGGGCATCGGCGTGGTGCTGCTGTCGGTCGGCTTCTCGACGCTGTTCGGCATCCCGGACGGCCTGGGACTGCAGATCGCCCTCATCGTGGTGGCCGTCGTGCTCACCGCGGCCGCGTGCACCTCCGGCGTGGACAAGGGCATCCGGCTGATCTCCGAGCTGAACCTCTGGTCGGCCGCGGCGATGTTGCTGTACATCCTCGTGTTCGGCCAGACCGCCTTCCTGCTCAACGGGATGGTGCAGAACATCGGCCGCTTCGTCACCACACTCCCCGAGCGCACGATGCAGACGATGGGCTACCACCCCGACGGCGCCGAGTGGATGGGCTCCTGGACGCTCTTCTTCTGGGCCTTCTGGCTGGCCTGGGGGCCGTTCGTCGGGCTCTTCCTGGCGCGCATCTCCCGCGGCCGCACGCTGCGCGAGTTCGCCCTGGCCGCCATCACCGCGCCGGTGCTGTGCGACCTGTTCATCGTCACCATCTTCGGCAACTCCGCCCTCCACCGGGTGATGGTGCAGGGCGACAGCGAGTTCGCCGAGCTGGCGCAGGCCAGCCCGGAGCAGGGCTGGTACGCGCTGCTGGAGACCTTCCCCGGCGCGACCTTCCTCATCGGCCTGGCCACCCTGTCGGGTCTGCTCTTCTACCTGACCTCCGCCAACTCCGGCGCGATGGTGATGTCGACCTTCTCCTCGACCATCCCCGACCCCGCCGAGGACGGCGCCAAGTGGCTGCGCATCTTCTGGGCGCTCCTGACGGCCGTGCTCACCATCGCGATGCTGGTGGCCGGCGGTGTGACGACGATGGAGTACGCGACGCTGATCTTCGCCCTGCCCGTGACGGTGGTGGCCTACCTGGTGATCGCCTCGTTCACCAAGGCCCTGCGCATGGAGCGCGCCGACCGCGAGGGGCGCGCGCTGCGCCAGCCCCACGTGGCGGCCAGCGGCGGTCGCACCCCCGAGCGCAGCTGGCGCCAGCGGCTGGCCAACCTGCGCTCCTACCCCTCCAGCGAGGCCGTGGCGCGCTACGTCAGCGAGACCGTCCAGCCGGCGCTGGCCGACGTCACCCGCGAGTTCTCCGAGCAGGGGTACACGGCACGCCTGAGCACCGTCGCTCCGGTGGAGACCGGCGAGGGCGGCCCGGCCGACCAGAACACCCGGGCCGACGAGGACGCCCGGGCCGACGAGGCCAGCATCCCGTCCACCCGCATCGAGGTGGAGATGGGTGACCACCGCGCGTTCCGCTACGAGGTGAGGCCCGTCGTCGCGAGCGTCCCCGTGGTGGGCGCACGCATGGGCCAGGGGCCGCAGCACTACCACCGGCTTGAGGTGTTCACCCACACGGGCTCCGAGGGGTACGACCTGTACGGCGCCACGCACCAGCAGGTCATCGACGACGTCCTGGACCGCTTCGAGGCGCACCTGGGCTTCCTGGACTACTCGGTGGTGACGGCCACGGCGTCCGTGCTCACCCCGCCGCGGGAGGTCTGACCGGGTACCGGTCGACTCGCCGGCGGGATGGCCCGTCCCCGAGCCCGCCGGGTGCCAACCCCGCCGGACGCCGGAGGCGACGAAGGCGTCCGGCCCCGGGGGGGCGCCCGCCCGGGGCCGGACGCCCTTGTGACGTGTGGAACGCTGGACAGGAACGCTGCCCCGGCGGTAGCACGACCCGCCCCCGACACCGAGCGACGCGTCGCGTCCGGGTCCACCCCGGCGGTCATGCACTGCATGAGCGCCACCCGTCGCGCCGCACCACGAAGGAGAAGCCATGACCACCGAGCTCACCCCCGCCCCGCAGACCGACGAGGTGCTGTTCGGCATGCGGGACGGCATCGCCCGCATCCACCTGAACCGCGCCAAGGCCCTGAACGCGCTGACCACCGACATGTGCGCTGCGATGCTCGACCAGCTGCGCGCCTGGCGCGACGCCGAGGGCGACGACCGCCCGAAGGCCGTGGTGGTCTCCGGTGAGGGGTCCAAGGGCTTCTGCGCGGGTGGTGACATCAAGGTGCTGCGCGAGTCCGCCACGTCCGGCGACCTGGGCCCGGCAAACGAGTTCTGGTCGACCGAGTACACGCTCAACCAGTTGATCGCCGACTACCCGATCCCCTACGTGCCGCTCATGCACGGCGCGGTGATGGGTGGTGGCATCGGCATCAGCGCCCACGGCAGCCACCGCCTGGTGGCCGCGGACGCGAAGGTGGCCATGCCGGAGACCGGCATCGGGCTGTTCCCGGACGTGGGCGCGCTGCACCTGCTGGCCCGCGCGCCGCACGAGCTGGGCACACACGTGGCGCTGACCGGTGACCGCTTCAACGGCGCCGACGCGGTGCTGCTGGGCCTGGCCGATGCCGTGGCGCCGACCGAGCTGCTGGACCCCGAGGCCGTGGTGGACCGGCTGGCCGGGGGCGAGTCCGCCGACGACCTGGTGGCCGCCGCGCGCGAGGCGTCCGGGGCGACCGAGGCGCCGCTGGCCGGGGCCACCGAGTGGACCGCCGAGTGCTACGAGGGCGACGCGCCCGGCGCCATCGTGGAGCGGCTGAAGGGCCACTCCGCCGAGGGCGCGCAGAAGGCCGCGGAGCTGCTGGGCACGCGGTCGCCGCTGTCGGTGGCCGTGACCCTGGCCGGGCTGCGTCTGGCCGCCGGCGACACCCTGGCCGGCGTGCTCGAGCGCGACCTGAAGATGGCCACCGGCATGGTGCTCAGCGGCGACTTCGCCGAGGGTGTGCGGGCCGTGCTCATCGACCGCACCAACGACGCCGCCTGGCGCCACCCCAGCATCGCCGAGGTGCCCGAGACCGACGTGAAGGCCGTGCTGGACGGCGAGCAGCTGGACCAGCAGGGCTGAGCCCGGGGCGGCGGCGCCAAGCAGGGCAGGGCCCACGCCGTCGCGCCGTCCGCAACCCATGGCGCTCTCGCCTGTCGAGAACGCGACGAATGGCGGACAGCCACGGGGTTGTGCACCCGAGAGCGCCATGGATCGCGGTCTCGGGTGCCCGTAGCCGCGAGGGGTCCATCAAGGGTCACCTCGACTGTCGAGGTGACCCTTGATGGACCCCTCGTCGTCGTGCACCTCAGCGCAGGGCCAGCCCCTCGCGGATGCTCGTGGGGTCGTGGTGGTCCACGTCGCCCTCGGGCAGGTGCTGGAACGGCTCATCGCCCTTGCCGCACGCGATCACCACGTCGTTCTCCCGCGCCATCGCCACGGCCTCGAGCAGCGCGGTCCGCCGGTCGAGCGTGATGTGGGTGTCCTCCGGGTCCGCCCCGGCCATCACCTCGTCGGCGATGGGTGCCGGGTCCTCGCCGTACGGGTCGTCGGTGGTGATGATGCCGACGTCCGCGATCCGCGAGACGACCTCACCCATCAGCGGCCGCTTGGCGGCGTCGCGCTCCCCGGCCGCGCCGTACACGCAGATGAGCCGCCCGCCGGCCAGGTCCGCGATCTTCCGCGCCACGCCCAGCACCATCTCCAGCCCCACCTCGGTGTGGGCGTAGTCGACCACCGCGGTGAACCCGTGGTCCGCGGCCTCGGGGATGCGCTGGAACCGCCCGGGCACCTGTCCCAGGCCCTTCACGGCCTCGACGACGGCCAGCGGGTCGTGCCCGCACTCCAGCGCCACGGCCACCGCACCGGCAACGTTGAGCGCGTTGTAGTCGCCCACCAGCGGCGGCTCCAGCTGCAGCTCCCCGTGGCCCGGGGTGCGCAGGGTGAAGCGCATGCCGTCGGCGGTCAGCTCGGTGGGCTCCAGGATGCGGTAGGCGGCGTCCTGGGAGGTGCCGAAGCCCAGCGCCCCCTCGAACTCCTCCACCAGTCGGCGCCCGTAGGCGTCGTCGACGTTCGCCAGCCGCGGCCCGGTGGTGCGCTCGAAGAGCCGCCGCTTCACCCGGAAGTAGGTCTCCATGTCGCCGTGGATGTCCAGGTGGTCGCGCGTCAGGTTGGTGAAGAGCGCGGTGTCGTACTCCACCCCGGTCACGCGATGCAGCTCGAGGCCGTGGCTGGAGGTCTCCACGACCGCCTCGGTCGCGCCGGCGTCCGCCATGCGGCGCAGGTTGGCCTGCACCACGGGCGCCTCGGGCGTCGTGCGCGTTGCCGGGCGCCCCACGCCGTCGACGATGACCTCGACCGTCGTGGACAGCCCGACCTTCTGCGCACCCAGCACCCCGGCGAGCAGGTTGTAGAGGACGTAGCTGGTGGTGGTCTTGCCGTTGGTGCCCGTGATGCCGTGCACCCGCATCGAGCGGCTGGGGTTGCCCTCCACCGCCGCGGCCAGGTGCCCGAGGGCGGCGCGCGCGTCGGGTACGACGGTCACCGGCAGCGGCCCCTCGGCCTCGAGCTCGGCGATGCGGCGGTCGGCCTCGCGGTCGTCCTGGGTCGGCCAGGCGCGCTCGGCCACCACCAGGGAGGCGCCGGCGGCGAGCGCCCCGGCGGCGAAGCGCAGCCCGTCGGTCTTGAACCCGGAGACCGCCACGAACGCCGCGCCCGGCTCCACCGCGCGTGAGTCGTGCGTGACCGAGGTGATGCCCGGAGTGCCGGGGAACTCGGCCGGCACCTCCTCGATGGGGAGGGCCAGGGCGGTCGCGAGTTCGGATCGGGTGAGCACTCGGTCAGCCTAGATCCTGTGCGGCCCGCGCACACGCCGCGGGCAGGCCGCCACGGGTGGGGCTGACCCGGGACGTCGCGAGCCGACCCGGGATGCCGTGAGGCCGCCGCCCCTCGGGGACGGCGGCCTCGCGGACCGGGTGCGCTCGGTGCGGTGCTCAGCCGAAGGGGTTGGCCGGGTCGGAACCGCCGGCGGCGCGGGTGCCCTGGTCGGCCGGGTTGGCCGACGGCGCCGGCTGACCCTGCGGGGCGCCCTGGCCCGGCTCGCCGTCACCCTGCTGGGCGGCGGCCTGCTCCTGGGCCACCTGGGCGCGCACGGCGTCCATGTCCAGGCCCTTCACGGCCTGCAGCACCTCGTCCAGCGCGTTGGCCGGGATGGCACCGGGCTGCGCGAAGACGCCGATCTGCTCGCGGAAGGCCATCGTGGTGGGCACCGACTGGATGCCCAGCGCCCCGGCCAGCTGCGGCTGCGCGTCGATGTCGACCTTGCCGAACACGATGTCGTCGTGCTTCTCGGACGCCTCCTCGTAGACGGGGGCGAACTGGGTGCACGGACCGCACCAGGTGGCCCAGAAGTCCACGACCACCATCGGGTTGTCCTTGATGGTCTGCTCGAAGTTCTCAGCGGTCAGCTCAACGGTGGCCATGAGGGCCTCCTCGGATGTGTCAGCGGGCACCGGTCGGACGCGCCGGTGCGTCGGTCGCAGTCGTCAACCGTGCGCGGTCGGTGGTTGTTCCGAACCCGCCCCGGGGCGGAGGGCTACGGTCGGCCCATGTCCCACCACGCAGCGCCCGACCCCACCCCCGACGAGACGCCCGGGGTGCGCCCGGAGACCGCCCGCGAGCTTCACCGGCTGGCCCTGCAGCGACAGCGTGAGGGACGCGTCCCGGCCCTCTTCGCGGGCGTGCAGCGCGAGGGACGCCTGCTGTGGGGCGAGGGCGTCGGCACCACCGGCGCCGGGGAGGGGCGGGACCGCGCGGCCACGGCCGACGACCAGTTCCTGGTGGCCTCGAACACCAAGACCTTCACCGCCGTCATGGTGATGCAGGCCCGCGACGAGGGCCGGCTGTCGCTGGACGACCACCTGGGCGACCACCTGCCCGGGGCCTCCCCCACCCCGGAGCACGCGGTCACCATCCGCTCGGCGCTGGCCCACGTGTCCGGCATGCAGCGCGAGCCGCACGGGGACGTGTGGGAGACCTTCACCTTCCCCGACAGCACGGCGGTGGTGAGCGAGTACGCCCACGCCGAGCGGGTGGGCCGCCCGCACACGCGCTGGCACTACTCCAACCTCATGTACTGCCTGCTGGGCGAGGTGGTCGCGCACCTGGACGGCCGCTCGTGGGCGGAGGCGCTGCAGGCACGACTGCTGGACCCGCTGGAGCTGCGCCGCACCACGGTCGGCTTCTCCGGGGCGCACGTGCAGGGCTACTTCGTGCCGCCCTTCAGCGACGTCCCGGTGCCCGAGCCGGTCCCGGACTTCCGCGGCATCGCCCCGTGCGGCGGCCTGGCCTCCACGCCGGCGGACATGGCGCGGTGGTCGGCCTTCGTCGCCTCCCCGGACGAGGCGGTGCTCTCGCCGGACACGCTGGAGGAGATGACCCAGCCGCAGGCCGTCGTCGACACCCGCGACTGGACCCGCGCGATGGGGCTGGGCTTCTTCCTGGCGCGCCGCGGCGGACGCATCTGGGTGGGCCACACCGGCGGCATGCCCGGGCACATCAGCGGCGTCTTCACCCACCGCGAGTCCGGCACCGGCGGACTGGTCTTCATGAACAACAGCAACTCGCCGGACCCGACCGCCTTCGCCGTGGACCTGGCCGAGGCCGTCGAGGAGGCCGAGCCGGCCCCGGAGCAGCCGTGGACGCCGGGCGAGGCGGTGCCCGAGGAACTGGTCGGGGTGCTGGGGCACTGGTACACCGAGGGCAGCCACGTCGTGTTCTCCGTGCGCCGCGGGCGATTGGAGGCCCGGATGGGCGCGGCCGATCCGGACCTGCCGCCGGCCGTCTTCGAGCCGGTGGAGCCGGACCTCTACCGCACCGTCTCCGGTCGTGAGCGGGGCGAGCTGCTGCGCATCACCCGCCGTGAGGACGGCAGCGTGCGCAAGCTGAACTGGGCGACCTACCTGGTGACCAGGGAGCCGTTGGCCTTCGGCGAGCTGCCGAGCTGAGAGCGGGCCGACCGGCGGCCGGCGCGGTGGGCGCCGTGCGCGCCATCCGCGGGGCCACCTCGTGGGTCCACCTCTCCATGCGCAGCACCAGGTGCAGCAGCACCCCGCCGACGACGATGCCGCCGGCCAGGTCGCAGACCCAGTGGTAACCCAGCAGCTGGGCGACCGCGGTCACCATCACCACCAGCCCGGCCCAGGTGGCCACCAGTATCGACCCGGCCCAGCGCGGCAGGCCGACGGCGCGCTGCACCAGCAGGACGGCGGTGCCGTAGAGCAGCACGGCGGCCGAGGTGTGGCCCGACGGGTAGCTGATGCCGTACCAGCCGTCGGTCAGCAGTCCACCGGAGAAGAAGCTGGGGTCGCCCAGGGTGGGCGAGGAGCGGGCCAGCAGCACCTTCAGGCCGCCCACCCCGGCGTAGAACAGGAAGGTGGCCCAGGTCGCCAGCAGCAGCGGCTGCAGCGAGCGGCCGACCACCGCGGCCCAGAGCGCCACCAGACCCAGCACCGGCAGCACGACGTCCTGACCGGCGATGCTGTCCAGCAGCTGCAGCAGCTCGACCTGCCGCAGCTCCTGCGTCGTGCCGTTCGCCCCGTGCAGCGCCAGGTCGACGCGCTGGAGGGGGCCCATCGAGGCCACGGTCAACACCGAGGACAGGACGGCCAGCACGGGGAGCCGGAGCAGCGGGTGAAGCGGGGGCATGCCGCGAACGATAGGAATTCACTACCAACTGAAACCGGCTCGTTGCTAGAGGCTCGAACGACGGTCGGTCAGATTCCGGTCAGGCGCCCTTCAGGAGTCCGTCAGAGCCGCGGGCCGCGACCGCAGCCTCGCGCCATCCTTACTCGAATATGGCGCACATCACACCGCATTGAGGATCAGTCCCCGCAGCGGAACCCGCCGAGGGGCCTCGCGCTCGCCGAGCGCGGCCGCGCCTCAGCGCGCGGACCGCTCCTCGTCGAGGCGGGCCGGGAGCAGCACGCGGGAGCGGCGGGAGTGGAACCAGCGGTCGATCCACACGATCACGTGCAGCAGGATCCCGCCGGCCAGGACGCCGGCCAGCAGGTCGCTGATCCAGTGGAAGCCCAGGTAGTAGGACACCGCCACGCTCTGCAGGATGACGTAGCCCCACAGCACCAACAGGGCGGTGCGCAGACCACGGCCGGGGCGCAGGTAGCGGAACACCAGGTAGACCGCGGCGCCGTAGAGCAGCACCGCCTCGCCCGTGTGGCCCGACGGGTAGCTGATGCCGTGCCAGCCCGTGCCGTCGAACTCACCGGCGAAGAAGCGCGGCTCGTGCATGCTCGTGGAGCCGCGGGCGAGCAGCACCTTCATCGTGCCCAGCCCCCCGAAGAACGCGGCCTCGGCGAGCACCACCATCCGCAGCGGCTCCCAGGAACGCACCCGCACCGCCACCGCGAGCGCGACGGCGGCCAGCACCGGAACGGCCACCTTCTGCCCGGCCACGCTGTCGACGATCCGCAGCCAGCGCGTCAGGTCGGGGGTGTAGACGAACGACCAGTAGCCGTGCAGGTCGCG
Source organism: Kytococcus sp. Marseille-QA3725 (assembly GCF_054950055.1). Taxonomy (NCBI): domain Bacteria; kingdom Bacillati; phylum Actinomycetota; class Actinomycetes; order Micrococcales; family Kytococcaceae; genus Kytococcus; species Kytococcus sp. Marseille-QA3725. The sequence continues at coordinate 514,721 of NZ_JBUCLA010000002.1, read as the reverse complement.
GTCGACCCACTGCAGCGGTCCCATCGCCAGAACCGTGAGGACCACGAGGAGCACCCCGAGGACGGGGACGCTGGTGGCGCGGCGCAGGAGGGACATCGCCCCGAATCCTAGGCGGGCCGAGGACGGTAGGGCGTCCCTGCACACCGGTCGCCCCTCCCCTGGGTGGATCCTCACACCGCAAGGACATCCGCGATCGCAGACCCCGGGCTCTCCAGCCCACCGCCCCGCCCGCCCCCTCGTTGACCACCACGACAAATCGTGCGAACATTCCTGCACGATGAACGTGCAGCAATTATCGAACGAACGGAGGCATGGATGACCCCCCGCACCTACGAGCACCCCGACACCGACGAGATCCAGATCCCCCGCGTCCTCTTCGCGCTGAGCGAGCCGTTGCGCCTGAACATGGTGCGGGTGCTCGCCGAGCGCGGAGAGGTGGACAGCCTCGAGCTGGGCCCCGACCTGCCCCGCTCGACCCTCACCCACCACACGCGGCTGCTGCGCGAGTCGGGCGTGGTCTTCGTGCGGGGCGAGGGACGCAAGTGCATGATCCGGCTCCGCTCGGACGACCTCGAGCGGCTCTTCCCCGGGCTGCTCCCCACCGTCCTGGCGGGCTACGAGCAGGACGAGGGCGACGCGTGATCCGCCGACTGTGGCCCCTCGTCGTGGCGGCGGTCGCGCTGGGCATCGACGCCTACGTCCTGGCCGGTGTGCTCCCCCAGATCGCCACCTCCCTGAACACGACGGCAGCCGTCGTCGGCCTCGGCGTCACAGCATTCACCGCCGCCTACGCGGTGTCCGGCCCCTTCCTGTCACGCCGGCTGACGCAACACGGCACGGCACGGGCCCTGGTGATCGCCCTGGGTGTCTTCACCCTCGGCAACCTCCTGACGACCCTCACGCCCTCGGTCGAGCTGTTCCTGGCCTCCCGAGTGGTCGCGGGGGCGGGAGCCGGTGTCCTCACCTCGGTGGCCACCGCGACGGCCGCCGCGATGGTGACCGCAGCGGAACGCGGGCGGGCGATGGCCTGGGTGACCTTCGGCCTGTCCACCGGCACCGTGGCCGGGGTCCCGGTCGGGATGCTCGTGAGCCGGCACCTGAGCTGGCGCTGGACGATGGGGCTGATGGTGCTCATCGGCACCCTGAGCACGGTCGCGCTCGTCTCCCGCGCCCGCACCCTGCCCCGGCTCGAGGCGACGGACGGGCCGGCCATCCGGGTCCTGCGACAGGGATCGACCGCGGCCGGCGTCCTGGCCGCCTTCCTCCTGGGCATCGCCAGTCTCGGGCTCTACACCTACCTCCTCCCCATGGCCGGTGCAGCAGGCCTGGGCGACCACGGCTTCGCGCTCGTCTGGGCCTGGGGAATCGGCGGCGTCGCGGGCTCGGCCCTCATCGGGCGGATCCTGGACCGGGTCGGCCCGCGTCTCCCCCTCGTGGCGCTGCCCGTCCTGCTCGGGGTCAGCTTCGCCCTCATCCGGTTCGTCGACGCCCCCGCCGCCTGGTTCGTCGGCGCGGCAGTCTGGGGTGCAGCCGGATGGGCCAGCGTGCCGACCCTCCAGCAGGCCCTCACGGCGGAGCACCCGTCCCGGGCCATGCCGATCATCGCCTTCCAGATGGCCGCCATGTACCTCGGCTCCGCTGCCGGTGCCGCGCTCGGGAGCAGCCTCCTGGCGGCGGGGACCGATGCGCACGACCTCGCCGCGTGGGCGCTCCTCCCGGTCGCCCTGGCGCTGGCCATCACCGGTGGGCTCGCGGTGCGCCGCCCGGTGCCCCGCTGATGTGATCCCCTCAGGCCGCCCGGAGCATCGCGTACGTCTCCGGCCCACCACCCGGCAGCTCGTACGTGGCGGTCACCTCGAAGCCGAACCGGCGGTAGAGGTCGACGTTGGCGCTGCTGGAGGTCTCCAGGAAGGCCGGCAGACCCTCGCGGGAGGCGCGCTCCAGACCGGGCTCGAGGACGGCGCGCGCCAGTCCCCTGCCCTGGTGTTCGGGATCCACCCCCACCGAGCCGAGGAACCAGCACGGCTCGGTGGGCCGGTGGCGGCCCATCTCCTCCTCGGCAGCGGCCATGACCTCCGCACGGGACCCGGCCAGCTCCATCAGCTCGCCCTGGAGGGGGCCGAACACCGCGGCCGGGTCCGCCATCGCCGGGGACGTCCAGATCGAGACGGCCCGGCCTCCGTCGGCGGACCACACGTGCCCGGCTGTCATGCCGACGTCCCGGAGGAAGATCTCCTGGAAGCGGCGCAATCTCTGCGTCCGGTTCTCCGGGTCGATGAAGTGCGCCATCAGCGGGTAGTCCTCGAAGGCCCGCGTCAGGGTGTCGACACAACGCACCAGCTCGGGCTCGGGGATGGACGGGGACCGGTGCACCTGGACTGACATCGCCGCAGTCTCTCACCGTCCCACCCCGCAGGGGTCCCCGGCCGAGCACATCCCCGCGTCCCCGGGCGTTCACGTGGCGTGCGGAAACGAGTCATGGGAGATTCACCACCGCTCCCTACCGTCCGGAAAGCCCGCCCGCTGCCCCGAAGAAGGAAGAGTCACAGTGCGTTCCCTCCGCGTCACCGCCCTCGCGGTCCTGTCCGCCCTCGGCCTGACCGCACCGGCTGCCGCCGCGCCTCCCGCCATCGACCACGACGTCACCGAGATCGCCCACCGTGGCGCGTCGTTCGAGAAGCCGGAGAACACGCTGACGGCGTTCCAGGAGGGGATCGACGACAAGGTCGACCTCATCGAGATCGACGTCCAGCGCAGCAAGGACGGCGTGCTGGTGGTCATCCACGACACCGACCTGCGCCGCACGACGAACGCCGAGGAGGTCTTCCCGGGCCGTGCGTCCTACGAGGTGGGCGACTTCACCTACGACGAGCTGCAGCAGCTGGACGCCGGCTCGTGGAAGGGCGCGGAGTTCACCGGCGAGCGCATCCCCACCCTGCAGCAGACGGTGGACCTGGTGCGCCGCAGCCGCGTCGGCCTGCTCATCGAGGTGAAGAGCCCCGAGCTGTACCCGGGCCTGGCCGAGCAGCTGGCGGAGTTCCTGGACGAGCAGCCCGGCTACCTCGAGTCCGCCGTGGCCAACGACCGGCTGGTGGTGCAGTCCTTCAACTGGGACTTCATGCGGGAGTTCAACCGGCACCTGCCGCAGGTGACCGCCGGCCTGCTGGGCCACCCGCCGGTGGAGGAGCTGTCCACGCTGTCCGCCTGGGTCGACCAGGTGAACCCGCGCGCCAAGGACGTGGACCAGGCGTACGTCGATGCCGTGCACGCCGCCGGCATGCGCATCAACGTGTGGACCGTCGACAGTCCGGCCCAGATGCGCCGCCTCATCAACCTCGGCGTGGACGGCATCATCACCAACCAGCCGGACACACTCGACGGCGTCCTCAGGGCGCGCTGAGGGGGCGCGGGCTCGTCGGGCCGGGCCCTACGCTCGCACCCATGGGGACGATGAGGAGGACAGGGCGCCGGCCTCTCGGTGCGATGACGTGCGCGGCCCTGCTCGGCCTGACCGCCTGCTCGGGCGGTGGCGACGACGGCGGGACCACGGACGGCAAGCCCCCGGTCAGTACGTCGCAACCCGGCGAGAGCGTCTCCTCGTCGGAGAATCCGGCGCAGGAGCACGAGGCCGAGGGGCCCGGCGGGATGGCCGCCGAGCTCAAGGGGACCCTGACGCAGCAGGGTGAGTGCTGGGTCGTGGAGGACGAGCACCAGGGCATCGTCGTCCCGGTCTTCCCGAGCGGCGAGGTCACCTGGGAGGACGACGGCCTGACCTACCAGGGCACCCACTACGGCGACGGCGACGCGATCGAACTGGGTGGCGGGAACCCGGGTGAGAACGCCACGAACGACTGCGAGGGCGACTCGATCTTCAACGTCGCCGCGTCGTCGGAGTAAGGGCGCCGTGACCCTCAGCATCCGACCGCTCGCCCACCAGTGAGCGGCGGACCTGCCCGCGACCTCAACCCCTCGCCGTGACGAGGTCGTTGAGCAGCCACGCCTCCGTGCCGGCCAGACCGACGTTGAGGAGCCCGTGCCGGCCGTCCGGCACGGGCTCCGCACCCGCGAGCACGGCCCCGAGGTGGAGCCCCGCCCGGCCACGGGCGTGCCTGCGAGGGCGTGCGGCGGGTCCATGACGTCCAGCTGGGGCGGCGAGTCGGTCACCACCGCCCCGGCCCCCTCGGCTACGTCCGGACCGAGCTCGGTGCGCCCCACCTGCCGGGGCCCGAGGCTGGTGACCAGCGCCGTCCGCGACACGTCCACCCCGGTGAGCACCGGGGTGGACGACGAGGTCGCGAGCACGACCACGTCGGCTCCGCGGGCTGCGGTGAGGTGGGCCCCCTCACCTGCCGTTGCGCTGCGCGATGAGGACCGCCTGCGGATCATCCTCCGAACCGGCCGGACCGCGCTCCATGCGGGCCACGACCTCGAGGCCGTGCCGACCCAGCTCGGCCGCCATGCCCTCCAGCGAGCGGTGGTAGCGGTGCATGACGACGTCGTGGCCGAACGCGGCGAACCCCTGCCCCACACGACGCATGCCGTCACCGACCTGGAACGCGACGAGCAGATGACCGCCCGGGTGCAGGACGCGGGCCATCTCGGCAACCATCCCGGCGAGGTCGTGATCGGGGCTGTGGATGGTGGAGTACCAGGAGAAGACGCCGTCGAACTGCCCGTCGGGGTGGTCCAGGTGGGCAAGACTGCCGACCGTGGTCGGGAACTCGGGGTGGTCCTGCTGGGCTCGGCGGATCATCTCCGGCGAGAGGTCGACCCCCTCGACGCGACAACCGCGCTCGGCCAGGTGGGGCAGCATCCGCCCGGCTCCGCACCCGGCATCGAGCACCCGCCGCGGCTCGCCCACGAGGCCGACGAAGTGGTCGATCATCGCGAGCTCGAGGGGCTGCTCCGGCTCGGTCCCGGTCAGGTGGTCGGCGTACACGTCCGCCACCGTGTCGTAGGCGGTCCGGGTCAGGGCGTCGGCTGCGTTGCTCACGCGGTTCAGGCTGCACACGGCGCGTCGGGGGTGCAAGACCCGCGGCAGGGACGTGCGAGGTCATCCCCGCGTCGGACCGGCCAAGCCAGGGGGAGGGCCCATCAGACGGACCCGGCCTGCTCGATGACGAGGATGCGAGCAGCATCGTCACCGGAAGACCCACCCCGTCGGAGACCACCCCGACCAGTGGCGGCCCCGCCAGGTAGGCGATGTAGCCGTACGCGCTCACCCGAGCGGTCATGGCGGCCTCCTCACCGGATGCACTCCGCGCGGCCCGCGAGGCGACCAGGACCCCCACCGCAGCAGGCAACCCCGGCCGGGTCCGTGACGCGGCGCCCCTGGGTCCGGTGGCCGGCGCGCTCGGCGACCTCCCCGCCGGTTGGCGCCACACTCCCGGGCTGGCCACGAGGCTGATCAGCACCAGGACCCCGGCGATGGCCAGGAAGTGCCCTCGCACCGAGACCTCGAAGGCTCCAGCCACCACGCCACTTCCCGCTCCGGTGAGCACACCCAGGCTGTATCCACCGTGCAACCGGGACAGGATCGCCACCCCGGTCAACCGCTGATGGACGATGCCGGAGGTGCTTGAGCAGGCGCGGGGTCAGCAACAGGGTCGGAACGGACCCTGCGGCGATGCCCAGCAGGGCAGCCCCAAGCTGGCCGTCGCTCATCCCCAAGGTCTGTTTCACCTCGGGGATGCGCGGCGCCCAACTCGAGAACACAGCCCCGTTCACGAAGAAGACGAGCCAGAGGCTCACGGCAGTCACGACGTGGGACGAACGGTGCACAGCGGCCCTCAGGTCGCCCTGACGACATCAGTCCGCGGATCCCCCGGACGGTCAGGGGACGCACGTGCTCGGCACGCTAGCCCCGGGCGCAGTCAGGGCTCAAGAGGCAACGGCCGCCTCATGACGCCGGGCCCGACCGGCTCCCCGACCGCTTGAGGACCTCGATCGCCCAGGCCACAGCAATGAGGACGGCGGCGGCCAGGGCGCAGACGGTCTGGGGCGCGCCGGCCCGAGGTCGTCGATGACCAGTGCCACGGCCAGGCTGCTGAGGGCGTAACCCACTCCACCGGAGGCGTAGAGGATCGAGTACGCCATGGGGTGGTGCTCGGCCGGGACGGTCTGGCCGACGTCGAGGTTGCGCGCGACGAGAGCGGGTGCCTGACAGACCCCTGCGGCGACGATGGCCACGACCAGGAGACCCACGGTGGTGGCCGGAGATGCGCCGGCCACCACGATCGCGAAAGCCAGCCCTGCCACCATCGCGTGGTCCGCCGGGCGACCAGGCCAGAGGCGTCCCCCGTAGGTCAGGCTGGCCAGGGTGCTGGCCCCGGCGAGCGTCGCCAGGAGAGGGCCGGCGTACCCCCGCGGCATGCCGCGGGCATCCAACTGGCCGGGCAGGGTGGTGTCGAGCGTGGCGACCAACGCCATCACCACGACCGAGGCGATGACCCCCGGCAGGAAGAAGGCCGGATTCGTCAGCGTCGCCACGCCGGCAGCCAGCGCCGGCCCCGCCATGAACATGGCGTGGCTGACGGCCGAGTCCAGCCCAAGGGCAGCGGCGGCCGACCGGTCCGTCAGGTTCGAGGCCACGGTGCGCAACGCCCCGGGGCACCGGCCGCGATTCCACCTACCAGGACGGCTGCCGCCACCGCTGGCGCAGTCCAGCCGATCACCACCATCCAGGTCATGCACGACAGCAGGAGCGCCTCGACCGTCAGGACGAACCCGAGCTCGTGCCGGAACAGACCGGGACGGAACCGACGCCCCATGACCGGGGCCGCCACGGCTTCCCCGCCGCGCAGGAACCTGCCAGCAACGCACCCACGGCATAGGAACCCATCTGGCGCTTGGCCAGAAGCACCGAGCCCAGCGGAACGCTGGCCACCACCAACCGGCTGGTGAGCGTCACCAGCAGCCAGGCCAGCGCACTCGGTGCACGCAGGACGTCCGAGTAGGCGCTCATGACAGGCTGCCCCCGTCCGGCGTGAGTGGTTCCCTCTGGCGATGAAGGGGCGTGGTGGTTCCCGTGGTGGAGGCCAGTGCTGAGACCCGATGGCTGATCGAGCTGATGAACACCTGGCGGATCCCGAACGACACCCGCTCCGAGGAGGACCACCTCGAGGACTGGATGCACGACCTCGACCCCGCCCCGTCGGGAGCAGCCGGCCAGGAGCAGATCGGGGAGCTGCGGGGCGTCCGCGACTGCCTCCGCCAGCTGGTCGAGGGACACCCAGAGCCCTTCGACGACCTCCTCCAAACCTCCTCAGTGGCGTGGCAGCTCGAGGCAGGGCGGGCCCGCGTCACCAGAACCAGCGAACGCCTGGTGGACCTCGTCATCGAGAGAACAGCCCGAGCTGCCCTGTCGGGCGAGCTGCGCCGGCTCAAGACCTGTGCCGACTGCCGATGGGCGTTCTTCGACACCACCCGCAACAACAGCCGCACCTGGTGCGCCATGACAGCCGGACCCGGACGACGGGGATGCGGCGCCATCGCCAAGAGCCGCCGGTACCGGGACAAAACCCGCGAACAGGACACCTCAAGCAGCCTCGTGACCTTCTAACGCTTACGGTGGTCACCGTAGCGACTTGGGTGGTGCGCCGCGAGGGGTCGAGAGGCCATGCACATCGGAGTGGACCCCCTGCACCCCCTGACGCAGCTCCACGTCATCCAGCAGGCGACGGCGGCTCCACCGCCCCGGCCTCGCTGGATCCCACCGCACCCGAGGTCGATCCAGCCGCAACCAGCTGTGCAAGGTCCTGGAAGGGCTGGCGGGTCTCGGCACCCCTGGGCACGCACAACAGGAGGCGGCGGGACGGAACGGGGGAACCGGAGAGAGGAACACTCACGGCGGACGACCGGTAGGTGGCGTAGCGCGAGGTGAGGCTGACTCCCCCGGTGGCTTCGACCAGGTCGGCCACGGCCTGGGTGTCCTGGGCGAAGTGAACCCCTTCCGGCGTGAAACCTGCACCGTGGCAGGCACTCACGATCTCCTGGTGACCGGACCTGTCAGGCCCCGGCAGGATCCACGGGTCGTCCCTGAGCTCCTCGAGCGAGATCTGACGCGACGCCGCTTCCCGGTGCCGTGACGGCAGCAACGCGTCGATGGGTTCGTCGGCGAGTGGGATCTGGTGGAACCGTCGGTCACGAACGGAGGGCACCTCGGCACGCGCCGGGACGATGCATGCATCCAGCCGTCCGGCGATCAACTGGTCGAAGCACGACGGCGCTTCGACCTCCACGAGCTGCAGGGTCACGCCGGGATGGAGCCGGGCCAACTCATCAAGATGCGGCACGACCAGGGCCGACAGGGCAGTTGGGTGCGCCCCCAGCCGGAGCGTGCCGGCCACGGTGGTGTCCTGGGCCAAGGAGGCCTTGGTCACCTCCCATGCCGCGTGGGTCTCCTCGGCGTAGGCCAGCACCTGACGCCCGGCGGCGGTGAGCCGAACCTCTCTGCCGTGGTGCTCCAGCAGCTCGACCCCCAACTCGTCAGCAAGTCCTCGAAGCTGGCGCGAGTACCCCGAGGGGCTGCGGTACAGCAGGTGGGCTGCCTCGGTGATCGTGCCCACCTGGGCCAGGACCCGAAGCAGTTCGACGCGCCGATCCAACATGCACTCACAGTACTTGTTTCGATTGCGGATCTGGACCTGGAAGTCAACGGAATCAGTCGCCACGATGGGGCCCAGTCACGGCTCGATCAAAGGAGTGGTCCCCATCGGTGAACTGCTGGGCATCGCTGCAGCGATCATGTTCGGGGCCTCGCACTTCCTCAACGGCGTGCTGGCACGCCGGGTGCCGGCGATGAACATCGCGACGTGCTCCCAGGTCGGCGGCGCGCTCCTCTTCTCGGGCTGGGCACTCCTCCGCTCCGACGGGTGGCCCGGGTCCGCCGACATCCTGTGGGCGGTCGCATCAGGGGTAGGGGCCGGAGTCGGTGTGGCGGCGCTCTACGAGGGCATGCGCACCGGCCGCATCTCGGTGGTGGTCCCGGTCACGAGCATCGTCTCGGTGGCGCTGCCGTTCCTCGCCTCAGTGATCGTCCTGGGCGATCACGTCGGCGGCCCACTGCTGAGCGCCGCGCTCCTCCTGGTTCCCGCCACGTGGCTGCTGAGTCAACCAGCTCGTCCGGCCAGCCCTCACCCCCCATGCCCCCAACAGGCAAATCCGTCCCTCCTCGCCCCACGAGAACGCACCGGGCAACAGCAGCGACCTGGTCCACGGCGCGGTCGCCGGATCGGGTTACGCCACACAACTCTTCGCGCTGAGCCAGATCTCCTCACCCGAACCAGCGATTCCGATGTTGCTGGGCCAGGTCGTCAGCATCGCCCCACTGGTCCTCCTGCTCAAGCGCACATCGGGACGATGGGTGCCCACCGGTGCAGTTCGGGTTCTGGGGGCGTCCGGCGCGGTCGGTGGCCTGGCCGCGCTGGCGATGGTCTCCTACGTCTACGCCACACGTGAAGCCGCCCTCGCGCCGGTGATGATCGCCATCGCCCTCTACCCCGCCCTGCCGGTGGTCCTGGCCCTGCTGGTCCTGCAGGAACGCCTCAGCCGCCCCCAGATCGCCGGCCTCGTCATCGCCGCCGTGGTCCTGCCACTCATCAACATGGCGGGCTGAGGGAGGTACGTCGCGCCCGCGCACCTTGCCACCGAACCGGCGAGCCTCCTGAACGCCGACCAAGGCCGGCATCCCGCCGGGTGCGACATGAACACCTGCGCCAACCTGCAGCAGATCAGCCGGTTGCGAGGCGCCAGCCCTCCATGGGAACCGCCGCAGCCAACGCCAGGCCCGGCCCCGTGGTCCTCAGTCCAACCCGGTGGTGTCCGTCGCGCAGACCCGCAGCCGGTGACCATCGGGGTCGGTGGCCACGAAGGTGTAGCCGAACTCCAGCGTCGTGGGCTCCAGGGCCATCGTGAAACCCGCCTCGACCCACTGCTCGTGGAGCGCATCGACCTCCTCGCGGGTCGCGTAGCTCATGGAGAGCTCGACGCTTCCGGGCGCACCCGCCGCAGCTGGATCGATGCCGTCGCGCACCTGCAGGCCAATCGTCACCTCATCGGTGAGGGCGAACACGGCGAATCCCTCGAAGGTCTCGACGGGGTCCTTGTCCAGGGCCTTGCGGTAGAAGTCCGCGCTGGCCACGGGGTCGTCGACGTAGAGGATGACGCTGGTGGGGGCGAAGGTGACCATGGAAAGAGCCTCTCTGTGAGACACCCGGACGCTCTGCCCGGGTTCGCCACAGACGCTAGGAGGCGTACATGACACCTCCTGTCGCCAACGGGTGGCAGCCTCGGAACCGTGCGCGCTGACCGTCTCCTCTCGATGCTCTGGCTCCTCCGTGCCCACGGTGGACTCTCCACGGCCGACCTGGCCCGACGGCTCGAGGTCTCCCGCCGCACGGTCCTCCGGGACGTCGAGGCCCTCTCGGCGGCCGGTATCCCTGTCTACTGCGAGCGCGGCCCCCACGGTGGTGTTCGGCTGCTGCCCGGCTACCGGCTCGACGTCAATGCCCTCACCGAGGACGAGAGCCGCGCACTGCTCGCGGCCGCGTCGTCCTGGGGCGCCGACTCCCTGGGCCTGGGCGAGGCCTTCACCTCGGGGCTCCGCAAGCTCCTGGCCGCCGTGCCGGAGACCGGTCGCAGTCGCGGTGCCGACGCCGCGGAACGAGTGGTGATCGACCCCCGGGGCTGGATGCCACAGCCCGAGGCCACCCGCCCCGGACAGGCGTTCACGACAGTCCAGGAGGCGGTGTTCGCCCGCCAGCAGCTGGACATCACCTACCGCTCCGGCCGGACCGCGGACGTCCAGCAGGTCACCGTGGAACCCCACGGTCTGGTGAGCGCGGGCAGCGACTGGTACCTGTGCGCGGGCGAGGATGGCGCCGTCCGGTTCTTCAAGGTCGCCCGCATCCTGTCGGCAGCGGCCCAGACCGAGGCATGCTGGGACGACGTGGATGTCGCCTCGGCCTGGCAGGAGTACCGGGACCGTTTCCTGGCCGGCTTCACACCGGTGACCGTCACGGGTTGGCTGCAACGGGACCGGTGGCAGGACGCCAGCGAGTGGTCGATGCGCCTCACCGACAGGGAGTCGGCCACCGACCCGCCGGAGGAGGGCTGGCGGCCCGTCCGCATGGAGTTCCTCGACGATCTCCACGCCCTGACGGTCCTGCTCCGCCTCGGCCCGGCGGCACACGTCGAGTCCCCCGAGCGGATCCGGACTCGGCTGCTCGACCACGTGGAGCAGGTCGCCGGCCTCTACCGCCGCTGAGCCGACCTCCGAGGTCACCGCGGGCCGCATCGCCGGCTCCCTCGATGATCCCGCCCCGGCTGACTGTGGATCCACAGTGCAACTCACAGTGTCAAAGATTCACAGTGTGAGTTGTAGTCTGCAGTCATGACGTGGACCACGGCTCATCTCCAAACGGTCTTGAGCCACATGCGGGCCCGCCGCGGAGACACGACCTCCATCGAGGTGAAGCGCGCATCCGGAGGACTGCCCGCACTCGCGGAGACCATCTGCGCCTTCGCCAACATGCCGACGGGCGGGACGATCATCCTCGGCGTCGACGAGGCACAGGGCGCGTTCCGCGTCACTGGCGTGGACGACGTAGCGGCGATGGCGGCTGGTCTGGCAAATACTGCCCGGCAGTCCGTCACTCCGAGCCCTCACATCTCGACCGAAGAACTTCAGGCCGGGGATGCGACCGTCCTGGTGGCCCACGTGGCCCCACTGCGTCTCTCCGACCGCCCCGCCACAACGGGTGGCCGGGCCTACCTGCGGCAGGCCGACGGGGACTACGTCATGCAGGAACACGAACTCCGCATGATCGAGATCGCGAAGCTCCACACCGACGAACAGGTGGAGTACGACCTCTCACCAGCAAGAGGGCGCAGCCGGGCAGATCTGCTCCCCGACCTGGTGGACGCCTACCTGACCACCGCGAGGGCACACGACCACCGCCTACGGGAACGCAGCGACGAGCAGATCCTGCAGGTCACCAACGTCCTGACCGCCTCCGGCGTGCCCACCCTGGCGGGGCTCTACGCCCTCGGCGACTACCCCCAAGGGCAGTACCCAGCCCTCACCGTCACGGCTGCCGTGCAGCTGCCCGGCGGAGAGGGGCAGCCACGCAACCGGAACCTGCAGGACTTCACCGGGCCGGTCCCCGTACTGCTCGAGGGCCTCATGGAATGGGTCCGCGACAACGTCGACACCGTCCGCCGGTACAGGGACGACGGCCACATGGAGGCCATGGCGGAGGTGCCCCTCAACGCTGTACGTGAGTTGCTCGCCAACGCTCTGATCCACCGAGACCTGGGACCGAGCACCCTGGGGGTCGGAAAGGCCATCCAGGTCCGCCTGACACCCCGCAACCTGTTCATCCAGAGCCCGGGCGGGCTCCGCGGGGTGTCCCTGGCTCAGCTGACGAGCAGCGAACACGCTCAGGCCGCAGTCAACCAACGCCTCTACCAGATCGCGAAGAAGCTGGCGACGCCCGATGGAGCCGCCATCATCGAGGGGGAGGGAGGGGGCATCAGCGCAGTGTTCCGGGCTGCCCGGGCACGGGGACTGCCCAGGCCACAGCTCATCGACACTGGCGTGCAGTTCAAGGCCCTGCTCTGGCGACCCGACGAGACCGCGCGGGGCCTCCAGCCAGAGGGGACAGAGGGCGAAGACGGCTCCCACACGGCGCCGAAGAGCTCCACCCCCACACGCCACGAGGCGCGTGTCCTGCGGACTCTCAGTCATTCCGAGGGCATCTCCATCCACGACCTCGCCGCTGAATCATCGCTGAACATCGGGCAGGTGCGGTATGCGCTGAAGAGGCCCCTCGCCGAGGGGGTGGTCCTCATGGAGGGCCGCCAAGGCGACCGAACCACGACCTACCGGCTCGCATCCCAACCCTGAACCCGGCTGTCACATCCCGGACCCCGGCTACGTCAGACAGGTGAACCCCGCACCCATCGCGAGAGGAACCCCTGATGACCCGCCCCGACCTTCGCCGGACCCACAAGTTGGGCATGGCCGCCGTCCTCGGCCTGGAGGGCTACAACCGCACCCACCTGCCCAAGCGCCTGCACGAGATGGTCAAGCTGCGCGCCTCCCAGCTGAACCAGTGCCACTTCTGCATCGACATGCACACCACCGCCCTGCGCAAGGACGGCGAGACCCCCGAGTGCATCACCGCCGCCGGCACCGACCCCCTGCCCAGCCCCCTTCTCGATGATGCAGAGAACGCCGCCCTGGTGCTCACCGAGCACCTCACCCGCATCGACCCCGAGGTGGGCATCAGCGACGAGGTGTGGGACCAGGCCGCCGAGCACTTCGGCGAGACCCAGCTGGGCAACCTCGTCCTGGGCATCGCCACCATCAACGTGTGGAACCGCATCAACATCGCCACCAGACTCGAGGCGTGACCACCGACGCGGCAGCCCTGGCCCGGGTCTGGGACGAGGAGCGCCCCCGGCTCACGGCGCTTGCCTACCGCATCCTCGGCAGCTGGCAAGACGCCGAGGACGTCGTCGCCCAGTCCTGGCCCCGCCTCGAGGGCGCGACCGACCTGCACCAACCCGCGGCCTGGTTGACCACCGTGGTCACCCGTCTGGCCATCGACGCCGGTCGCCGCGCCCAGGCACGCCGGGAGGACTATGTGGGGCCGTGGCTGCCCGAGCCGGTGGCCACCGACCGGCTCCCCGAGGACGTCGCCGAGACGCGGTCCCTGCTCGGGCTGGGACTGCTGCGGTTCATGGAGCAGCTGACGCCCGAGGACCGGGCGGTGTTCGTGCTGCGCGAGGCCTTCGACGTGCCCTACACCGAGATCGCCGAGTGCGTGGGGCGGTCGCCGGCGGCCTGCCGGCAGGTCGTCCGTCGCGCCCGGGCCCGGCTGGGAGCCGCCCCGGACGTCACCGAGGCCGACCGGTCCGAGCACGCCGCCCTCCTGACCGCCCTGGTCAACGCCGTCACCGCCGGTGAGGTCGAGCAGGTGGTGCGCCTGGTCTCCGGGGACTGCGTCCTCTGGGCCGACAGCGGCGGCCGGGTCCGCGCCACCCGCCGGCCCGTGCGCGGCCGCACCAAGGTGGTCGCCTTTCTCACCGGTGTGGCCCGTCTGCTGCAGTCCGCCGAGGCGCACCACGTGAACGGGGTGCCCGCGATGCTGTTCACCAGCGTCCACGGGCGGTACCTCTACGTCCTCGAGCTGGGCGACGGGCAGGTCACCGGCATCCAGGTGCACGCCAACCCGGAGAAGCTGGCGAGCCTCGGGAGCCTCACGCCGTGATCATCACGCTCTGAGCCACCTGAGAAGGCCACAACACCTTGTTGTGTTTTTGGTGGTTTGGCTACGCTGACACCATGACGACCGATGCACTCGTGAAGACCGGTGAGGCCGCCGAGATCCTCGGCGTCTCCCGCCAGCACGTCGTCAACCTCTGCAACCGGGGCGACCTCCCCAGCATCCGACTCGGAACCCACCGCCTGGTCCGCCGCCGCGATCTCGAGGAGATCGTCGGCGCAGATGCCCTCACCCCCGACCAACGCCGACAGCTGTGGCTGCACTTGGCCGTGCTCACCCCCCTGCTCACCCGGCCGGATGAGGTCATGTCGACCGCGCGGGACAACATCGCGTGCTGGGCCACGATGCACCGCACGGACGGCATGACGCAGCAGTACCTGCGGGAGTGGGAACGCATCCTCGACCAGGGACTGGAGACCACCGCCAGGACCTTGGCCAGCACCAGCCCCCGCGCGTGCGAGCTGCGACAGAACTCCCCGTTCGCCGGGGTGCTGAGCGAGGAGCAGCGGCGCGCTGCCCTGGCGTCCTTCCGCGCCACCCACGAGGAGCCGCCCGCGTGAACCGGCTCCAGCTGGCGCATCTGCCGCGCGCTGCCGCCCGCATCACCGGCACCCAGCACCACTCCATAACTTTTCAAAGTTTTGAGGTCACATGTCGGCCTGTTGCGTGATGTCAAACTTTTGAGGAACTATGGGTTCGTGGACATCGACGCGCTGCTCGCTGAGGGCGAGAACCTGACCACGGAGTTCAAACGATCCATCAACGACAAGGATCTGGTCCGTGCCGTGGCGTGCATGGCGAACGGTCAAGGCGGGGTGCTGCTCGTCGGGGTTGACGATGACGGGACGGCAGTGGGGTTCCCGCCGCGCCACGGGGACACCACGGAGCCACATCGCGTGGCCGCGCTCATCCAGAACCTCACCGATCCGCCCCTGCCCGCGCGAACCGGCCTCACCACGACCCAGGGCCACGATGTCCTGTGGATCGAGATCCCCGCCGCCGACCCGGGACCTGTCGGCACCAAGGACGGCGTCTTCACCCGCAGGGCCCTGGACGCCAAGGGAGAGCCACAGTGCCTGCCCATGAGCGTCCATGAGATCGCCAGCCGGAGCATGCTCACGCGCGGACAGGACTACGCCAACGCCCCGGCTCTGGACGCCACGATGAGCGACCTCGACCCCGGCGAGTTCGACCGCTACCGCGCACAGTGCGCCCTGAGCGGAGACTCACTCGCCAACGCGTCGAACGAGGACATCCTCATGGCCCTCGGTCTGACCACTCGCCACGCCGACGTGACCTTGGGTGCCGTCCTGCTGTTCGGGCGGGAGGAGGCCGTCAGCAGGTGGACCCCGAACGCCGAGGTCCTCTTCCAGGATCTGCGGCGGAGCGAACCGCCTGTCAACGAACGCTTCATCGTGCCCCTGATCAAGGCTGCCGAAGAACTCACTGCCCTCGTGGACTCCCGAAACACCGTCACCGAGGTGATGGTGGGCATGACCCGCGTCGAGATCCCACTCATTCCCGCACTGACTCGTCGCGAGGCCGTCGCCAACGCCTTGGTGCACCGTGACTACTCCGCCGTGGGACCCACCGTCGTGCAACTGAACGACGAGCGGTTCGCCGTCACCAACCCCGGCGGGTTCCCTCCTGGGGTCACCACGAGCAACATCCTCGAGCAGTCCCGCCCGCGCAGCCCGATCCTCGCGGACGCGTTCAAACGTGCGGGCTTGGTCGAGCGTCGTGGCGGTGGGGTCAACGACATGTTCGCGAGCCAGATCCGCGCAGGACGCGAGGTCCCGGACTACAGCCTCACCACGACCGAGTCCGTGACGGTGGCCGTGTCCCTGGGCACTGCGGACCTGGACCTGGCGCGGTTCCTCGTGACCTGGGAGAACGAGCACCAGCAGCCCCTCTCCCTGACCGAGCTCCGGGTCATCCACCAAGTGAAGGAGTACGGAACCGCCACTGCAGCCGATCTGGCTGACGACCTCCACCTGTCCGTTGCCGCAGTGCGGTCGGCCAGCACACGCCTGGTGGAGGCCGGACTCCTCGATGCCCGTGGGCACGGCCGCGGACGTCGCCACCTGCTCACGCCGGCGTTCTACGACGCCGCCCGGGACCGACCGGCGTACGTGCGCATCAAGGGTGCCGACCAGGCTCAGCAGGAACGCATGGTCCTCGACTACGTGGACGCGTACGGGCAGATCACCCGCGGCGACGCAGCCGGCCTGTGCCACGTGGAACCGCCCCAGGCCCGAACCATCCTCAAGCGACTCGTGGACCGGGGAGAACTCCGCCTTGTCGGCGAACGCCGCACCGCCCGGTACGTCAGGGCGTGACCTGCGACGTCCGGAGTACCCCTCCGGTGGCCAGCCAGTCCTCCCGGAGCACGCCGTAGGTGTAGCCGTCGACCCAGCCGAGCTCCGCGTGCCACGAGTCACCCCGCCCGTGTTGCTCACGGCGCAGACCGGCCTTCTCCAGGATGCGCACCGAGGCGTGGTTGTCGGCGAAGCACCCCGCCATGACGCGCCGCAGCCCCAGGTCCACGAACGCCGCCTCCACGACGCCCCGCCCGATGGCCGAGCCGACCCCGCGCCCCCCGAAACCCGGCCGCACGAGGTACCCGACCCCTGCCTCGGTCCCCCGCGGCATGCCCGGCTGCCCCATGCCGTCCTCGATCTCGAGGAAGCCGACGCCCGCGACCTCGCCGTCGACCTCCGCGATGCAGGAGAAATCCGTCTCGCTGGTGGGGACGGCCAGGAGCTCCGCGCGCAGCGTGTCGGGCTCGACGTGCGTGCGGAGCATCCAGCGGTTCACCTCCGGCAGGTTCCGGAAGCTCGCGATGACCTCCACGTCCGCCGGGAGGGGATCACGCAGCAGCACGCCATCGACGGTCTTGGGCCAGGGGCTGGGTCGGTTCACCGGCGCACCGTGGCACGTGACGGGGGTGGGGCAATGGATTTACCCGACGGCTCCCACGGGCGTCAGCACCGGGGGCGCCCGCGCCGACTCCCGTTGGCCTGGGACCCCCGCGCCCTAGCCTGAGGCCATGAGCGACCGCAGCTCCTGGGCCACGACCACCCACGACTGGGCCGATGACGTCGACCACGCCCACCTGGAGACCGTCCGGCACGAGCTGTCCACACCCGGCGCCAGCGGGGGCGTGCGCCATCTCATCCTGGAGGTGCTCGCCTACGCGCAGGACGAGGCCGCGGCGACCGGGCGGCGCGGCAACGTCATCGTGACCCTGCACCCCGACGGGTCCGTGGGCGTCGACGACGACGGCCGCGGCACCGACACCCGCACGGACGAGCACGGCCACCCCGTCCGCAAACCCGTCATGGCCACCCCCGACGTGCGCTTCACCGACCCCACCACCTCGCCCGTGCTGCCCGACGGACGCCCGCGCCGCGGCATCTCCACCGTCGCCGCCCTCAGCGAGGTCCTCACCCACGAGAACCACCGCACCGACGGCGCCTGGTCCCAGACCTACCGCCGTGGGATCCCCGATGCCGAGCTCACGGCCGTCCCGCCCCGGGGACGCACCGGCACCGTCGTGACCTTCCTGGCGCACGTCGACGGCCCCGACCGACCCACTGATCAGGACCTCACCGGCTTCCCCGACCTCACCGTCCAGGTGACGGCGCCCTGAGCACCGCCTCGGCCTGCTGGTCGACGGCCCGGCGGACGACCTCGAGAGCGGGGCGGTCGACCGCGTCCTTGCGCTCCACCCGCAACAACCGCCGCACCGGGGTCGGCCCGTCGATGGGCACGGCCACCACGTCATCGGGCAGGGCCCCGCGCCCCAACCGCGGCACGATGCTGAGCCCCAGCCCGGCGCCGGTCAGCCGCGCCTGTGTGTCGAGCTCGTTGACCAGCCCACCGAGCTCGTAGGGGATCCGCGCCGCGTCCAGCGAGCGCTGCAGCCACCGTGCGTAGACCTGTGTGGTGTCGGTGATCCACCGCTCGCCGGGCAGTTCGGCCACCCGCACCGACTCCTGACGCGCCGCCCGGTGGCCGCGCGGGACGACGAGGTCCACGTCGTCGGTGCCCAGCTCGTCCACCCGCAGCGCCGCGGGGACCGCCAGCGGCACCTCGGCCCACTCGTGGACCACGGCGAGGTCGACCTGGCCCCGCACGGCCCGGTCCACCCCCTCCTCGGGGTAGAGCTCGTGCACCACCACCTGCACGCCCGGGTGCTCGACCCGCACCTGGGCCACCACCGGCGCGAGCAGACCCCGGCACGCGCTGGGGAACCCACCGAGCACCACCACGCCCGTGGGGGTCTCCTGCAGCTCCTCGAGGCGGGCGCGCGCCCGCGCGTCGGCCCGGTCCATCTCCCCGGCCGCGTCCACCAGCACCTGCGCGGCGTGGGTCGGATGCAGCCGCCGCCCCCGGCGCGCCAGCAGCTCCACCCCCGCCTGGCGCTGCAAACGCTGCAGCTGCTGGGACACCGCCGAGGGGGTGAGGTGCAGGTGGTCCGCGGCAGCGGTCACCGTGCCCAGCTCCACGACGGCCCGCAGGGCGCGCAGCAGCTCCCGGTCCAACATGCAGCGCACCTTACAGATACCGCACCGGATCGTTTGCTGGTGCTGCACCGTCATCGCTGCTGACGATGGCGGCATGACCCCGTCGCGCACGCACCCCGCACACCCTGGCACCGGCGCCCTCCTGCTGGTGCTGGGCATGGTCATGTCCGGCACCGTGGGCTTCTTCGTCGTCGAGTCCGGCGCACCGGTCGGCTCGGTCGTGTTCTGGCGCTGCGCCATCGGTGCGGCCGGACTACTGGCCGTGGTGGGGGCGCGGGCACGCACCCGTGCGGCCCTCCACCGCATCGTCACCTCGCGCGACGGGCTGGTCCTGGCCGCCAGCGGCGTGCTGCTCGTGGCCAACTGGCTGCTGCTGTTCTCCGCCTACGACCGGTTGTCCATCGGGGTGGCCACGGTGATCTTCCACGTGGAGCCCTTCCTCCTCATCGGGCTGGGCGTGGTGTTCCTCGGCGAGCGCGTCGGGCGACGGACGCTCGCCTGGGCCGGGCTGGGGCTGCTGGGCGTGGTGCTGGTCGCCCGGCCGTGGGACACCGGCGACACCGACCCGGGCGCCCTGTGGATCGGCATCGGTCTGACCCTGCTGGCGGCCACGCTCTACGCCGGCTCGATCGTCGTGATGCGCAGCCAGCAGCACGCCGAGGAGGCGCCGCACCCGCTGGTGATCGTCACCGTCCAGCTGCTGGCCGGCGCGCTGGTCACCTCACCGGCGCTGGCGCTCCAGGGCACTGACGTCACCCCCACCGGATGGGGGCACCTCACCGCGCTGGGGCTGGTGGACACCGCGCTGATGTACCTGGTGATCTACACCGCCTACCCGCGGCTGGGCACACCCACCATCGCCGTGCTGGCCTACGTCTACCCCGCGGCCGCGGTCGTGGTGGACCGCATCGCCTACGGCACTCCCGTCACGGCCGTGCAGCTGGCCGGCTTCGCGGCGATCGCGGCGGCCGGCATCGGGCAGGGGCTCACCGGCCGGCGGGACGGGTGAGGCCCCGCGGATCAGTCCACCACGAGCTCGACCTCGAACCCCTCGCCGTTCTCCAGGTACAGCGCCACGTGCTGGTCGCCGCCTGCGTTCGGGTAGCGCTCCGCGAACAGCTCGCGCCACCCGTGGTCCGTGCAGTCCCGTCGCAGTCGGTCCAGCACGCTACGGTCAGCGACCCGCAGGGCCAGGTGGTTGAGGCCGGCACGGGTCCGCTCGTGCACCCCCGAGACGTCCGGTGACTGCTCCAGCACGACGTACACCCCGCTGGGGTGGTGCCATGTGCGCCCGGCCGGCCAGGCCGGGTCGACCCCCGCGGACCAACCGAGAGAGCCCAGCAGCCAGTCGAAGGACGGTGCCGTCGCGCCCAGATCCGCAGTCCACAGCTCGATGTGGCGCACCGGGTTCACCATGGGCCGACGGTAGCCGTGCCCGCCCTCAGTGACCCGACGTGCGCCCCCTCGGCGCCGACACCCTGGGCCTGACCGAGGTCGACAAGCCCGCAGCCTTGGCCGGCCGGGGCGGATGCTGGTTCCACGACCACGACGGCGAGGCCATCACCCTGGAGATCCACCTCGGCGTGGAGGACCCCTTCACTCCGGCCAAGAAGGCCCACCCCGCCCTCTTGGTGGCCGACGTGCCCGCCCTGGAGGCCCTGGGCGCCCGCATCGAGGCAGCCGGCTACGAGATCAGCTGGGCCGAGCGGACCACCTTCCCCGGCTACGAGCGGTTCCACTGCCGCGACGGCTTCGGCAACCGCATCGAGGTCATGACCCCGGCGGGGTGAAAGCGCGGGGCCAACGGATGGGACCTCCGAGCCCATCCCAATGCGGGGCGGCGGCCTTCGCCCTGGCAGCCCGGACCAGCGGCCACCGCGTGCCATCTGAGCTGGTCACCTAACCGTCCCCGGGTACTGCTCGACTCGCCGAGGTGCTGGCCGCCGCGCCCGGCGATCAACCTCGCGCCCGACAGGCTCGGAGAGCGGTTAGGGTCTCCGGCATCGTCGTGCTGGCACCTTCCCCGAGCCCGAGCAGCTGCTGCACGTCCCCCAGGTCGGCGCCCTGACACCAGGCGGCGGTCGTGTAGGCCAGCGAGTTCCCGGACGGCCCCTGGAGGACGTCCGGTGGCGTCATCCCGCGCGTGTGGGACTGCCCGATGCTGGGGTGCACGTCCGCACCATCGGCACCCACGTTGCTCGAGATGACACCTGTCGTCACGAGGTGGACGGTGCGAGGCAGCGCCTCAGGGTGGGCGGACGACGTGTAGAGACCCTCCACCGTTCGCAGCGCGGCCGGGACGTAGCCGGCATCGGGGGCCGGAGCGCACACCTGGAGGTCGACCTTCGCGCTGCGCGCGCAACTCTCGAACCCGTAGGCCTGCTCCCAGCGGGCATCCACGTCCTGGGACGGGGGCCTCGGCGTCGCGATCACGACAGCGAGCACCACGACGAGCCAGAGCGGAGCCAGCCACACCCGCCCGGAGAACCATCCGATGACCGCCCCCACCGCGGCAAGGACCACCCCCTCGAGCACGACGACACACGCCACGGGCCAGCCCGCAGCGAACTCCCGCAGAGCCACCTCCGCGGGGACGTGTCGGGACAGGTCAGCGGTCGCCACGAGGGCCAGCACGGCGATGGGGACGAGCAGGCCGATGGCGGCGATGCGCGCGGCCCGGCCAGCAGCACGGCCGATGAGCTCGGAGCGGCTGCGGGTGGAGAGCTCCTCCCACTGCGCCACTCCCGCACGCCACCGGGCCTGTCCGGTGACGAGGCCAGCCACCGCGGCAGACCCCATGAGGATGAAGTGCGCCGCCGGCAGGTCCCTGGCCAGCAGGAGTCGGGGGCTCCCTCCCCAGTACGGAAGGCTCGCCAGCTGGGTCCAGAGGACGGACAGCGCGACGACTCCCATCAGCGGCCCGGTCAGCGCGACTGCTCCCAGCCCCGGCCGGGTGCGACCCCCTGCGAGCCCTGCGCGTGAGCCGCGGGCCTTCCGACTCGCTCCAGGGCGACGGAGCGTCAGGCCCGACAGGTACGAGCCCACGCCCACAGCCCACACGATCGCGCAGGTGAGCAGGCTGAGGTTGGGTTCACCGGTGGCTTCGAAGCGCAGCTTGGCAGGTGCTCGCAGTGCGCCGATGACCCCGTCGTGGAGGGTGGGCTCCACCGGCCAGCTGACGAACATCGACCCGAGTGCCGCGACGATGGGGAGCACCCAGACGGCAGGACGCGGCACCACGGTCAGGCTCAGCAGCCCCAGCCCCATGAGGGCCGCGGCGTTGCGCCACGCGACGAGCGCTTGGGGGTCACCGGGAAAGGCGAGCACCGCCAGCACGCCGGTCAGCGCCACCGTGACCGCCACCAGCACGCCGCGACGAGCAAGCAGTGATCGCGGCGCGATCCGGTCGAGATCGTGCTCGTTCACGAAGGCGAAGAGCAGGGGCAGCGACATGGCGACGGAGATCCACAGCGGGCCCACGTCGATCGACCCGCCCACGCTGGCTGCGGCGACCAGCGCCGCCATCACACCGGTGGCGATGGCAGCGGCGAGGGCACAGCGCGGCAGCTCCTGGTGCCTGGCCCAGAGCAGCCAGCCCCTCACTGCGCCACCAGCGCGAGGTAGTTGGCGCGCACCGTCGAGAGCTCCCGGGTGGGGCTGAACTCCTCGAAGGTCCCGTCGAAGACGAACGAACCCTGGTCCATGACCGTGACGGTGTCCGCGTGGTCGAGAACGTCCTCGACGATGTGCGTGGAGATGACGACGATCGCCTCCCGCGACACCCGGTGCAGCAGGTCGTTGAGAGAGTCCCGCTGCCCCATGTCGAGGCCGGCCGTCGGCTCGTCGAACACGATGAATTCGGGACCGGCGACCAGCGCCGAGGCGATCCCGACCCGCCGCCGCATCCCTCCCGACAGCACCCGGATCCGGTCATCGGCACGTGCCTCGAGGCCGACGAGCCCCAGGAGGCGGTCCACCTCCGACGCCGCGGCCCGGTCGTCCAACCGCTTGAGCCAGCACATGTAGGCCAGGTGCTCCCGCACCGTGAACCGCGACCGGCGGAGGTTGTCCTGCGGCAGGAAGCCCACCCGCTCCCGCACCTGACGCACCGGGGCGCCGTCGAGTGTGACGCTGCCCCCGTCGAGGGGCTGCAGGGCCACGACGGCCCGCAGCAGGGACGACTTGCCCGCGCCGTTCGCGCCGAGCAGTCCGTGCAGTCCATGTCCACGCCGCCAGGAGACCCCCTCGACGGCCGTCCGCGTGCCGTACCGAATCGTGGCCCGATCCACCACCAGCTCAGTCATTCTCATCACTCCCGCGAGTCCCGGCATCGAACCGGGCGGGCGTGGCGACCTGTCGCCACGCCCGCCCAAGTGGTCCCGGACGTTAGTTCCGCACCTCGAACATCACGTTCCGGGGCTGGCCCACCAAACACTTGATGGTCCGCTGCTGACCCGGGCGGCCCCAGGTGGAGAAGCGGTCTGGCGCATAGGCACAGTCGAGGTGGATGCGGAACTCACCACGACCGCTCTTGCAGGTACCGGTCACGTCGCGACGGTCGATCGAGTACGTGCAGTTCGTGGGCGTGGCATGAGCGGCAGGCGCGGCCGTCATCAGCGGGGCTCCGAGCATCGCAAAGGCTGCCGCAGGCGCGAGCAACTTCTTGATCACAGTGTGTGTCATAACTTCCTCCACAACGGATGAGCCCCCCCCGGTTGAGGACTCGGGCGGAGAATAACAGGCGCACTGCGCTGCGAGAGTTCGCTTTTCACTGCCCCACCGATCCCCACCTGCACCTGGCTCGTCCCCGGGCATGTCCCCGAAGGGCGCAGCGGACCGACAGGTCACCTGCCGGTCACGCCACCAGGGCCCGCGCGCCGCCACATCCGGCCGCCCAGACCGACGCCGCCTGTCACCCACCGGCCTCGCCGGCACCCAACCACTCGGCCAGCGCGTCCTCGGTCGTCTGCAGCTGCTCGCGCCGCTCCCGGATGTCCCCCAGGCGCTCCGCGAGACGAGCCCGGGTCACCTCACAGCACACCTCCGGGGCCGGATCCGATTCCATGCACGGCAGCATCAAGGTCACGTCCCGGGCGGTGAATCCCGTGTCGAACAAGGCCTTGACCTGCCGTGCCCGCGCCACCTGCTCGGCCGAGTAGTCGCGGTAGCCGGCAGTAGTGCGATCGGGCACCACGAGACCCACGGCCTCGTAGTGCCGCAGCCGGTGCGTCGGGACCCCGACCTGCTCGGCGGCCTCAGCGATGCGCATGCTCACCCTCCGTGGACTTGACCTTCACGCCAGTATGAAGGTCGACGGTGTGGCGCATGACCACTCACTCCCACCGCATCCCCGTCCTGGCCCTGGCCTGCACCCTGTTCGTCGTCACCACCAGCGAGTTCCAGGTCGCCGCGATGCTGACCGACATGGCCGACGACCTGCACCGGCCGGTGGCCGACCTCGCCCTGCTGGTGACCGCCTACTCCCTCGGTAGCGCGCTCGGCGGCCCCGTCCTGGCCCGAGCCGCCCAAGGGACACCCCCGCGGGTGGCCCTCATCGGCGTGGTCACGGCCTACGCCCTGGCGGAGGCAGCCGCTTCTCTCATGCCCCACCTCGCGGGGTTGATGGCCTTCCGATGCCTCACCGGAGCCCTGTCCGGCGCCACGTTCGGCCTGACGCTCACCACCGGCATGGCCCTGGTGGACGACTCACACCAGCCCCGTGCGGTCTCCACCATCCTGGCCGGACTGATGGCCGGCACCCTCCTGGGACTGCCGCTGAGCCACCTGCTGAGCCTGTGGGCCGGATGGCGTGCCTCGTTCGTCGCCCTCGGCGTGGCCGCGGCCCTGATGGCCCTGTGCCTCGCCGTGGCCCTTCCGGCCAGCACGAGTGCTGGCGCCCACACCGACGCGGGACTTTCCCGCCTGGCCTCCCCCGCGCTGTGGACGCGGTTCGCCGCCAGCTTCCTGACCATCGGCGGAGCCTTCGCCGCGTTCGCCCTCATCGACCCGTTGTTGGCGCAGGCCGGCCTGTCCGGCGGCGCGGCCACCCTCGTGATGACGGGCTTCGGGCTGGCCGCGTTCGTCAGCAACCACCTCAGCGGCCGGGCGGCACCCGGGCGCGCCGGCCGGTGGCTGCTCGCCGGGCTCGCCGTGCAGCTGGCCGCGTTGGTCCTCCTGGCCTCGATGCCGCACTCGACGCCAGCCGTGACCCTCGCCCTGGTGGCTCTGGGAGCGACAGGCATGGCCCTCAACCCCCTCCTGGTCAACCGTGTGGTCACCGTGGCCAATCCCAGTGCGCTGGTGAACACCATCCACACCAGCTGCATCACCCTGGGCGTCGCCGCCGCGACCGCGCTGGGCAGCCGCGTCATCGCCGCCGGGAGCGGACTGCAGGGCGCCGTTCTGGTGGGCGCCGGGCTGACCCTCGCAGCCGGTCTGGTGGTGGCGGCCACCCCGGACCGGCGCGCCCGAGCGCCGCGCTCGCCCGCCACCCGACCTTGACGACTCCTACGAGTCTCGTACTACATTGCTCCCGTCGGGCACCGCACCGCGAACGCACCCCGGGAGGAGCAGTGGGACACGAGCTGGTGGACGCCATCCGCACCCTGCGCATCGAGCTGCAGATCGCCAACGAACGGGTCGCCTCGGCGGCCGGGCTGAACCCCCGTGACCTGGACGTCCTCGATGTCATCGACCGGGACGGGCCGTGCACGCCGTCGTACCTGTCGCGCCGCACCGGTCTGCGGGCCGCCACGCTCACCGGCGTCCTGGCCCGGTTGCGCACGCGGGGTTGGGTGGAGCGGGAGGCCGACCCGGCCGACGCCCGCTCCTCGCGCTTCACGGCCACCGGCCGCTTCGGCGAGCTGCGCGAGCTGTACCGCGGCGCAGACACCCGGATCGCCGACCTGGCCGGCTCCTTGCCCACCGACACCACCCGCGAGGTGACCCGCCTCCTGCTGCGGTTCGCCGACATCGTCACCGCCGAGGCCGAGTCACTCGACCGACGGGGCGACACCCGCCCCACTCACACCGGGGCGGCCACGCCACCCCGCGACGACGACTGAACCACGAGGAGATGCTGATGATCGCCACGGTCTTCGGAGCCAACGGGGCCACCGGACGCCTCGTCACCACCGGGCTGCTGGACGCCGGGGTCGAGGTGCGTGCCGTCACCCGCCACCCGGACGCCTTCCCCCACCAGCACGAGCGCCTGCACGTGCTCGCCGGCGACGCGACCCGGTACGACGACGTGAAGCAGGCGATCGCGGGGGCCGACGTCGTGCTCTCGACCTTGGGAGTGCGCTTCACCCGCCAACGGGTCACGCTCTACTCGGCCTCCGCCGAGCTGATGGTGGGGCTGATGCAGGACCACGGGCCCGACCGCCTCGTGGTGACGAGCTCGGCAGGGCTCGAGCCGGACCTCGAGGGCGCCTCCTGGTGGGAGCGCCGGGCGCTGTTGCCCCTGGTGGAGCGTCTGGGGCGCACGGTCTACACCGACATGCGCCGCATGGAGCAGACCGTCTCCTCCAGCCGGCTGCGGTGGACCATCCTGCGCCCGCTGGCCCTGACGAACACCGAGGCCCACACCGGGTACGCCACCCGCCGGGACAGCATCCCCGGGCGCTTCACGGCCCGGCAGCACCTCGCCCGGGTGATGGTCGACGAGGTCACCGGGGACGGGCACCCCCACCAGCGGGTGGCCATCTGCACCCCGATGCAGGACCGGAGCCTGGTCTCCACCACCTGGCACGAGGGCGTGCGACCCAACCTGCCGGGCCGGGGCCGAGCGCGCCGACCGGGAACCGCCTGAGACGCCGGCGAGCGCACCGCCCCGGCGCTCACGCCTCGCGCCGCAGGGCCTCCAGGGTCGCCAGCTCGCGGTCGATGTCCCGCCGCTTCTCCTGCAGGCGGGCGACCTCCCGGGCCAGGAGCTCCCGCATCACGCCGGTGCGCTCCTCAGGCGGTGCCTCCAGGCACGGGAGCAGCTCGCCGATGGTCACGCCGCACAGGCCGGCAGCGAACAGGTGCTGGATCATGATGACCCGCTCGACCATGCACGCCTCGAAGTCACGCCACCCGCCGGCGGTCCGCGCGGAGCAGATCAACCCCAGCTCCTCGTAGTACCGCAGCGACCGGGTACTCACTCCACTGGCCTCTGCCAGCTCACCGATCCGCATGGCTCCATGCTTGCACCTGACACCGGTGTCAACTTCCACCCTTGCCGGGCAGCACCCACCACGGGTGCCCGACCCGGAAGGACACCATGCGCACCCAGGTCCACATCTGGTCCGACTACGTCTGCCCGTTCTGCCTGATCGCCGACGAACTGATCGAGCGGGCGATCGCCGGCCGTGACGACGTCGAGGTCGTCCACCACCCCCACGAACTACGACCACACCCCACACCGACGCTGCGCCCCGAGGACGCCTACCTGCCCTCCATCTGGGAGCGGGCCGTGTACCCCATGGCCCACCGGTACGACGTCCCGATGACCCTGCCCACCGTCTCTCCCCAGCCGTACACCGCGCTGGCGTTCCGCGGCGCCCAGTACGCCGCCGACCACAACCTGGGCCACGCCTACCACCGCCGCATGATGCGGGCCTTCTTCGTCGAGGACCTCGACATCGGCGACCGGAACGTCCTGACCCGCCTGGCGACCGAGGTGGGCCTGGACGCTGACGCCTACCGGTCGGCCCTGTCCGACGAGCAGTACACCGAGCGGCACCAACTCGCGCTGGCCGAGGCGACGCGCATGGAGATCCGGGTGGTGCCCACGATCGTCATCGGGGAGCGCCGCATCGACGGCGTGGCCGACGAGGGCGTCTTGCGCCGCGCCCTGGATGACGCCCAGCGGGCCACGGCATGACCACCGCCTACACCGACCACATGGCCGACGCCGTCCGGTTCGCCGTGCAGCACGTCCGATCCGGCGGCCTGCCTTTCGTCGGTCAACTGGTCTCCGAGGACGGGTACGCCTCGGCCTACGGGGTGAACCGCGTCCTGGAGACCGGTGACCACACCGCCCACGCCGAGATCGTCGCCCTCCGTCACTCCCTGGGCGAGCGCGGGTCGGTGGCCGGCCTGCACCTGCTCGCCACCGGCGAACCGTGCGGCCTGTGCTACCGCGTCGCCGCCGACCACGGCATCACGGGCGTCCACTACGCCGTCGGGCGCGACGACGCCGCGCGATGGGGGTTCGACTACCGCTCCTCCTACGCCGCCCTGGGCGCCGACCGTCTCGACCTCACCACCACCGCCATCCACCTACCCGTTCCCGACGCCCTCGAACCGTTCGAAGAACACACCCGAAAGGACCCCTCATGAGCTGGCTCCACCTCGCCGTCGCCGTCGTCTTCGGGCTCTTCCGATCTGAGGGTGTAGCAGTGGTGGTGTGACCGGGCCGAGGTAGGGGTCGAGGTCCCCTGATGATGGGGGTTCCTACACCGACCCGACCAGAAGACCTCGACGTGCGTGAACTTACCTTTGATGCCCCTGATCTGACGACCTTCGCCCGCCTGGACGAGCTTGGCCTCGTTGCGGTTGGCCAGCGCGTGGAGCCTGACCGGGCGGTGCTGGAATGCCGGGTGGTCGCGGGCGATGACGACGCGTTCTGCCGGCACTGCGGGGCCGAGGGCGCCGCGCGGGGCACGGTGACCCGGCAGCTGGCGCATGAGCCGTTCGGGTGGCGGCCCACCACGCTGCTGATCCGGGTGCGTCGCTTCGGCTGTCAGGCGTGCCGGCGGGTGTGGCGCCAGGACACCACTGCGGCGGCGGACCGGCGGGCGAAGCTGTCGCGTGCAGCGGTGCGGTGGGCGCTGGTGGCCCTGGTGACCCAGCACCTGACTGTCGCCAGGTTGGCCGAGGCTCTGGGAGTGGCCTGGGACACCGCCAATGACGCGGTCCTGGCCGAGGGCCGACGGGTCCTGATCGATGACCCCACCCGGTTTGACGGCGTCACCGTGGTCGGAGTGGACGAGCACGTCTGGCGCCATACCCGAAGCGGCGAGAAGTACGTCACCGTCGTCATCGATCTGACCCCGATCCGCGACGGGACGGGTCCAGCACGCCTGCTCGACATGGTCCAGGGGCGATCGAAGAGCACTTTCAAGACCTGGCTCGCTGCCCGCACCCAGGCATGGCGCGACAGGGTGGAGGTGGTGGCGATGGACGGGTTCACCGGGTTCAAGACTGCTGCGGCCGAGGAGCTCCCCGACGCGGTCGCGGTGATGGATCCCTTCCACGTGGTCCGGCTCGCTGGTGACGCCCTGGACCGTTGTCGCCGACGGGTCCAGCAAGATCTCCACGGCCACCGCGGCCGGGCCGGCGATCCGCTCTACTGCGCGCGGCGGACCCTGCACACTGGCGCCAACCTGCTCACCGACAAGCAGGCCCGCAGGATCGAGTCCCTGTTCGCCGACGAGGAGCACGTCGAGGTCGAGGCGACCTGGGGCATCTACCAACGCATGATCGCCGCCTACCGCCACCCAGACCGGCGCGAAGGCCGGGCACTGATGACCGCCGTGATCGACTCGGTGACTCGTGGCGTTCCCACCGCCCTGAGCGAGCTCGTCACGCTCGGGCGGACGCTGACCAAGCGGGCCGAAGACGTACTCGCATTCTTCGACCTGCCGGGCACGAGCAACGGCCCGACCGAGGCGATCAACGGCCGCCTCGAGCACCTCCGAGGGTCCGCCCTCGGCTTCCGCAACCTGACCCACTACGTCGCCCGATCCCTCCTCGAAGCCGGCGGCTTCAGACCACGACTACACCCTCAGATCGGATGAGCCCGTCTTCGAGACCGCCGTGGCCATCGCCGCCGGCAAGGCCGACGGCTTCGCCGACCGCACCTGGACCGTCATCACCCTGGTCTGCGGCGCCATCGGCACCTACTTCCTCAGCCTGGCCCTACTCACCTTCGACGTCGGCGTGGGCTACGCGATCTGGACCTCGGTCTCCGGCATCGGGATCGTCCTGCTCGGCGCCCTGCTGTTCGGCCAGCGCCTCACCGCGAGCAAGGCACTGGGCATCACCCTGGTCATCGGAGGCGTCGTCGGCCTCCAGCTCACCGGCACCGCCTGACCCCGCGCTCCTCACCCCGCGAAAGGAACCCTCATGTCCGCTCCCACTCCCGCCCGCTCCTGGACCACCCTCCTGCTGGCCGGCCTGTTCGAGGTCGGGTACGCCCTGTCCGTCGGAGGCAGTCAGGGCTTCACCCAGCTCACCTGGTCGCTGGTGGCCATCGTGTTCTTCCTGCTCACCCTGTTCTGCCTCAGCATCGCCCTGCGCGGCATCGACGTCGGCATCGGATACGCCGTCTGGGCCGGCATCGGAGCCGTCGGCGCAGCCGCCCTCGGACCCGTGTTCTTCGACGAGCAGATGACGGTGACCAAAGCCTGCTGGCTGGCCGTCATCATCGGCGGCGTCGTCTGGCTCAAGCTCGCCGACCGGCCGGCGGCCGAGGGCTGACCGCGGGGCGGGGCGCCGTGCGGCCGGCATCTGTGCCGGCCGCACACCACCCTCACTGGCTGTTCCGCAGGTACCGCCCGAAGTGCGGCACGGTGAACGCGATCTTCCCGCGCTCCGGGGCGTAGATCAGCCCCTTCTTCATGAGCGCATCCCGCGCCGGGGACAGCGACTGCGGCTTGCGCCCCAGCACCTCGGCCACCACGGAGGTCGGCACGGCTTCCACCTCCTCGGCGCGGGTGAGCGGGTCGGGGGATTCCGCGGCCACCCCGCCGGCCGTCGCGTGGGCCTCCCCGGCGCCACCGGCGCCGTCGACACCCGCGCGCTCCTCCGCATCGGCCTGCTCGGCGGCCACCTCCTGCTCGGCCACGGTCACCGCGGCCTCGGCCATGGCGCGCAGGTACTCCCGCTCGCCCGGCGTGGCCCGCTCGTAGCGCGAGCCGAAGAAGCCCACGGCCAGCTCGGACTCGGCCATCGGCGCGGCCACCTTCACGTCCTCGGCGGTGATGGGCGACTCCGGCGCCATGTCCCACACCTCCTTGCCGTAGGCCTGGATGAAGTACGGGTACCCGCCGGTGGCCGCGTACATGGCCGCGAGCGCGGCGTCCTCCCACTCGGCGCCCTCGTCGGCGGCCGGGGCCTGCAGGGCGCGCGCCGCTTGCTCGCGGTCCAACCGGTCGATGCGGTGGTAGCGGAACAGCCGCTCGGAGTACGACTTGCTGGCACTCAGCACCGCCGGCAGGTGCGGCAGCCCGGCGCCCACCACGAGCACCGGCAGGGCCTGCTGCCCGATCTCGTGGAACGCGGCGCAGACGGCCGAGACGTCGTCAGGACCCAGGTCCTGCATCTCGTCGATGAAGATGCCCACGCCCTTGCCCACGTCGGCCGCCAGACCTCCCACGTCGGTGAGCAGCTCCACCAGGTCGATCTCGATGTCGCCGGAGTCGGCGCGGCCGGAGACCGCCGGGGCGTCGATGCCGGGGTTCCACCGGTCGCGCAGCTTGGCGTTGGCCGGGGCCTCGCGCTGGGCGAAGGCCTTGATGACGCCGAGCACGTGGTCGACGTCCTCCTGCTGCGGGTGGCCCAGCTCGCGCACGGCGGTGTGCAGGGCGCTGGACAGCGGGCGGCGCAGCGACTGGTCCGGGCGCGCCTCGAGCTTGCCGGTGCCCCAGTTGGCGCGCACCGCCTGGCTGCGCAGGGCGTTGAGCAGCACCGTCTTGCCGACGCCGCGCAGGCCGGTGAGCAGCACGGACCGGTCCGGGCGGCCGCGGCGGATGCGCTCGAGCACCACGTCGAACTGGCGCAGGTACTCATCGCGGCCGGCGAGCTCCGGCGGGCGCTGGCCGGCGCCGGGGGCGTACGGGTTGGTGATCGGGTCCACGCGAGGAGCCTATGCGGCCGTCGAGGTGACTCTAGGGACTTGTGCAGAGTGGCTTAGGCCGCGTCATCGACGGGCGGGCGGGGCGGGAGCGGGGCGAGTGCCGCCCCCGGTCACGGCCTCAGATGACCTGGGGTCCTCGGCCTCGGAGGTCATCTGCTTGCCGGCGGCGGCCCGGCAGCCCCCTCCGGAAAAAATTCAGACCCACCACGCCGTCGTGGTGGGTCTGAAAGTTTCCCGGAGGTGGGGCGGAGAAAGCCGGAGGTCTGTGCGGAAACCGGAGGCCTGCGCAGCGCCGAGTTGCACCGCCCCGCACCGCCCCGCCCGGGCCGCCCCGCCCGGGCCGGCCGGTCAGATGACCTGGGGCTCCCCGGAGTCGGCCACCATCTGCTTGCCGGCGGCGGCCCAGGCCTTCATGCCGCCGTCGACGTTGACGACCTCGTGGCCCTGCTCCTCGAGCCACTCCGCGGCGCGGCTGGAGCGGCCACCGGAGCGGCAGACGACCGGCAGCGGCGAGCCGTCGGTCTCGGGCAGCTCGGCGACGCGCACCGGGACGTCACCCAGCGGGATGTGCACGGCGTTGGGCGCGTGGCCGGCGGCCCACTCGTCGGGCTCGCGGACGTCGAGCACCACGGCGTCGTCGGACAGGTCCTGCGGCGAGATGTTCTTCATGTCCCCAGCATCGCAGAGGCGGCGCATCCGTCCGCAGGCCGCGGGGCCCGGGCTAGCGCACGAACCTGCTGGTGCTGCGGTCGGCGAGCACCTGGCCACCGGTCTGGCAGGTGGCGCAGTACTGCAGCGACGAGTCGGCGTAGGTCACCTCGCGCACCACGTCGCCGCACACCGGGCACGCCTCCCCGGTCCGGCCGTGCACGCGCATGCCCGACCGCTTGCCGTCCTTGAGCTCCGCCGGCGCCCGCCCCACGGCCCGCTCGGTGGCGCCCAGCAGCACCTCGTGCACCGCCTCGGCCAGCCGCCCGACCTGCTCGGCGTCCAGGTTCGCCGCCAGCGCGAAGGGCGACAGCCGCGCCGCGTGCAGGATCTCGTCGGACCATCCGTTGCCGATGCCGCTGACCACCGCCTGGTCCCGCAGCACCCGCTTGATCTGGTTGCGCCGGTCGGCCAGCGCCCCGGCCCAGAACGTGGCCCGATCCTCGGGGCTGGTCGGAGGTGCGGTGGTCGATGCCGTGCCACCCGGCACGCCCTCCCCCGCCGGATCTCCCGTGGCACCCACGTCACCACCACCGCCACCACCTGCGCTACCGCCCTCACCGGCCCCCGCCATCGACGACGACTCCAGGACCGGGCGCAGGCTCAGCGCGTCCGGCCCGAGGGCGGCCAGCCCCTCCACCTCGCCGAGCTCGTCGGTGATCCACACAGCCATGCCCTTGCGGGTGCCGGCCTCGGTGAGGTCGAAGCCCGACCCGTCGTCGAACGCCACGCGCAGCGCGACGGGCGACTTGCCGCCGGGCCGCAGGCGGGTACTCGGCAGCTCGTCGTGCCACAGCACCCACCCGGCCCGCATCAGGTGCACCACCACGTGGGTGCCGTCCACGACGACGTCCAAGTATATGCCGTACCGCCGCACGTCGTCCACCGGCCGCCCGTGCAGCGCCTGCGGTGGCACGGCCACGGTCTTGAGGACGCTGAAGCTGGCCAGCTGGGTCTCGACCACCACCCGCCCCGCAGTGCGTTCCCGCAGCGCGGCGGCCAGGCCCTCGACCTCCGGCAGCTCAGGCACCCGGCGCGTCCTCCCGGCCGGGGTCGCCCGCACCGGACGCGCCGCCTTCGGACTCGCTGGCCCGGCCGTCCGCGGACTCGGCCGCACCAGCCTCCAGCTCGTCCAACCCGCCCGGCTCACCGAGCGGCAGCACGCACCCGTTGCCGCCCACCGCACGCAGCAGCTGCGGCAGCAGCTCGAACCCGTCGAACGCCGCCACCACCGGCACCTGCCCCTGGTACTTGTGCGCCATCTCCGCGAGCGCTAGTGGCAGACCACGGCTCAGCGCGTGCTCGATGGCGGTCAGCCGCCGGATGGCGATGGCCGCCACCCGCCCGGGCCAGGCCTCGGCGAACCCGTCGTAGATGACCGGGTCGTGCTGGCCGTCGTCCCCGACGAGCACCCACTGCACGTCCGGGAACTCCTGTGCCAGCCGCTCCAGGTGCCGCTCCTTGTGCGCTCGCCCGGACCGGAACCACCCGGTGTTCGTGGGTCCCCAGTCGGTGAGCAGCAGTGTGCCGGGCGGGAACCCGTGCCGCTTCAGGAAGCGGTGCAGGAACGGCTGGGTGTTCCACGCCCCGGTGGACAGGTAGAACACCGGCGCTCCGGGGTGCTGCGAGAGCACCGCCCGGTAGGTGTCGGCCATGCCGGGCACCTCGGTGCGGGCCTGCTCGGTGAGCGCGAAGGTGTTCCACGCCGCGATGAGCGGTCGCGGCAGGTGGGTGGAGATCACCGTGTCGTCGATGTCGCTGACCAGCCCGATCCGCGCGGCCGGGTCGGCGATGTGCACGTCGGACTGCGAGATCGCCCCGCCGGGGCACTCGAAGGTCACCCGGTGGGTGCCCGGCGGCAGCCCGTGCCCGGTGAGCACCTGCTCCACGTAGCCGCCCCGGTCGGCCCGGGCCATCACCACGGCGTCGCCGAGGGTCACCTTGACCGGCACCCCGGCGTCGGGGGCGCTGATGAACGCCCGCCACCCACGGCGGGTGAGGAACTGCTGCACGTCCTGCACCGCCGTCGGCAGCGCGCCCTCCTGGTGCGGCCGGTGCAGCTGCACGCGGGCGTACACGCGGGCCTGGTCGAGCGTGCCGTAGCCGACGAAGGCCGTCGGGCGCGGCAGCCACCCGCGCGAACGCAGGACGTCCGCCACGCGGCTGCGCACGGCGTTCTCCCAGCGTGCCGCGTAGTGCGGCTTCGCGGTGGCCAGCTGGTTCTCAGTCACGGAAGGAGTGGGAGCGCTGGCCGTACATCGCCTCGATCTCGTCCGCGAAGTGCTCCGACACGACGTGGCGGCGGACCTTCAGGGAGTTGGTGATCTCCTCCTGCTCGAGCGTGAAGTCGCGCGGCAGGATGGTGAACTTCTTGATCGCCTCGGCCTTGCTGACCGTCCGGTTGGCCCGGTCGACCACCTGCTGCACGGCGGCCCGGACGTCCGGGTCCTCGGTCAGCTCCGACACCGGCAGCGGCTCGCGCCCGTGCTCCTTGAGCCACTCGGGCAGCTGCTCCTCGTCCAGCGTGATGAGGGCCATGACCGACGGGCGGCCGTCGCCGACCACCATCGCCTGGCTGACCAGCCGGTAGGAGCGCAGGACGTCCTCCAGCGGGCCCGGGGCGACGTTCTTGCCGCCGGCGGTCACGATGATCTCCTTGGCCCGCCCGATGATGTGCAGGTAGCCGTCGTCGTCGAGGGTGCCGAGGTCGCCGGTGGAGAACCACCCGTCCTCGCCGAGCACGGCCGCGGTCTCCTCGGGCTGGTTCTCGTAGCCGGCGAACACGTGCCCGCCGCGCACCTGGATCTCGCCCTCGTCGGTGAGGCGGGCCTCGAACCCGGGCAGCGGCACGCCGACGCTGCCGATCCGCTGCATGTTCGGGCGGTTGACCGCAGCCGCGGCGGCGGTCTCCGTGAGGCCCCAGCCCTCGAGCACGTTGACGCCCAGGCCGCGGAAGTAGTGCCCCAGCCGCTCACCGAGCGCGGCACCGCCGGAGATGGCCCACACGAGCCGCCCGCCGAACGCGTCCTGCACCTTGCGGTAGACCAGCCGGTCGAACACCGCGTGCTGCGCCCGGAGCAGCGGCGAGATGCGCCCGGTGTCCATGGCCCGCGAGTAGGCGATGGCGGTGCGGGTGGCACGGCTGAAGACCTTCTCGCGCCCGGCCTTCGTGGCCTTGAGGTGGGCCGACTCGTAGATCTTCTCGAAGACGCGCGGCACGGCCAGCACGAAGGTCGGCCGGAACACCGGCAGGTCCTTGGTGACGCGCGCGGTGTCGGTGTGCCCCACCCGGGCACCCGCCCCGATGACGGCGAAGTGCACCATCCGCCCGAAGACGTGCGCCAGCGGCAGGAAGAGCAGCGTGGAGGCCTCGTCCTCGAAGAGCTCGGGCAGCCCCTCGTAGGCGGCCGTCACCTCCTCGATGAAAGCCCGGTGCGGCAGCACGCAGGCGCGCGGGCGGCCGGTGGTGCCGGAGGTGTAGATGAGGGTGGCGGTCGCCTCGGGGAGCAGGCCCTCGCAGCGGCGGTCGATCTCCGCCTGCTCGACCTCGGCGCCCCCGGCGATGAGCTGGTCCAGGTCCTCGACGGTCTTGCCGTCCATGGCCCACACGCCCCGCAGGTCCACGCCCGCCTGCTCGGCGGCGTCCCGGGCGGTGCCGGCCATGCGGTCGCTCTCCACCAGGGCCCAGGTGACCTGCGAGTTCGACATGATCCACGCGAGCTGGTCGGCCGAGCTCGTCTCGTACACCGGCACCGCGATGGCCCCGGCGGACAGGATCGCGAAGTCCAGCAGCGCCCACTCGTACCGCGTCTTGCCCATGAGGACCACCCGGTCCTCGGGCTCCACACCGGCGGCGACCAGGCCGCGGGCCACGCTGTTGACGTGCTCCAGGAACTGCTGGCTGGTGATGTCCACCCAGGTCTGCCCCTGGCGGCGGTTCACCAGGACCCGGTCGGGGAACTCCGCGGCCGTGCCGTGGAGCAGGCCGGGCAGGTGCTGCGGTGGGTTGTCCCTCCACCAGCTGGTCATCGTCGACGGCGCCATGCGGGCAGCGTACTTGCCCGGTCCCGTGCGTGCGCCCTGCGGAGTGACAGGATTCGTCCATGTCAGCCACACGCGTCACCCGATCCGGCCCGCCGACCGAGCGCGGCTGGCTGACCAGTCAGGTGGCCGCACCCCTGGTGGCCCTGCTGATGGTGGCCCTCGCGGCCGCCGCACTGCTCGGGCTGCCCGGCGCGCAGGACGAGGGAGCGCCCGCCTCGGTGCCGCAGGACTCGCAGTCCACGCAGGTCAGCGAGGTGCTCGAGGGCTTCCCCGGGGGAGACTCCGCGCCCGCCGTGGTGGTGACCGACGAGTCGGGCCCGCTGGACCGCGAGGTGCTGGGGCAGCTCCAGCAGAAGGCGCCCTCCCTGCTGGAGGCACTTCCCGAGGACGCCCGCCCCGACGACGCGGAGGTGCAGGGTCCCCTGCCGAGTGAGGACGGAGAGGCCGCGCTGCTGGTGGTGCCGGTCGCCTCCGACGCACTGGAGGCCGACGGACCGGAACTGGTGGACGCGCTGCGCGACGCCGCGGGCGACCTGGCGCCGGGCACCACCACGCAGGTGACCGGCGCGGCCGGCTTCGCCGCCGACGTCTCCAACGCCTTCGCCGGGGCCGACGTGCGGCTGCTGGTGGTCACGGCCCTGGTGGTGGCGGTGCTGCTGCTGGTGACCTACCGCTCCCCCGTGCTGTGGCTGGTGCCGCTGCTGGTGGTGGGACTGGCCGACCGGGTGGCCGCGACCGTCGCCGGCACCGTCGCCGAGGCCGCCGGCCTGGCCTTCGACGGCTCCACCTCCGGCATCACCAGCGTGCTGGTCTTCGGTGCCGGCACGAACTACGCCCTCCTGCTCGTGAGCCGGTACCGCGACGAGCTGCGCGAGACCACCGACCACCGGCAGGCCCTGGCACGGGCCTGGCGGGCGGCGCTGCCCGCCGTCCTGGCCAGCAACGTCACCGTCGTGCTGACGCTGGCTCTGCTGCTGCTGGCCGTGCAGCCCTCCACCCGGTCGCTCGGGCTGGCCGCCGCCGTGGGCCTGCTGGTGGCGCTGGTGTTCGCCCTGACCCTGCTGCCGGCCCTGCTGGCGGTCTGCGGACGGGGCCTGTTCTGGCCGTTCGTCCCGCGCCCGGGGCAGCCGGACCCGACCGAGTCGGGCCTCTGGCACCGCATCGCCACCGGGGTGGTGCGCCACCCCGCCGTGGTGCTGGCGGCCTCGCTGCTGGCGCTGGGCACCATGGCCGCCGGGCTCGCCGGCACCAAGGTCGGACTCTCCCAAGCCGACCAGTTCCGGGTCGAGGCTGAGTCCGTCACCGGCCTGGAGACCCTGGAGCAGCACTACCCCGCCGGCGCGGCCACCCCGCTGGACGTGCTGGTGCCCGTGGACGAGGCACCATCCGGGGACCGCCCCGCCCCGGAGACGGCGGAGCTCCTGCAGTCGGTCGACGGCATCGACGGGGTCACCGGAGCGCGCCCCGGCGAGGTCGCCGAGAGCCGCGGGCGCACCTGGCAGCGCGTGCAGGTGACCACCGACGCCGCCCCGGCCAGTGCCGAGGCACGCCAGGTGGTCAAGGCGGTCCGTGCGACCGCCCGCTCGACCAGCGCCGACGCGCTCGTGGGCGGCAGCGAGGCCCAGGCCGTGGACCAGCGGCAGGGCGTGATCCGCGACATGACGGTGATCCTGCCGCTGATGCTGGTGATGGTGCTGCTGGTGCTCGTGGTGGTGCTGCGCTCGGTGGTGGCCCCGGTGCTGCTGGTGGCGATCAGCGTCATCGGGTCGCTGGCCGCCCTGGGCGCCGGCGCGCTGCTCAGCGAACACGTCTTCGGGTTCCCCGCCCTGGACACCCCGGTGCCGCTCTACGCCTTCATCTTCCTGGTGGCCCTGGGCATCGACTACACGATCTTCCTGGTGGTCCGGGCCCGGGAGGAGATCGTGGCCGGGCGCCGACCCGACACGGCCTCGGCGATGGTGCGGGCCGTCGCCGCGACCGGTGGCGTCATCACCAGCGCCGGCATCGTCCTGGCCGCCGTGTTCGTGGTGCTCGGGGTGCTGCCGATCATCACCCTCACGCAGGTCGGCATCGTGGTCGGGCTGGGCATCCTGGTGGACACCTTCCTGGTGCGCACCGTCGTGGTGCCGGCGGTGTTCGACCTGGTGGGCGACCGCGTCTGGTGGCCGGCGCACCCGGGACGGAACGCCCGGGCCGGCCACCCGGACGCCGACCGGGAGGCTCAGAACAGGTCGTAGTCCCGCGAGGCCATGCGGAAGCCGCGCCCGTCGGACAGGCGCTCGCAGCGCACCCCGGTCTCCTGGCTCTCGCACCGGAAGTCGAAGGCCTTGATCTCCTGGCCGTAGGGCAGCTCGGTGTGCTCGATCATGTTGATCTTCGTGCTCTGCCCCTTCGGCACCCCCCGCACCCAGCGGCCGTCGTTCTGCGTCTGCGCGTCGACGAACCGGGAGCTGCGCGAGCAGGTCCAGACCGGCTTCTTCTCCTCGCGGTAGAGCTCCACCGTCGGCTCCACGCAGTTGGCCGCGTTCACCACGGTGTGCTGGTAGCTGGTGTTGCGGATGTCGCAGGAGACGCCCTGCTCCTCGATGAGGCAGGCCACGTTGTCCGACGGCATGATGAACGCGATCCGCTGGTACCGCTCCAGCTTGGTCAGGCTCCGGCTCCGGGAGGGATCGGGCCGCGGGGAGGGGGACTCGGCCTCGTCACCGGATGCGCCCGGGGCGGCCGGCGTCGTGATGGGGACGGGCTCGGCCTCGGGCCCCGAGGACTCGTCGCCGGAGCACCCGGCGAGGACGACCGGCACGGTGAGCAGCGTCGCCGACCACGCGAGCAGTCCGCGCGGCACCGTGCCGGTCATGGGTCCTCCAGGCGATCAGGGGTGACGGATGGAGTCCATCACCGAGGGGTCGGCCAGCGTCGACACGTCGCCGATCTCCTTGCCCTCGGCCAGGTCC
The DNA here is from genome assembly GCF_054950055.1 of Kytococcus sp. Marseille-QA3725. Lineage (NCBI taxonomy): Bacteria > Bacillati > Actinomycetota > Actinomycetes > Micrococcales > Kytococcaceae > Kytococcus > Kytococcus sp. Marseille-QA3725. The sequence goes on along the minus strand of NZ_JBUCLA010000002.1, from coordinate 475,351 downwards.
CGCAGCAGACGACGCATGATCTTGCCAGAGCGCGTCTTGGGCAGCTCGGGAACGACCGTCACCGTGCGCGGCTTGGCGATCGGGCCGATCTCGCGGCCGACGTGGGAGCGCAGCTCCTCCACCAGCTCGCTGTCGTCGGCGCCCTCGCCGCGCTGCTCGGCCACCTCACCGCGCAGGATCACGTAGGCGACGACGGCCTGCCCGGTGGAGGTGTCGGAGGCACCGACCACCGCGGCCTCGGCGACGGCGTCGTGGCTGACCAGGGCCGACTCGATCTCCGAGGTGCTCAGCCGGTGGCCGGAGACGTTCATGACGTCGTCCACGCGCCCGAGCACCCAGATGTTGCCGTCCTCGTCGCGCTTGGCGCCGTCACCGGCGAAGTACATGCCCGCGAAGCGCGACCAGTAGGTGTCGCGGAAGCGCTGCGGGTCGCCCCACACGCCGCGGAGCATGGCCGGCCACGGCTCGCGGATGACGAGGTAGCCGCCCTCGCCGTTGCCGACCGAGCGGCCCTCCTCGTCGACGACGTCGACGGAGATGCCCGGCACCGGGGTCTGCGCGGAGCCGGGGACCAGCTCGGTCACGCCCGGCAGCGGGGCGATCATCATGGCGCCGGTCTCGGTCTGCCACCAGGTGTCCACGATCGGGGTGGTCCCGCCGCCGATGTGCTCGCGGTACCACTCCCACGCCTCGGGGTTGATCGGCTCGCCGACGCTGCCGAGCAGGCGCAGCGAGGCCAGGTCGTAGCCGGCGGGGATGTCGTCGCCCCACTTCATCGCCGCCCGGATGGCGGTGGGCGCGGTGTACAGGACGGTGACGCCGTACTGCTCGGCGATCTCCCACCAGCGGCCCTTGTGGGGGCTGTCCGGGGTGCCCTCGTACATCACCTGCGTGACGCCGAGCGACATCGGCCCGTAGACGAGGTAGGAGTGGCCGGTCACCCAGCCGACGTCGGCGGTGCACCAGTACACGTCGCTCCCGGGCTTGAGGTCCAGCACCACCTTGGAGGTGTAGGCGACCTGCGTGAGGTAGCCGCCGGTGGTGTGGAAGATGCCCTTGGGCGTCCCGGTGGTGCCGGAGGTGTACAGGATGAACAGGGGGTGCTCGGCCGGCATCGGCTGGGCCTCGTGCTGCGGGGAGGCGGCCTCGAGCTGCTCGTGCCACCACAGGTCGCGGCCGTCCTGCCAGGCGACGTCGGCGCCGGTGCGGCGGACGACGAGCACCTTGCCGACGGTGTTGTCCTCCTCGCTCAGCGCCTCGTCGACGTTGGGCTTCAGCGGGCTCGGCTTGCCCTTGCGGTAGCCGCCGTCGGCGGTGATGACCACCTTCGCCTCGGCGTCCTTCACGCGGGCGCGGATGGCGTTAGGGGCGAAGCCGCCGAAGATCACCGAGTGCGTCGCGCCGATGCGGGCGCAGGCCAGCATCGCGACGACCGTCTCCGGGATCATCGGCAGGTAGATGGCCACGCGGTCGCCGGCGTTCACGCCGAGATCGGTGAGCACGTTCGCGGCGCGGGAGGTCTCCTCCAACAGCTCGCGCCAGGTGATGTCGCGGGTGTCGCCCTCCGGCTCGCCCACCCAGTGGATGGCGACCTCGTCGCCGCGGCCGGCCTCGACGTGCTGGTCCAGGCAGGCGTAGGAGGCGTTCAGCTCGCCGTCGGCGAACCAGCGGGCGAAGGGGGCCTCTGACCAGTCGAGGACCTCGGAGAAGTCGCTGTGCCAGGGCAGCAGCTCGCGGGACTGCTCGGCCCAGAAGGCCTCCCGGTCGTTCGCGGCGCGCTGGGCGAGCTCCGCGGTGGCGTTGGCCTGGGCCGCGAACTCGGGGCTCGGGGCGTGACGGACCGTTCCTGCGTCCTGCTCGGGTGTCATCGTTCCTCCTCGTGGCGGAGACGCCGTTGGTGGTGACTCTGCCTCCAGCCTAGGCACCACGTCGCGGCGGTGCGCGAGACGGCCCGGGGGCTCAGCCCAGTTCGCGCTTGAGGATCTTGCCGGTGGGGCCCTTCGGCAGCTCCGGCAGCAGGTGCACGTGGCGCGGGTACTTGTAGGCCGCCAGCTCGCCCTTCGTGTGCTCGCGCAGGGCGTCGGCGAAGGCCTTCGCGGCGGGCGACTCGGCATCGTTCAGGGCGGCCTCGTCGAGCACGCCCGGCTGCGGGACGACGTAGGCGGTGACCTCCTCGCCGAGCTCCGGATGGGGCGTGCCGGTGACGGCGGCCTCGAGGACGTCGGGGTGCTCGTACAGCACCTCCTCCACCTCGCGGGGGTACACGTTCAACCCGCCGCGGACGACCATGTCCTTCACCCGGTCGACGATGGACAGGCGCCCGTCCTCGTCCAGCCGGCCGAGGTCCCCGGAGTGGAACCAGCCGCCGCGCAGGGCCGTGGCGGTGGCCTCCTCGTTGCGCCAGTAGCCCTTCATGACGCAGTCGCCGCGGACGACGACCTCGCCCACCTCACCGGGGGCGACGGGCTGGTCTGTGACCGGGTCGACGACGCCGACCTCGACCCCGCGCACGGCACGACCGACGGTGCCGGGCACCGTGTCGCCCGGGTGGTTGAAGCTGGCCACCGGGGAGGTCTCGGAGAGGCCGTAGCCCTCCAGGATCTCGGCGCCGAAGGTCTCCTCGAAGGCACGGATGGTCTCCATCGGCAGCGACGAGCCACCGGAGACGCAGCGGCGCAGGCTGGAGACGTCCACCGGGGGCTCCCCGGCCTCCTGACGGGCGCGGGCGGCGGCCACCAGCGCGCCGTACATGGTGGGCACGCCCTCGAAGACGCTGACGCGGTCGCGCTCGACCATCGCCAGGGCCGCGGAGGCCTCGAAGCGGGGCAGCAGGGTGAGGGTGGCGCCCGCCTGGACGCTCGTGTTCAGCGCGCAGGTCATGCCGAACACGTGGAACAGCGGCAGGCAGCCCATGACGACCTCGCCGGGCTCCAGGTGGATGAGCGTCTCCTGCGTGGTGAGCACGTTGGTGTGGATGTTCGCCTGGGTCAGCTCGGCCCCCTTGGGCACGCCGGTGGTGCCGGAGGTGTAGAGGATGACCGCGGTGTCCTCGGGGTCGCGGTCGACCACCTCGGTGACGGGGTCGCCCTGGAAGGGGGCGAGGCCGGTGGCGGGGTCGATGAGGTGCGCGGTGACGCCGAGCCGCTCGGCGACGGCGGCGACGTCACCCCCCATCGAGGCGCCGAGCTCGCCCCCGAGGGCGACGATGTGGGTGGCGCCGGAGTCCTGCAGGTAGTGGGTGATCTCCCGGTCCCGCAGGAGGGGGTTCATCGGCACGACCACGGCGCCCAGGGAGAGGGCGGCGTAGTAGAAGGGCACGTACGGGATGACGTTGGGGAGCATCAGGCACAGCCGGTCGCCCTCGGAGAGGCCCTGCTGCCGCAGGTAGCCGGCCACGGCCGTGGTGGTGGCGCGCAGCTCGGCGTAGGTGAGGCGGGCGTCGTCCTGGATCAGCGCGCACGCCTCGGGGTGCCGCTCGGCCGTCTTCACGAGGTAGCTGGCGATGTTCATACGCGCCAGTGGACCATTTCCGCGGGTGCTGCGACGAGGGTCGGCCGGTCACGATTGGGGCACGATCGCGGCGGGGACCAAGGGCTGTGACCCCGAGCGCTCACGTCAGGAGGCCGGGCGTGGGAGTGCTGCCCCCACCCCGGGGGGAGGCGGGCCCCGGGGGGCAGGCGGAGCGTCGGGCGGGTCAGGCCTTCTGCAGGCCGCGCACGCCGTCGGCCAGGCGGAAGGCGGCATCGGTCCGCACCGCACCGCCCCGGGTGCTCACGCGGTCGACCGCCCGGAAGGTGCCGGTGAAGGAGGAGGCCGTGAGGTCCAGACGCAGGTACCCGCGGGTGGTCTCGTGGTAGCGGATGTGCGGGTTGTCGTCGTCGCCCGGGAACTGGGTGTCCGCACCGTCGCCGCCGGAAGTGATCGACGTGGTGACGAACTCCGAGCCCAGCGTCTTGCGACCGCTGTCGCTCGTGCGCCAGAGGTCGTTGGCGAACGACTCGTGGACGTCTCCGGTGAGCACCACGGGGTTGCGGGCGCCCGACCGCTCGATGCTGGTGAGCAGCCGGTCCTTGGCCGCCACGTAGCCGTCCCAGGCGTCCTGGTTCGTCATGAAACCGGGACCGTCCAGCATGTCGTACTGGGCGACCATCACCTGCTGGCCGAGCACGTCCCAGCGCGCCCCGGAGGAGCGGAGCCCCTCGTCGAGCCACGCCTCCTGGGTCGAGCCCAGCATCGTGCGGCGCGTGTCGTAGGTGTCCGGCACCGGCCCGACCCAGCCGGTCTGGTCCGAGCGGTACTGACGCGTGTCGAGCACGTGGAAGGTGGCCATGCGCCCCCAGGTGAGGCGGCGGTACAGCCGGATGCCGTCAGCGGTCGGCACCGAGGAGCGGCGCAGCGGCATGTTCTCCCAGTAGGCCTGGAAGCCGGCCGAGCGACGCTTCAGGAAGGACGCGGTCCGGCCCCACAGCTCGTGGTACTCGGCGGCCCAGTCGTTGTCGATCTCGTGGTCGTCGAAGACCACCACCCACGGGGCCACGCTGTGCGCGTGCTGCAGGTCCTCGTCGGTCTTGTACAGGGCGTGACGACGGCGGTAGTCCGCCAGCGTGTAGATCTCCCCGCCCACCATGTCGCGAGCCCGGCCGGAGGACACCGGGTAGCCGCCGGGGCCGTGCTCGTAGATGTAGTCACCCAGGTGCAGCACCAGGTCCGGGGCCTCGTCGGCCATGTGCCGGTAGGCGGTGAAGAAGCCGTGCTCCCACTGGGCGCACGAGACGACGCCGACCCGGGTGGGCTCGTCGCCGCCGGCTGCCGGGGCGGTGCGCGTGCACCCCACCGCGGACACGTGGGACCCGACGCGGAAGCGGTAGAAGTACCAGCTGGCCGCGCGCAGACCGCTCAGCTCGACGTGGACGCTGTGCCCCACGTCGGCGTTGGTGGTCACCGAGCCGCGACGCACCACGGAGCGGAAGCCCTCGTCGGTGGCGAGCTCCCACTCGACGGTCGTGGTGGCCGAGCCCATGCCACCCAGGCCGTCGGGGGCGACGGGGTCCGGCGCGAGGCGGGTCCACAGGACGACGCCGTCGGGAGTCGGATCACCACTGGCCACCCCCAGGCGGAAGGGGTAGGCCTCACCTGCCGTCGCGGTGCCGGCCAGCAGCGGGGACGCGGTCACCGCCGCGACCGCGGCCCCCGAGGCCAGGACGAGTCGACGGGACGGCTGGACGACACGACGGGCGACCCCGGTGGTCGAGGAGGCGGAGAAGGCAGTCATGGGGACGGATTCTGGGGCTCGGGAGTGGCACGTTCATGGTCCCGGCGTGAACGCGTGGTGAACGACCGGCAAGGGTCTGCCCAAGAGGGTCAGGAGACGCCCTGCTCCGGGCACCTTCCCCACCCCGGACACGGCGGTGGCCCACCGGGAGCTCGTCCCGATGGGCCACCGTGCGCGGAGGCTGCCTCAGTGGGCGGTGGCCTCGTGGTCCGGCTCCGCATCCTCCATGAGGGCGGCCACCTTCGGCACCATCACCAGGAGCAGCAGGCCGAACACGACCGCGATGCCACCGGTGGTGAAGAAGAAGGCGGCGTCACGCATGCCCTCCATCGCCCGGATGAGCTGGGCGGCGATGGACTGGCCAGTGGCCGAGGACAGGAACCACAGCGCCATGGCCTGCGAGGCGAACGCCTTCGGGGCCAGCGACGTGGTGGCCGACAGGCCGACCGGGCTCAGGCACAGCTCACCGATCGTCTGGATGACGAACACACCCGCCAGCACCCAGACCGGGCTGGTGGCACCCGGGAAGGTCACGGCGGCCCAGCCGAGCAGCAGGAAGGAGATGCCGGCGATGGCCACACCCATGGCGATCTTCATGGCCGTGGACGGGAACCTGCCCGCCCGGGCGGACCAGAGCATGCCGAACAGCGGCGCGAGCAGGATGATGCTCAGCGGGTTGATCGACTGGAACCACTCCTCGTTGAAGTGGAAGCCGAGGGAGTCCAGGTCGGTGCGCGACGCGGCGTAGGCGGCCATCTGGCTGGCGGCCTGCTCGAAGATCATCCAGAAGGCCACGGCAGCGAGCCAGATGGGCAGGTAGGCCCACAGGTGACGACGCTCCGGCGCGGTCACCTTCTTGCTGCGGAACATCACCACGAAGTAGGCGACGGAGGCCACCACGGACAGGATCGACGTCGCGTCGATCACCGCGTCGAACCAGTTGTCACGCCACAGGCGGGACAGCAGGACGGCGGCCACGACGCTGCCCACCGCACCGAGGACCAGCAGCGGCAGACGGCCACGCTCAGTGGGGGTCAGCGGGTTGGGGACCTGCGAGGACTCCACCGCCAGCGTGCGACGGCCGAGTACGTAGGCCAGCAGGGCCGCGGCCATGCCGACCGCGGCGGCGGCGAACCCGGCGTGGTAGCCCCACTGGTTCTTCAGGAAGGACACGACGAAGGGCGAGACGAATCCACCGATGTTGATGGACATGTAGAAGATCGTGAAGGCCGAGTCCTTGCGGGCGTCCCGCGACTCGTAGAGGTGGCCGACCATCGTCGAGACGTTCGGCTTCAGGAAGCCGGTACCCAGGGCGACCAGCACGATGCCGACCCAGGAGAAGACCTCACCCGGGGCCGCCAGGCACAGGTGGCCCGCCATGATGATGACGCCACCGATCAGCACGCTGCGCTGCGGGCCGATCACCCGGTCGGCGGCCCAGCCGCCGACGATCGACAGCAGGTAGACGGCGGCACCGTAGGTGGTGACGACCGCGGCACCGACGTTCTCGGTGAGTCCCAGGCCGCCGTTGGCCGCCGTGTCGATGATGTAGTAGAGCAGGATGGCGCGCATCCCGTAGTAGGAGAAGCGCTCCCACAGTTCGATGTTGAACAGCGTGGCGAGGCCTCGGGGATGCCCCAGGAAGGTCTTCTCGCCCGCCACGTTCCCAGCGGTGCTCATGGGTCTCCTCACCCGTTCAGTGTGCTTTTCCGCGCAGCCTGTGTGGCCGATCACTCGCGGACCGCCCGGCAGTCAACCACAGGGACCCAGTGATATTGGGCACATTTCGAGCGGGTCAGCGAATCGGCGCACCAGGAACGCCCCACCCCGTCGGCAGGAGCGTCCGAGGAAGGGCCGCACGAAGCCCCACCGAGAGGCCTCCACTGACACGGCACGCCACCCGGGGTGACTCCTGGGCTGGCGCCATGCCCCCACCTTCGGCGCATCCCAGGACACGTCCTCCGAGGGCGGCACCGCCCGGGCCACCGGCACGGGCTTCCCCGAGGAAGCCACGTCAGCAGGATCGCTGCGCCGGCGCCGGGTCGTTGTGCAGCCCCTGCTCATGGCGGTGGGGGTCATCGCCCTGTTCGTCGTGGGGGCCCTCGTGGCCACCCGGGTCCCCCTGCTCGAGGAGAGCGTCAACGCGGTGCTGGACCACGCCAGGGTCGGGAACCTGGCACTCGTCGTGACCCTGGCACTGGTCAACGGGGTGGCCGAGGAGCTGTTCTTCCGTGGGGCGCTCTACGCGGCGGTGCGCCGGCACCCGATGGCGGTGACCACCCTCGTCCACGCACTGACGACGATCGCGACCGGCTCCGTGGGCCTCGTCCTGGCGGCCGTCGCCCGCTGGTGGGCGTGGGCCGCCCTTTCGCCCCGCCGGCGTGACAGGCTGACGCGCATGCGCAGCGTCATCTTCGAAGAGCACGGCGGGGCCGAGGTCCTGCAGGTCCGCGAGGCCGAGGACCCGACGCCGGGCCCCGGCGAGGTGGTGGTCGAGGTGGCCCGGGCCGGGGTCAACTTCATCGACACCTACTACCGCGAGGGCCTCTACCCCGGTGACCTGCCGGCCACCGCGGGCAACGAGGGGGCAGGCCGGGTGGCCGCCGTCGGCGAGGGCGTGACCGACGTGGCCGTCGGCGACCGCGTGGCCTGGTGTCTGGTCAACGGGCAGGGCTACACGACCCACGCGGTCGTGCCGGCCGACAAGCTGGTGCCCGTGCCCGAGGGGCTGGGCGACGACCAGGCGGTGGCCGCCCTGGTGCAGGGCATCACCGCCCACTTCCTGGCCCGCGACGTGTGGTCGCTGGAGTCCGGCGACACCGCCCTGGTGCACGCGGTGGCCGGCGGCGTCGGCCTGCTGCTGACGCAGATCCTCGCCCTGGACGGCGTCACCGTCATCGGCACCTGCTCCACCGACGCGAAGGCCGAGGCGGGCCGCCGCGCCGGGGCGGCGCACATCGTCCGCTACGACCGGGAGGACGTGGCCGAGCGCGTCGCGGAGATCACCGGTGGGGCCGGGGTGAAGGTCGCGTTCGACGGCGTGGGGGCCAGCACCTTCGACGCCTCGCTGGCCAGCCTGGCGCCACGTGGCCTGCTCTGCCTGTTCGGCGCGGCCAGCGGACCGGTGCCGCCGGTGGACCCGCAGCGGCTCAACCAGGCGGGGTCGGCGTACCTGACCCGCCCGGGCATGGCCACCTACGTCGCCGCCCGTGAGGAGCTGCTGCGGCACGCCCGAGCCGTCTTCACCCTGGTCGCCGACGGCGACCTGGAGCTGACCGTCGGCGAGGTGTACCCGCTGAGTGAGGCCGCCCGTGCCCAGGAGGACCTCACCGGGCGTCGCTCGAGCGGCAAGCTGCTGCTCGACCCCAGCGCCTGAGGGGGTGGGGCACCCGTGCCCGGACCCGGGTGCCCGCGCATGACTCGGGTCATGGGCAGACGGTGACCGGAGTGCTGGGTGTCCCCCTGTCCTCCTCGGCACCGTGGAGGACATGCAGAACGACACCGTCCCGGGCCCCGGCGAGGAGCCCGTACTGGAGCTCACCGGCATCACGAAGTCCTACGGTCGCGGGGGCCGACGCGTCGAGGCCGTGCAGGGCGTCGACCTGACCGTCCGCCGTGGCGAGGTGGTCGCCCTGCTGGGCCACAACGGTGCTGGCAAGTCGGTCACGCTCGACATCGCGATGGGCCTGCAGAGCCCCGACTCCGGCACGGTCCGCGTCTGCGGTGAGGACCCCGCGACAGCCGTCCGCCACGGCCGCATCGGCGCGATGCTGCAGTTCGGCGCGATGCTGGACGACCTGTCCGTCGCCGAGACGGTCCGCAGCGTGGGCAGTCTGCACGGCATCGGCGCGGCCGGGTGCGCCGAGGTCCTGGAGCGCGTCGGCCTGGCGCCGCTGGCCCGCCGTCGGGTGGGCAAGTGCAGCGGCGGCGAGCGCCAACGGCTCCGGTTCGCGCTGGCCCTGCTGCCGGACCCGGACCTCATGGTGCTCGACGAGCCGACGGCCGGCATGGACGTGACCGCCCGGCAGGAGTTCTGGCACGCGGTGCGCGACGAGGCCCGTGCGGGCCGCACCATCGTGTTCGCCACCCACTACCTGGCCGAGGCCGAGGAGTACGCGCCCCGCACCGTGCTGATGGCCGGCGGCCGCGTCATCGCCGACGACACCACCGCCGCCGTCCGCGCCCAGGTGCCCGGCCGGGTGCTGCGTTGCGACGTGCCCGACGCGGAGCGCGTGCTACACGGTCTGCGGGGCGATGCCACCGTCTCACTGGCCACCGCCGTCACACCCACCCGCGTCGAGATGCGCACCACGGACTCCGACCGGCTCGCGGTCCGGGCCCTCTCCGACTGGGGCGGGCGCAACCTCGAGGTGGTGCCGCTCGGTCTCGACGAGGCCTTCGCCGAGCTCACCCGCGCCGCGCAGGACTGAGCGAGCGCAGGTCACCGGACGAACCACCGGCACCCCACCACCCCCAGCACCCACCAGGAGCCCCCATGTCCATGTCCTTCTCCCCCACCTACCTGCGCATCGACACCGTGCGGATCCTGCGCAACGTCTCCAACCTGGTGTTCACCATCGGCCTGCCGGTGTTCATGTACCTGATCTTCTCGGCGAGCCAGGAGGACACCGGCTTCCCCCTGCCGGGCGGGGACGTCGACGCGCTCATCGCCGTGAACCTGGCCACCTATGGTGCGTGCACGGCCTGCACCTCCATCGGTGCCCTGACCGCCTGGGAGAAGCAGCAGGGGTGGACCCGCCAGGTGCTCCTCACGCCCCTCTCACCCCTGGGCTTCGCCCTGCAGAAGGTGGTGACCGCGCTCGTCGTGGCCGCCGCCCCGATGGTACTCGTGCTCAGCATCGCGGCCGCCACCGGCGCCGAGGCCTTCCTAGGCACCTGGCTGAGGGCCGGCCTCGTCGGTTGGCTCGGGTCGTCGCTCTTCGCCCTCTTCGGGCTGCTCATGGCCCTGCTCATCCGGTCGGACGCCTCCATCGGCATCGCCACCGGCTCGCTGGTGGTGTTCGCCTTCCTGGGCAACATCTTCATGCCGCTCTCCGGCTGGCTGCTGGACCTGGCACGCTTCACGCCGATGTTCGGCGTGGTCAACGCGGCCAACCGGCCGATCACCGACGGCTGGCTCGACCCGACCACCTCCGTGCCGGCCTGGCAGGTGTACGCGAACATGGCCGCATGGTTCGTGATCCTGGGCGCAGCGTGTGCACTGATGATGCGCCGGTCGTCGGGGCGCCAGTGACCGGCGACGGGGGCGCTGCGACCGGGTCCGAACACCCGGCACGTCTCGCGGCACTCACCGAGGAACCGTGGACCCGGTGGTCGCTGGCCATCGCGGTGACCTTCCTGGTCTTCCTCATCTACCCCGTCCTCGGGGTGCTCGGGTCCGACGCCGGCACGCTCCCGGTCGCCGGCACCCTCACGGCCATCGGCGTCTTCGTGGTGCTCTACCTGGTCGGCTACACCGAGCGGCACCCGTGGTGGGTGCTGGCCGGGCTGCTCCTCCTGACCGCCGCCACCGTCCCCCTGCTGGGTGCGGGGGCCCTCGGCCTCATGCCCTACGTGGCCGTGCACTCCGCACTGCACCTGCCCCGCCCGACCCACCTGCCGGTGACGCTCCTGTGTGCCCTCTCGCCCCTGGTCACCCTTCTGCTCGGGCACCCGGAGGCGACGTGGTTCCTCACCGTCACGCTCCCGGTCGGGCTGGGCATGCTGGCCATGCGTCAGATGGACGCCCGCGGCAGCGAGCTGCAGGAGGTCCGGACCGCCTACGCGGTGAGCGCCGAGCGCGAGCGTGTGGCCCGCGACGTGCACGACGTGCTCGGGCACTCGCTGACCGCGATCGTGCTCAAGGCCGACCTGACCGAACGCCTCATCGGCCGCGACGACGAGCGGGCGCGCGCCGAGGTCGCGGAGGTCGCCGAGCTGGCCCGGCAGGCGCTCGCCGAGGCCCGGTCCACGGTGGTGGGCCTCCGCTCGCCCCTAGTGGAGACCGAGCTCGACCGGGCCGCCGACCTCGCCGGCAGCGCCGGGACGGTGCTCGCGGTGGAGGGCAACGCCTCCCTCATCCCGCCCCGCTTCCGCCCGGTCAGCGCCTGGGTGGTGCGCGAGGCGGTGACGAACGCGGTGCGCCACGCGGACGCCGAGAGGCTCACGGTCCGTCTCGCCGCCGACCGGGTGGAGGTCGTCGACGACGGCCACGGTGCGCCCACCGGTTTCCGCGCCGGTCACGGCATGGCCGGCATCCGCGAGCGCGCCGAGGCCATCGGGGGCGCCGCCCGCTGGACCGACGCCTCGCCCGGCACCCGCCTCACCCTCACCTTCCCGGAGGAGTCCTGATGATCCGCATCCTGGTGGTCGACGACCAGGCCCTGGTCCGGGGCGCCCTCGCGGCGCTGCTGGACCTCGAGGACGACCTGACCGTGGTCGGGCAGGTGGCCGACGGGCCCGCCGCCGTCGGGTTCGCCGCCGAGCACCCGGTGGACGTGGTGCTCCTGGACATCGAGATGCCCAGGGGCGGCGGCATCGAGGCCCTGCCCGGGCTGGTGGCGTGCCCCGGCCGGCCGCGCGTGCTGGTGGTGACGACCTTCGGGCGCCCCGGCTACCTGCGGCGTGCGCTCGACGCGGGCGCCAGCGGGTTCGTGGTCAAGGACTGCCCGCCGGCCGAGCTCGTCGAGGCCGTGCGCCGCACCCACGCCGGGCTGCGCACCGTCGATACCGAGCTCGCGACCGCCTCGGCGTTGGCCGGGCCCAACCCGCTGACGGCGCGCGAGACCGACGTGCTGCGGCTGGCCGCGGACGGCCGCAGCTCGAGCGAGATCGCCGCGGCCCTGTTCCTGTCACCCGGGACGGTGCGCAACCACCTGTCCTCGGCGATCGGCAAGACCGGGGCACGCACCAGCGCCGGCGCGGCCACGACGGCCCGGGACAACGGCTGGCTCTGAGCGCGCTCCCTCAGCGACGCGGCAGGTAGGGCTGCAGCAGCTCCGGCACCGGGTGGTCGCCGACCACCATGTCGTAGGGGCGCTCGCCGGCGAACAGGTCGGTCTCCAGTCGCACCTGCGCCGCGTCCCACATCCGGCCGAAGCGGACGTCCTCCTCGGCCCGCAGGTACTGGGCGCCGCCCGGGCCGAGGGTCAGCTCGCCCATGACCACGCCGCGGGTGGTCGCGTAGAGATCCACCCGGATGAACGGCAGGGGCACCACCGTGGACAGGAGCTGGGCGCTGCGCAGGATCTCCGGCAGCTGCGGCGAGAGCGGGATCGACTGGTCGACGCGCTCCTGGCGCCAGACGTGGTCCTTCCCCTCGCCGTCGAAGTAGTGGAAGCGGACCTCGTCGGCGAACTCCTCGACCCCGAAGTGCGCACCGGCCCGGCGCACGAAGCCCCCGGCCACCTCGCCGTAGAAGCAGTAGAGCTTGTAGTCGTGCGGGATGCCGCCGGACCCGTCGTCGCCCACGAGGAGCTCCTCGGCGTACCAAGGACCCGAGAGGTTGTCCTTGGTCACCCAGGCGATCACCTCGGCACCGGACAGCACCCGGTCGGTGTCGTCGGTCAGGCGGTAGGTGTCCGGCTCACCCGGCACCCGGCGCACCGGCACGACGCCCCGGCTGCCGGCACCGTGGTTGGCCTTCAGCACGAACTCGTCGGGCAGCGGTGCCAGGTCGATCTCGCGGGCGTCCTCCCAGAGCCCGTGGATCGTCGGGATGCCGACGCCGTGGCTGGCCGCCAGGGCCAGGGTGCGCAGCTTGTTGGCGACCTCGGGCCGCGGGTGCGGGGCACCCAGCCGGCGCACGATGTAGGTGTAGCGCCGCACCTCGAAGAGCTTGGTCACGAAGCTGGCGTAGGAGCGGGCGTCCTCCTTCGCGGTGCCGCCCGTGTGGCGGAACCCGGCCGCCCGCAGCCGCTCCAGCACGGCCGTGCCGAGCCGGACCCGGGGCATGGCACCGGGGCGGTCGCGCACCACCCGCCCGAGGTGGTTCGAACGCTCCAGTCTCTCCTCGGCCACGCGTCGGGCCTTCTCCGTGGCCCGGACCCGCCGCCGCAGGTCGTTGGCCTCCGCCTTGCTGGTGCGCAGCTGCTCGCGGAGCTCGGCGATCTTGAGGTCACGGTTGCGGACCGGGGGAAGGGAGCGCACGGCACGGCGGATCATGGCGCAAGTATGCGTGATCCGCGGACCGCTCTGGCGACCTCCCCGACGCCCCGGGGCGCGCCCGTGATTCGTCCACCAGGACGCCCGAATGCTAGGCAGGAGCCATGAACACCGCACCGAGCAACGGACCCGCCCGCTTCTCGAGCCGCCTGCTGCGGGTCGCCACCGTGCCCGTGGCCGTCCTGGCCCTCAGCGCCTGCGGCGGCGGGGACGGAGGCGGCGAGGAGGAGTCCACCGGCTCCGAGACCTCCGCCGAGGAGAGCGCGCCCGCCGAGTCCGGGGAGGCCGAGTCGGACGCCCCCGCCGAGGACAGCGCTCCGGCCGAGGAGACCCCGGCCGAGTCGGGCGCCGAGGCCCCGGCCGAGGGCAGCGCGCCCGCCGAGTCCGGAGGCGACGCCGAGGAGGGCGCCCCGGCCGAGAGCGGGTCCGGCGAGTCCGGCGGTGACTCCGCCGCCCTCGACATCGCGACCTTCAAGGACATGAAGGGCATCGACAAGAAGGTCGATGCCCTGTCCGCCCAGGACGCCTGCGGCTACTGGGCCGGCGCGATGGCCGACCCGAGCGCCCTGGACGACCCGAAGGCCAGCGCCGCGGGCCTGAAGGACCTCGCCAAGGTGGCCCCGGCCGAGGTCAGCGACGCCTTCACCTCCCTGTCCGGCGCCATGGCCAAGGCCAAGGGCCCCAGCGACCCCACGGTCTCCGAGCAGCTCGGCAAGGTCGACCAGGCCTGTCGCAGCAACATGGGCTGATCCACGGCCACGCCCCCTGCTCCCACCCGGGGCCGGGGGCAGCTGCCGCAGACGACGGGAGGGGACGTGCCGTGGTGGCACGTCCCCTCCCGTCCTGCGCGGGTGCCTCCGGTCAGGCGCTCCGGGCGGGCAGGTAGGGCCGCAGGTTCTCCGGCACCGGGTGGTCACCGGACAGGATCGCGAACGGCCGCCCCTCGGCGAGGTCGATCTGCAGCCGCATCTCGGCCTCCTCCCACAGCTTGCCCAGGCGCGCGTCCTGCAGCGGCAGGTAGTGCTGGTTGCCTCCCGGCAGCAGGGTGATCTCACCCATCACCACACCCTTGGTGGTGCCGTACAGGTCCACCCGCACGAAGGGCAGCGGCACGGCGGCCGAGAGTCTGCGGGCGTACTCGAGCATGGTCTGCAGGTCCGGGCTCACCGGGATGTCGGTGCGCGAGGCCTCCTGGCGCATCTCGATGTCCTGCCCCTCGCCGTCGAAGTAGCGGAACTCGAGCTCGTCCTGCCAGCCGTCGGCACCGCGGTGCAGCGGCGCGCGGCGCGTGAAGCCGTACCCGAGCTGCCCGTAGAAGGCGTAGATCTTGATGTCGCTGGGCAGCGCGGAATCACCGACGTCCGGAACCAGCAGCTCCTCGGCGAACCACGGACCGGTGAGCTTGGGGTCGGTGGTCAGGCTCTTGACGACCTCGGCCCCCTTCACCCGGCGCCGGGTCTCGTCGGTGATCTCGTAGGTGTCCTGCTCGCCCGGCACCCGACGCAGCGGGTACACGCCGCGCGATCCCGCACCGCCGTTGGACTTGACGACGAACTCGTCCGGCAGGGAGGACAGGTCGATGTCCTCCTTCTTGGGCCAAATGGCGAGGATCGTCGGCGGCTGCACGCCGTGGCTGGCAGCCAGCGCGAAGTTCTGCAGCTTCTTGGGGATCTGCCGCCGCGGGTGGGTCTTCAGCCCCTGGTCGGCCAGACGCTGCCGGTAGCGACGGGCCTCGTAGAGCTTGCTGACGAAGCTCGGGTAGCCGCGGGGGTCACCCACCCGGGCGCCGACGCTGGGGTCGAACCCGGCGTCCTTCATCTGCCGCGTGAACGACTCCTCCCAGTCGACGCGCGGCGTCGTCGCCGGGTAGTCGGTCACGACGGCGCCGCCGACCGGCACCACGACCTTGCCCGAGGCCGCAGCGGTCGGGCGGGGAGCCCCCGCCGGCCTGCCGGAGCCGTCGCTCGGCGTCCTCGGCGCGCTTCTCGGCCGCACGGAGCGCGTCCTTGCGCTCACGCGCGAGCTCGCGCCATTCCTCGATCTTCTCGTCCCGCCACTTGATGGCGGGCAGGTCGCGCAGGGTGCGTCGGATCATTCACGAGATACTACGGTCGAGTCGCCCGACATGGCGTGATCCCGGACACCCAGCACGTGGATCTTCCCGGCACGGAGCGGTGAACCGGTCCGGCCCGTCCACCGCTCCGGGGCCGGTGGACGGGCTCAGGAGCCCTTCGGCAGGTAGCGGCGCAGGTTCTCCGGGACCGGGTGCTTGCCGGCGACGTTGCGGTAGGGGCGCCCCTTGACGGCGAGGTCGATCTGCAGGCGCATCTCGGCCTCCTCCCACATCCGCCCCAGGCGCGCGTCCTGCAGCGGCAGGAGGTCGGTGTGGCTGCCCGGCAGCATGGTGATCTCCCCCATCACGACGCCCTTGGTGGTGCCGTACAGGTCCACCCGCACGAAGGGCAGCGGCACGGCCGCCGAGAGCCGCTCGGCCGCCTCGATCATCTCCGGCAGCAGGGGGCTCATCGGCACGTCGCGGCGCGACCGGCGGGTGCGCATCTCGATGTCGCGCCCCTCGCCGTCGAAGTAGCGGAACTCCTGGGCGTCCTGCCAGCCCTCGACGCCGCGGTGCAGGGGGGCGTGCCGGGTGAAGCCGAAGCCCACCTTCCCATAGAAGGAGAACAGCTTGTAGTCGCTGGGCAGGCCGCCTTCACCGACGTCCGGCACCAGCAGCTCCTCGGCGAACCACGGCCGCGACAGCTTGCGGTTGGTCGTCAGGCGCTCGACGACCTCGGCACCGGTGATCCGGCGGCGGGTGTCGTCGGCCACCTCGAAGGTGTCCTCCTCACCCGGCACCCGGCGCAGCGGGTACACGCCCAGGGAGCCCGCACCGCCGTTGGACTTCAGGACGAACTCGTCCGGCAGACCCGAGAGGTCGACCTCCTCGGCCTTGCGCCAGATGGCGTACAGCGTGGGCGGCTGCACGCCGTGGCTGGCGGCCAGCGCGAAGTTCTCCAGCTTTTTGGGGATCTCGCGACGCGGGTGGTTCTTCAGCCCCTGGTCGCTGAGGCGCTTGCGGTAGCGACGGTGCTCGAGCAGGTGGGTGGAGAAGCTCGGGTAGCCCCGCGCGTCACCCGCGCTGGCGCCGGACGAGCGCACGTGCCCGTCCTTCTCCAGGGCCTTCACCAGGTCCGGACCGAACTCGACGCGAGGGATGGTCCCGTCGTCGTCCCGGGTCACGGTGCTGTCGGCACCCAGCAGGGGCTCACCGCACGGCAGCGTGGTGCTCGGACGCGAGACGGGGGCGGCACAACCCGTGGACCCCGCCCCGCGCAGCCGCGCCAGCTCGGCCTCGGCCGCCCCCGCCCGCTGCTCGGCCGCGCGCCGCGCCGACTTCTCGGTGCGAGCAACTTCCCGCCACTCCTCGATCTTCTCGTCGCGCCACCTGATGGCGGGAAGGTCTCGCATCGTCCGTCGCAGCATGGGGCGATCCTACGGTTCAGTCGACCCCGTTGACGGCCATCCACGAGGTCACCTGACTGAGGTACCGGTCCTCGGTCCAGAAGGCCGGCTGGGAGTGGTCGGCCCCCTTCACCACCTCGAGCTTGGAGTTCACGCCCTTGGCCTGCAGGGCCTGGTGCATCTGCCGGGACTGCTCGGCCGGTGCCACGCAGTCGGCGGTGCCGTGGAGCATGAACATCGGCGGGGCCTCGGAGGTGGCCAGGGCGGCCGGCGAGGCCGTCTCCTCCAGCCGGTCGCGCACCGCCGGGTCCGTGGCGTCGTGCATGAGCAGGTGGTCCTCCGCGGCGGTGGCCGGCGGGCACGACATGTCCTTGCGCTGGGCCTTGGCCGTCAGCGGGTCGTAGATGCCGAAGTAGCCGACCACGGCGTCCACCGTGCCGGGGTGCTGCACGGCCTCCAGGGCCGCCAGGTGGCCACCGGACGAGTCACCGAACAGGCCCACCTGCTGGCCGGCGCCGCCGTCACGGGCCTCGCCGACCGCGGCGGTCACGCCGTCGTGGACGTCGTCGGCCGTGGCGGGCCACTCGCTCTGGTCGGCCTTGCGGTACTCGACCGTGGCGACCCACAGGCCCTGCGAGTGCAGGCGCTGGACGATCTCGTTCTTGCGGCTGCTCTCGTCGGTGAACGACGCTGCGTCGCCGCCGACCCAACCACCGCCGTGCACTAGGACGACGACGTCCTTGCCGGGCTCACCGGGCAGCATCTTGTAGCGCTGGTCGGAGGACGAGCCGTAGGAGACCCAGTCGCCCCAGACGCCCGGCTCCGGTGCCGCGTCGTCACCGGAGGATGAGCTGGGGCTCGGGGCCCCGGTGGACGACGGGCCGCTGGACGACTCGCTCGGGGTGGTCTCGGAGGAACCGTCGGACGAGCCGCTCTCGTCCGACTCGCCCGGCACCGGCGCGCTGGTGCCGCCCTCCGTCGGTGCCGGCTCCAGGGACGCCTCACCGCCGTCCACCCCGTCAGTGGGGGCGGCTCCGCCGTCCTCGGCGGGAGAGCTCCTGTCCGACCCGGTCGGCGCGGTGTCGACGGGGGCGTCGGTGGTCGGCGCCGTGTCCTCCGGGGCCGAGTCGGTCGGCGCCGCGTCCTCCGGGGCCGAGTCGGTCGGCGTGGAGGCGTCGGCGGAGGTCTCCTCGCCCGGGGCCTGCTCCGGGTCCCCCGTCGGCGCGGTGCCGGTGGCCTGCTCGTCGGTGCCGTCGGAGGCGCCCTCGCCGGCGGAGGTCTCGTCCTCGGGCGACCGACCGTCCGGGCTCCCGGTACCCGAGCCCATCTCGTCCGACGACTCGTCACCCGAGCCGGTCGTCGCGGACTCCTCGCCGGAACCGCCCTCCGAGTCGCTCGAGGAGTCCCCGGGACTGCCGGACTCGGCGGTGCCCGACGACTCGGCGGAGACGGACTCCGTGTTCTCCTCCACGGAACCACCGGTGGCCTGTCCGCAGGCGCCCAGCGCCAGGGCGGAGCTCAGAGCGAGGGCGATCGCTCGGGGCGTCGTGAGGTGCATGGCGTCCTCTCGGGGGATCGGGATGACCGGTCACGCAGACCCGTTCGGGCCGCGCAGAGCCCCCACCGTAGCGGCCACGAGCTCGACCGCCAGCTGACCGGGGGCGCTCGCCTCCCCGGCGTGGGCGAAGGTGAGGAGGCTCCCGCAGGTCGGTCCCACCAGCCGGGTCGACTGCCCGGCGGCGCCCATGCCCAGCATCGCCAGGGGCTGCCCGGAGCGCGAGCAGCGCTCCAGCACCTCCAGCAGCGCGAGCGACTGCGTGACGTCCGCCGGCGCCGTCGCGAGCTTGACGGCATCGGCCCCGGTGGCGCGCAGGCGGTCCACCCAGCCGAGGAGCTCGGTGGCCTCCGGCTGACCGTCCCAGTCGTGGTGGCTCACCAGGGTGGGCACCCCGGTGGCCCGTGCCTGTGCCAGGGCCCCGTCCCGGTGGGGGTGGTCGAACTCGACATCCAGCAGGTCGACCCCACCGGCCTCGACCAGGCGCCCCAGCAGGGCGAGGTACTGCTCCGGGGAGGCGTCGCCCTCGCCACCCTGCCCACGCGTGCGGTAGGTCGCCAGCAGGGGCGTCCCGCCCGCGGCCCGCGTCACCCGCCGCACGAGGTCACGCAGGGCAGGCACGTCATCGGCGAGCGCCTCGGCCCCCTCCAGATGGTCGACGCGCCACTCCAACAGGTCCGCCGGGGTGGTGGCCGCACGCGCCACGGCGGCGACGAGCTCGTCGACCCCACGGCCCATCACCGGCACGGTGATCGCGGGGCACCCGGCGCCGAAACGCCGGTCGCCCACCCGCACGGTGGGGGCGGGGTCGACGGAGGCGTCGTGCAGGTCGGGGCGGGTCGTCTCGTCCATGGGCGCCATCCTCCCGCGCCCAAGAGCACGCTCATCGCACCGGAGCGTGCTCCTCCAGGAAGCCGAGCACCTGCGGCAGCGTCCCGTCGGGGGTGACGAAGGCCGGGCCACCGTGCCCCTCCCCCTCCAGCTCGACCAGCTCCGCCGGGACCCCCGAGTCCGCCAGCGCGTCACGCAGCTGCCGGGACTGCTGCGGCGGGACGACGCAGTCCTCGGTGCCGTGCAGCAGCATCATCGGCGGGCTGTCGCGACCCACCCGGTGCACCGGCGAGGCCTCGCGGGCCCGGGCGGTCAGCTCCGGCGTCGTGGGCTCGGACCCGAAGAGGTTGGGAGCGCCCACGTTCATCGGCGGACAGTCCCGCTCGGCACGCTGCTCGGCGGAGGTCGTGAAGTCGTGCAGGCCGTAGTAGGCGACGACCGCATCCACCTGCTGCGGGTGCGTCACCCCCTCGAACGCCGCCAGGTGGCCGCCGGCGGAGTCGCCCATCATCACCAGCCGGTCGCCCGCCCCGCGCTCCCGCGCCAGGTGCACCCCCGCCCGGGTGGAGGCGTGGACGTCCTGCGCGGTGGCGGGCCAGCGGCTGCGGTCGGCGTAGCGGTACTCGGTCGCAACCACCCACCAGCCCTCCTGGTGGAGCGCCTCCACCAGGACGTGCATGGTCGACCGCTCTGCGGTGTAGGTGTCGGCGCTGCCGGCGTGCCAGCTGCCGCCGTGCACGAGCACCGCGACCCCACCGCCCTCGTCGCCGGGGAGCAGCCGGTAGCGCTGCCGCTCGTGGCTGCCGTGGTGCTGCCAGCCGGTCCACTGGCTCACCCGACCGTCCGAGTCGGTGACGGGTGCCGCCGGGCGCGGGACCCCGGCCGGGTCGGGGTCGTCCGTCGAGCAGCCGGCCAGGAGCGCGACGCACGCGAGGAACGGGCCGAGGGAGCGGGTCGGTCGGGGCACGATCCGAGTCTGCCCCACCGCACCGAGGGGATGTGAGGTTCCATACATCACATCTGGTTTTTATCCTCAGTGCCCGTGCTTATCCTTGTGTGCCGAGCGGCACCGGGACCGGTGCCCACCCCGTCCAAGGAGAGTCATGAGCCTGCAGCTGATCGAGATCGTCCCCGCCGAGAACACCCAGGAGGCCGTGACCTCCGTGCTGGACGAGGTGGCCGGCGGGCTGGGCGAGGCCGGCCTGGAGCTCGTCGAGGCCCAGGTGACCTCCGACCACGGCCGCGTCTTCGTCATCGCCGAGGCCGGTGACGACGCCCCCGACGCCCCGGCCCGTGCCGCCGAGGCGCTGCGCACCACCGTCGGCGACGCCGCCACCGAGGTCTCCGAGCCCGCCGAGGTCCGCCTCGTCGGCGCGGAGCTGGAGCAGGTCAAGGCCGCCCGCCCGGCCGCCGGCTACCTGGTGGAGTGGGACATCCCCGCCGAGGTGACGATGGACGCCTACCTGGCGCGCAAGAAGGCGAACGCCCCGAAGTACGCCGATGTGCCGGAAACCTCCTTCCTGCGCACCTACGTCCGCGAGGACACCGCCAAGTGCCTGTGCTTCTACGACGCCCCGGACACCGACGCCGTCGTCCGCGCGCGGGAGGCCGTCTCCACCCCCATCGACCGCCTGCACGTGCTGGACGCCGACCTGCTGCGCGGGGTCGGTCGGTGAGCACGACGGCCACCGACGCGTCCCCCGCCACGGTCACCATGCCCGGCGACGCCCCGGCCACCGACGAGGACCACTCGGCGCTCCTGGCTGCCGCCTCCGAGCACGCCGCGGCCGTGGACCGCGGTGAGCGCGACGCGTTCCGTTCACTCGCCGAGGCCGCCGGCCGGGCGCTCTCGCTGGGCCGCGGCGGGGCCACCACCGCCGGTGACCTGCGCGGTCAGGTGGCCGTCCTGCGCGCCCTGGGCGAGCGGTGCACGGCCACGGCGTTCAGCCTCTGGGGCCACCGGATGGGCGTCGAGTACCACGACGCGGCCGGCGCCGAGCTGCCCGAGGCCGCGCTGACCGGGCAGGTCCCGCTGTCCTCGGCCATGGCTCCGCTGTTCAAGGCGGCGGCCGGGCTGGGGCCCGTGCCGGTCGAGGCGCAGGCGCTGCCCGGCGGCGGGCTGCGCCTGGACGGCCGGATCCCGTGGGCCTCCAACCTGCTGCCCGGTGGCGAGGTCGTGCTGCCGGTGCGCGTGGCCGGCACCGCCGACGCCGTGTCCGTGGTGCGCGTCGCCACCGACGACGCCGCGCTGTCGGTGCGGCACCTGTCCGGGCTCACCGCGCTGGACGCCACCGCCTCGGGATCACTGACCCTGGAGGGCGTCGAGATCGGCCCCGAACGGGTGCTCACCGAGGACGGCGCCGCCCTGCGCGAGCGCGTCACGGCCCCGATGCTGGGCCTCCAGTCGGCCTTCTGCCTGGGCCTCTCGGCCGCCGCCCTGGACGCCGCGGAGCAGTGCCTGCAGGGCCCGGAGTCCGAGGTCTTCTCCGACGACCACGCGGCGCTGACGGCTGAGCTCGACGCGCTCACCGGGCGACTGGACGCACTGGCCGCCACCCCCGACACGGCCACCCGCCACGAGATCGTCTCCCTGCGGCTGGCCGCGGCCCACCTGACGGGCAGCACCACCACGCTCGAGCGCCGGGTGGCCGGCGGGCGCGGCTTCGCGCTGCGCAGCGGCACCAGCCGCCGGGTGCGGGAGGCCGAGTTCCTGCCGGTGCAGTCCCCCACCGAGGGGCACCTGCGCGTGCTGCTGCGCCGGCTCGAGGCGGCGTGAGCCGGCACCCGCGCGCGGCGGTCGACGCCGCGCCCGCGATCCGCCTGCGCGCGGTCTCCTACGCCCACCCGGGCACCACCTCGCCCGCCGTGGCCGGGGTGGACCTGGAGCTCGTGCCCGGCCGCACCACGGCCGTGCTCGGCCCCAGCGGCAGCGGCAAGTCGACCCTGCTGCGGCTGGTGGCCGGCCTGACCGAGCCCACCGCCGGCGAGGTGGTGCGCCGTCCCGGGGCCCGCCGGCCCGCGGTCGTCTTCCAGCAGCCCGCCCTGTTCCCCTGGCTCACGGTGCGGCAGAACCTGCTGGCCGGCACCCGCTACCGCGCCAACCGCGGTGCACGCCGGCTGGAGCCCGAGGCGCTCCTGGCCGAGCTCGGCATCGAGCACGTCGCGGACGCGCGGGTGGACGAGATCTCCGGCGGTCAGGCCCAGCGCACCGCCATCGGCCGGGCCCTGGCCGTCGACCCCGAGGTGCTCCTGCTCGACGAGCCCCTCGGCGCCCTCGACCCGGTGACCCGCGACCGGCTCCAGGGCTGGCTGGCGGACCTGCTGGCCGCCCGGTCCGTGGCGGCCCTGCTGGTGACCCACGACGTGCCGGAGGCGGTCCGCCTCGGCGACGAGGTCGTGCACCTGGACGGGGCCGACGGCATCACCGGCCGGTGGACGCGGCCCACCGACGCCGCGGGGCAGCGCGCCCTGGCGGACGAGCTCGCCGCGCACTACCGCGACGAACGACACCCGGTGGCCGCATGACCCCGCGCCCGCTGACGGCCTCCCTCGCCCGGCGGGAGCTGCTCCTGGGCACGGTCGCCGCGGTCGGGACCGGGGCGACCGCCTGGGCCGGGGGACGGCTGCACGCCGCCGGGCGCCGTCCGGTCGGCGCCGGCACCGCGGGGAACCCGCTGCGCATCGGCTTCCTGCCCATCACCGATGCCGCCCCGCTGCTCGTCGGCCACGCCGGGGGCCACTTCTCCGGCCACGGCGTCTCCGTGGCCGACCCGGTGCTGCTGCGCTCCTGGGCCTCGGTCACCGAGACGCTCATGGCCGGCGAGGTGGACGTGGTGCACCTGCTCATGCCGATGGCGCTGCACCTGCGCCTGGGGCTGGGCGCCGACACCACCGTTGTGGCCTGGAACCACGTCAACGGCTCGGCGCTCACCGTCGCCCCGGACGTCCGCGAGCTGGCCGACCTGGCCGGCGGCACCGTGGCGATCCCCGCATGGTGGTCCGTCCACAACGTCGTGGTGCAGGAGATGCTGCGCGACGCCGGCCTGACCCCGGTGATCCGCCGCCGGCCCCGGGCGGCCCGCGGTGAGGTCGCGCTGGTGCCGATGGCGCCCTCGGACATGCTGCCCGCCCTCGGCGGCGGCACCCTGCAGGGCTTCACGGTGGCCGACCCGTTCAACGCCGGTGCCGCGCTGCAGGGCGTCGGCCGCATCCACCGCTTCCTGGGCGATGTCTGGCGCCAGCACGCCTGCTGCGTCACCGTCGTGCGCGGCGAATTGGCCCGGGAGCACCCGGAGGTGCTGCAGCGCTTCACCCGCGGGCTGGTCGAGGCGGGGCGCTGGACCGACGACCACCGCGCGCAGGCCGCCTCGGTGCTGGCCGGCCGCTTCCTGCCGCAGCCCCCGTCGGCCATCGAGGCCGCGCTGCAGCAGCACGCCGACGACCATCCCGGCGCCGTCCGCAACCCGGACTGGCACGGCGAGCGCCTGGACTTCACCCCCTGGCCGCAGCAGGGGTTCACGACCCGGCTGGTGGAGGCGATGCGCGAGACCGTCGTCGACGCTCCGGACGCCTTCCTGCGCGACGTGGACCCGTCCGCGGTCCACCGGCAGGTCGTCG
Organism: Kytococcus sp. Marseille-QA3725; assembly: GCF_054950055.1. Taxonomy (NCBI): domain Bacteria; kingdom Bacillati; phylum Actinomycetota; class Actinomycetes; order Micrococcales; family Kytococcaceae; genus Kytococcus; species Kytococcus sp. Marseille-QA3725. The sequence goes on along the minus strand of NZ_JBUCLA010000002.1, from coordinate 451,451 downwards.
ACGACCGCTTCGTCCACCGCGCCCTGGTGGACCTCGACGGCCCCGCATCACCCGCCCTGCAGCCCCGCACCGAGGAGTACGCCGCATGACCACCCGCACCCGCACCCTGGGCCGCGGCCTGCTCGGCGTGGTGCTCCTGCTGCTGGCGTGGTGGGCGTTCACCGCTGTGGCCGGCCGCACCGACCCGATGGCCGCCGCCATGCGTCCCGAGCGCATGCCCGCGGCGCTGGGCGAACTCACCGACCGGGGCGCGCTGCTGCCCGGGCTGGCGGCGAGCCTGTGGCGCCTGCTGCTCGGGCTGGCGCTGGCCGTGGTGATCGGCGTGCCCGTCGGGGCGGTCGTCGGGTCCAGCCGCTGGGCGCGCGAGACCGCCGCCCCCGGCATCCAGTTCCTGCGCATGGTCTCGCCGCTCTCGTGGGCCCCGGTCGCGGTGGCGGCCTTCGGCATCGGCGCCGCACCGGTCGTCTTCATCGTCACCGCGGCGGCCGTCTGGCCGATCGTGCTCAACACGGCCCACGGCATCCGCACCCTGCCGCCCAGCTGGACGGCCGCGGCGCGCACGTTGGGGGCCTCCCGCGGCGAGCTGCTGCGCACCGTCGTCTGGCCGGGGATCCGGCCGCAGGTGCTCAACGGCATCCGGCTGGCCCTCGGCATCGCGTGGGTGGTGCTCGTGCCGGCGGAGATGCTGGGTGTCCGCAGCGGACTGGGGTACGAGATCCTGAACGCTCGCGACCGGCTGGCCTACGACGAGATGCTGGTGGTCATCCTGCTCATCGGACTGGTCGGCATGCTGGTGGACCTGGCAGCGCAGCGTCTGCTCGGAGGGAGTAGCGCATGAGGGAGCTGGACGTCCTGGGTGCCGGGCGCCTCGGCACGGCACTGGCCCGGCGCGCCGTCGGCTGCGGGCTGGAGGTCGGGCTGTGGCGCCGGCTGCACGAGATGCCCGCGGCGGGCCGCGAGCACCCGGCCGGAACCGAGGCACCGGGCGCGGGCCTGCCCCCGATCGTGCTCGCACTGCCGCTGGAGCGACTCGAGGAGCTGGACCGCGAGGCGCTGGCCGGCCGCGTGGTGGTCGACGCCATGAACGCCTGGGGCGACGCGGCCGAGGAGCTGCCGGCCGCGGTGCACCCCGATGGCACGAGCGGGGCCGTGGCCGACCACCTGGCCGGGGCACACGTGGTGAAGGCGCTCAACCACCTGTCCTACCGGGACCTCGCCGGGCCCTGGGACCCCGCGCCATCTGCCGGGGCCGGGGGTCCGCGGCCGTTCACGGGCCCGGAGGGTCCACAGGCACTCCTGGTGGCCGGCGACGACCCCGCCGCCCGCGCCACCGTCGCCCGGGTGGTGGAGCGGCTCGGCTTCGCGCCGGTGGAGCTGCCGCGGCTGGCCGACGGCCGGATCGCCGAGCCGGGCCACGCCCTGTTCGGGGTGCACCACAGCGCCGGTGCCATGCGGACGGCCCTGGAGCACCACGGCGTCCACCCGGCCACCCGCCGCGCGGCCTGACGCAGGGTTGCCGGGACCGCCGACGCCACCGGCAGAGTTCCACCGCCGAGGGGGCTCGGCGCAAGATCCTCCGGGGTTCCCGGAGATGCCCGAAAATCCGCGTAATTCCGCCAAACTCAGCCATCTGGCGAACTAGGCTCCCCGCATGCCAGAGCACGCCAGCACCGCCCCGCAGACCACGCCGCCGCGCATCGGCCTGGTCGGTCACGGACGCATGGGGCGCACCCTGGAGCGGCTCGCCCCCGAGATGGGCATGGAGGTCACCACCGTGGTCGACCCCCGCTCGCCGTCGGCCACGCACCGCTCGCTGGCGGAGGCCCGATCCCTGACCGCGAGGGACACCCGCGCCCCGCAGGTGTGGATCGACTTCTCCCACCCCGATGCCGCGTGGGAGCACCTGCAGCGCTACGCCGCCGGTGACCTGCCCGCCGTCATCGGCACCACCGGGTGGACCGACCGGCTGGCCGAGGCGGAGGAGCTCTTCGCCGGAGCCCGCGCACCGGCGGTCTGGGCCGGCAACTTCTCCCCCGGCGTCGCGCTCTTCCTGCGCGTGGTGGAGCGGGCCGCCTCCCTGATCGCCCCGTTCGACCAGTACGACGTCGGCGTGCACGAGGTGCACCACACCGGCAAGGCCGACTCGCCCAGCGGTACCGCCCTCCACGTGGCCGAGGCGGTGCGCTCCGGCTGGGAGGAGCGCCGCGGTGCGCAGCGGGTCACCACCGACCGCCTCGACCACCCCCGCGGTGACGACGAGGTCCACCTGTCCTCCACCCGGGTCGGCCACGTCCCCGGAACCCACACGGTCTGGTTCGACTCCCCCGAGGACACCCTCGAGCTCACCCACCGGGCCCGCAGTCGCGACGGCTTCGCCCGCGGTGCCCTGAGCACAGCCAGCTGGCTGGTCACCGACCCGCCCGCGACGCGGCTGTGGCGCTTCGACGAGCTCCTCGGCGACCGCCTGGAGCACGCGCCACCTCCCGGCTGAGGCCGGGCCCACGCGCCGCCCCGCCTCAGACAACCCCGCACCAGCAGCCACCCCCCCTCACCCACCGACCCACCGGAGGTCCCCCCCCCCCCCCCCCCCCCCCCCCCCCCCCCCCCCCGCCCCCCCCCCCCCGCCCCCCCCCCCCGCCCCCCCCCCCCCACCGCGCTGGTGACCCCCTTCGACGCCGACGGACGCGTCGACACCCTCGCCCTCGGTGAGCTGATCAACGCCCAGATCGAGGCCGGCATCGACGGCCTGGTGCCGTGCGGCACCACCGGCGAGAGCCCCACCCTCACCCACCACGAGCACGACGGCGTCGTCGCGTTCACCGTGCAGCACGCGGCCGGACGGGTGCCGGTGATCGCCGGCACCGGGTCGAACTCCACGGCCGAGGCGGTGCAACTCTCCCAGCACGCGGAGATGGCCGGAGCCGACGCGATCCTGACGGTGAACCCGTACTACAACAAACCCACCCAGAAGGGGTTGTTCGAGCACTTCCGCGCCGTGGCCGAGTCGGTCTCCGTGCCGGTGGTCATCTACAACATCGCCGGCCGCTCGGCGGTGAACCTGGAGACACCCACCCTCGTGCGCCTGGTGGAGGCCTGCCCCAACGTCGTCGGGGTCAAGGAGGCCTCCGGCTCACTGGACCAGATGAAGGACGTGCTGGCCCGCACCCCCGACGACTTCACCGTGCTCGCCGGCGACGACGGCCTGGCACTCGACCTGGTCGGCATCGGGGGACACGGCGTCATCTCGGTGGCGTCCAACCTGCTGCCGGCCGCGATGACGCAGATGGTGCGCACCGCGCTGGACGGCGACCTCGCGAGCGCACGCCGCGCCGAAGCCGGGTTGTCGGCCTTCCTGACCGCCTGCTTCGTGGAGACCAACCCCATCCCGATCAAGACCGCCCTGGCCGAGTACGGCTGGTGCCGCGAGAGCTTCCGTCTGCCGCTGTGCACCCTCGAGGACGAGGGCCACCGCACCCAGCTGCTGCAGTCGCTGGAGCAGCTCGACGTCCCCCGCGGCGCACTGGAGCTCGCCGGCGTCTGAGACCGGCGCACCGACCCCGACCACCGTCCCCACCGAGAGGACCCCATGGCCCGCACCAACCCCGCCTACCGCACCCTGACCGCCGGCTACCTGTTCCCCGAGATCGCCCGCCGCGTGCGGGAGTTCGAGGAGGCGAATCCCGGCACGACCGTGCACCGCCTGGGCATCGGCAACACCACCCAGCCGCTCGGCCCCACCGTCGTCCAGGGCCTGCACGACCGCGTCGATGCCCTGGCCACCGACGAGGGCTACAGCGGCTACGGCGACGAACAGGGCGAGATCGCACTGCGCGAGGCGATCGTGGCCCACTACGCCCGGCGCGGGGTGGAGCTCGAGCCCGACGAGGTGTTCGTCTCCGACGGCGCCAAGGCCGACGCCGCCAACCTGCAGGGCCTCTTCGCGCCGGACTCCGTGGTGGCGGTGCAGGACCCGGCCTACCCGGTCTACGTGGACTCCACCGTCGTCCACGGCCGCACCGGCCCGGCCGACGAGCGCACCGGCTCCTACGAGGGGATCGTGCTGCTGGAGGGCTCCCCGGAGAACGGCTGGCTGGCCGAGCCGCCCACCGACGGCACCGCCGACGTGGTCTACCTGTGCTCCCCGAACAACCCGACCGGCGCCGTGGCCACGCACGAGCAGCTGGCCGCGTGGGTGGACTGGGCCCGCCGCCACGACGCAGTCATCCTGTTCGACGCCGCCTACGCCGACTACATCACCGACCCCGACCTGCCGCGCAGCATCTACGAGGTGCCCGGGGCGCGGGAGTGCGCCATCGAGCTCACCTCGCTGAGCAAGTCCGCCGGCTTCACCGGGGTGCGGCTGGGCTGGTCGGTCGTGCCGAAGGCGCTGCGCGTCGCGGACTCCGAGCCCGGCGAGCTGAACCGCATGTGGAACCGCCGCCAGTCCACCTTCTTCAACGGCGCCAGCAACATCGCCCAGTCCGGCGCCGTGGCCGCCCTCTCCGAGGCCGGGCGCGCGGAGTCCGCCGAGCTGGTGGCCGGGTACATGGGCAACGCGGCCGTGCTGCGCGAGGCGCTCACCGACCTCGGGCTGGAGGTCACCGGCGGCCGCAACGCGCCCTACCTCTGGGTGCGCTGCCCGCACGGGCTGGGATCGTGGGAGTTCTTCGACCGGCTGCTCACCGAGGCGCACGTGGTCGTGACCCCCGGGGCGGGGTTCGGCTCCGCCGGCGAGGGACACGTCCGCGTCAGCGCCTTCGGGCGACGCGAGGGGATAGAGGCCGCCGTCCGCTCCCTGCGTGAGAACGCCGCCGCCGTCACCGCCCCGGCCGACCGCACCGCCGACCTCCAGGAGACCCGATGAGCGACACCGCCCAGCGCTCCCACGACGTCCGCCTCTCCGACCGGCTGCACCCGGCCAAGCCGCTGCCGGCCTCCCCCGAGCAGGTGGTGGCCCTGGCCGACGAGCTGCCCACCCCCTTCCACCTCTACGACGAGGCCGCGCTGCGCGCCAACGCCCGCGCGTTCACCGAGGCGTTCGCCTGGGCGCCGGGCTTCGTCAACCACTTCGCCGTCAAGGCGACGCCCACTCCGGCGATCGTCCGTCTGCTGGCCGAGGAGGGCATGGGGGCCGACTGCTCCTCGCTGCCCGAGCTCGAGCTGTGCGACCGCATCGGCCTGCGCGGTGAGCGGGTCATGTTCACCTCGAACGACACCCCGCCGGAGGAGTTCGCCCGCGCCGTCGAGCTGGGGGCGGTGGTGAACCTGGACGACGTCACGCACCTGGAGACTCTCGCCGAGGCCGCCGGCGGCCTGCCCGAGCTGCTGAGCTTCCGCTACAACCCGGGGCCCGCGCGCACCGGCAACGTCCTCATCGGCGACCCGGTGCAGGCCAAGTACGGCGTCACCACCGACCAGCTCGTCGACGCCTATCAGGAGGCCCGGGACCGCGGCGTGCAGCGCTTCGCCCTGCACACGATGGTGGCGAGCAACGAGCTCGACGGCGACTACATCATCGAGACCGCGCGGATGCTCTTCGAGCTCGCGGTGCGGCTGCACACCGAGCTGGGCATCCGGCTGGAGTTCGTGAACCTGGGTGGCGGCATCGGCATCCCGTACCACCCGGACGACGAGCCGATGGACCTGCGGGCCGTCTCCGCCGGCATCGAGGAAGTCTACCGCGAGGTGCTGGGACCGGCCGGGCTGGAGGGGCTGGGCATCCGCTTCGAGTGCGGGCGGGCCGTCACGGGTCCCCACGGGTACCTCGTCTCCCGGGTGCGGCAGGTGACCGAGAAGTACAAGTCCTACGTGGGCCTGGACGCCTCGATGAGCGACCTCATGCGCCCGGCGATGTACGGCGCCCACCACCACCTCACCGTGCTGCCCGGTGGTGACCAGGCGGACCGGGCGGCGGACGCGGACTCCCCGCTGACTCGCCGGACCTACGACGTCACCGGCTCGCTCTGCGAGAACAACGACAAGTTCGCCATCGACCGGGAGTTGCCCGAGGTGCACCCGGGCGACGTCGTCGTCCTCCACGACTCCGGCGCCCACGGCCACTCGATGGGCTTCAACTACAACGGCAAGCTCCGCTCAGCGGAGTACCTGCTGCGACCGGACGGCAGCACCACGCGGATCCGGCGCGCCGAGACGCTGGACGACCTGTTCGCGACCGTCGACTGGGAGGCCTGAGGGCGGGCCCGTCACCCCGGACCGCGCCCCGGCTCCGGAGCGCTCGGACACGGCGCCGACCACCTCCCGACGCCGCCAGAGCGCCAGCAGGAAGTGGTCGAGCCGGGTCAGGGTCCCCTCGGTGGTGGAGAAGCCGCCGCCCAGGGTCACGATGGTGATCACGGGCTGGGTCTCGCAGGCGGGCGCGGACCCCGCAGGTCAGCGCCCGGGGGCATGAGCGTCTCCTCATCCAGGCCTCATCTCCCGGCCACCTCCCGCAGATACAAACGAGACATGACCACTTCAGCGCAGCACAGGACCTTGACCCGACTCCTCGGCGTGGCCGCCCTGCCCGCGGCGGTGCTGACCCTCTCCGCCTGCGGTGGCGAGAGCGACTCCGGCGAGAACGGCGGCGACGACGAGACCTCGGTGACCGCCCCGGCCGAGCAGGAGGGGGACGACCAGGCCGACGACGACGCGTCCGATGACGACGCGGACGACCAGGCCGATGACGCCTCTGGGGACGATGCCGACGACGCCGACGACCAGGACGACGACGGTGCCGACGACCAGTCGGACGACGACGCGGACGACACCGACGACCAGGACGACTGACCCTCACCAACACAGGACCCCCGGATCTGAGGCAGATCCGGGGGTCTGTGCACGCCAGCACCTACGATGCGCCCCGTGCAGCCCCACGACCACGCCGACCCGGGCGGCCGGCCCACCGCAGCCGGCGACGACCCCACCCCGGACGGCGGTCACGACCCCGCCCCGGGCGACGCCTCGGTACCCGGCATCGACCCGGCCGACCTCGAGGCCACCCTCCGCGTCCTGGGCTCCCTGCACGAGCTGCCGAAGGGCCACCCGGACATCGAGACGGTCAAGCGCGCCGCGGGCCGCATGTACAAGGCCGTCCGCAAGGCGCGCCGCGCCGAGGCCCGCCGGGCCCAGCGCCAGCCCCTCCTGGACGCCGACCAGCGCCTCATGGAGCGCACCGCCACCGGCAGTCCGCAGCGCATCGACGACGAGACCGCCGGCATCCTGCTGGAGACCCCGACCGGTCTGGCGGGCCCGGGCCACGTCATCGGCGAGCTGAACATCCCGCGGGGTTGCTACATCTGCCACGAGAAGTTCACCAGCGTCGACAGCTTCTACCACTGGCTCTGCCCCCGCTGCGCCGGCACGAGCCACCAGCGGCGCGACCAGCACACCGACCTGCGCGGCAAGCGCGCCCTGCTCACCGGCGGCCGCGCCAAGATCGGCATGTACATCGCGCTGATGCTGCTGCGCGACGGCGCCGAGCTGACCATCACCACCCGCTTCCCCCGCGACGCCGCCCGCCGCTTCGCCGCCCAGGCGGACCACGAGGACTGGATCGACCGGCTCACGATCGTCGGCATCGACCTGCGCGACCCCACCCAGGTGATCGCCCTGGCCGACGAGGTGGCCGCCGGCGGCCCGCTGGACGTGCTCATCAACAACGCCTGCCAGACCGTCCGCCGCACGCCGGGCTCCTACTCCCACCTGACCGAGGGCGAGAAGCAGCCGCTCACCGGGGACGAGCTCCGCCCGGCGATGCTGGCCTTCGACCGCATCAGCGAGGCCCACCCGGCCGCCCTGGTCGGCTCGCTGAACGAGCACGCGGTGGCGCACGCGGAGGGCGGGACGGCCCTCACCGCATCGGACATGACCCGCCTGGCGCTGCGGGCCGGGTCGGCGAGCCTGGAGGCGCACCAGTCGGGCACCGCGCTCGATGCGGGCGGGCTGCTCCCGGATGTCCAGCAGGTGAACTCCTGGAAGCAGAAGGTGCAGGAGGTCGACCCGATGGAGTTGCTCGAGGTGCAGCTCTGCAACTCCGTGGCGCCCTTCCTGCTCGTCTCCCGCCTGCGCCCGGCGCTGGCCGAGGCCGTCCGCCGGGGCGCCCGCCGCAGCTACGTGGTCAACGTCTCGGCGATGGAGGGGCAGTTCTCCCGCCGCTACAAGGGCTCGGGCCACCCCCACACGAACATGGCCAAGGCCGCGCTCAACATGCTCACGCGCACCAGCGCCGGGGAGATGCTCCAGACCGACGGCATCCTCATGACCGCCGTGGACACCGGGTGGATCACCGACGAGCGCCCCCACCACGAGAAGCTGCGCATCGCCGCCGAGGGCTGGCACGCCCCGCTGGACCTGGTGGACGGCGCCGCCCGCGTGTACGACCCCATCGTGCGCGGAGAGGCCGGCGAGGACCTGTACGGCGTCTTCCTCAAGGACTTCGAGCCCCACCCCTGGTGACACACCGCATGACGTCGCGAGTTCACCTTTCGGTAACCCAGGTGTCATGATAAGTCGATGAAAATCGTCGGCAACCACCCGCACGCGTTGGCCGCTGCGGTGGCCGTCGCTGCGAGCGCGGTCGCCGTCGTCGGCTCCCGGACCGAGGGGGTCCCCCTGCGGGACCCGGAGGGGTTCCTCGGCCCCGCGTATGTCCGCATGCCCCTCGTGACGCTGATGTTCGTCGGGCTCGCCATCCTGCTCACCGCCCTGGCGCGCTGCCGCTTCCGCGTCCGCGACCTGCCCGGTGCCGTCACCGACGTGGTGCGGCACGACTGGGACCGTCGCCGGATCGTGCACGTCCTGCTGGGCGTGGCGGCCTTCTACCTCTGCTACGTGAGCTACCGAAACCTCAAGGGACAGCTGCCGCTGGCGCGGGAGAACGTCCTGTACGACCAGCAGCTGCTGGTCCTGGACCGCATGCTGGTCGGTGGCCACGACCCCGCGGCCCTGCTCCACGCGGTGCTCGGCGTGGATCTCATGGCCCACGTCCTGTCGACCGTGTACATGCTCTACATGCCACTGGTGCCGCTGAGCCTGGCCATCTTCCTGGTGTGCGTGCGCAACCTGCGCATCGGCGCCTGGTACTCCACCGCGCTGAGCCTCAACTGGCCGCTGGGCGCGCTGAGCTACTACCTGCTGCCGGCCCTCGGCCCGGTGTACGCCGACCCCGCCATGGACGCCTCGCTGCCCTACACGGGGGTGGAGCGACTCCAGGACGCCCTGCTGGAGAACCGGATGGAGTTCCTCGCCGAGCCCGCACTGGCCGGCCTCAACGGTGTCGCGGCGTTCGCCTCGCTGCACGTGTCGGTCACCTTCACGGCCGCGCTCATCATCCAGCGCCTCGGCCTCCACCGCGCCCTGCGCTGGACCGCCTGGGCCTTCTTCGGCCTGACCTTCCTGGCCACCATCTACTTCGGGTGGCACTACATCCTCGACAACCTCGCCGGTCTGGCGATCGGCTGGGTGGCGGTGGCCATCGGCGCCCGTGCCAGCGGTGTCAACCACTCCGGGTCGACCGCCGCCCGGCGCCGCCCGGCGCTGGTCGAGCAGGAGGTCGGCACCGCGGCCTGACGCAGTCCTCCCGCCCACACGAACGAACGGGGCCGGCAGCGGATGATCCGCTGCCGGCCCCGTGGGCATCACCCGAGGATCAGGCGCCCGTCTTGGCCATCTCGCCCAGGAAGGCCAGGCCGAACTGCGCGAACTTCACCGAGTGCTCCGCGGTGCCACCCGTGTTCTCCAGGGTGTCCTGCGGGGTGTGCAGCTGGGGGAAGAGCTCGGACTCGGACATCATCGTGGCGGGGTAGCCGGCCGAGGTCCACGAGGCGTGGTCCGAGCAGCCGTAGCCGCACTCCAGGGCGCCGAGGGTCATGCCCTTCGGCTCCAGGTAGGTGTTGAAGACCTCCTCGTTGAAGGCGTTCAGCTCGGTGTTCACGTTGTCCTGCATGAGGGCCATGTCCGTGCTGCCACCGTCGTAGTTGGTCATGTCCATGTTGAGCACGCCCACCACGTTCTTGCCCTCGGAGGCGTAGGACTGCGCCATGGCGTTGGAGCCCACCAAGCCGACCTCCTCGGCGGCGTAGGCCGCGAACACGACGGTGCGCTTGGGCTTCCAGCCGTTGGCCAGCGCCACCTGCGCGATCTCGGTGACGGTGGCCGTCGCCGAGGCGTTGTCGTCGGCGCCCGGGGCGTCCATGTCATCGCCCTGACCGGAGTCGGAGACCGAGTCGAAGTGGGCGCCGATGACCACGATCTCGTCGGGGTTCTCAGTGCCCTCGACGGTCATGGTCACGTTCTGCTGCACGCCGCAGTCGCTGCCGCAGGACTCGTCGTAGGCGACCTTCACGTCCTCGCGGTCGCCCGCGATCTTGGTCCAGGCGTCGTGCACGTAGGCGGAGGCCTGCTTGCCGTGGCTGGAGGAGTAGTAGCGGTTGGGCCAGTTGGTGGACAGGTCGGTGATCGACTGGCGGATGCGCTCCTCCTTCACCTCCTCCAGCCAGGGCTCGACGGTCTTCTGGTTGTCGACCGGCGGCAGCTCGAGCGTCTTCGAGATGCCCTCGGCGGAACGGTCGTCGGCCACGAACTGCTCGGCCTCGGCGCGCGTGGAGAAGGTGCGGAAGCCCGGGGCCCGCTCGCCGGCCTCGGCCCGGTTCATCTCCGGAACGCGGTCGGCGGTGGTGCGCGAGATGACGAGCTCCTGGCCCGCGGCGTCCCGCACGGTGTCCAGCTCCTGGGCGGCGCCGAAGTGCTGGGCGTGCTCGTCGGCGGAGGTCACGACGTAGACGGTCGACTCGTCCACGCCACCGTTGGGGGCCTGGAAGTCGGCGACCGCGGCGGACTCGGCACCCATGAAGGGGCTGGAGGCCAGGGCGGTGGAGGACAGGCCCATCCCGGTCACGGACAGGGCGGCCACCGGGGCGGCCACGAGGGCGGTGAGAGTGGTGCGACGCATGGTCATCTCCTGGGTCGGGGGCCACCCGGAGGCGGCTCCTGTGCTGAGGGGTAACCGGCCGTGTGCGCAGGCCGTTGTCGTCATCGTCGAAGCGCCCCCGGTACCGGGCAACGGGTCTGCCCGACTCCTGTCCAGGTCTTGACCGAACACTGGGGCGCCCCCGACCGCGTGGTCAGGGGCGCCCCTCGTGGTGCGTCGTCAGCTGGTCACGGTCAGCCCGCGTTCAGCGCGGCCTCCTGCTCGACGGCGTCGTTGTCCGGGTCCTGGGCCCACAGGTCCGGGCCGAACACCTCGTAGGAGATGTTGCGCGAGTCCACGCCCTTGTCCATGAGGGTGCGGCGCACGGCGCGCATGAAGGGCAGCGGGCCGCACATGAACACCTCGGCGTTGGTGGGCACCTCGAGGTCGGACAGGTCCATCCGACCCGGACGGGCGCCACGGGCCTCGCCGGCCTCGTCCATCTCCTCGTACCAGACGTGGCTGGCCACGTCGGACAGGCGGGAGCTGGAGCCCTCCATCGCGTCCACCAGGGCGTGGGCGCTGGAGGTGCGGTCGGCGTGCAGCAGGATCACCGGGCGCTGCGGCTGGCGCTCGGCCAGGTCGTCGATGATCGCGGCCATCGGGGTGATGCCGATGCCGGCGGAGGCGAGCACCAGCGGGGCGTCGGAGTCCTCCAGCACCACGTCACCCGAGGGGGTGGAGACGTCGAGCACGGTGCCCGGCTTCGCGTTCTCGTACAGGAAGGTGGAGACCTGGCCGTCCGGGTGGCCGTCCACGCCCTTCACGCGGCGGATCGTCACCTGGAAGGCGCCCTCGGGGGCACCGGAGATCGTGTACTGGCGCGGCTGGCGCTCCCCGTTCGGCAGGTCCACGGCGATCGCCACGTACTGGCCGGTCTGGTGCTCCGGGAGCTCGCCCTCGACCGGCTTGATGGTCAGCGAGAAGACCTCGTCGGTCTCCTCCACGCGGTCAGTCACCTCGTACTTGCGCCACGGCTCCTCCGGGTCCACCCCGGCGAGCGCGTACAACTTGGCCTCCTCGGCGATCAGCTGGGTCCCGAACAGCCAGTAGACCTCGTCCCAGGCCGCGGCGACCTCGGGGGTGACCGCGTCACCGAGCACCTGGCCGACGGCCTCGAGCAGGTAGTGGCCGACGATCGTGTACTCGGTGGCCTTGATGCCCAGCGAGACGTGCTTGTGGGCGATGCGCTGCATCACCGGGGTGAAGTCCGGGGCGTCGGGGTCGATCAGGTGGACCGCGTAGGCCACCACCGAGCTGGCCAGGGCGACCGGCTGCTCACCGATGGCCTGGTTGGCCTTGTTGAAGACCCGCATGAGCTCCGGGTGCGCCTCGAACATGTTGGGGTAGAAGGTCTTGGTGATCTCGACGGCGTGCTCGGAGACCACGCCGGCGGTGGCGGCGACGATCTCGGCGGACTGGGGCGACAGCTGCGGTGTCTTCATACGAAGCACGCTAGTACTCCGCGGTTCCCCGTGTCAGGAGGTGATCCTTGCCTTCCTCGCCCGGTCGTGGCCCCTCACATACCCTCTCTCTTCCTGCGGGGTGGGAGATACGTTGGTCACATGCCTCGCCAGTACCAGTTCCGGAACGAAGACGGTCACGAGACCGTCCAGATCGCCGTCCGCGGCCGCCAGGTCCTGGCGCGCCCCATGCTCAACCGCGGGTCCGCCTTCAGCCTCGAGGACCGCGACGCGCTGGGCCTGCGCGGCCTCATCCCACCGGCGGTCAACACCATCGACGACCAGGTGCGCCGCTGCTACGGCCAGTTCCAGATGCAGCCCACCAACCTGGCCAAGTACGTGTACCTGAACACGCTGCAGGACCTCAACGAGATCCTGTTCCACCGCCTGGTATCCGACCACCTGGACGAGATGATGCCGATCATCTACACCCCCACCGTGGGTGAGGCGATCCAGCAGTTCTCCTCCACCTTCGACCGGCAGCGCGGCATCTACCTGTCCATCGAGGACCACGGCGGCGCCGAGGGCATCGCCTCCGCTCTGGCCGCCTACGGCAACGGCCCAGACGACGTCGACATCGTGGTGGTCACCGACTCCGAGGGCATCCTCGGCATCGGCGACCAGGGCGTCGGCGGCATCCGCATCGCCATCGGCAAGTCCGCCGTGTACACCACCGCCGCCGGCATCCACCCGATGCGGGTGCTCCCGGTGGTGCTCGACGTGGGCACCGACAACCTGGCCCTGCTGCACGACCCCAACTACCTGGGCCTGCGCCGCGAGCGCGTGCGGGGCGAGGAGTACGACGCCTTCATCGGCGACTTCGTGGCGGCCGTGCAGGAGCGCTTCCCCAAGGCCCTGCTGCACTGGGAGGACTTCGGCGCGACCAACGCCCACACCATCCTGGACGAGTACCGCGACCAGACCTGCAGCTTCAACGACGACATCCAGGGCACCGCCGCCGTGGTGGTGGCCTCCGCCCTGGCGGCCTGCAAGGCCAAGGGCGAGCAGCTCTCCGAGCAGCGCGTGGTCATCCACGGCGCGGGCACCGCCGGCATCGGCATCGCCGACCTGATGCGCGACATCATGATCAGCGAGGGGCTGGACCCCGACGAGGCCTCCGCCCGCTTCTGGGGCCTGGGCAGCCGCGGCCTGATCCACACCGGCGGCCGGATGCGCCCCTTCCAGGAGCGCTACGCCCGGGAGACCTCGGAGCTCGAGGAGTGGGAGGCCGACAAGGACGGCAACTACTCGCTGGAGGAGACCGTGCGGCGCGCGCAGCCGACGATCCTCATCGGCACCTCCGCACAGGCCGGGGCGTTCACCGAGGAGATCGTGCGGGAGATGGCCTCGGTCACCGAGCGGCCCATCATCCTGCCGCTGAGCAACCCGACCTCCAAGGCCGAGGCCGTGCCGGAGGACCTGCTGGAGTGGACCGACGGCGGCGCGCTCATCGCCACCGGGTCGCCGTTCAAGCCGGTGGTGCGCGACGAGGTGACCTACACCATCGCGCAGGCCAACAACGCGCTCGTGTTCCCCGGCATGGGCCTGGGCACCGTGGCCGTGCGCGCCACCCGCCTGACCGACGGCATGATCACCGCCGCCGCCCAGGCCGTGGCTGACATGACCACCGTGGGCACGCAGGGCGCGGCCGTGCTGCCCTCGATGCGGGAGCTGCGCGCCGTGTCCGCGGCCGTGGCCGAGCGCGTGGCCGCCGCCGCCGTCGAGGAGGGCGTGGCCACCCTGGAGCTGGAGAACCCGCGGGAGACCATCGCCAACCTCATGTGGACCCCGGAGTACCCCGAGGTGGAGGTGGTCGACTCCATCGAGACGCCCAGCCCGCGCCCGACCGACCCGGAGGCCAAGGGCGTGCGGCACACCGGTGACGACGCGCCGCTGAGCCGCTGGCGCCCGCGCCTGCCCGGCCGCAAGGGCTGACAGCCGTCTGCCCTGCCTGCTTCGGCCGCAAGGGCAGACGAAGGCCGGAGGGCCGACTCCCCGTGGGGAGCCGGCCCTCCGGCCTTCGTGCGGGCTGGATCAGCCGTTGTTGCGGCGCACGCGGGTGGCACCCAGCGTGGCGGCACCGGCCAGCAGCAGACCGGCACCGGCCATGCCGGCGACGGCGGTGTTGTCCTGGCCGGTGGTGTAACCGGTGTCAGAGATGGGGCCCTCGGGCTTCTCCGGCTTCGGCTCGGGCTTCTCCGGCTTCGGCTCGGGCTTGGGCTCCGGCTTGGGGTCCTCCGGCTTCGGGGCCTCGCCACCCAGGTCCGAACCCTCGAAGGAGATCGAGGGAACGTCGAAGTAGCAGTTGTTGTCGCCGGTGACCTCCCAACCGGTGGTCTGCAGGGTGACCGGGTTGGTCTTGCCGAAGTCGCCCTCCTTGATGGTGTGCTCACCGGTCATGGTGAAGGTGCCACCGGCCTCGAGGGTGTCGTCACCGCTCTTGCCCTTGAGGGTGTAGTAGGCGGAGCCACCGTTGGCGTCGGCGTACACGGTGCTGAAGTTCAGCATGTTCACGTCGGCGGAGGAGGAGTTCTTCAGGGTCACGGTCAGGGCGATCTTGTCGCCGGGGCTGGCCTTGCCGTCACCGTCGACGTCGGTGATCTTGTGCGAGCCGGCACCCGAGAAGTTGGTGCAGGTGGGCAGGTCGTCACCGGGAGCGGCCTGGGCAGCGGTGCCACCGACGAAGGTCATACCGGTCACGGCCACGGCCGCGGCCAGGGAGCCGCCGGCGATCTTGGTGATGTTCATGAGTTCCCTCTCGTGCACGCCCAAGGACGCGCGGTGAAGTGGTGTTCAGTGTGTGCCCCGACCGATCACGGAGTGTTCCCAGCATGACCGGTTATCGCGGACGAGTCCATTGAAACCATGGAACTCGTCGAGGGCACTCCCCCTCAGGGGGGAGGTCGTGCACCCGCACCGGGGGCCCGGGGGACCACGCCGGCCACGCCCCTAGGTGTTCTCGGCCAGGAGGTTGGTAGCAGTGGTAGGGGCTTGGACGTGGGAGAACCTCCGGCTGGGATGTGGCTTGTCTAGGGCCCACAACCAGCGGAGGTTCTCGTGTCCCACGGTAGTGCCCGTCTGACTGTCCATGGCAGGCGGTTGATCGTTCAGCGGTACCAGGCAGGGTGGAAACAGGCTCATATCGCCGCGGCGATGGGTGTCTCTCGCAAGACCGTGGCGACGTGGATCGCCCGGTATGCCGCCGAGGGTGAGGCCGGGTTGCTCACACGGTCCTCCCGGCCGCACTCGATGCCGCGGCGTACGGCCCCGCACATCGAGACCGAGGTGGTGGCGGCCCGGGCGCGTCACCGGGTCGGGCAGGACGTCCTGGCGGCCCGGGTCGGTGTCCCAGCGCGCACGATCAACCGGATCCTGCACCGTCACGGTGTGGCCCTGCTGCGGGACTGCGACCCGTTGACCGGACAGGTCATCCGGGCATCGAAGGCCACCACGGTCCGCTACGAGCGGGACCGTCCCGGTGAGCTGGTCCACGTGGACGTGAAGAAGATCGGGAAGATCCCCGACGGTGGTGGGTGGCGGGCCCGTGGGCGGGCGGCCACCCAGGTGGCGAAGTGTCGGCGGGGCCCGGTGGGGTACGACTACGTGCACTCGATGGTCGATGACCATTCCCGGTTGGCCTACAGCGAGATCCACGACGACGAGAAGGCCACCACCTGCGCGGGATTCCTCGCCCGGGCCGCGGCCTACTTCGCCGCCCACGGGATCGGCACGATCGAGCGGGTGATGAGCGACAACGCGCTGGCCTACCGCAAGAGCACGGTCTTCGCCCAAGCGGTGGCCGTCCTGGGGGCCCGGCAGGTCTTCATCCGCCCGCACTGCCCGTGGCAGAACGGGAAAGTCGAACGCTTCAACCGGACCCTGGCAAGCGAGTGGGCCTACCGACAGGTCTTCACCAGCAACCAGGCCCGCCGCGAGGCGCTTGCACCCTGGCTGGAGCACTACAACACTGACCGCGGCCACAGCGCCCTGGGAGGACTCCCACCCACCAGCCGACTGTCACCAACCTGATGGCCGAGAACACCTAGGCTTCACGCATGCTGCTCCTCGACGACGGTGCACTGGTCACCAGCGCGCAGGACCTCCGCCTGGCGAGCGAGTGCGAGTTCGCCCTGCTGCACCAGTTGGACACCACCCTCGGGCGGGCCCCGCGCGAGGTGGCCGACGACCCGATGCTGGACCACCTGGCCGAGCTGGGCACGGCCCACGAGACCCGCGAGCTGGAGCGGCTGCGCGAGCAGTTCGGCGCCGGTGTGGTGACCGGCGAGCGCCCGCGCGGTTTCACGTGGAACGCACTGGCCGAGGGCATGGCGTGGACCGTGGAGCAGTGCCACCGCCCCGAGGTGCAGGTGGTGCACCAGGCCCCCGTGCTGCTCGAGGGCACCGCTGCCGACGGCACGCCCCTGCTGCCCCTGAGCGGCCTGGTCGACTTCCTCGTCCGCACCCCCGGGGGGTGGCGGGTGAGCGACACCAAGCTCGCGGCCCACTCCACGGTTGCCTCGATGCTGCAGGTGGGCGCCTACGCCGAGGCCCTGGCGCGTGCGGGGCTCCCGATGGCGGGCGAGGTTGACCTCGCGCTCGGGACGGGCGCGGTGGAGTCGCACCCCGCCGGCCCCACGGTCGCGGTGGTCCGGGAGCGCTGGGCCCGCATGTCACGCCTGCTGCGCAGCCACCGGGACGCCGACAGACCGGTGGAGTGGGGCGTGGACGGGGTCGCTGCGTGCGGGCGCTGCGACGTGTGCGCACCCCGCGCGGCCGCGGGCGACGACCTGCTCGGCGTGGCCGGCATGTCGATGCCGCGGCGCAAGGCCCTGCACGCGCACGGCATCACCACCATGGCGCAGCTGGCCACCGCCACGCAGGCCCCCCGCGGCATCCGGCAGGCCGACTTCGAGGCCCTGCGCGCCCAAGCGGCCCTGCAGGTGCGGGCCCGGGAGGCCACCGCCGCCGCGCGCGAGTCCGACCCCGACGCCCCGGAGGTGGTGCTCAGCGAGGTGGTCTCGGCCGAAGCGCTGGCCGCCCTGCCCGAGCCGAGCCCCGGTGACGTGTTCTTCGACTTCGAGGGCGACCCGCTGTGGCGGCCCGCGCCGGGGGCGCCGAGCGGGTTGGAGTACCTCTTCGGCGTGGAGGTGCTGGACGACCCGGCTGCCGGCGTCCGTGCCGCGGACGGCGAGGCCGGTGAGGTCGACGACCCGGCCGCCTACGGCCCGCCCGACGAGCATGGCGCGCGCTACCGGGCGTGGTGGGCCCACGACCGCGCCGAGGAGGGACGGGCGCTGGCGGAGTTCCTGGCCTGGCTGGCCGCACGCCGCCGCCGGTACCCGGACCTGCACGTCTACCACTACGCGCCCTACGAGGTGACCGCCCTCAAGCGCCTCACGGCGGTGCACGGCATCGGGGCCGAGCAGCTGGACGACCTGCTGCGCCAGCACGTGTTCGTGGACCTCTACGCCACCGTGCGCGTCGGCGTGCGGGTGAGCCAGGCGAGCTACTCCATCAAGAAGCTGGAACCGCTCTATATGCCGGCCCGCGGCGCCGACGGGGTGACCGGCGGGGCCGACTCCATCGTGGAGTACCAGCGGTACTGCACCGCCCGCGACGCCGGCGAGTCCGAACGGGCGGCCGGCCTGCTGGAACGCATCCGGGCCTACAACGAGCTGGACTGCGAGTCCACCTGGCGGCTGCGCGACTGGCTGCTCGCCCAGCACGATGCCGTGGCGGGGGCAGGTGACGACGCGCCGGACGCTCCCGAGCCCGACGTGCCCGAGCCGGCCCTGCCCGAGGCACCGGAGCCCACCGCGCCGGACCGGTGGGCCGCCGCGCGGGACGCCGAGGAGCGCGTCCGCGCCCTGGACCTGCCCCCGGCCGGTGAGCGGACCCCCGACGAGCAGGCGCTGGCCATGGTGGGCGCCGCCCCGCAGTACTACCGCCGCGAACACAAGCCGCACTGGTGGGGGCACTTCGAACGTCTGGCCCTGCCCGTGGCCGAGTGGCCGCTGACCTCCGGCGTGGCCACCGTGGACCGCGCCGCCTGGACCGACGACTGGGAGCGCCCCACGCCGCGCAGCAGCCCCCGCCGCACGCTGGGGGTGCGCGTGGACACCGGCGGCCGTCCGGTGCCACCCGGCACGGGGCTGGTGGCCGTGTTCGGCGCACCGCACCCGCAGGGCCTGGTGCCCGAGGGCGGGTACCCGCACGTGGCGTGGCCGTCCTCGGCCGAGGTGACCGACTCGCGCACCGACCCCGCCACCGGCCTGCAGGTGTGCACCGTGACCGTGGCCTGCCCGCGGCCCCGGCCGGACCGCCCCGAGGTGCCGCCCACCGATGCGGTACCCGTGGGCTTCGGCCCCACCGCGCCGCCGAGCACCACCCACCTGGACGCCGCCCTGCTGGAGCTGGCCGCCGGTGTGCTCGCCCACCGCGACTCCGGGTCCTCCGAGCTGCTGCCGACCACCGCCGGCCTGGACGTGCTGGCCCGCCGCGCGCCGCGCCTGGTCGGGGAGGCACCGGCCGGGGAGGCACCCGCGGGCGCCGACGAGACCCCCGGCACCGGCCGTGGCGACACCGAGGGGCCGGACACCCGGCGCACCCTGCTGCCGCAGGTGGGCGACCCCGGCATCGGGACCGGCATCGACGCCGTGACCGCCGCGGTGCAGATGCTGCAGAACAGTTACCTGGCCGTGCAGGGCCCTCCCGGCACCGGCAAGACCTACCTGGGCTCCCGCGTGGTGGCCGCCCTGGTGGCCCGGGGCTGGCGCGTGGGCGTGGTGGCGCAGTCCCACGCCGCGGTGGAGAACTTCCTGGCCGCCTGCGTGCGCGCGGGCGTGCCGGACGTGCGCGTGGGGAAGCAGGCCCGGCCGGAGAACGCCCAGGCCGCGTTCACCCGCATCAAGGGGTCCGGGCAGCCGGCGGCCTGGGTGGAGGAGCAGACCTCCGCCGGCCACGGGTTCGTGGTGGGTGGGACGGCCTGGACCTTCAGCAATCCCGCCCTGGAACCGGAGGGTCTCGACCTGCTGGTGGTCGACGAGGCCGGCCAGTTCTCGCTGGCACCGCTGCTGGCGAGCTCCCGCGCCGCCCGCAACCTGCTGCTCCTCGGTGACCCCCAGCAGCTGCCGCAGGTGTCGCAGGGCATCCACCCCGAGCCGCTGGAGCAGTCCGCGCTGGGGTGGCTGGTCGGCGACGAGCACGTCCTGCCCCGGCGGTACGGCTACTTCCTGGACACCACCTGGCGCATGCACCCGGCCCTGGCACGCCGCGTCTCCACGCTCGCCTACGACGGGCGGCTCCGGGCCCACGAGGAGGTCAGCGCGGCGCGCAGCATCGACGGCGTCGAGCCCGGCCTGCACGTGCGGACCGTGGACCACCGCGACAACTCCGTGGCCAGCCCGGAGGAGGCGGCCGAGGTCGTGCGCCTGGTACAGGACCTGATCGGTCGCCGCTTCACGGACACCGGGCGACCCGCTGGGGAGCAGGAGCGCCCGCTGGGACCGGAGGACGTGCTCGTGGTCGCCCCCTACAACGCCCAGGTGCACCTGCTGCGCACCCGGCTGGCCGCGGCCGGCCTCGAGGACGTCCCGGTCGGCACGGTCGACGCCTTCCAGGGGCAGGAGGCACCGGTGGTCGTCCTCTCCATGACGGCCTCGGCACGCGACCGCGTCTCGCGGGGCATGGCCTTCCTGTTCGACGTGCATCGACTCAACGTGGCCGTCTCCCGTGGCCAGGTCGCCGCCTACGTGGTGCGCTCGCAGGAGCTGACGGACATCGCCCCGAGCTCACCGCAGGACCTGCTCGCCCTCGGGGCCTTCCTGGAACTCACCCGCCCGGACTGACCACCCACCCGACCTGATCGGATGCCGCTCGTCCGGCGCGGTGCGTTGTCACGACCCCCGACGAAGCGCACACTGCCGCGATGACTTTCGCAGCCAGTGGCGCGCACGCCGCACAGGAGCCCCCTGATCGCACTCCGGACACCGAGCCCGCGAGCTCCCACCAGGTCGTCATGCTGGCCCTGGTCGCCGCCCTGGGCGGGTTCCTGTTCGGCTACGACTCAGCCGTCATCAACGGCGGCGTCAACGCCATCCAGGAGCGCTACGGGCTCTCCTCGTCGATGATCGGCTTCGTGGTGGCGATCGCGCTGCTCGGTGCGATGGTCGGCGCCTGGTTCGCCGGCGCCCTGGCCGACCGCATCGGCCGCACCCGCGCGATGGTCGTGGCCGCCGTGCTGTTCACCCTCTCCGCCGTCGGCAGCTACCTCACCTTCTCCCCGTGGGACCTCATGGTCTGGCGCACCCTCGGCGGCGCGGGCATCGGCATGGCCTCGGTGCTGGCCCCGGCCTACATCGCCGAGATCTCCCCGGCGGCCATCCGCGGCAAGCTCGGGTCGCTGCAGCAGCTGGCGATCGTCATCGGCCTGTTCGCCGCCCTCCTCGTGGACGCCTGGCTGGCCGAGCTCGCCGACGGTGCCGCGAACGACCTGTGGTTCGGCCTGGAGGCCTGGCGCTGGATGTTCCTCTCCGCCGTCGTCCCGGCCGTCGTGTACGGCGTCCTGGCCCTGAGCATCCCCGAGTCCCCGCGCTACATGGTGGGCAAGGGACAGCTCGCCGAGGCCGGCCGGCTGCTGCGCGACGTGGTGGGACTGCGCGGCCGCGAGGTGCAGCACAAGATCGAGGAGATCCGCAGCACCCTGCGCACCGAGAAGCGACAGAGCCTGGGCGACCTGGCCGGCACCGCCGCCGGGCTCAAGCCCATCGTGTGGGTGGGCATCCTGCTGAGCATCTTCCAGCAGTTCGTCGGCATCAACGTGATCTTCTACTTCGGCTCCACGCTGTGGCAGGCCGTCGGCTTCGAGGAGTCGCAGGCCATGATGATCAACGTCGGCACGGCCGTCACCAACATCGTGGTCACCATCGTGGCGATCCTGCTGATCGACCGCGTGGGTCGCCGGCCGCTGCTGCTGACCGGCTCCGCGGGCATGGTCGCCTCGCTGGCCACGATGGCCCTCGCGTTCTCGCAGGCCAACAGCTCCGTCGTCGACGGCGAGCAGGTGGTCGACCTGCCCGATCCCTGGGGCGTCATCGCGCTGGTGGCCGCCAACGTGTTCATCGTCGCCTTCGGCATCACCTGGGGTCCCGTCGTGTGGGTGCTGCTGGGCGAGATGTTCCCCAACCAGATCCGCTCGCTCGCCCTCGGTGTGGCGGCTGCGGCCCAGTGGCTGGCCAACTTCGTCATCACCATGAGCTTCCCCTGGCTCGCCGAGATCTCGCTGAGCCTCGCCTACGGCCTGTACGCGGGTTTCGCCCTGCTCTCGCTGCTGTTCGTGTGGCGCTACGTGGACGAGACCAACGGCAAGGAGCTCGAGCAGATGGGCGAGCGCGGCGTGGAGAACTCCCCGGAGCCGGCCGTCGGCTGAGGACCGTCAGCCGGCGCCCACGAGGAAGAGCGGCAGGGCCAGCCCGAAGATCATCATGCCGGCGATGAACAGCACGAACAGCAGCGTCAGGACCGCGGCGACGATGCCGAGGATCCAGCCCGCGGTGACCAGCCCCTCATTGCGGTAGACGCCCGGCGACCGGCGGATCTCCCGCCGCGCCCGGTTGCCCATGATCCACGGCAGGAAGCCCAACGGCGGCAGCATGAGCAGGCTGACCAGCCCGAGGACGAAGATGACGACGGCGTCCGGGTGGTCCGCCCGGTACCCACCGCCCGGTCCACCCGGCCCCCATCCCGCGGCGCCGTGGTCGGGGTACTGCGGGGTGGTCGGGTTGAACTCGGGTCCCTGGCTCATGCCCCCACCGTACGTCCGGCGCCCGCCCCCGGGCCCCGACCACCCCGGCGCCCACCGGGGCGTCGACCGCGGCCCGTTATGTGACCTGCATCACCGCGTGGGGCGTGGGCAGGGACACCGGTCCGTTCTACGCTGACCGGTCACCCGACCCTCCCCCGAACGGAGCACCACCGTGAGCGCGTCACAGGACGTTGCCACCAAGGTCGACGACGCACCCGAGACCAACCTCGAGCGGCGCCTGTCGACCCGGCACATCACGTTCATCGCCCTGGGCACCGCCATCGGCACCGGCCTGTTCCTCGGCTCGGGGAGCGCCATCCAGGTGGCAGGACCGGCCGTGCTGGTGGCCTACGCGATCGCGGGTCTCGCGATCTTCGTCGTCATGCGCGCCCTGGGCGAGATGGTGCTGCGCCACCCGCACGCGCCGAGCTTCGTGAACTTCACCGAGCACTACCTCGGGCGCGTCGCCGGCTTCGTCATGGGGTGGATCTTCGCCATCGAGCTGCTGCTGGTCGGCATCGCCGACGTCACCGCGCTGCGCATGTACCTGGGCCACTGGTGGCCCGACGTGCCCGGCTGGGTGTGGATGACCCTGGTCATCGCCCTGGTGCTCCTGCTCAACCTGGCGGCCGTCCGCTTCTTCGGCGAGACCGAGTTCTGGCTGACGCTCATCAAGGTCAGCGCCATCGTGGCGATGATCCTGCTCGGCGTGGGTCTGCTGCTCACCGGCGCCGGCCTGCCCGGCAGCCAGCCGGGTGTGGAGCACCTGTGGCAGCACGGCGGCTTCGCCCCGAACGGCTGGGGATCGGTCGTGGTCGCGCTGACCATCGTCGTGTTCGCCTTCGGCGGCGTGGAGACCGTCGGCATGACCGTGGCCGAGGCGCGCGACCCGCACACGGCCATGCCCAAGGCCATCAATACCGTCCCGTGGCGCATCCTCATCTTCTACATCGGCTCGGTCGGCGTGATGCTGTGCCTGGCCCCGTGGACCTCCATCAACGACGAGCAGTCCCCCTTCGTCCAGGTGCTGGACGCCGTCGGCCTGCCCGCCGCCGGCCACGTGCTGAACGCCGTGGTCGTGATCGCCGCGTTCTCCGCGCTCAACGCCATCGTCTTCGCGACCGGCCGCACCCTGTACGACCTCGCCCAGCACGGCCGCGCCCCGCGGGCACTGGGGCTCGTGCGCGGCAACGGCGTGCCCGTCGCGGCGATCGCGACGGTTGGCGTCGTCCTGGTCCTGGGACTCGTGGCCAACGTCATCTGGCCGGGCGTGATCTTCGTGCTGCTGGCCTCGCTGGCCAGCTTCGCGACCGTGTTCGTCTGGCTGATGATCCTGGCCGCCCACTTCGTGATGCGGCGCCGGGTGGCCCGCGGGGAGCTGCCCGACGGGGCCTTCCCCGTGCCGGCCTGGCCCGTCTCGTCGGTGCTGGCGATGGCGCTCCTGGTGACGGTGCTCCTGGCCATGGGCTTCTCGGCGGACACCCGTCCTGCCCTGGTCGCCGGGGCCATCGCCCTGGTGGTGCTGTTCTCGGCCGGATTCCTCAACGTGCGTCGGGAGACCGCCCGGCGCTGAGGCGGGGATCGTCCCGGTTGTCGCGCACCCGGTGAGCCCCCAGACTGGTCGACATGGAGACCAGTCGCCGGGAATTCCAGTCGGGAGAGCACCTCACGAACGCCCACGGGGTGCGGGTGCCCGACACCGACCACCACCTGAAGGCCGGTCGCCGAGGGCCGGCGCTCATCCAGGACCAGCACTTCCGGGAGAAGATCACCGCCTTCGACCACGAGCGGATCCCGGAGCGCGCGGTGCACGCCCGCGGCACCGGAGCCCACGGCACGTTCCGGTCGAACGGCAAGGCCGCCAAGCTCACCAGCGCCGCCTTCCTGCAGGCCGGCGTGGAGACCCCCGTCTTCACCCGCTTCTCCACCGTGCTGGGCTTCCGCGGCAGCGCCGACACCCCGCGCGACACCCGCGGCTTCGCGGTGAAGTTCTACACCGAGCAGGGCAACTACGACCTGGTCGGCAACAACATGCCGGTGTTCTTCATCCAGGACGCCATCAAGTTCCCCGACGTCGTGCACTCGGCCAAGCCGGAGCCGGACACCGAGTTCCCGCAGGCCGCCTCGGCGCACGACACCTTCTGGGACTTCGTCTCCCAGCACACCGAGGCCCAGCACCTCACCCTGTGGAACATGTCCGACCGTGGCCTGCCGCGCTCGCTGCGCACCATGGAGGGCTTCGGCGTCCACACCTTCCGCCTGGTCAACGACGCCGGGGAGACCACCCTGGTGAAGTTCCACTGGAAGCCGCGCGCCGGCGTGCACTCCACCCTGTGGCCCGAGGCGCAGAGCATCATGGGCGCCGACGCGGACTTCCACCGCCGGGACCTCACCACCGCGATCGACGACGGCACCCCGCCGGAGTGGGACCTGGGCATCCAGGTGTTCCCCGACACCCCGGACCAGACCTTCGAGGGCATCGACCTGCTGGACCCCACCAAGCTCGTGCCCGAGGAGCTGGCCCCGGTGCAGGTCATCGGCACCATGACGCTGGACCGCACGGTGGACAACTTCTTCGCCGAGACCGAGCAGGTGGCCTTCTGCCCGAGCCACCTGGTGCCCGGCATCGACCTGACCGACGACCCGCTGCTGCAGGGGCGCCTGTTCAGCTACCTGGACACCCAGCTCTCCCGCCTGGGTGGCCCGAACTTCCACCAGCTGCCGATCAACCGAGCCCGCAACGCGCAGGTGAACACCCACCAGCGCGACGGCATGCACCAGCAGGCGGTCTTCGACGGCAAGGTGACCTACAGCCCGCAGGGCCTGGTGGACCCCTCGGAGGTGCCGTGGCACCCGGGGCAGGCGAACTCGCCCGGTGAGGACCGCACCGTCTCCGACGTCGACGGCGTGCTCATCGAGGTGCCGCAGCCGGTCGAGGGCGTCAAGGAGCGCGCGGTCGCCGCGAGCTTCGAGGACCACTTCTCCCAGCCGCGCATGTTCTACCGCTCCCTGAGCGCCGTGGAGCAGGCCCACGTGGTGGACGCCTACACCTTCGAGCTCGGCAAGTGCACCGCCACCCACGTGGTGGACCGCCAGCTGGGCCACCTGGCCACCATCGACACCGACCTCGGCGCCGCGGTGGCCGAGAACCTGGGCCGTGGGACGCCGCAGCCCGCCACCGACGTGCAGGTGGAGGACCTGGCCCCGAGCCCGGCCCTCTCCCAGGTGGGTGGCAGCTGGCCCGTGGACAACCGCACGGTGGGCCTGTTCGTCTGCGCCGAGTGCGACCTGGACGCCGTGGCCGCGGCGAAGCACGCCGTCACGGAGGCGGGGATGGTGCCGATGCTGGTGGCCCCCAAGGGCGGCCTCCTGGAGGGCCGCGAGGAGCTCGAGGTCGCCCGCACCCCGCTCACCGCGGCGAGCATCGAGTTCGACGCGATCCTGGTGGGCGACCACGCCGACGACCTCCCGAAGGCGATGGCCGGTCTGGTGGACCAGGCCTGGCACCACGGCAAGGCCGTCGGCGGCTGGGGTGGTGGCGGCGACTTCGTCGCCCGCACCGTCCCCGAGGTCGACGCGGGCGTCGTGCAGGCGAGCACCCCGGCCGAGGCCGTGAGCGCGGCCGCCGACCTGCTGGGCCGGCACCGGGTGTGGGACCGGCTGGCGAAGGCCCCCGAGAAGGACCTGGCCTGAGCACCGACCAGCACGAGCCCGGGGCCGCGCCGACCAGCGCGGTCCCGTCGCTCAACCCGGCCGAGCGGGCCTGGCTCGAGGAGACCTTCGACCACGCCCGCACCGGCGACGTCGGGGCCCTGCGCGAGAAGCTGGACGCCGGGGTGCCACCGAACCTCACCAACGGGCGCGGCGACACCCTGCTGATGCTGGCGACCTACCACGGGCACACCGAGGCGGTGGACCTGCTGCTGGCCCGGGGAGCCGAGACCGACCGGGTCAACGACGCCGGCCAGACACCGGTGGCCGCGGCGGTCTTCCGGCAGCGCAAGGACCTCGTCCGTACCCTGCTAGGCGCGGGCGCCGACCCCAACCACGGCCCGAAGAACGCCTACGTCATCGCCGACTACTTCGGGCTGGAGGAGATCAACGCGCTCCTCCAGCAGCCCTGACCCACTCACGAGGAGAGCCCATGGACATCTGCCAGATCATCCAGCGTCAGCACGACGAGCAGCGCACCCAGTTCTCCCAGCTGGAGGAGTGGGACCCGAAGGACATCGAAGGGCTGGGCGCGATGTGGCGCCGCCTGGCGATCCTGCTGGAGACCCACGCCGAGGCCGAGGAGCGGTACTTCTACCCGCACCTGCTCACGCTGGGCACCGGCGGCGCCGACGCCCCGGACGCCGAGCACGAGATCGAGGACGCGCTGGAGGACCACAACAGCATCCGCGAGGCCGTGCGCCGGGCCGACGCCGAGGAGGTCGGCACCGAGGCGTGGTGGAAGGCCGTGGTGGACGCCAACGTCGCGAACTCCACCCACATGGGCGAGGAGGAGCGGCAGGACCTGCTCGACTTCCGCCAGCAGGCCTCGCTGCAGCTGCGCCACGACATCGCGGTGGACTTCCTGCGCTACGAGGCGCTGAAGACCGCCGACGGCATCACGCCCCGGGACAAGAACCCCGAGGCGTGGCTCGCCCGGCACGACGACGCCGAGCCCGCGGCCAGCGACCGCGCCGGCAACGCACCGGAGGAGAGCCTGCAGGCCTCCGAGACCGAGTGACGGGGCCGCGGGTCAGCCGGCCCGCTCCCACGACGCGACGGGCCCCGGTTCCACCGCGAACAGCGGATGGGGCCGGGGCCCGTCCGCGCCCACCTGCTCCCACCACTGCGGGGAGCGCTGCTCGCACTTGGCCCGCAGGTGCTCCCACTCCAGGGCCAGCTGACCGTCGGTGACCGGGATGCGGAGGGCCGGGTCGGGCGCCACGACGACGCGGGTGCGGTCGAACCGGTAGCCCCGGGCATCGGCCGCGTCGGCCAGGCCGTGGAGCCAGGTGCCCACCGCCACCACCGGGTCGTCGGCCTCCCGGAAGCGCTCCAGCTGAGGGTGGTTCCGATACCCCCGGGTCAGGCCGCGCAGCACCTTCTGGGCGAGGAGCCCCTCCCGCCAGCCGGCCACGAGCGCAGCCCGGTCCAGCTGGTCGGGGTGCAAGCTCCACAGGCGCATGGGGCAATGCTGCCACGCACCCGACCCGTCCGACCACAGCGCGGGGACGCCCCGCGCCCCTACCGTAGAGACATGGACACCACCCCGGCCGCCCCGTCCTCCCAGCCCCTCGCCCTGGTGATGGGGGCCTCCCGCGGACTCGGCCTGCTGTGCGCCGAGCAGCTCCTCCAACACGGTCACCGCGTCGTCCTGAGCTCTCGCGGTACCGAGTCGCTGGAGGCCGCACGCCGGCAGCTGCTCGCCGAGCACCCCGAGGCCACCATCGACCTCGCCCCCTGCGACATCACCGACCGGGCCGCCGTCGCCGAGCTGGTCGAGCACATCGAGCGCGACCTGGCCCCGATCGACGTGCTGCTCACGGTGGCCGGCATCATCCAGGTGGGTCCGGCCCCCGCCATGACCCACGAGCACTTCGACGAGGCACTGGGCACGATGCTGCACGGGCCGATCAACGTCACCCTGCCGGTGCTGGAGCGCATGCGCTCCCGGGGGCGCGGCCGCATCGGCACCGTCTCCTCGATCGGCGGCAAGATCGCCGTCCCGCACCTGTGGCCATACTCCACCGCCAAGTTCGGCGTCACCGGGTTCAGCGAGGGTCTGAGCGCCGAGCTCGGGGGCACCGGCGTCACCGCCACCACCGTGCTCCCGGGGCTGATGCGCACGGGCTCCCACGAGCGCGCACGTTTCACGGGAAACCACGCCGCCGAGTACGCCTGGTTCGCCCCTTCGGCCTCGCTGCCGCTGCTCAGCACCGATGCCGAGCGGGCGGCGGAGCGCATCGTCCACGGCGTCCTCAGCGGGCACACCCACGTCACCTTCAACCCAGTGACCCAGCTCGGGCTGCGCGTCCACGGCCTGGTCCCGGAGCTGACCACCCGCGTACTGGGTCTGGTGGGTGCCGTCCTGCCCCGGGGCGGCCCCTCGGAGACGATCGAGGGCCGGGAGGTCGAGCGTCGCCACCCCAGTCGCCTCCGGGACGCGCTCACCTCGCTGGGCCGCAGCGCCGCGGGGCGCCACAACGAGCGGGAGGCCTGAGCCCACCGGCGGGCGCCGCTGCGAAGAGACCACCTCGTGGGGCACGATGACGTCCATGCAGGCAGTGAGCACCGAGGCACTCGAGTCCCGCCTGGCGGCGCTGCCGGGCACCCCGCGCGTCGTCGTCAGCGGCAACATGTGCATCCCCTGGGAGGCCGTGGAGCTGGTCGACCGGGTGTGCCCGGAGTACGTCCTCCACACCCTCAACGCAGCCCCGGGACTGCCCGACCGCGAGGGCGTCACCGTGGAGACCTGCTTCGTCGGCCCCGGACAGCGTCGTCACCCCCGCCTGCGCTACGTGCCCAGCCGGCTGTCCCTGGTCCCCCTGCTCTTCCAGCGCACCCTGCCGCCGGACGTCGTGGTGCTGCACTGCGCACCCCCGCGCGACGGCGCGGTCAGCCTCGGACTGGAGACCAACATCCTGCCCGCCGCCGTCGAGGCCTGCCGGGCCCGGGGCGGTCTGGTGGTCGCCGTGCTGAACCCGCAGATGCCGTACACCTACGGCGACGCCCAGATCCCGGTTGAGCAGATCGACCTCTCGATCGAGATCGACGCGCCCATGGCCGAGCACACCACCGACTCCCCCATCGACGAGGCCGGACGCACCATCGGTGGCCGCATGGCCGCCATGATCGGCGACGGGGCGAGCCTGCAGACCGGCATCGGTGCCATCCCCGACTCCGTGCTGGCCAACCTGGACGACCGCCGGGGCCTGCGAGTCTGGACCGAGATGTTCAGCGACGGGGTGCTCGAGCTGCACCGCCGTGGCGCACTGGACGACTCGGCGCCGATCATCTCCTCGTTCTGCTTCGGCTCCCGCGAGCTCTACGACTGGGTGGACGGCAACCGCCAGGTGCGGATGCTCCGCACGGAGAAGACAAACGACCCCGGCCTCATCTCCCAGCAGCCGGCGATGACCTCGATCAACTCGGCCCTGCAGGTCGACCTGTTCGGCCAGGCCAACGCCTCCCGGCTGGACGCCCGCATCCACTCCGGCTTCGGCGGGCAGACCGACTTCATCGTCGGCGCGCTGCACTCGCGGGGTGGCCAGAGCCTCATCGGCCTGCGCTCCTGGCACCCGAAGGCCGACGTCTCCTCGGTGGTCCCGCTGCTCGAGGAGCCGGTGACCAGCTTCCAGCAGACGGCTGTCGTCACCGAACAGGGCGTCGCCCGCCTGTGGGGTCTCTCCGAGCGCGAGCAGGCCACCGCCATCATCGAGAACGCGGCCCACCCCCGGGTGCGCGCGGAGCTGCAGGAGGAGGCCGTGACCCTGGGGCTGGCCTGACTGGCACCCCCGGTCAGCGGCCCCCGAGCCCGGCCTGGACGAACGCGACCTCCCACAGCTCGGCCGCGGCCCGCTCCGCCTCGTCCTCCCGCGGTGGCAGGCCCTCGTCCTCGCCGCGGGTGCGCTCGACCTGCCCGGCCAGCCCCCAGAGAACCCGGTCCCACCCCACCCCGAGGGTCCCGAGCCCCGCGGGGTCCCCGTCGGGCAGGGCGTGCTGCACCGTCAGCACGGTCTGCCCGCCGTCGACCGCGAGGTCCACCGCGACGAAGGACTCCACGCCGTCACGTCGCAGGACCAGCCGCAGGAGCTCCGGCTCCTCGCAGCGCTCCACCACGTGGACCGTGCCGGACCCGTCGGTGAACTCCGCCCCCGGCTCCCAGCGGGCGGGCGCCTCGGCCAGCGGCCACCAGGCCCGCACGTCCTGCGGGGTGGCCCAGCTGCGCCACAGCTCCCGGGGCCGGCCCGGCAGCACCCGGCCCAAGGAGAGGAGCCACCCGGCCCCCAGCTGCTCCACGCGGCGGGTCACGGCATCGACGTGCTGCACGGCATCCATGGGGGTCATGGTGTCGCACGGCACCTGCGACACTCACCGCATGCCCCAGGACGTCCCCACGAACCCGCTGAACGAACTGCTCGCCGAGGTGCACGAACGCTTCCGTGACTACGACGGGGGCGAGCTCGCCGCCTACCTCACGAAGGTCGACGGGGTGGACACCGACGACTTCGGCCTGGCCGTCACCACCGTGGACGGGCACACCTACTCCCACGGAGAGGCCGACCGGCCGTTCGCGATCCAGTCCATCTCCAAGGCGTTCACCTACGCCCTGGCCCTCACCGACTCGGGCTTCGAGGCGGTGGACTCGGTGATCGACGTCGAGCCCTCCGGCGAGGCGTTCAACGAGATCTCGCTGCAGGAGGGCACCGGCCGCCCCTCGAACGCCCTGATCAACGCCGGCGCCATCGCCGCCACCTCGCTGGTGGCCGGGTCCTCGAGCAACCCGAACGACGAGAGCTCGGTCCCGACCGGGGACACCCGCCGGGACCGCCTCGTCGCCGGCTTCTCCCGGATGGTGGGCCGCCAGCTCACCATCGACGAGGAGGTCCTCGCCATCGAGCGCGAGGACGGCGACCGCAACCTCGCCCTGGCCCACCTGATGCGCAGCTTCGACGTGTTCTCCGACCCGCCCGAGGCGATCGCCGACGACTACTTCGCCGCCTGCTCGGTGCAGGTCACCACCCGCGACCTCTCGATGCTGGCCGCCCTCCTGGCCACCGGCGGCATTCACCCCGCCACCGGCGAGCGCCTCCTCGACGAGCGCGTGGTGGAGCGCGTGCTGGGCGTCATGAGCACCTGCGGCATGTACGACGACGCCGGCGAGTGGATGGTGCGCGTCGGCCTGCCGGCCAAGTCCGGTGTGGGCGGCGGCATCCTCGCCGTGGTCCCGGGCCAGGCCGGGTTCGCCGTCTACTCCCCGCTGCTGGACCGCCACGGCAACTCCGAGCGCGGCGTCCTGGCCTTCGAGGAGCTCTCCCGCTCCCTCGAGCTGAACCTCATGCACGGGGCCCGCATCACGCACTCCGCGGTCCGCGTCATCTATCCGGTCACCGCGGTGCCCAGCGGGGTGCGCCGCCCGCCGGTCGCCGAGGAGGTGCTGGCCCGGTACGGCAACCGCGGACACGTCATCGAGGTGCAGGGGGCCATGACCTTCGGGGCGGCCGAGGCCGTCATGCGCGAGCTGAGCGACCTGCCGGACGTGGAGGCGGTCGTGCTCGACGTCCGCCGGGTCACCATGGTCCCGCGGTTCGCCCGCGAGGGCCTCGCGCGCATCACCCGACAGCTGCACGAGCGCGGGTACCTCGTGGTGCTCGTCGACGACCGCGAGCGCTTCGAGCCCGACGAGTCGATGCAGGTGGTCGCTCGTCGCCGGGTGGCCGTCGAACGCGTGGAGAACCTGCTGCTGGACCGCCACGGCGGCTCGACTGCTGCGAGTGACGTCGTCGAGGTCGAGGACACGGGCATCCTGGCCAGCCTGGAGGCCGAGGACGTGCGAGCCCTGCAGCCGCTCATGGAGCCGCGGCAGTACGCGGCCGGTGAGGTGGTCATCCGCGAGGGGGCTCGCTTCGTCGGCATCCACCTCATCACCAGCGGGACGATCGAGACCACCTCCGGCGAGCCCGGGGCCAGCAGCGACGACGCCGACGTCGCGGACCCGACCACCGACGCCGGGGGCGAGCTCCGGCGGCTGGCGGTCCTGGGCCCCGGCCACAGCTTCGGCGAGTTCGGTCTCCTCGGCGAGGGGCGCCACGCCGCCACGGTCACCGCCCGGGAGGAGCTGCACACCTGGCTGCTGACCCCGGACGTGCTGGACCGGCTGGAGACCGAGCAGCCCGGTGTGGCGCTGCGGCTGTGGCAGTCCATCAGCCGCGACGCCTACTCGCGGGTCCGCACCCAGATGGAGCTTCTCGCCTCGCGCGCGCACCACGTCGGCTAGGTTCGGAGGACCACCCTTCAGGAGGCACCATGGCGACCCGCTCCCTCACCCGCCCCGCCCTCGCCCTGCTGGCGACCGCCGTCCTCGGCCTCACCGCGTGCGGAGGCGGTGACGAGGAGGAGTCCTCGTCCGACAGCGCGAGCAGCTCCTCCACCTCCGAGGACCCGGGGGACTCCGGCAGCGTGGACACGAGCGCCTCCGGGCCCGCCTCCGACGGGGCCTCCGGCTCACCCGCGGACGAGACTGCCGCCCGGCTGGAGAAGATGGCGCTGCCGGCCGCCGACGTGCCGAAGGGCTCGGGCGAGGGCTCCTCGAAGGCGATCCCCGCGGACCAGGGTTCGCCGCTCCACCTCGACCTCACCGGGGTGACCCCCTCCGGTGCGTGCAAGACGGCGATCGACCAGCTGAATTCCGGCGAGCGCAAGCCCGGGGCCAGCCACTTCACCGTCACCACGCTGGAGTCGGGGGCCGAGGTGCAGACCGGCGTCATCGCCATGCCGGACGTCGACGAGGCGGCCGACGACGTGTCCGCCGTCGCGAAGGACTGCTCGACCCTCGAGGGGCCCAACGCCCGGGGCGAGATCAGCGCGCTCCCCGGTGACGACGGCTTCCTCGTGGAGCTCACCGACGGCCAGCAGACCCTCCAGGTGGCCATGAGCCTGAAGCCGGTCGACGAGGAGACCGGGTCCGTGGTGCTCATGATGACCCAGGACGACTCCCTCTCCACCGACACCGTCGCCGAAGTCGTCCGGGCCCAGTCCGAGCACGCCGAGGGTGCGCTGGAGGGCTGACCCTCCACGGTCCCGCAGCCGGACCCGGATGCCCCTCACACCCTCCACAGATCGACCCGGGGGAGGATGCCCCGCCCCGGGAAGGCCATCAATACTCACGCGTGGTGGGTCCGAGCGGTCCCACCACGACCGGGCCCTCGGCCCGGCAGGAGGGCCGGTGCCGCCCCGGGGTCTTGGAGGGGGATCCCGCGACGGCACCGGCCCTCCTCCGCGCCCGGGACATCGTTCAACGACGATTCACCCGGCTTTCACAGCGGTTTCACGACCGGGACCGTCTCCCGCCCCCGCGGACGGACACCCCACCCAGACCGCCGGCAGCGTCTGGCTGCTCGTCGGTCCCCGCGGGTGGCTCGACCTGCGCCTGGTACCGCTCGCGCTGGTGCTCCCGCTCCTGTGGGTGGCGTTCACGCTGGTGCGCGGGGCCGTGATCGACCAGGACCCGTACACCTTCGTGGACGTCGTCCGGCTCGGTCTCGTGCAGGTGCTGCTGAACGTCGGCGGACTGCTCGTCCTCGGAGTCGCCGTGGCCGCTTCCTTCTGCCTGCTGGACCGGGCCCTGACCCACCGCGGGTCATCCGGGCCGCGGACATGAAGAATCCCCACCGGGTCGGGACCCGGTGGGGATTCTCTGCGGTGCGCGAGGGGGGAGTTGAACCCCCACGCCCTCTCGGGCACACGGACCTGAACCGTGCGCGTCTGCCTATTCCGCCACTCGCGCGCAGTGCCCTCTCGACGACCGCTCCACCTAGTGGAACGCTCAATCGATCGAACGACGGTGAACAATAGCAGCCGCAGGACACGGACGCCAGCCCGCGGGCTGCAGGCCCCTCCGCCGTCGGGGCGGGGTGAGCTGGCGATCGCCGTCCACCCGCGGTCCTGCCCCGATTCCGCCGTCGCCAAGTACCATCGCTGCAGGTCGGTCGCGGGTCGGCCTGCCGTGGAACCCACCACGTGACGCGCACACCGCAGCAGAACTGCCGCAGGGAGGCACACATGGGCTTGCTGGATCGCTTCGAGTCAGGGACGGAGCGCATGTTCACGGCGCCCTTCGCCCGCCTGTTCAAGCGCGAGGAGCTCCAGCCCGTGGAGATCGGCGCCGCCGTCCGCAAGGCCATGGACTCCCGTGCCGCCGTGGTGAACCGGCACCGCACCATCGTGCCCAACGTCTTCACGATCGAGCTCTCGGACGACGACTTCGACCGGCTCATCGCCTACGACGAGACGATCACCGACGCCCTGATCGCCGACGCGCAGGAGTACGTCACCGAGCAGCGCTACACCCCCGGCGGTCCGCTGCAGATCGAGCTCGTCGCCGACCCGGAGCTGCAGACCGGCATCTACAAGCTCCACCACGCGACGGTCCGCAACCCCGCCACCCTCGACGAGCGCGGTGACATCGACGCCTGGGGCGCCAGCCACGAGCGCTTCGACGACGTCATCGACCGCCACACGAGCGGCCACCGGATCCCGGCGGACGCCGAGTACCTGGGCGAGGTGGACGAGGAGGCCATCGCCGCGGCCGTGGCGGGAACCCCCCAGGAGGAGCCGCAGAGCCGCCGGGAGGAGCGCCGCCGCGCCAAGGAGCGCGAGCGCGAGGCCCGTCGCGACCAGCAGGCGCAGGCCGGTGGCCCCGCCGCGGAGCCCCTGTCCCCGGCCCCTGACGACGACGCCGTGGCGCAGGAGCGTCGCATGGCCGAGGAGCGTCGGGACCGCGAGCACGAGGCAGTGGTCGAGCAGCAGCGCGAGGAGATCCGCCGCGCTGCGGACGACCGTCGCGCGGCGCAGGACCAGCAGGACGCGCTCGCCCCGGCCGGGCCCGAGCAGCGCACCGAGGCCGCCCCCGTGGGGTCGCCCACGCGCTCCACCCGTGCCGTGGAGCGTCCGTGGCTGGAGCTCGACGGTGCCCGGTACCCGCTGACCGGTGAGACCACGGTGCTGGGACGCGACGCGGCCTGCGACCTGCCGATCGACGACCCCGGCGTCTCCCGCCGTCACCTGGAGCTGCGCACCGAGGGCTCCGGCGGTGGCCTGCGAGTGTCCCTGCGGGACCTCGGCTCGACCAACGGCACCTTCGTGGGTGGCGAGCAGGTCCGCAACGCCCGCCTGGCGGACGGGGACGCCTTCGTCATGGGGCGCACCACGGTGACGGTGCGCCTCGGACGGGCGCAATGAGCGAGCTGACCGTCGCGGTCCTGCGACTGGTCCTCCTCGCAGTGCTCTGGCTGTTCATCCTGGCGGTCGTGAAGGTGCTCCACAGCGATCTGTACGGCGCCCGCGTCGTCACCCGCAGCAGCCGCCGCGCCACCCATCGCACCCCGATGCCGGACGAGCCCTCCCCGCAGCGCCCGGGCCGGCAGAACGCCCCCCGCGAGCCCCGTCGGCTGGTGGTCGTGGAGGGCCCGATGCGGGGTGCGAGCCTGGGGCTGAAGAACGCCCCCGTCGTCATCGGGCGCAACCCGGAGGCGAGCCTGTCGATCGACGACGACAGCATCTCCGGCTCCCACGCCCGGATCAGTCCCGACGCCCACGGGTGGGTGATCGAGGACCTGGACTCCACCAACGGCACCTGGCTGGACGATGACCGGCTGCGTGAGGTCGTGCCCCTGGTGGTCGGCAGCCGCATCCGCATCGGGCGGACCGTGCTGGAAGCGAGGACCTGACCGTGTTCGACCTCCACTTCGCCGCCCGCTCGGACCTGGGGCTGGGCTCCAAGACGCGCAACGAGGACTCCGCGTTCGCGGGTCCCAACCTGCTGCTGCTGTGCGACGGCATGGGCGGGCACGCCGGCGGGGACACGGCCTCCGCCATCGCCGTCCACCACCTCGCCGTCCTCGACAACGACGTGTACCGCGCCTCCGACGCGGGCGAGATCCTGCTGCGCGAGGTCGCGGCGGCGAACGAGAAGCTGCGGGTGTTCGAGGAGGAGCACCCCGAGACCCGCGGCATGGGCACCACCTGCATCGCGATGGTGCGCAGCTCGAACTCGCTCGCGATCGCGCACATCGGGGACTCCCGCGCCTACCGCCTGCAGGACGGCGAGCTGTCGCAGATCACCCACGACCACTCGTTCCTGCAGCTCCTCATCGACGAGGGGCACCTGACCGAGGAGGAGGCCTGGGGCCACCCGCAGCGCTCCCTCATCACCCGGGTGCTCTCGGGGCGCCCCGACGACGAGCCGGACCACGGCGTCATGCCGCTGGTGCGTGGCGACCGCTTCCTGCTGTGCTCCGACGGGCTGAGCGACTACGTCCGCGACGACACGATCGCCGAGATCCTGCGGGAGACGCCGGACCCCGAGGACGCCGTGCAGCGTCTGCTCGACGTGGCCCGGCGGGCCGGGACCCGCGACAACGTGACCGTGGTCGTGGCCGACGTCGTGCAGCCCGGCTCGGTGCGCCCCTCCACCCCGCAGATGGTGGGGGCAGCCGCCCGCCTCCAGCCCGGTCACGAGTACGAGGGGCCCGAGGACCGGCAGGTCCACACCGCCTTCCGCGAGCCCGAGACCCCGGACGCGCCGACCCAGACCGTGCCGGTGGCGCCCGACGGCTCGGTGACGCTCAACGGACAGCACCTGGTGATCGGTGAGCGGGCGTTCACTCCGCGGACCATCAGCCGGGAGGGCGTCGCCGGCAGCACCCGTTTCGAGTACGTCGACCAGCCCGCCGTCGCACCCGGCGGTCTCATCGAGGTCCAGGAGGAGACGGGCCGACCGGTGGACACCGCCGGGCAGCCGCGACGGGTCGGTGGCGGCCGGCTCGGGGCCTGGCTCGTCGGCGGCCTCGCCACCCTCGCCCTCCTGGCCGGTGGGCTGTGGTGGTGGGCTGACCACAACTACTTCGTCGGCGAGCGCGAGGGTCAGGTGCAGATCCGGCGCGGTTTCGACGCCGAGCTCGCCGGACAGGACTTCTCCGCCCTGGAGGAGGACACCCACCTGGCCGTGGACGACCTGCCGTCCTTCTACGCCGACAGCGTCCGGGACGCGATCCCCGCCGACGGGCTGGACGACGCCCGTCGGACGGTCGAGGACCTGCGTCAGCACAGCGAGCAGGGGACCGACCGGGGTGAGGACGACTCCTCCAGCAGCACCGGCTCCTCCGACCGGAGCAGCTCGTCGGCCCCGAGCAGCTCGTCGGGGAACACCAAGTCGTCGTCCCCGAGCAGCTCGTCCGGGAAGGACACGTCGTCGAGGAAGCCGGCCCGGTCCGGTGACGGCCGCTCCTCGGGCTCCGCGACCTCGGGGAGCCCGTCCTCGGACGGGGGGGCCTCCTCGTGAGCCCCGGACGGGCGCGCCGTGACGGGCCCGCCACCGCGCGCGTGCAGGAGAGCTGGCTGGCCCCCCGCAGCGGTCGGTGGATGGAGTTCCTGCTCCTGGCCTTCGCCATCGGGGTGACGGCCCTGGCGTACCTGCAGGTGGGTCTCGGCACCTCGCAGACCGTGCCGACGAACATCGTGACCCTGGCCGGGGGGATGGGCGTCATCGCCCTGCTCTTCCACGTCGTGCTCTGGTGGCGCGCCCGCTACGCCGATCCCGTGATCCTGCCCGTGGCGACCCTGCTCAACGGCCTCGGACTGGTGATGCTGCACCGCCTCGACATCGCCGAGGACCGCGGTCTGGCGGCCGGGATCGCCGGCCGCCAGCTCATGTGGACCGCACTCGCCGTCGCGGTGGCGATGGTCGTGCTGGTGTGCCTGCGCGACCACCGCTGGCTCCGCCGGGTGACCTGGACCTGCGCGGCACTGGGCTTCATGCTCCTGCTGAGCCCGCTGGTGCCCGGGCTGGGCGTGGCCAACTACGGCTCCCGCATCTGGATCCGGCTGGGCCCCTTCAGCTTCCAGCCGGGTGAGATCGCAAAGATCCTGCTCACCGTCTTCTTCGCCGGCTACCTGGTGGCCGCCCGCGACGCGCTGTCGCTGACCGGTCCCAAGCTGCTCGGACTGCGCTTCCCCCGCGTGCGGGACCTCGGCCCGATCCTGCTGGTGTGGATCCTGAGCATCCTGATCCTCGTCTTCGAGAAGGACCTCGGCTCCTCGCTTCTCTTCTTCGGCCTCTTCGTGGCCATGCTCTACGTGGCCACCGAGCGGCTCTCCTGGATCATCCTCGGGCTCACCATGTTCGCCGTCGGCGCGGTCACCGCGTGGCGGCTCTTCGGGCACGTGCAGCAGCGCGTGACCATGTGGCTGGACCCGTTCAGCCAGGAGGCCCTGGCCATCAGCGACCAGGTGCCGCTGGGGCTGATGGGCATGGCCAACGGCGGCATCCTCGGCACCGGGCTCGGGAAGGGGCACCCGGACCTGACCTACTTCGTCGAGAGCGACTTCATCATGACCGCGTTCGGCGAGGAGCTGGGCCTGGTCGGGTTCATGGCGATGCTGGTGCTCTACGGCATCCTCGTCCAGCGCGGTCTGCGCATCGCCCTCGGCTCCCGCGACGGCTTCGGCACCCTGCTGGCCGCCGGGCTCGCCTTCACCGTGGCCCTGCAGGTCTTCGTCGTGGTGGGCGGTGTCACGCGGGTCATCCCGCTGACCGGCCTCACCACCCCCTTCCTCTCGGCCGGTGGCTCCTCGCTGCTGGCCAACTGGACCATCGTCGCGCTGCTGCTCCGGCTGTCGCACGACGCCCGGTCGCCCATCCCGCTGGACGACCCCGAGCCGCTGGAGGACGACAGCCCGGCCGCCCGTGCCGCCGCCCTCCAGCGCAGCAGCCGGGAGGTGGCCGCGTGAACCCGCCCATCCGACGACTCGCCTGGCTGGTGGCGCTGCTCTTCGGCGCCCTGCTGGTCGCCGCGAGCTGGACGCAGGTGGTGGACGCCGACGACCTGCGCGAGATGCCGGGCAACCGGCGCACCATGCTCAACGAGTTCAGCCGGGAGCGCGGCCAGATCCTGGTCGACGGCGAGGCCGTGGCGACCAGCGTGCCCGCCGACGGCAAGGTCCCGTGGCGGCGCACCTACCCCGAAGGGCGGGAGTACGCCCACGTCACCGGCTGGTTCTCCATGATCTACGGCAGCGGCGGAGGCCTCGAACGGTCCTCCGGGTCCCTCCTGTCCGGTCGCGACGACTCCCTCTTCTACCGCCGGCTGCCCGACCTGCTCTCGGGACGGCAGCCCGCCGGCGCGAGCGTCGAGACCACCATCGACGCGCGGGCCCAGGCGGCGGCCACCCGCGCCCTGGACGGCCGGCGAGGGGCCGCGGTGGCCCTCGACCCCAGGAGCGGGGAGATCCTGGCCATGGTCTCGGCGCCCTCCTTCGACCCCTCGCAGCTCTCCCAGCAGGACCTGGGCGCGGTGGAGAGCTCGTGGCGGCAGCTCAACGACGACCCGCAGCGCCCGCTGATGAACCGCACCCTCTCGCGCACCTACCCCCCGGGGTCGGTCTTCAAGCTGGTCACCGCGGCGGCGGCCCTCGAGGAGGACCGGGCCGAGCCCGACGACCGGATCCCCGCCCCCGGCTCGTGGACCCTGCCGGGGACCCAGACGGACCTGCGGAACTTCGGCGGCAAGGAGTGCACCGACGACGGCACGGACGAGCAGAGCCTCACCGACGCCCTCCGGGTCTCGTGCAACACGGCGTTCGCCCAGCTGGGCGTGGAGCTCGGCGACGATGCCCTGCGCTCCCAGTCCGAGGCCTTCGGCTTCGGGGAGGAGATGACGGTTCCCATGCTTGCCACCCCGAGCACCTTCCCGAAGGACCCCAACGAGCCGGAGACCGCCCTGACGGCACTGGGCCAGCACGACGTCCGCACGACCCCCCTGCAGGTCGCGATGATCAGCGCCGCCATCGCCAACGGCGGCCAGGCACAGGAGCCGCACCTCGTCAAGCAGATCCTCGACGACGACCTCGATGTCATCGACACCCCGAAGGGTGACGAGCTGCCCCGTGCCGTGTCCGAGGAGACGGCCGGCCAGCTGCGGGACATGATGGTGTCGGTCGTGGACTCCGGTACCGGTCGGGCTGCCGCCATCGAGGGGGTGCAGGTGGCCGGCAAGACCGGTACCGCCGAATTCGACGACCCCGACGGTCGGGTGCACGCCTGGTTCATCGGGTTCGCCCCTGCCGACGACCCCGAGGTCGCCGTGGCCGTCGTGGTCGAGGACGTCGGCCGGTCGGCCTCGGGAGAGACTGGCACCGGTGGCTCCGTCGCCGCGCCCATTGCCCGTTCGATCATGGAGGAGGTGCTCACCCGATGAGGGGACGACACGGAGTCGGTGACGTCGTCGCCGGCCGGTACCGCCTCACCGAGCACATCGCCACCGGTGGCATGGGCGAGGTGTGGCAGGCCGACGACGAGGTGCTCCAGCGCCCGGTGGCGGTCAAGATCCTGACCAAGGGGCTGAAGGACACCGAGGGCTTCGACGAGCGCTTCCGCTCCGAGGCACGGCACAGCGCACAGCTGCACCACCACAACATCGCGGCCGTCCACGACTTCGGCGAGGACGACGACGGCGCCTGGCTCGTCATGGAGTACGTGCCGGGCCTGACGGTGGCCCAGATGATCCGCGACCGCGGGGCCCTGCCGCCCGACGAGGTCGCCGACCTCATGACCCAGGCCGCCCGTGCTCTCGGGGCCGCGCACGCGGCTGGCGTGGTGCACCGCGACGTCAAGCCCGCCAACATCATCGTCACCCCGTCGGGCGTGGCGAAGCTGACCGACTTCGGCATCGCCCGCGCGGTCGACTCCGCCGGCCTCACCCGGACCGGCGAGGTCATGGGCACCGCCCAGTACCTCGCCCCCGAGCAGCTGATGGGACGCGGCGCCACCCCGGCCTCCGACCTGTACAGCCTCGGCGTGGTCGCCCACGAGATGCTCACCGGCGAGCGCCCGTACGAGCGCGAGTCGGTGGTGGCCACCGCGATGGCCCACGTGAACGAGGCCGTCCCGCCGCTGCCGGAGAGCACCCCCGCGCCGCTGGCCGCCGTGGTGCTGCGCCTCATGGCCAAGGACCCCGTCGACCGCCCGCAGGCCGCGCGGGAGGTCGTCTCCATGCTCACCAACCCGGACGCGATGGCGGCCTCCCCGCCGACCGTGGTGGGCCCGACGCCGGCGGACCGGTCGACCCCGGACGCCCCCGGGGCGACCCAGGGGGTGACCCAGCCGGTGCGTCGGCGGAGCATCGCCACCACCCAGGGCCACCCGGTGATGACCAACCTGGACGTGCCCAAGGGCACCGGGGCCCGGCGGGCGGGCCCGCCGCGCCGCCGTCGCCGGGGTCTTCCGTGGCTCTGGCTGCTCGCGGCCCTCCTGCTCATCGGTCTGCTGGTCGGTCTGGGGAACACGCTCCTCGGCGGCGGTGACCCGGACACCGGCCCGACCGAGACCGGTGGCCCGACGAGCAGCACGACCTCCCAGGAGTCCCCCTCGAGCAGCGACGCGCCGAC
Source organism: Kytococcus sp. Marseille-QA3725 (assembly GCF_054950055.1). Classification (NCBI taxonomy): domain Bacteria; kingdom Bacillati; phylum Actinomycetota; class Actinomycetes; order Micrococcales; family Kytococcaceae; genus Kytococcus; species Kytococcus sp. Marseille-QA3725. Next base: position 410,065 of record NZ_JBUCLA010000002.1, on the reverse strand, counting down.
GGAGACGTCGACCACCACGGTGACCGACGACCACACCGTCGTGCCCCCGGATCCGTCGACCACGGGGGAGCCCACCACCACGGAAGAACCGACCACCACGGAGACCGTCGAACCCTCGACGACCCAGCCCACCGAGACGGGTGAGCCCACCACGGAGGACCCGACCACCACGGAGACCGTCGAACCCTCGACGACCCAGCCCACCGAGACGGGTGAGCCCACCACGGAGCCCACCACCGACCCGGAGCCCTCCACCCCGTCGGACACGACCGAGCCCTCGGAGACGACCACCTCGACGGAGCCCACCACCGACCCGGAGCCCTCCACCCCGTCGGACACGACCGAGCCCTCGGAGACGACCGGCACGACGGAGCCCACGACCCCTCCGGAGACCACCAGGCCCCCGGACAAGACCACCGCGCCGCCGTACCCGACGAGCTCGTCGGGTAGCAGCACGCCCCCTGAGGAGAGCAGCAGCACCTCCGCGACCACCGAGTCCAGCTCGTCGTTCGGGTCGAGCACGGACGCGAGCCCCTCCACGACCGAGCCGTCGTCCACGTTGCCGGACGTCACGGCGTACGACCTGGCCTAGGAAGGACACCCATGGACGCACGACGGCTGTCGGACCGCTACGACGTCGAGGAGACCATCGGTCGCGGGGGGATGGCGGACGTGGTGGCCGCCACCGACTCACGGCTCGGCCGCCGCGTGGCGGTGAAGATCCTGCGCGATGACCTGGCCCGCGACCCGTCCTTCGTCCGCCGCTTCGAGTCCGAGGCCCTGGCGGCCGCCCGGCTCAACCACCCGGGCATCGTCTCCGTCTTCGACGTGGGTGAGCACCAGCCGGACACCCGGGGAGGACTCCCTCGTCCCTTCATCGTGATGGAGAAGGTGGACGGCAGCACGCTGCGGACCGTGCTGGACACCGAGGGTCCCCTGCCGCCCGCTCGGGCCGTCGCCGTCGCCGCGGACGTCCTCGACGCGCTGGCCTACAGCCACGAGCAGGGGGTGGTGCACAACGACATCAAGCCCGGGAACGTGATGATCACCGACGAGGGTGCGGTGAAGATCATGGACTTCGGCATCGCCCGCGCCCTGGCGGACATGACGGTCACGCTCACGCAGCCGGACCACGTGCTGGGGACCGCCAAGTACATGGCACCCGAGCTCACGAGCGGTCGGCCCGCCGAGCCCTCCGCGGACGTGTACGCCGTGGGCTGCGTCCTCTTCGAGATGCTGACCGGGAGCACCCCCTTCACCGGGGACCCCGCCGCACTGGTCACGCAGCACCTGCAGGTCGCACCTCCTCGGGTGTCCTCCCGGGTGGAGGGGATGCCGGCGGAGCTCGACGATCTCGTCGCCTCGATGCTGGCCAAGGACCCTGCCGACCGCCCCGCCACGGCGCTGGACGCGGAGGCCTCGCTCCGGGAGATCACCCGCCGTTCCTCCGGGCCACGACCCTCCACCTCGGTGACGGGCAGCGCGACGGGCCACGGAGCCTCCTCTGCCTGGGGTGCCGGTGCCGCGGGAGCGGGCGCCGCGGGTGCCGGCGCCGCCGCTGCCTCGGGCGGGGGGTTCGAGCCACTGGACGTGGAGGACCGGCCGCAGGAGGCCACGCGCGAGCTGCCGGCCTTCCGGTCGCTCGACGAGGCACCTCCCGCCGCCGGACGGCCGACCGCCGCGGAGTCCAGCGACCAGGCGGACGACAGCATCCCCACGGAGGGCGAGGAGCACGTCGACCACGAGGAGCCCGCTGGTTCCCCGGCCCCCGTGGGAGGTGCGGGGTCCACCGGTGGCACGGGGCAGGCGCAGGCGGACCGCACCGCCACCGACGACACGGTCGCCATGGGCGCAGCAGCGACCACACCGCCCCCCGGTGGCTCCACCCCCAGCCGGCAGAAGGACCCCCACGCCCCGTGGCAGCCGGGTGACGACGTCCCGGCCTTCGCGGTGGACGAGCCCCCCACGCACCCGACCCCGGTGCCGCCGGTCGGGTCGACCACGGACGTCTCGGGATCCACCACCGGCTCCCTGCCCGCCCACAGCGACGTCATCCGCCTGGCCGACACCTCGCAGATGCGCCAGGCGGACGACGACGGCGACGAGGACCGCAGCCGGGGAACGGCCGTGGCCGGTTCGACGGCGAAGGGCGCCGCCGGCGCGGCAGGTGTCGCAGGTGCCGGGGCGGCCGCTGCGGCCTCCCACGAGACGGAGAGGACCACCCACGGGGAGTCCACCGACCAGGCGGACGGCGGCACCACGGTGTCCGGGACGACGCGTCTGGGCGAGTCCGCCGAGGAGACGGGTGGAGCGAGCTCGGCGAACTCCACCGAGCCGGTCACCGGTACCTTCAGCCGACGGTCCCGACGAGGCGGTCTGCCGTGGTGGGCCTGGGCGCTGGGCGGTCTGGCCCTGTCCGGGGCGGCTGTCGGAACCGTCGCCGGCGTGCAGAACTGGAGCAGCGAGCGTGGCTCGGTGTCCCTGCCGGACGTCCGCGGCAAGTCGCAGCAGGAGGCCGAGGAGATCCTGCACGACGCCGGTCTCGAGGTCCGCATCGGCGGACGCATCGACGACGCACCGCTGGGGACGGTCCTGGAGCAGACGCCCGACCCGGGCACCTCGGTCGAGCGTGGCGCCATGATCACGCTGGTCGTGGCGTCCACCGAGAACACCCCGGTCCCGAGCGGGTCGTCCGACACCACTTCCAGCAGTGACGGCGGGCAGGAGTCCGACGAGGGGTCCGCCGAGTCGAGCCCGGACGGCACGGACAGCTCCACCGGTGACGGGAAGTCGCGGTCGTCCTCCGAGAACGAGAACGAGTCCCCCGAGGCCACGTCGGGGGAGACCGACGAGAGCCGCGGGGGCACCGGTGGCGTCCCGCAGGACGGCACGGGCTCCGAGGACGAGGACGGTGGCGCCACCGACGAGCAGCCCACGGGGACGACTCGCGGGGACGACGGGACAACGGACGATGGGGGTGAGAACACCGGCGAGGCGCCGAACCAGGACCTTCCGACGGACACCGGGGACGACCCCACCACCACCGAGCCAGACCCCACCACCACCGAGCCAGACCCCACCACCACCGAACCGGACCCCACCACCAGCGAGCCGTCGGAGTCCGAGAGCGACACCGAACCCAGCACCTCAGAGTCCGAGTCCGAACCATCGGACTCCGAGAGCGACACCACGACCAGCGGATCGGACAGCCCCACGGAATCCGAGTCCGCATCGGAGCCCTCGGGTTCGGAGAGCGAGTCCGAGACCTCCGAGCCGGAGCCGAGTCCGACGGACTCGCAGCCCGAGCCGACCTCGAGCACGTCGAGCGACCCCAGCTCCTCGACGAGCTGAGCCGTCAGCGGCCCGGCTCGGCGTCCTCCTGCTCGGAGAGGGCCCGGGCCCGGGTCGACATCTCCCCCGTGAACGGCGGGACGGTCACCGCGTCGAGACGCTGCTGGCGGTAGCCCAGGTCCACCGACGAGGTGTACTCACGCATGAGCTGCACCTCCAGCGAGGCGTCCAGCTCCAGCTCCATCTGCTCGGCGGGCCCCACCGCCCGGATGACGAACGGCGGGGAGTACACGCGCCCCTGGAGGATCAGCGTGTTGCCCACGCACCGCACCGCCGAGGTGGAGACGAGCCGCTGGTCCATGAGCTGCACGCCCTCGGCTCCCCCGGCCCAGAGTGCGTTGACCACCGCCTGGATCTGCTCCTGGTGGATCACCAGGTCGTTCGCGCCGTAACCCTCGGGCACCCGGTCCCCCCGCAGCGGCGAGTCGTCCAGCACCACCTCGATCCCGGGACCGCTCACCTCGGTGAGGCCGGCCGCCACCGCGAGCGGGTCCTGCTCCGTGGTCTCTCCGCCGGCCCGCTCGGCGACCTCCTGGTCCACCTCCGTGCGCAGCGCCCCGACCCTCTGCTCCTTCTGCTCCACCGAGTCCCCCAGCGCACGCAGCGCCTCGGCGCGGTCGCGGTTCTCCGGCCGGATGTCGTCCCCGTCAGCCACCGAGGCCGAGATGCCGAAGAGCAGACCCGCGGCGAGGGTGACGGCCGGCACCGCGACCTTCCACAGCGACGTCATCGGTTCCTCCTGCTGCCCGCGGGCGAGTCCGGGGCAGTCTGCCACGCTGCGTACGACAGGATGTCGCCCACCACAAACCGTCGACAGGAGTGGCCATGACCGACCTTCCCCCCGAGCTGCGCAACGCGGACGAGACCCCCGACCCCCACCGCGAGGAGATCGCCGGGACCGCCTCCGGCATGAACCCCCGCTGGCTGGTGCCCACCATGGTGGCCCTGATGGTCATCGGCATCCTCTGGGTGGTCGTCTACTACGTCACCCAGGGCGAGTACCCGGTGGCCGCGTGGGGCTACTACAACGTGGCCGCGGGCATGGGCTTCCTGCTCGCCGGGTTCCTGCTGGCAACGCGCTGGCAGTGATCCTCAACAGCCTTCGTCCACACGTCGTCCACAGGCTGGGGACAGAACTACACGCGTGTGTTTTCCCCGGTCATCGCATGGTCAGCAGGTCCGGCACCATCGCGTAGCGGGCCATGCACAGGGCGACCAGCACCACGACCACGCCGAGCACGACGCTCCAGACGAGCCCCGGGCTCCGCGTGCGGGCCCCCCGTGCCATGCCCCAGGCGAGCACGGCACCGGTCAGCGCCCCGCCCAGGTGCGCCTGCCACTCGATGTTGGGGTACACGAAGCCGATCACGGCGTTGACGCCGATGAGGACCACCATCGGGGTGACGGGACGACCCCGCCAGTGGTCGAGCACGAGCAACCCGAGGAAGAGCCCGAACACCGCACCGGACGCACCGACGCTCGGGGAGAACCAGTCGCCGATGCTGCCGGCGTCGAGGTCCGGCGGTGTGGCCAGCAGCAGGGAGCCGACGGACCCGCCGAGCCCGCTCACCAGGTAGAGCGCGGCGAATCGGGCCTGACCGAGCAGCCGCTCGAGGTACCCACCGACCGTCCACAGGGCGAACATGTTGAAGAGCAGGTGCGTCGGACCGGTGGGGTCGTGCAGGAAGGCCGAGGTGACGAACCGCCACGGCTCGTGGACGGCGAGGCCGGGGACGAAGGACCCGTCGTTCGTCAGGGGCGGCATCGCCAGCTGCAGCAGCCAAACGACCACGCAGGTGGCGATGATCCCGTAGGTGACGGGCATGTCGCCCATCTGGCGGCCGCCGAGCGCGGTCCGCTGCGCCGGCATCGCCCGCGAGGCCGCGCGCACGCAGTCGACGCACTGCACCCCCACCGCGGCGGGTCGCTGGCACTCCGGACAGGCGGGCCGTTCGCAGCGCTGGCAGGAGATGTAGCTCGTCCGGTCCGGGTGCCGCGGGCAGACAGGAGCACCGCCCCCTTGCGAGGGGCGGTGCTCGGCGGGGTTCTCCCCGTGGTCAGCGGTCATGCGCCGGTGAGGATGCTCAGTCCTCGACGGTGACGCTGGTGATCTCCACCTTCTCGACCGGGGCGTCCATCCGACCGGTGGGGACCTTGGCGATCTTGTCCACGACGGCCTGGCCGTCGGCGTCCTTCACCTCACCGAAGATGGTGTGCTTGCCCTGCAGGTGCGGGGTCGGCGTCACGGTGATGAAGAACTGCGAGCCGTTGGTGCCCTTGCCGCCGCGGGTGCCGGCGTTGGCCATGGCCAGCAGGTAGGGACGGTCGTAGGCGAGGTCCGGGGAGATCTCGTCGTCGAACATGTACCCCGGGCCGCCGGTGCCGGTGCCCAGCGGGCAACCGCCCTGGATCATGAACCCGTCGATGATGCGGTGGAAGCCGAGGCCGTCGTAGAAGGGCGTCGGGTTGGTGCGCCCCGCGTCGTCCTTGTACTCCTTGGTGCCCTTGGCCAGGCCGACGAAGTTGTCGACGGTCGTGGGGGCGTGGTTCTCGAACAGCTCGACCGGGATGTCACCGTGCGTCGTGTGCAGCGTGATCTTCATGGTCGCCATTGTCACAGACCTGCCGGTGCCACGCGTTCACGGCGTCCTGCGCCCCCCGTCGGGCACCGCGTGAGGTGGAGAAGCACCTGTGGTTCGGTGCAGGATGGGGGCAGTGCCCACGACCGAGGAGGACTCGTGATCGACAACCCGTTCCGCAAGAAGACCGCCGGTGAGCGACTGGCCGAGAACGCCCGGATGCGTCTCGACGCCGCCTCGCTGGCCTCCCAGGACGCCGGCCTGCGCGCCAAGCGTCTCGGTGCCCGTGCCGCCGAGGGTGCCTCCACCTCGGCCAAGGACGCCGGCGCCGCCCTGAGCGGTCTGGTCCCGACCGTGGCAGCGACCTTCGCCGCCGCCCGCAGCCGCACCGCCGAGGGCATCCACCAGGGCGTGGACTCCTCCGCGAACACCCTGAGCAACGGTCTGGACGCCGCCCCGGACAAGGTCGACCACGCCCGCGACTGGATCGTCGACGAGCTCCTCCCGCGTCTGCAGCAGATGGTCGACGGCACCGTCGACGCCAAGAACGACGCCGCGGCCAAGGACGGGGCGCTCTCCGCGCTGGCCGGCGAGACCGTGCGCCGCAAGAAGCGCAAGGGCGGCTTCCTCATGGTGCTCGGCCTCGCGCTGCTCGGTGGTGCCGGCTACTTCTGGTACACCGACCAGCAGAAGCGTCAGGGCGACCCGTGGAAGCGGGTGGCCACCACCGAGGACCCGTGGGCGTCCACCGACCGCCGCGCCGTGTCCGCCGCCGCCAACCCGGGTGCGGGCATGCGCCCCGACCCGCACGCCGGCCACGAGGCGACGACCGGCGAGAAGGTCCACCTGACCCCCTCCGAGGCCGCTGCCGCCCGCGAGGGCCAGGCCGACCGTCCGGTCTCCGCGCTGACCACCGGCACGCGGTCCATCGCCCCGTCGGGCTCTGGCGTGGAGGAGGACCGCACCCGCACCGAGCGCACCACCGTGGAGCGCGAGCCGATCAACCGCACCGTGGAGCGCGAGGAGGCCACGGACGCCCGCGTCGAGCGCACCGGCACCCAGCAGCGTCGCTTCGAGGACCCGGCCACCACCGGCCCCATCGCGACCGGCTACGCGGACAAGGCCGACGACATCGCCGGTGACAACGCGCCCACGCAGTCGATCCCGACCGTCGGGGAGCGCCTGAACCCGGTGGACGCCCGCCCGGCGGACAACAACGTCGACCCCTACGGCGAGACCACCGCGACCGGCCGCGAGGGCGACACCACCGGCGAGAAGTGGATGCGCAACTGATCCTCCCGCCGCGGCCCCGGGCCCGGTAGCACGCACGAGGGAGGGCCGACCCCATCGGCGGGTTCTAGTGGTCCTCGCAACACCCTGTTCTTCAGGGAGTTGCGAGGACCATGTGGTTGTCTGAGGTCAAGAGCGCGTTCTGGGCGGCGTTGGATGCTCATCAGGGGAATGTGCGGGCTGCTGCGCGTGCGGTCGGGGCGAACGAGAACACCGCTGCTGGGTGGGTGCGCAAGGCGGGGTTGTCTGGTCGGGGTCGGCCGGGGACAGGGCCTCATCCGCGGCGGGGTGAGTACGACCGGTTACGTGCTGCTGGAGTCACCCGTCGGGATGCCGCCGAACGGGTCGGGGTGCACGTGCGTACGGCCGAGGACTGGGACCGGGGAGTGCGCAGGACCAACGGGGCCAGGATCTATCCCGATGGGCGACGGGTGGACTACACCACGGGTATGACCAGGATCGTGTCGGTAGAGCCCTCCCTGTCGGTGGTGGAGAAACGCCTGCACCCCAGGTATCTGACCGTGACGGACCGGGAGACCATCGCTGACCTGCACCGGCAGGGCATGTCGTTGCGAGGGATCGCCCGGGTGCTGGGCCGGTCGGCGTCCACGGTCAAGCGGGAACTGGACACGTACAGCACTGGCGGGGTGTACCTGCCCCACCGGGCCCAGCGGGCCTGGGCCCGGTCGCGGGCCAGGCCGAAGGAGTCGAAGCTGGCTCGACCGGGAGCGCTTCGGGACTACGTCAGCGAGAAACTCGCCCTGCGGTGGTCCCCGGAACAGATCAGCCGTTCCCTGCCAGGGGCGTTCCCGCAGGACGACACTGTGCGGGTGAGTCACGAGACGATCTACCAGGCGTTGTACTTCCAGGCCCGCGGCGGATTGCGCCGCGAGGTGGCCACCGCGTTGCGGACCGGGCGGGCCCGCCGGGTGCCCCGCACCAGGCCCGATCAGCGGCAGAAGAGGTTCACCGACCCGATGGTCATGATCAGTGATCGTCCCGCGCAGGTGGAAGACCGGGCCGTGCCGGGCCACTGGGAGGGTGATCTGATCCTGGGCGCTGGTGGACGCAGCGCGATCCTGACCTTGGTGGAACGCTCCACCCGGTACGTGATGCTCGGGCACCTGCCCGGTGGGCACACCGCTGAGGAGGTCCGGGACGTCCTGGTCGACCTGATCGGGACCCTGCCAGAGCACCTGCGTGGGTCGCTGACCTGGGACCAGGGGTGCGAGATGGCCGCTCACCGGCAGTTCACGATCGCCACCAGTGTACCGGTGTACTTCTGCGACCCACACTCACCCTGGCAGCGCGGGTCGAACGAGAACACCAACGGACTGCTGCGGCAGTACTTCCCCAAGGGCACCGACCTGTCGGTCCACGGCCCGGCCGAACTCGAATACGTCGCCCAGGAACTCAACGGCCGCCCACGCAAAACGCTCGGCTGGGCAAACCCAGCCGAGCGCCTGCGTGATCTACTGACAACCAACTAGGCCATCAGGTGTTGCGAGGACCCCTTGAAACCGCCATCTGGGGTCGGCCCTCCCTCGTGCGGTCGCGCGGTGCTCAGACCTGGGTGGGCAGGTCCGCTGTCGCGGCGGCCCAGAGCTCCGAGGTCTTGGCGCTGCGGTCCAGGGCACGGGCGATGAGCAGGGTTGCTCCGGCGATGACGCCGGTGGTCACGAGGGTCCTCATGCCCGGAAGCCTACGCCGTCCGTCAGGAAGCCCTCACCGACCATGTGGTCCAGTGCCTCCTGGAGCTGCTGCGGTGCCTCGGGCGGGTACTCGCCGTAGACGTCGAGCACCTGCCGGACCAGGTTCCCCCGCTCCACGGCCCCCTCGGCCGTCAGGTCCCAGAGGAGGACCGCCGGGCCCTGCAGGACGCGCAGCGGCCCCGAGGGGAGCAGCGCCACGACCACCTCGTCCTCCCGGTCCACGAAGGCGGTGTTCTCGGCACGTGCGATCTGGGACATGTCTCGGAGACTAACCCCTCCACGGCCCACGGGGCACCGCAGGAACCACTCATCTCCCACACGCACGAGAGGGTCCCCACCGCGGATGTGCTGCGGTGGGGACCCTCTCGTGCGTCTTTCCGTGGAGCCTAGGGGACTCGAACCCCTAACCCTCTGCTTGCAAAGCAGATGCGCTACCAATTGCGCCAAGGCCCCGGGGGGCTGCTGGGTGGGCCTAACTGGACTTGAACCAGTGACCTCTGTCTTATCAGGACAGCGCTCTAACCGACTGAGCTATAGGCCCGCACGCGTCACCACGTAACGTGACGCGAGGGGATACGGTACACCATGCCGGGACCGGGCGCCAGCCGGTGGATCAGTCCTCGACGAGGTCCACTCGCAGACCGCCGACGAGGGCCGCCATGAGGTTGTAGATCAGCGCCAGCACCGTGCCCAGGATGGTCACCACCAGGGTGTTCACCACCGCGAAGACGGTCGTGAACGTCAGCACCGTGCCGAGCCCGAGCATGTCGGTGAAGTCGCTGCCCTTGCCCTCCTCGGCCTGGGTGCCGACCAGCTCGCCGATCAGCGCGTTGACGTCCTCGAAGACGCCCAGCACGTTGAGGGCCAGCCACAGCAGCGCCGTCCCGGCCACGATGGCGATGCCGAGCCCCACGCCGGTGAGGAAGGACATCTTGAGCGCCGACGGCAGGCTGATGGAGCTGATCGTCGAGCGGTGGAGCTCCCGGTCGCGGGAACCCTCGTGCAGGGTCCGCACGTCCAGGCGGCTGGACCGGCTGCCGCCCTCCCGCATCCGGGAACGGCCCCGGGGACGCCGGCCCTCGGGGGTCATCGCTGAGCTCTGGGAGCTGCTCACTGGGCCTCCTTCTCGGCCTCGACGGTCTCCTCGGCCTCGGCCAGCTCGTCGACGGCGTCCTCCACCTCGACGTGCGTCCGGGCCACGGCCACGATGTGCTCCTTCTTGCCGGGATCGGCGAAGCGCACGCCGGAGGTATCGCGGCCGGTCAGCCGCACCTCGTCCACGCGGCTGCGGACGACCTTGCCGGAGCTCATGACGACCATCACCTCGTGCTGCTCGCTGACGACGAGCGCACCGACGAGGTCACCGCCCTTCTCCGACGCCTTGGCGACCTTCACACCGAGGCCGCCGCGCCCCTGGACGCGGTACTGGTCCACCGCGGTGCGCTTGGCCATGCCGGACTCGAAGACGACGAAGACCTCGGCGTCGTCGAGGTGCTCGTGCGGCACCGTCCGCATGGCCAGCAGCTCGTCGTCGTCCCGGAAGCGCATGCCGGTGACGCCGGAGGTGGCACGCCCCATCGGGCGCAGCTGGTCGTCCGAGGCCGTGAAGCGCAGGCTCTGGCCCCGCCGGCTCACCATGACGATGTCGTCCTCGCCGGACACGAGCTCGGCACCGACCAGCTCGTCGCCCTCCCGCAGGTTCACGGCGATGAGGCCGCCCGAACGGGGGGAGTCGTACTCGGTGAGGCGGGTCTTCTTGACCAGGCCGTTCTTCGTGGCCAGCACCAGGTAGGGCGCCGCCTGGTAGTCCTTGATCGTGAGCACCTGGGCGATCTTCTCGTCCGGGCCGAACGCCATGATGTTGGCGACGTGCTGACCCTTGGAGTCACGCGATCCCTCCGGGAGCTCCCAGGCCCGCACCCGGTACACGCGCCCGGCGTCGGTGAAGAAGAGCAGCCAGTCATGCGTCTGCGTGGTGAAGAAGTGGTCCACCACGTCGTCGGCGCGCAGGGTGGTGCCGCGCACGCCCTTGCCACCGCGACGCTGCGACCGGTAGGCGTCCACGCGGATGCGCTTGGCGTACCCCCCGCGCGTGATGGTGACCACCACGTTCTCGTCGGGGATGAGGTCCTCCATGTTGACCTCGGCGTCGCTGGGCACGATCTCGGTTCGGCGCTCGTCGCCGTACTTGTCGACGATCTCGCCGAGCTCGTCGGCGATGATGCCGCGCTGCCGGGCCGGGGTGGCCAGGATGTCCTGCAGGTCCTCGATGAGCGCCTGCAGCCGGTCGTACTCGTCGATGATCTTCTGGCGCTCCAGCGCGGCCAGACGGCGAAGCTGCATGTCCAGGATCGCGCGCGCCTGGATCTCGTCGATGTCGAGCAGCTCCATCAGGCCGTCGCGCGCCTCCTCGACGGTGGGCGAGCGGCGGATGAGGGCGATCACCTCGTCCAGCATGTCGAGGGCCTTGAGCAGGCCGCGCAGGATGTGGATCTGCTCCTCGGCGCGCTTGAGGCGGTAGGTGGTGCGGCGGACGATGACCTCGACCTGGTGGTCCACCCAGTGCCGCACGAAGGCGTTGAGCGGCAGGGTGCGCGGCACGCCGTCCACGAGCGCCAGCATGTTGGCGCCGAAGTTCTGCTGCAGCTGCGTGTGCTTGTAGAGGTTGTTCAGCACCACCTTGGCCACGGCGTCGCGCTTGAGCACGATCACCAGGCGCTGGCCGGTGCGGCCGGAGGTCTCGTCGCGCAGGTCGGCGATGCCCTGGAGCTTGCCGGTCTTCACCAGCTCGGCGATCTTGCGGGCCAGCGCGTCCGGGTTCACCTGGTAGGGCAGCTCGGTGACCACCAGGCAGGTGCGGCCCTGGATCTCCTCGACGTCGACGACCGCCCGCATCGTGATCGAGCCGCGGCCGGTGCGGTAGGCGTCCTCGATGCCGGAGCGCCCCATGATCTTGGCGCCGGTGGGGAAGTCGGGGCCCTTGACCACCTCGAGGAGCTTCTCCTGCAGCTCCTCCTTGCTGGCCTCGGGGTGCTCGAGCAGCCACTGGCAGCCCTCGGCGACCTCGCGCAGGTTGTGCGGCGGGATCTGCGTGGCCATGCCGACCGCGATGCCGGCCGAGCCGTTGACGAGCAGGTTGGGGAAGCGGGCCGGCAGCACGGTCGGCTGCATGGTGCGGCCGTCGTAGTTCGGCTCGAAGTCGACCGTGTCCTCGGTGATGTCGCGCACCAGCTCCAGGGCCAGCGGCTGCATCCGGCACTCGGTGTAACGGGGCGCGGCGGGGCCGTCGTCACCGGCGGAGCCGAAGTTGCCCTGCCCGTCGACCAGCGGGTAGCGCATCGCCCACGGCTGGGAGAGGCGCACCATCGCGTCGTAGATGGCGCTGTCACCGTGCGGGTGGTAGTTCGCCATGACGTCGCCGACCACGCGGGCGCACTTGTTGTACGAGCGGTCGGGGCGGTAGCCGCCGTCGTACATGGCGTAGACGATGCGGCGGTGCACCGGCTTGAGGCCGTCACGCACGTCCGGCAGCGCGCGGGAGACGATCACGCTCATCGCGTACTCGATGTAGCTGCGCTGCATCTCGCTGGAGAGGTCGATCGGCTCGACGCGGCCGTGCTCGGGGATCTCCTCGCCCAGCTGCACCGGTGCCGGCAGGTCGGCCGCCGGGTCCGGGGTCTGCGGCTGGTCCTCGTGCGGGTCCTGCGGGGGCTGCTCGCTCACAGTTCCTACCTCAGTATGTCGTGATCGCTAGAAAAGTCTAGAAGGGTGCAGAGGCTCTGATCGGCCGTCAGATGTCCAGGAAGCGCACGTCGTGGGCGTTGCGCTGGATGAACGACCGGCGGGACTCCACGTCCTCGCCCATGAGCACCGAGAACACCTGGTCGGCCGCGGCGGCGTCGTCCATCGTCACCTGGCGCAGCACGCGGTTGTCCGGGTCCATCGTGGTCTCCCACAGCTCGGAGTAGTTCATCTCGCCCAGACCCTTGTAGCGCTGCACACCGTTCTCCTTGGGCAGGCGCCGACCCTTGGCCTGGCCGGCTTCGATGAGGGCGTCGCGCTCGCGGTCGGTGAACGCGAAGTCGTGCTCGGCGTTCGTCCACTTCAGGCGGTACAGCGGGGGCTGGGCCAGGTAGACGTAGCCGTGCTCGATGAGCGGCTTCATGAAGCGGAAGAGAAGCGTCAGCAGCAGCGTGCGGATGTGCATGCCGTCCACGTCGGCATCGGCCATCAGAACGATCTTGTGGTACCGCGCCTTCTCGATGTCGAAGTCCTCACCGATGCCGGTGCCGAAGCTCGAGATGAGCGCCTGCACCTCGTTGTTGGAGAGGATCTTGTCCAGCCGCGCCTTCTCGACGTTCAGGATCTTGCCGCGGATGGGCAGGATGGCCTGGTTGAACGGGTTGCGCCCGGAGATGGCCGAACCACCGGCCGAGTCGCCCTCCACGATGAAGACCTCGGAGACGCTCGGGTCGTTGCTCTGGCAGTCCTTCAGCTTGGCGGCCAGGCCCCCCGACTCCAGCAGGCCCTTGCGGCGGGTGGCCTCGCGGGCCTTGCGGGCGGCCATGCGCGCCTGGGCGGCCTGCACGGCCTTGCCGACGATCGCCTTGCCCTCCCCGGGGTGGGCCTCCAGCCAGTGGCCCAGCTGGTCGGCCATCGCGCGCTGCACGAAGCCCTTCACCTCGGAGTTGCCGAGCTTGGTCTTGGTCTGGCCCTCGAACTGCGGCTCGCCGAGCTTCACCGAGATGACGGCGGTCAGGCCCTCGCGGACGTCGTCGCCGGTGAGGGCGGCGTCCTTCTCCTTGAGCAGCTTGTTGTTCCGGGCGAACTCGTTGACCAGGCGGGTCAGCGCCGCGCGGAAGCCCTCCTCGTGGGTGCCGCCCTCGTGGGTGTTCACGGAGTTGGCGTAGGTGTGCACCGACTCCGAGTACGAGGTGGTCCACTGCATCGCGATCTCGCACTGCAGCATCCGCTCGCGGTCCTCGGTCTCGAAGGCGATGACCTCCTCGTTGACCGGCTCGGACTTCTTGGACTTGTTGAGGTGGCGCACGTAGTCCAGCAGCCCGTCGTCGTAGCGGTAGGTCACCGTGCGCGGCTTGGCGGGCTTGCCCCCACCGGCCTCGTCGCCCTGCTCGGCGTCGTTGATCGGCTCGCCGTCAGAACCCTCCACCAGGCCGTCGGCCACGTCGGCGTCAGCGTCGTCCAGGCCCTCGTCGTCGGCGTCGGTGGCGCGGGGACGCTCGTCGGTGAGCTGGATGGTCAGGCCCTTGTTGAGGAAGCAGGTCTGCTGGAAGCGGGCGCGCAGGGTCTCGAAGTCGATGACCGTGGTCTCGAAGATGTCGCCGTCGGGCCAGAAGGTGATGGACGAGCCGGTGTCGTCGGCGTCGATCTCCTCCTGGGCCTCCAGCGGGGCCGTGGGCACACCGTTGACGAACTCGATGCGGTGCACGTGGCCCTTCTGGCGCACCTCCACCTCCATGCGGGTGGACAGGGCGTTCACCACCGAGGAACCCACACCGTGCAGACCACCGGAGACGGCGTAGGAGTCGCCGCCGAACTTTCCACCGGCGTGCAGCTGGGTGAGCACGAGCTCCACGCCGGAGATGCCCTCCTTGGCGTGGATGTCGGTGGGGATGCCGCGGCCGTTGTCCACCACGCGCACCGCGTTGTCCGGCAGCACGTTCACCTCCACCCGGTCGGCGTACCCGGCCAGGTGCTCGTCCACGGCGTTGTCGACGATCTCCCACACCAGGTGGTGCAGACCGCGCTCACCGGTGGAACCGATGTACATGCCCGGGCGCTTGCGGACGGCCTCGAGGCCCTCCAGGACCTGGAGGGAGCTGGCGTCGTAGCCCGACGACTGTGCTGCGGGCTGCTGGGGCTGGTCGGCCATGGGACTCCCTGGAGACTGCTGGATGACGGTGGTGGTGCCCGGTCTGCGTGCACCCGGCTCGCGCGCGGGCGCGGGAGAAGACGTGCAACACGGCATGATACCAAGCGAAACCCCGTCCAGCCGTGTTCCGGACGCCCGGAACCACCCGGATTCGGCCCGCGATGCCCCTCACGACCGACGGACGCACCACCGGCCGTGCCAGGCTATGCCTCCCGACCCCTCAGGCAACCAGAGGGGCCTGCACCGGGTGGTCGCGTCCGCTCCGCCATCGAGTCGTCGCAATGTGCACCGAGAGAGGCCCTGAATCGCACAGTGCGACGGCTCAGGCACTTGTTCCGGCAAGAGGCCGCCCCCGGGAGGACCTGGCGTTGGTTCGGGCACCCGGCCCGCCCCTCACCCGTAGGTGTCGCGCGGGCCCGGGCCGGCGATGCGGCGGCGCCCGTGCTTCCAGGAGGGCGCGGCCGGCCCGATGACGCGCACTCTGGTGACCACCCCGAAGCCGAGCTCCTCGTCGAGCCGCCGCTGCAGCGTGCTGGTCAGCATCGTCAGCTGCGTGGCCCAGGTGGAGGACTCCGCCCGCACCACCAGGCACCCGTCCTCGAACGACTCCGGCAGGCTGTGGCCCGCCACGTCGGCTCCCACGATGCCGACCCAGTCGCCCATCACGCGGCCCACCTTGAGCTCGTCGCCCCAGCCGCGGTCCTCGATCATGCGGGTGAACTCCGAGCCGAGGGTCTGCGGGTCGCGGCGCCCCTTGCCGGAGGTCCCCGCTCGACCCGGGGTGTCCTTCCTCCGGCGCCGGCCGGGGGAGCCGGGCCGCAGACCACGCGCCCGGGCCATGTCCCGCATCCGGGCCAGGGAGAGGTCGGCCGCGTCGAGGGCCTCGGCGTCCGTGGGGGGCTCACCGGGGGCACCTCCCCGCGGCGCGCGGGGGTGGCCGTCGTGGCCGGGGGAGTCGTTCACGCCCGGGCCTCCGCGTGACCCATCATCACGTCCACGTGGTGGGCGCTCTCCCGCAGGCTCGGCGGGATGTCGGACTCCACCGCGGCGGTCACCAGCACCTGCTCGGCGTCGGCCACCATCCGCGCGAGCCGCTCCCGGCGCCCGCTGTCCAGCTCGGCGAACACGTCGTCGAGCACCAGCACCGGGTCGGTCCCCAGGTCCGCGCGCAGCAGATGGAAGGCCGCCAGCCGCAGCGCCAGCGCGAACGACCACGACTCCCCGTGGCTCGCATAGCCCTTGGCGGGCACCGGCCCGAGGGTCAGCTCGAGCTCGTCGCGGTGCGGACCCACCAGCGTGATGCCGCGCTCCAGCTCGCGCGACCGCAGCGCGGCCAGCGACTCGACCACCAGCCGCGCCAGCTCGTCGCGCTCTGGCACCTCGCCCCCGGCGGCCAGTGCCTCGGCGGCCGCATCGGCCTCCTCGCCGACGAGGGACCAGCGGTAGGTGATACCGGCCTCCGAGGCCGCGTCACTCACCTCCCGATAGGCGTTCTCCACGAATCTCCGGAGGTCTTGCACCAGACGTAGACGTGCGTAGAGGAGGGAAGCGGCCCCCATCGCCAGGTGCTCGTCCCACGCCTCGAGCATCGCCAGGGTGGAGGACGACGGGGCACTGCGAGAGGCCCGCACGTCCCGCAGCAGGGCGTTGCGCTGCTTGAGCGCCTGCGCGTAATCGGCCTGCACCCCGGCCCAGCGCGGCTGGCGCGCCACCAGCAACGCATCCAGGTAGGACCGGCGGCCAGCCGGGTCGCCCTTCACCAGGGCCAGGTCCTCCGGCGCGAAGAGCACGGTCCGCAGGGTGCCCAGCAGGTCCCGCGGGCGCTGGACGGGGGAGCGACCCAGCTGGGCCCGGTTGGCCCGCCCCGGGTTGAGCTGCAGCTCGAGCACCGTCTCCCGGCCGTCGCGGTCCACGGCCCCGCGGATGATGGCGTGCTCGGCCCCGAAGCGCACCAGCGGGGTGTCGCTGCTGACGCGGTGGGAGCCGAGGGTCGCCAGATAGCCCGCTGCCTCCACGAGATTGGTCTTGCCCTGGCCGTTGCGGCCCACCAGCACCGTGACGCCGGCGGGGAGATCGAGCGCGGCCTCCTCGTAGGACCGGAAGTCGCGCACCGCCAGGTGGCGGAGCCTCACGCCTCGTCGTCGACGGCTCCGGGCGTCGCCTTGCCCCGGGTGTTGGCGGGCTCGGCGGCCTGGTGCACCTGCTTGGGACGGTCGCGGTCCCACGGCTCCTCGCCGAACCTCATGACCTCGTGACCACCGAACCCACCGCGCAGGGCCGCCACGGCCTGCATGGCCGGGGAGTTCTCCTGGCGGGAGGTGAAGCGCGAGAACAGGGCGGCGGAGATCACCGGCATCGGCACCGCGTTCTCGACGGCCTCGATGACGGTCCAGCGGCCCTCGCCGGAGTCGGTGGTGTAGCCGGAGACGCCATCGAGGTCGGGCTTCTCCTCCAGCGCGTCCACCAGCAGGTCCAGCAGCCAGGAACGCACGACGGTCCCGCGGCTCCAGGCCTTGAAGGCCCCCGGGACGTCCTTGACGATGTCCTTGGCCTGCAGCAGCTCGTAGCCCTCGGCGTAGGCGGCCATGAGGCCGTACTCGATGCCGTTGTGCACCATCTTGGTGTAGTGCCCGGCCCCCACGTCACCGGCGTGGACGAAGCCCTCGTCGCGCGGCCCCTCGGGACGCAGCGCGTCGAAGATCGGCATGGCCATCTCGACGTGCTCGGGGCGGCCACCGCACATCAGGCCGTAGCCGTTCTCCAGGCCCCAGATGCCGCCGGAGACGCCGCAGTCCACGTAGCCGACGCCCTGCTCCGAGAGCAGGCGGTCGTTCTCGAAGTCGTCCTGGTACGGGGAGTTGCCGCCGTCGATGACGAGGTCACCGGGCTGCAGGTGCTTGGCGAGCTCCGAGATGGTGTTCCGGGTCGGCTTGCCGTGTGGCACCATCACCCACACCACGCGCGGACCCTCCAGGGTCTCCGCGAGTTCCTGCAGGCTGTCGACGTCCCGCAGCTGCGGGTCGAGGTCGAAGCCCACCACCTCGTGCCCGGCCCGCTCCAGGCGGGTCTTCATGTTGCCGCCCATCTTGCCGAGGCCGACGAGTCCGAGTCGCATGACCACTCCTGGTGTCGAGATGTCTGTCGAGCCGTCCGGCACCGCTCTCCGCCCGCGTGGGGCGCCGACGATCCGACGGCCATGCCTTCCTCCACCACCGTATCCCGTGCGGGACGGGGTGGAGGGGGCCGAGGGACCCGGCGGGTCAGGCGCCCGGGAAGCGCACCGGCATGATCACGTAGCTGAACGCGTCGTCGGTCTCGCCGTCGGCCTCCGCCTGCCCGGTGAGCAGCGCCGGCTTGCCCGGCTGGGTGAACGACATCCGGGCGAACGGCGTCCCGAGCGCCCCCAGGCCGTCGAGCAGGAAGCTCGGGTTGAAGGCGACGTCGATGTCGTCGCCGTCCAGGGTGCACTCGACCGCCTCGGACGCCTGGGCGTCGTCCCCGGTGCCGGCCTCGATGGCCACCGACCCGGCGGAGAAGCGCAGTCGCACCGGGGTGGTGCGCTCGGCCACCAGGGAGACGCGCTTGATCGCCTCGATGAGGGCGCCGGTCTCCATGACCGCGTCCACGTCGCTGGTGGTGGGGAAGATGCTGGAGACCTTCGGGTACTCGCCGTCCAGCAGTCGGGTGGTGCTGTGGCGCTGACCGGCGGAGAAGCCGATGAGCCCCTTGCCACCGGCCTCGTCGCCCAGCGCGATGTCCACCGAGCCGACCGCGCCGAGGGACTTGGCGGTGTCGGCCAGCGTGCGCGAGGGGACCAGGGCCACGTGGTGGGCCGAGGGGTCGCGCGGGGTCCAGGCGAGCTCGCGGCGCGCCATCCGGTAGCGGTCGGTGGCGAGCATGGTGATGCGGTCGCCGTCGAACTCGACGTGCACACCGGTGAGGATCGGCAGGGCGTCGCTGCGGTCGGCCGCCACCGAGACCTGGGCCACCGCCTTGGTGAACAGGCCTCCGTCGACGGTGCCGCTGGGCTCGGGGGAGGTGGGCAGCGAGGGGTAGTCGGCCAGCGGCATCTCCAGCAGGGCGAAGCGGCTGGAACCGCAGGTGACCTGGAGCTTGCCGGACTCCTGCTGGATGCGCACCGGCTTGTCCGGCAGCGACCGGGAGATCTCCGAG
Organism: Kytococcus sp. Marseille-QA3725; assembly: GCF_054950055.1. NCBI lineage: Bacteria > Bacillati > Actinomycetota > Actinomycetes > Micrococcales > Kytococcaceae > Kytococcus > Kytococcus sp. Marseille-QA3725. The sequence continues at coordinate 391,067 of NZ_JBUCLA010000002.1, read as the reverse complement.
AGCAGGCGGCCCAGCACGAGCGCCTCACCGCCGGTGACGACGTCGGCCTCGACGGTCACCTCGGCGGACACCTCGTAGTCGAAGGCCGAGAGCGTGAGGGTCCCCGCGGGGTCGGCCACCAGGCGGACACCCGCCAGGACCGGCACCGGCGGACGGTTGGTCAGGCCACGGACGACCCAGGCGACCGCCTCGGACAACACCTCACGCTGAACCTGGAACTCCATGGCTTCCTCACTGCTCGGCTCACGGGACGCACACCCGCGGTCACAACTCTCCGGTCCTCACCGGACGTCCGGCGAAGCGTATCGCCACCGCAGCAGGCCCCTCGACCCCAACGTGCGCGGTGCACACCCCGTCCCCCGAGAAGAAGGAGTCGTCATCGTCATCGGTCCTGTGGGTTGTGTGGAGAAGCCCCGTCCTGCGCGGAACGATGCGGAGGAACCCTGTTGACGGAGCATGCGGACGACCTGTGGGCGCAGGGCGGGGGCTGGGGACGGTCGCAGACGCTCCACAGCAGTCCCCACAGCGACGGGGGAGTCGGTCCACCGTGAGGAGCCCGCTGCCCACAGCGGCCCACAGGACGGTGCACAGGGGGTGACGGGAAGGTGTCCTCCGACCTCGTCCTCCACATCCACACTCCCGTCCACAACCTGTGGACAGCTGTGGATCGGCTGTCAAATGGACCGTCGTGAGGCGCTCGGCACCTGTGCACCGACCTGCGCACGACGCTGTGGAAGTGCGCCGGTCAGCGCCCGCGGGCCGCCTTCTTGCGGATGATGCTGGTCAGCTCGGTGACCTCGTCGTACACCCGGCGGTCCTCGCTGAGGAGCTGCTTGATCTTGCGCTCGGCGTGCATGACGGTCGTGTGGTCGCGCCCGCCGAACTCCTTGCCGATCTTCGGCAGCGACAGGTCGGTCAACTCCCGGCACAGGTACATCGCGATCTGCCGTGCGCGGGTGAGGTTGCGGGAGCGCGAGGCCCCCTGGATCTCCTCGACCGAGATCGTGAAGTACGCGGCGGTCTCGTCCAGGATCATCGCCGGGGTGATCTGCCCGCTGTCCCCACCGGGCATGACGTCCTTGAGCACCGTGCGGGCCAGGTACTCGTCGAGCGGGGAGCCGGACAGGCTCGCGAACGCGGTGACGCGGGTGAGCGCGCCCTCCAGCTCGCGGATGTTGGAGGAGATCTTCGAGGCGATGAGATGGAGCACCTCGTCGGGGATGTCCAGCCGGTCGGCGGCGGCCTTGCGGCGCAGGATCGCGATGCGGGTCTCGAGGTCCGGCGGCTGCACGTCGGTGAGAAGTCCCCACTCGAAGCGGGAGCGCATCCGCTCGGCGAAACCGCTGAGCTTCTTCGGCGGCTGGTCCGAGGTGATGACGATCTGCTTCTCGCTGTTGTGCAGCGTGTTGAAGGTGTGGAAGAACTCCTCCATCGTCTGTTCCTTGCCCTGAAGAAACTGGATGTCGTCGATGAGCAGGACGTCCACGTCGCGGTACTGGCGCTGGAAGGCGTTCGCCTGACCGGCCGAGACCGCGTTGATGAACTGGTTGGTGAACTCCTCGGAGTTCACGTACTTCACCCGCACCGAGGAATCGAGGGTGCGCGCGTAGTGACCGATCGCGTGCAGCAGGTGCGTCTTCCCGAGTCCGGATCCGCCGTAGATGAACAGCGGGTTGTAGGCACGCGCCGGGGCCTCCGCGACGGCGGTCGCCGCGGCGTGGGCGAATCGATTCGAGGAACCCAGGACGAAGGTGTCGAAGGTGTACTTGTGATTCAGCGCCGAGTAGTCACGCTCCGCCCCCGGCGGAACGGCCTCGGTGCTGGGCACCGGCTGCTGCACCGGTGCATTTTCCGCGTTCTCGGAAGGCGCCTCCGTGGGCTTTTCCACCCCTTCGTCCACAGCTGTGGACGAAGGTTCTTCCGAGGTCTCCTCCTGCACCTCGGGAACGCGCGCGGCGGGGGTCTCCTCCTGCACGGCGGTCACGGCATCGGGGTCCACGGAGACGGCCAGGCGGATGTCGCGGTCCAGCACCTCGGAGAGGGCGGTGGCCACGTCGTCGCGCAGGTGGCCCTCGACCGCGTCCTTGACGTGGTCGTACTTCACGGCGATCAGGGCCGTGGCGTCCAGCAGGCCCACCAGCGTCGCCAGGCGCAGCACCCCCACGTCGCGGGGGGCGAGGCCTGCGCCCTGCAGGCGGACCATCGCCTCGTGCCAGATGGCAGTGGCGTGGTCGTCGGCGGTCTGGCTCACAGGGGGTCCTCACAGCGGTCCGGGCTTCGTGCACACACGGGTCCTCAGCGGTGTGGCCGCAAGATTCGCGGGATGGCGCGTTGTCAACACCGTCGTCCACACCCTGTGGACCCACCTCTCCACGGAGAGGGGTCCGGCACACGATAGCCGTTGTCCACAGGCAGGGGCGTTCCTGTGGGGGACGGATGAATTGACCGGCGACCGCGGCAAAACGTAAGATCTGGGGTCCGGTCCGTTCCAGGGTGCCCTGAAAGCCCCTCGGAGTGCGGCCCATGAGGTGCCCACTGTGCTCGGGCACTCGCCTTCCCCGCCGTCCCCACCACCCGGTGCGACCGTGCGCGGGGCCCGCAGGCCCGACAGACCGGGGTCTGCCCGAACCACAGGAGTCATCATGAGCAAGCGCACCTTCCAGCCCAACAACCGTCGCCGCGCCCGCAAGCACGGCTTCCGCGCCCGCATGTCCACCCGCGCCGGCCGCGCCATCCTGGCCTCGCGTCGCGGCAAGGGCCGCTCCAAGCTGTCCGCCTGAGCGGACCCAGGTGCTGGCAGCCCGCCACCGACTGCGCCGCAGCCGTGACTTCACGGCCGCGCTGCGGGGCGCCGGCCGCCGCCGGGGGGCCTCCTCCACGATGACCGTGGTGATGACCCCGCGGAACCCCGAGACGACCGACCCGCACCCCGTGCGGGTCGGTTTCGTCGTCTCCAAGCAGGTGGGCAACTCCGTGGTCCGCTCCCGGGTGCAGCGGCGGCTCCGTCACGCCGTGGCCGCCCGCCTGGCGGAGCTGCCGACCGGGCACGACCTCGTGGTGCGGGCCCACCCCGCCGCCGCGGGGGCCGACTGGGACCGCCTGGTCGGTGACCTGGACCGGTGCCTCGAGAGGGCCCGGAAGGGACGGTCCTGAGATGTGGCGCGTGGGGGGCCGCCCCCTGTTCGCCTGGCCGCTGCTGACCCTGGTGTGGGCCTACCAGCGGCTGGTCTCCCCGCTCTTCCCGCCGGTCTGCCGGTACTTCCCCAGCTGCTCGGCCTACGCCGTCACCGCCCTGACCGAGTTCGGTGCGGTGCGGGGCACCTGGTTGGCCGTGTGCCGCGTGGCACGATGCCACCCGTGGGCAGCCGGGGGCTACGACCCGGTACCGGGCACCGATCCCGGCGGCCTGCACACACCCCAGCCCTCGGGGGACAATGATCCCGGCCGGGACGCGGCCTGAGGGCAGCCACCGAACCCGTCCCCCTGCGTTCCTGATCCGAAACAGCTCACACAGAAGGACTCCCTGTGCCGAATCTGCTCTATCCCATCGAATGGGCCGTGGCAGCCATCCTCGCGGGCGCCCACCGCGCCCTGACCGCGATCGGACTGTCGGAGACGTCCGGGTGGAGCTGGGTGCTCTCGATCCTGGCGCTGGTGGTGCTGGTGCGCCTGGCCATGATCCCGCTGGTGATCAAGCAGATCCACAGCAGCCGCAAGATGCAGCTGCTGGCCCCTGAGCTCAAGAAGATCCAGCAGAAGTACAAGGGCAAGAAGGACCAGGCCTCCGTGCAGCGGCAGCAGGCCGAGACCATGGAGCTCTACCGGGCCAACGGCACCAACCCGATGGCCTCCTGCCTGCCCATCCTCGTGCAGATCCCGATCCTGTTCGGTCTGTTCCGGGTGCTCAACGGCGTGGACGAGATCGCGGCCGGCACCAAGGAGCCCATCGGGTACATGACCCGGGACCTCGCGAGCTCGTTCGACAAGGCGCAGATCTTCGGCGCCGAGCTCTCGGACTCGTTCCTGCACGACTCCGACATGACCGGCAAGGTCGTCGCGATCGCCCTCATCCTGCTGATGACGGCCTTCACCTTCTTCAGCATGAAGATGATGATGGACAAGAACATGCCCGACTCGGCCAAGGAAGGGCCGATGGCGCAGTCGCAGGCGATCATGCTGTACGTGATGCCGCTGGTGCTGGCCTTCACGGGTGTGAACTTCCCGATCGGTGTGCTCGTCTACTGGACCCTGACCAACCTGTGGTCCTACTTCCAGCAGCTCTACGTCATCCGCAACCTGCCCACGCCCAACACCGAGGCGGAGCGTCGCATGCACGCCCGGCAGATCGCGAAGGGCAAGGAGCCGACCCGCATGACCCTGGCACCGGCCGGTGGTGGCAAGGACTCCGGTGCGCACGCCCTCGGGGACGAGAAGGGCGGTGGCGCGAAGAGCACACGGACGAAGGCTGCCGGCGCCGAGTCGGAGGACGCGGCCGAGGGGCCGCAGCTGAACCCGACGAGTGCCGGGCGCGAGCGGATGGCACAGGGTGGCTCCGGCGGTCAGCGCGCCCAGCCGGTGCGACGCAAGAAGAGCAAGAAGAAGCGGAAGAAGGGCTGACATGAGCGAGGGCGAGCGGCGCGTCGAGCGCACCCGGGAGGAGCTCGAGGCCGAGGGCGACGTCGCGGCGGACTACCTGGAGACGCTGCTCGACATCGCCGACCTCGACGGCGACCTCGACGTGCAGGTGGAGCATGACCGCGCGGTCGTGAGCATCGTCGACTCCGAGGAGGGCGCGGTGCCGCGCCGCCTGGTGGGCCCCGGGGCACAGGTGCTGGAGGCGCTGCAGGAGCTGGCGCGGCTGGCCGTGCAGACCGAGACCGGTGAGCGCACCCGCCTCATGGTGGACGTCGCCGGGTACCGGGCCGACCGCCGCCGTGCCCTGGAGGAGCTGGCCGACCGCACCGCGGCCGCCGTGAAGGAGTCGGGCACGGAGCGCGCGCTGGAGCCGATGACCGCCTTCGAGCGCAAGGTGGTGCACGACCGCGTGCTGGCCGCCGGGCTTGTCTCCACCTCGGAGGGCGAGGAGCCGAACCGCTACGTCGTGGTGACGCCCGCCCGGGACGGGGACGCGTGACGACCGACGCCGCCCGGTCCGCTGACGGGCCGCGGTCCAGGGAGGGGCTCCCGCCGGCCCCGGAGTCGGCGGCCGGGGTGTTCGGCGACCGGCTGCCGCAGGCCGAGCAGTTCGCCCGCATGCTGGCGACCTCCGGGACCGAGCGCGGTCTCATCGGACCCCGCGAGGTGCCACGCCTGTGGGACCGCCACGTCCTGAACTGCGCGGTGGTGGCCGAGCTCCTGGAGGACGTCCCCCACGTGATCGACGTGGGCAGCGGGGCGGGACTTCCCGGCATCGCGCTGGCCCTGGCAGCTCCGGAGACGCGACTGACGCTGGTGGAGCCGATGCTGCGGCGGACCGTGTGGCTCGAGGAGGTCGTGGCCGAGCTGGGCCTGGGCGACCAGGTGCAGGTGGTGCGCTCCCGTGCGGAGGACCTCGGGGACGGCGTGACCGCTCCGGTGGTGACGGCGCGGGCGGTGGCCCGGCTGGAGACCCTGGCACCGTGGACCCTCCCGCTGGTGGAGGTCGGCGGACGGCTGCTGGCCCTGAAGGGGTCCTCCGCGCGCCAGGAGGTCGAGGACGCACGGAAGGTGCTGGACCGGCTGGGCGGGGGCGCGACGGACGTGGTGGACTGTGGGACGGAGGTCCTGGAGGTGCCCACCACCGTCGTGGTCGTGGCGAAGGAGCACGCCGGTCACTCCCCGAAGGCACCGTCCCGTGGCCGTCGACGCCGCACCAAGGAGAAGCGATGACCCACCCCGTTGGCTGGCCCACCGGTACCCACCCCGCCATCCCGACGGCTCCCACGCCCGGCAGCTCGCCGGTGGGCTGGCAGCCGCCGGTGGGTGGCAGCTCGGTCGAGCGCGTGCCGGCGGTGGGCACCGCCGAGGCCACCGCGGAACCCGGTGGCGAGGACGTGGCGACCAGCGCGTCGACGACCGAGACCGGCGACTCCGACGACGAGGAGGACGATCAGGTGCCGCCCTTCTCCCCGGCAGAGCGCAAGCAGCGCGGACGTCCTGAGCCGCTGACCGCCCCCTCGCGGATGGTGGTGGTGACCGTCGCGAACCAGAAGGGTGGCGTCGGCAAGACGACCACCACGGTGAACGTGGCGGCGGCCCTCGCCGAGGGCGGTCTCGACGTCCTCGTGATCGACCTCGATCCCCAGGGGAACGCCTCGACCGCGCTGTCCATCGAGCACCAGGCCGGGACGGCCGGCGTCTACGACGTGCTCATCGACGAGGCGACGCTGCCCGAGGTGGCCCAGACGTCGCCGGAGAACGAGCGGATCCAGGTGGTGCCGGCGACCATCGACCTCGCCGGCGCGGAGATCGAGCTCGTTTCGCTCGTGGCACGCGAGACGCGCCTGCGTCGTGCGCTGCAGGACATCCGGGGCACCGGCCGGTACGACGTCGTGCTCATCGACTGCCCGCCCAGCCTGGGCCTGCTCACCGTCAACGGCTTCGTGGCCGCGGACGAGGTGTTCATCCCCATCCAGTGCGAGTACTACGCGCTGGAGGGTGTGAGCATGCTGGTCCGGAACATCTCCCTCATCCAGCGGCACCTCCACCCCGAGCTGCAGCTGGGCGGGATCCTGCTAACGATGTTCGACGCACGCACCCGGTTGGCGACCCAGGTGGCCCAGGAGGTGCGCGACCACTTCGGTGACGTCGTGCTGGAGACGCTGATCCCCCGCTCGGTGCGCATCAGCGAGGCCCCGTCCTACGGCCAGACCGTTCTCGCCTACGACGGGGACGGCCCCGGCGCCCGTGCATACCGCTCGGCGGCCAAGGAGCTCGTGGACCGCTGGAAGACGCTGCCGAGCCGCTGACTTCGCCCGTCGTCGGGCGCGTGGCAGGTCACCGGCATGTGAGACAATCCTCGACACGCGTCCACTGGGGCGCACCCAGTGTCGGACCTGTCCTGAGGAGGTACCCATGTCGAGCAAGCGCGCACGCAAGCGCAAGGACAAGCGCAAGAACAAGGCGAACCACGGCAGGAAGCCCAACAGCTGACCAGCCGTTCCGGTTCGTGAAGGCGGTTCTCCCCATCGGGAGGGCCGCCTTTCGTCATGTCCGGGCGGGCGGGGCGTCGTGTGAGACAGGTGCGGGGGTCTGTACAGACAAGCGCAGGGCGCTGTGTTTCACGTGAAACGGGCGACACACGGATGGTCGTCCACAGTGCGGGGTCTCTGATGCGCTCCGTCATGGGACACTGTGGGGTCGCCTGTGAGGGGCGATGAAGAGTGAGGAGTAGGCATGGCAGGTCAGCGCAGAGGGCTCGGACGTGGACTGGGTGCACTGATTCCCCAGGAGGATCACGGAGCCCGGCCGCGCGACGTGTACTGGCCGCGGCGTGACGAGGAGGGTGCGGCCGACAAGGGTGCGGAGTCCTCGGGGCGTCCGACCGGTGAGGGTTCTCACGGTGAGCACGAGCGCGCCAGTGGTGCTGGTGCGGAGAGCCGGGTAGCAGGAGTCTCGGTGCCGACTGCGGGCGAAGGTCCTGAAGCGGGTGCGGCGGACACTCCGGCGCGTCTCGTCGAGCTGCCGGTCGATGACATCTCGCCGAACCCCCGCCAGCCCCGCGAGGTGTTCGACGAGGACGATCTTCAGGAGCTCGCGCACAGCATCCGGGAGCTCGGTGTCATGCAGCCGGTGGTCGTGCGCCGTGTCGGTGACGCCTACGAGCTCATCATGGGTGAGCGTCGTCTGCGTGCCTCCCGCCTCGCCGGCCTGGAGACCATTCCGGCGATCCTGCGGGAGACCGACGACGAGGAGATGCTCCGTGAGGCACTCCTGGAGAACCTCCACCGGGTGCAACTCAACCCCCTGGAGGAGGCAGCGGCGTACGGGCAGCTGCTGGAGGACTTCGGGTGCACGCACGACGAGCTGGCCAAGCGCCTGGGCCGGAGTCGCCCGCGCATCACGAACTCGCTGCGTCTGCTGAAGCTGCCGCCGAGCGTGGCTCGACGAGTCGCGGCGGGAGTCCTGTCCGCTGGTCACGCCCGTGCGCTGCTCGGACTCGAGGACGGTGCAGCGATGGAGCGCATGGCACAGCGCGTGGTCGCCGAGGGTCTCTCCGTGCGCGGGCTGGAGGAGCTCATCGCCCTGGGAGCGGGTCAGGAGGACGGTGCCAAGAACGCATCGCGGCGCCGCCCGGTCTCCCGGAACACCCCGCAGCACGAAGAGTTGGCGGCCGAGCTGTCCGACCGCTGGGACACCCGGGTGTCGGTGAAGATGGGGCGGAACAAGGGCACGCTGACCGTCGAGTTCGCTGGGCAGGACGACCTGGACCGGATCCTGACGCTCCTGGCGCCGGAGGACTGAACCGAGCGACCACTTTTGCGTCCGCCGCTGGCGGCTGAGCCTGAAGGGGGCATGTTCCACGTGGAACATGCCCCCTTCACGTGTTTCGGGTTGATCTGACGGCGCCCGGGTCTGCGTCGGAGAGGTGGGTCCCAGTGGTCTCGCCCCGGCGTCCTCTGAGTGGCGTGCTCCCGGGTTCGGTCCGGGGTCGCGACGAGTGGAAGTCGTCCCGTGAGCCCGCACTCCTGCCGTGCAGGGGCGGGCTCCGCGCCACAGGTGCGAGTGGCGCTGAGCACGGGTGGTCGCCAGACACGCCGCCGTTCGACAGGTTGGCCGGCCGGAGAAGGGTGCCCGCTTTCTCAGCAGGTATGCCTTGGGGCGGTCACCCCGCTCGATGCGGCGAGCGTGTGGGGTGCGGTCGACCAGGTAGATCCACCGAGCCAGGCAGTGCATCGAGCAAGTCGTTCAGTGGAGGTGGAGGCCCCACGGTGTCGCGGAGAGGAGCCCCACCGCCGAGCCCTTCCCGTGCGTGTGTGCGTGCAGGTATTCCGCGCACGTCGCATGCAGGAGTGACGACAGGACAGCAGGAACGCGCGTGTGTCCTTCGGGCACACGTTCTTGGATGCACCGTCGGGGACGTGCGGCGCTGGTGAGCACCCCCCGGTCGGAGGACGCCGGCGAGCGAGGAAGTTTCACGTGAAACACGAGAGCGGCCCCGAGTATCTCGCTCGGGGCCGCTCTCGTGCGTGGAGTGGGTCAGCCCAGGAAGGGCTCCAGCTCCTTCATGAGCTTCGGCTTCGGCTGGGCGCCGACGATGGTCTTGGCGACGTCGCCCTGGAAGAAGACGTGCATCGTCGGGATCGAGGTGATGCCGTACTTGGCAGCGGTCTGCGGGTTCTCGTCGGTGTTCAGCTTGACGATGCGCAGCTTGCCCTCGGTCTCACCGGCGATCTCCTCGAGGATCGGGGCGACGCGCTTGCACGGGCCGCACCAGTCGGCCCAGAAGTCGACGAGGACCGGCACGTCGCTCTGCAGGACGTCCTGGTCGAAGGTCGAGTCGGTGGTGGCGGTGGTTCCTGCCATGGTGGCTCCTTCTGAACGGGGTTGGTGGGGGATCAGGGGTCAGGCCGGCGCGTCGCCGGGCACGGTCTCGTCCGACGTCGGCTCGATCTGCGCGTGATCGACGTCGGAGCTGTCCATCGTGGCAAGGTGCCGCTCGGCGTCGAGGGCCGCCTGGCAACCGGTCCCGGCGGCGGTGATCGCCTGCTGGTAGGTGTGGTCGACCAGGTCGCCGGCGGCGAAGACGCCCGGCAGGTTGGTGAGTGTGCTGCGCCCCTGCACCTGTACGTAGCCGCTCGCGTCGAGGTCGACCTGACCCTTGATCAGCTCGTTGCGCGGGTCGTGCCCGATGGCGATGAACAGACCGGTGATGTCGAGTTCGCGCTCCTCGCCCGTGGTGGTGTCGCGCAGCGTGATGCCGGAGAGCTTGTCCTCGCCGTGGATCGCGGCGACCTCGGAGTTCCAGGCGAACTCGATCTTGGGGTCGGCGTGGGCGCGGTCGGCCATCACCTTGGAGGCGCGCAGCTCGTCACGCCGGTGCACGATCGTCACCTTGTCGGCGAAACGCGTCAGGAAGGTCGCCTCCTCCACAGCCGAGTCACCACCGCCGACCACGGCGATGTGCTGCTCGCGGAAGAACGCGCCGTCGCACGTGGCGCACCAGGAGATGCCGTGACCGGAGAGCTCCTTCTCCCGGGGCAGGCCGAGCTCGCGGTAGGCCGAGCCCATCGCCAGGATCACCGTCCGCGCGCGGTAGGCGTTGCCCGAGCCGTCGCGCAGCGTCTTGATCGGCTGGGTGAGGTCCATCTCGACGATGTCGTCGGTCACCAGCTCGGCGCCGAAGCGCTCGGCCTGGGAGCGCATCTGCATCATCAGGTCAGGGCCCATGATGCCGTCGGTGAAGCCGGGGAAGTTCTCGACCTCGGTCGTGTTCATGAGCGCACCGCCCATCGTGACCGAGCCCTCGACGACCACGGGGCGCAGGTTGGCACGGGCGGCGTAGACCGCGGCGGTGTAGCCGGCGGGCCCGGAGCCCACGATGACGACCTCGCGCACCTCGCCCTCGGAGGAGGACGTCCCGGCGGGCTGGGTCTCGCTCTGCGACGACAGGGTGACCGCTGAGGTCTGGGCGATGATGCTCACGAAAACTCCTGGGGGTCCTGACGGTGGTGGGTGCCAGCCGACACCCGCGCATGACAACAGCGAGGGGATCACACCTGTTCCACCCCTCAGTGGACGGTGATGTCCTCGAGCTCGGCGGCCCACCGACCGTCGCCCGTGGGCGCGGTGTCGGTGAACCACACGAAGACGTACTGGCCCTGGACCGGCTCGTCGGGAGTCCACGTGGCATCACCGCCCCCGCGGGGACTGCCCAGGGTGACCGCACGGCCGATGTCGCGGCTGGGCCCCACCTTCACCTCGTACCGCCAGTCCCCCTCGGGCATGCCGATGTCGACGGAGGACACCTCGCGGACCTCGCCGAGGTCGACCCGGAGCCCCAGGGCGTCGGTGTAGCCACCGAACGGCGGGTGGTCGTACTTGTGCGTCGACCAGGGCAGCGGCGAGGAGGGGTTGTTGATGCGGTTGGTCCAGTCGGTGTGCTCGTCGCCGTCGTGGCCGGGGTCGTAGCCCACGATGTCGGCGATGGCCCAGCCTCCGTCGGGGGCCTTGCTGTCCGGGGGCGGCGACGACGTGCCCGGTGACGAGCTCGGCGAGGGGGTGGAGGGAGCGCTGCTGCTCGGGGTGTCCGAGGACGACGGGGTCGCCGACCCGTCCGGACCGTCCGCCCCGGTGCCGTCCGCCCCGTCTTCCGAGGGATCGGGGGCGCCGTGGTCGTCCGTGGGCGCCGTGTCACCGGAGGACGGTGCCTCGGCCCGGTCGTCGGATCCCTCGTCGGCGGTGGGCTCGTCCGTCGGCGCCCCGGGGGTCGTACCGTCCTGGGAGCCACCGTGGGCGGTGTCCTTCCCGGTCTCGTCGTCCACCGGGGTCGCTGCGGAGTCGTCCGCTTCTGACGTGCTCCCGGACTCCTGCGGTGCGGATCCCGTGTCGGAGCCCTGGTCGGAGGGCTCGGCACCGTCGGTGTCATCCCCGGTCTCCGTCGAGGAGGCCGGGGCCCCGCTGTCATCCGGGGCAGGACTCTCCACGGCCGTCTCGTCACCGCGGTCGTCACCGCCGAGCAGATCGGGCAGGGTCGTCGCGGCCAGCGCCACGGCGCCCAGTGCGAGCAGGGATCCGGCCACCAGCAGCAAGGGCCCCGGACGACGCCGCGATCCGTCGCCGTTCCCGGCCTCTCCGCTCGTCCCGGTGCCGCCGTCGGATCGACCGTCGACGCCCCTGGCACCCTGGTCCGCGGCGGCGCCGGTGGCGATGCCCTGCGTGGGGGCGTCGATGGCCAGTGGCACGGCGGTGGTGGGTGCGTCGCTCGCGGCGGCGGCAGCGGCCCCACCGCCCACGGTGCCGGCTGCACCGGCACCGGCCAGCGCCCCGCCGGCCCCCGCGCCGGGACGCAGCCTGCCCCGGCCGGTGACCGTGCTGCCGTTCCACGGCCGCAGCACCTCCGCGAGCTCACCGGGCGTGCTGACGGACGTGCCGTCGATCTCCAGGGCACCGGGGGCGCCGAGCTGGGCGCAGAGCTCGTCGAGGTCGTGGGGCACGTGGTCGACCACGCGACTCGGCCGCGAGGGCGCACCGGTGGCGATGCCGGTGACCGGGAGCGAACCCGGCCAGGTGCCGGTCAGGGCGGTGTGCAGCAGGGCCACCAGGTCACGGGTGTCGCTCAGGGCCGCGGCGTCGTCCCCGAGCACGTCGCTGCCGGTGAGGGCCGCGACCAGACCGAGCCCGGTGACCCTGACGCCGCCGGTCGCGTCACGCTCCAGCAACTGCGGCCCGAGGGCCGTGTGGTGGACACCGTGGCGCCGGGCGACCTCCAGGGCCCGCGCTGCCTCCCCCACGAGCCGCCGGGCCTCACCCGGGGGAAGCGGCGCGTCCTCGACGAGCTCGACCAGCGTCTCCGCCCGTGCGTCGTGCTGGGTGGTCACCCACTGGATGCCGTCCTCGACCCCGATGTCCAGCACGCGCGGCAGCCGGCCGTCCTCCACGAGCGCCGCCCGACGGGCCGCGTCCTGGGCGGCCGGCGAGCGGGGGCCGTCCTCCGGGGTGATCCAGAGGTCGACCTGCCGCCTCAGCGTGGTGTCCTCGGCCACCCAGCGGTCGACCCCCTCGACCTCCTGGCCCGGGTGGAGCAGCCGGTACCGGCCGTTCACGATGGTGCCGGTCTGCAGTGGCAGCACGATGTCCTCTCCCTGGGGCCCACGGTGCGGGGAATGTCCCCGAGTGTAGGAGGGAGTGGGCGCCGGTGGGCGGTGGCCGTCCGGTCAGCGTCGCAGGAGCCGCTTGCGCACCTGCCGGACCACGCCGGACACCTCCCGGATGTCCAGCAGCGCCGTGAGTGCTGCGAAGACCGCGACGAACACCAGACCGGCCGCGCCGGCGGTCAGGGCCACGGCGCCCCACTGGTCGGCCACGCGGGGCACCTCCCGGCACGCGATCTGACTGGCGCCGCCGCAGTGGTTGGCCAGGTCCGTGCCGAACTCGAGCGCGTCGGCGCCGGTGAGGCCTGCGACCCACTGCATCGTGAACCAGGAGCCCGCCCCGGCCAGCAGGCTGGCGACGGAGAGGCGGGCGTAGAAGCCGACCAGCGACCCGAGCCGGGCCTGGGGCACCCGCTTGCGGATGAGGAGGGTCGAGAAGGCCGCGCCGCCGAACTGGGACAGGGTCTGGGCCAGGGCGATGCCGAGCAGCACGTGCTCGGCGGGGAGACCCAGCGCCAGGAGGGCCATCGCCGCGATCAGGGCGGTGGACACGATCTGGATGATGAAGGGCTTGTACCCCTCCTCGAAGGCGTAGTACGCCCGCTGGAAGAGCGCGATGGCGGCGTACGGCACCAGCCCCACCGCGAGGATGCCGACGGCGAACCCGATGGCGCGCACCGTGTTCGGCGTCTGCGAGGGGAACATGAGCGCGGCCACGGCCGGCCCCATCACCATGAGCAGCGCGGCCAGCGGCATGACGGCCGCGGTGGTACTGCGCAGCCCCTGACGGAGGTCCTCGCCGATGGCGTCCATGTCCCGGTCGTGGATGCGGCGCGACATGGCCGGGTACATCGCCGTGAGCAGGCTGACCGTCACCAGGCTGTGCGGCAGCATGAAGATGAGGAAGGCGCTGGTGTACGCGGCCTGGCCGGCGACGCCGTGCGGCGCGTGGGAGAGCACCGACTTGTTGGCCATGATGCCGAGCTGCGCGACGACGACGGTGGCGAGCGACCACAGGGCGACCGTGGAGGCGCTGCGCAGGCCCACCCCGCGGAAGCCCCACCGCGGACGGTAGGAGAACCCGATCTTCCGCAGCCACGGAATCAGGGCGAGCGCCTGGATGACGATGCCGAGGGTGGCGCTGCCGCCCAACAGCAGGATCATCGGCCAGGTGACGTCGGCGACCTGCGGCTCGCGCGGGTAGACCACCAGGTAGAGCACGATGCCGGCGATCTGGACGACGTTGGCCAGCACCGGCGTCCACATGTACGGCACGAACGACTCGCGGCTGGTGAGCACCTGGCCGAGCAGCGTGTAGAGGCCGTAGAAGAAGATCTGCGGCAGGCACAGCATCGTGAAGAAGACCGACAGCCGGGCCGTCTCGGGCGTGTAGCCCGAGCCGTAGAGGGCCACCAGCAGCGGTGAGGCGAGCACCGCGACGACCGTGAGCGCCGCGATGATCGTCAGCGCCAGCGTCAGCAGCCGGTCGGTGAAGTCCTGCCCGCCGTCCTCGTGCCGCATGGCCTTGGTGAGCTGCGGCACCAGCACCGCGTTGAGCACACCTCCGGCGATGATGATGAACAGCACGTTGGGCAGCTGGTTGGCCGTGTCGAACGCGTTGCCGACGTTGGTCGCCGCGCCCAGGGCGGCGGTCAGCAGGGCGACACGGACCAGACCCAGCACGCGGGAGGTGAGGGTCCCGGCGGCCATGAGGGCCGCGTTGCGGCCCACGTTGGAGGAACTCACGCAGGATCTCCGGTCTCGGACGGGGAGGGGGGCGCTCCGGATCGGACCTGGCGCACCGTGCGCCACGCTCCGAAGCCGATGAGGAGCGCGGTCACGATACCGATGCCGGTGTACCACCACCCGTCCGCCGGGCGGGCGTGCACGGTGACCTCACCACGGGCCAGCACCTGCTCCCCGTCCGGCGTGGTCACCAGGATGCGCACCGGGACCTGGCCGACGGCGTGGGCCTGGGCGGTGAACGAGGTGCTGGCCCGGCCACCGGGACCGAGCTGGAGGGTGTCCTCCGGCTGGTCGGCGGTCACGCGGTAGTTGCCGGGGCTGACCACCACCCGCAGGTCCTCGAAGGTCGTGGTGCTGCTGTTGGCCACGGTGGCGCGCAGCTCGGCGGAGTCCGCCAGCAGGTTGACGGTGCTGTCCTCGACGTCGAGCGCCCCCAGCAGGTCGTCGTGCGTCTGCTCGGCCTGCTCCAGGGCGCGCTGCCGCTGCCAGGGTTGGGTCCACGCGTCCGAGAGCAGCGCCACCGGGGCGTCCTGCAGCAGGTCCTGCTGGGAGCCGGTGGTCACGCTCGCCAGGGCCCGGGCGTTGTCCACCAGGGAGCCCAGCGGCTCCACCTCGCGGGGGGTCCCCTCGTCGGTGATGGCCGGCCACCTCGCCGTGCCCTCCCCGGGGCCGGTCGGGCAGGAGCTCGCGGTGCACGACAGGAGCTCGGAGGCAGGCAGCGACTCCAGCCAGGGCGCCTTCCCGGCGAGCTCGAGGGCATCGGCCAGGGCCTCCCCGTCGACGCGGGTCGGGTCGGGGGCCGCCACGACGTCCCGGGGGCGGTCCGGGTCCGGGACGTCCCCGGGCAGGAGGGTCAGCCCCAGCAGGGCCTGCCCCGGGACGGCGCGCCCGGTCTCGTCACCGGACGACGGGTCCCGCGGGGAGGCGAGGTGGTGGGAGAGCCCCTGGTCCACCCAGCCCACCCGGCGCCGGTTCCACCAGTTGCCCGGATCCTCCTCGGCCCCCTTCCCGCTGCTGGTGCCCTCGTCACGGAAACCGGCCGGTGCCAGCACCACCGTGTCCTCGGGCGTCCGGGACACGAGGCGGCGCAGCTCGGCGTCGGAGCTGCCGCGACGCCCCTCGGCGGAGCTCAGGTCCAGCAGCAGCGGGCCGTCGACGGCATCGGTGGGCTTCGTCGCGCGCTCCCACAGGGCGGTGTCGTCCCGGTGCACGGCCGCGGGGTCGACGCCGAAGCGGCTGAGTCGCCACAGCCCGTCCTCGGGCGAGAGCACCTCGGCGCTCAGCTCCTCGTCCAGGTGCGGCACCAGGGCCGGGTCCACGGCCGGGGTCACCTCATCGCCCAGGGTGGCGGCGGCGTCCACCGAGGGGCTGTCCCCGACCGCCTCGGTCCACGCGCCCGTGCGCTGCTCGGTGCTGCTGGAGAACTGCTCGGACGAGAGGGGCGCGGTGACCCCGAGGAGCCAGCCGACCCGGGTCGTGGGGGTGGTGGGACGCTCCGGGGAGCCGGCCTCCGGCAGCACCGGCACCACCGTCCGCTGGACGTCCAGGACCTCGCGCTCGCCGTCCACCGTGCCCGAGACGGCGACCGAGACCGGCAGGACGACGGGGCGGTCGCTCGGGGCGGTGGGCAGCGTCAGATCGAGGCTGCGGTGCGTGTCGGACCCGACGGAGCCGACGCTCTCGGACCGCACCCGGTGGCGGGCCCCCCGGCCCTGCTCCAGCCACTCGGTCACGCCGTCCCGGTCGGTGACCACGTCGGAGGTCGAGAGCGTCACCCTGACGTCCGAGACGGACTCGTCGGTGGTGTGCACGGAGGCGGTGAGGGAGACCTCGCGTCCACCGGTCACCCAGCCGGGTTCCACCTCGTCGAGTCGAAGGTCGACCGGTGGGGGGTCCGCCCAGCTCGTCGCGGGGTGGACCGTCCCGGCGTGCGCGGGCAGCGTCGACAGGACCCCCACCGCCCCCAGAGCCAGACCCCGCCGGACCCGCCGGGCGATCACCCGCCGCACAACCTGCGCCACGCCATCTGGGCGATCCGTCGCTCGTTGGGGAAGGTCAGGGTGCGGTGCGCGGTGGGCAGGTCGAACCACTGCACGTCCACCGCCTCGTGATCCGGGTCCTCCTCCACGGTGAGGCGGCCCCCGATCGCCTCCAGGAGGTAGTGGTGCACGCGCTTGTGGATGCGGCGCTCCGGGGTGGAGAACCAGTAGTCGATCGTGCCCAGAGTGAGGATGGGACGGCTGCGGATGCCGGTCTCCTCCGCGACCTCACGGACCGCCGTCTGCACGAGCGTCTCCCCGGCCTCCACGTGTCCCTTGGGCAGGCACCACTCCAGGCGGTGGGCTCGGTTGAAGCGCGCGATGAGCGCGAGCCGGGCCCGTCCCGGCTCGACCTTCACCACCACTCCACCGGCCGAGGTCTCGCGCATCGACGGCAGTCGCCGAGGCGACTGGACCGAGCGATGCATCGAGAGAGTCATCTGCTCATGGTAGCGGTCTGACCTGCGGCGACATCGGACCGACGGTGGAGGAACGGCCCCCGTAGACTCATCCGCCGCCCAGTCCCTACCCAGGAGCCGTGGTCACGACCGTGAGCGACACCCCCGCACCGAACCTCCTCCGGCGCGCCCTGCAGCACCTCGTGCCGGTGATGCCCCTGCTGACCGAGCTCGGGGAACGCTTCGCGGCGGCCGGGTACGAGCTGGCGCTGGTCGGCGGACCGGTCCGGGACGCCTTCCTCGGGCGCCCGTCCCCGGACCTCGACCTGACCACCGACGCCCGCCCCGACGACATCGAGCGGGTGCTCGAGGGCTGGGCCGACGCCACCTGGGACCTGGGGCGTGCCTTCGGCACGATCGGTGCCCGCAAGGGCGACGCGACGGTGGAGATCACCACCTACCGCTCGGACATCTACGACCGGGCCAGCCGGAAGCCCGAGGTCCGCTTCGGTGACGACCTGGCCGACGACCTGGTGCGCCGCGACTTCACCGTCAACGCGATGGCGCTGCGGCTGCCCTCGCTGGAGTTCGTCGACCCCCACTGCGGGCTGGCGGCGCTGGAGGCCGGGGAGCTGGACACCCCCACCCGGCCCGAGGAGTCCTTCGCGGACGACCCGCTGAGGATGATGCGGGCCTGCCGGTTCGCCGCCCAGCTGGGGCTGGTGCCCTCCGAGCGGGTGCTGGACGCGATGCGGGAGATGGCGTCCTCGCTGGAGATCGTCTCCGCCGAGCGCGTCCGGGACGAGCTCATCAAGCTGGTGCTGGCCGACCGTCCCCGTGCCGGACTGGAGGCGATGGTGCACACCGGCCTGGCCGACCAGGTGGTGCCCGAGCTGCCGGCGCTGCAGCTGGAGACCGACGAGCACCACCGCCACAAGGACGTCTACGAGCACTCCCTCATCGTCCTCGAGCAGGCGATGGACCTCGAGGGACCGCGCGAGGGTGCGGCCGAGGAGGTGCCCCACCGCGACCTGGTGCTGCGCCTGGCGGCCCTGCTGCACGACATCGGCAAGCCGCCCACGCGGAAGTTCCTGCCCGGGGGGCGCGTGAGCTTCCACCACCACGAGGTGGTCGGCGCGAAGATGACGCGCAGGCGGATGCGTGCGCTGCGCTTCGACAAGGAGACGACCCGCGACGTCGTCCGGCTCGTGGAGCTGCACCTGCGCTTCCACGGCTACGGCGAGGGGGAGTGGACCGACTCGGCCGTGCGCCGCTACGTCACCGACGCCGGGCCCGTGCTCTCGCGCCTGCACCTGCTGACCCGGGCGGACTGCACCACCCGCAACCAGCGCAAGGCGCGGCGCCTGGCGCGGACCTACGACGAGCTCGAGCAGCGGATCGACCGCATCCAGGCCGAGGAGGAGCTCGCCTCGGTGCGGCCGGAGCTCAACGGGCACCAGATCATGCAGGTGCTCGGCATCGACCCCGGACCCGTGCTCGGCGAGGCCTACGACCACCTTCTCCAGTACCGGCTCGACGCCGGGCCGGTGGGGCAGGATGCCGCGGAGGCCGAGCTGCGCCGCTGGTGGGCGGCGCGCGAGGGCTGAGCGGTCAGTCCGACAGGACGACCAGGGAGTCACCCTCCTGCACCAGGTCGCCCGGGCCGACGTGCACGGCCTCGACGGTGCCGGGGTGCTCCGCGAGCACCGGGATCTCCATCTTCATGGACTCCAGCAGCGCCACCTCGGTGCCGGCCTCGACCTGCTGGCCCACGGTGACGTGCACGGCGGCGACGTTGGCGACGAGTTCAGAGAGGATCTGCTGGCTCATGGGCGGATTCTCGCACCCCTGAGCGGCCCGGGTCGTCCACCGGGCACGGGGGCGATATCGCATAGTGTGAGGCGAACCAGCGAAGGCCCCTGACGGGGCGGAGGAGGCACGCGAATGCGCGTTGCAGTGATCGGTACCGGCTACCTGGGGGCCGTCCATGCCGCCGGCATGGCACACCTGGGCTTCGACACCGTGGGCGTGGACGTCGACCGGGCCAAGGTGGAGGCGCTGCAGTCCGGGACGAGCCCTTTCTACGAGCCGGGCTTCGACCCGATCCTGGCCGAGCAGGTGGACAGCGGCCGGCTGCGCTTCAGCACCGACTTCTCCGAGATCGCCGAGGCGGACGTCGTGTTCATCGGCGTGGGCACCCCGCAGAAGGCCGACTCGCACGCTGCCGACCTGACCTACATCGACGCCGCGATCGCCTCGATCACCCCGCACCTGAAGGACGGTGCGCTGGTGGCCGGCAAGTCCACCGTGCCGGTGGGCACCGCCGAGCGGCTGGCCGAGTACGTCGCGCAGAACACCGCCGAGGGCGTCACGGCCGAGCTCGCGTGGAACCCGGAGTTCCTGCGTGAGGGCTTCGCGGTCCAGGACACGCTGCACCCCGACCGCCTGGTGTTCGGCGTGACCTCCGAGCGGGCCGAGCGGATCCTGCGCGAGGTGTACGCGCAGACCATCGCCGAGGACGGGACCCCGGTGGTGGTCACCGACCTGTCGACCGCCGAGCTGGTGAAGGTGGCGGCCAACAGCTTCCTGGCCACCAAAATCTCCTTCATCAACGCGATGGCCGAGATCTGCGAGCACGCCGGGGCGGACGTCACCAAGCTGGCCGACGCGATCGGCCACGACGAGCGCATCGGCCGCAAGTTCCTCAACGCCGGCGTCGGCTTCGGCGGCGGCTGCCTGCCCAAGGACATCCGCGCCTTCTCCGCCCGCGCCGGGGAGCTGGGGGCCGGGCAGGCGCTGGAGTTCCTCGCCGAGATCGACAAGATCAACGGCCGACGCCGCGAGCACGTGGTGGAGCTGGCCCGGCGCGAGCTCGGCGGCGACCTCAACGGGCGCCCGGTGGCCGTGCTCGGCGCGAGCTTCAAGCCGAACTCCGACGACGTCCGCGACTCCCCGGCGCTCGCCGTGGCCGGTGCGCTGCACCTCTCCGGTGCCGACGTGCGCGTCTACGACCCGAAGGGCATGGCCAACGCCGCCAAGGTGTACCCGACGCTCACCTACGCCGACTCGGCGCAGGAGGCCGTCGCGGGCACCGACCTGGTGGTGCACCTGACGGAGTGGAAGGAGTTCCGCGAGCTCGACCCGGCGGCCCTGCGCGACACCGTGAACACCGCCACCGTCATCGACGGGCGCAACGCGCTGGACGCCGAGGCCTGGCGCGCGGCCGGCTGGACCTACCGGGGGCTCGGCCGCCCCTGACGCGCGGCCACGGCGCGCAGCGCGTCGAGGAACACCGGGGCCGTCGCCCGCCACCCGTGGTGGGCGACGGCCCGTTCGCGTCCGAGACCCCCCAGCCGGGAGCGCAGTGCCGGGTCCTCCCGCCAGGTGAGGAGGGCCGCCAGCGCCTGCTCGACCCCGGCGGGTCCGAACGGGACGACGACACCGCAGCCCGCGGCCTCGACCTCGGCCACCGCGAGGGGCAGCGGGGTGGTGACCACGGGGATGCCGTGGGCCATGTACTCCAGCACCTTGGTGGGCATGGAGTGGCGGAAGTTCGGCAGGTCGTCCAGCAGGCTCACGCCCGCCAGCGCCCCGTCCAGCAGCCGGGCGGCCTCGGCGTTCGGGACGAAGCCGTGGTGCACCAGGTCGCCCTGCTCCTGCGCGGTGCGCAGCTCCTGTGCGCAGTCCCCGGTCGCGGGGCCGACGACGTGCAGTCGGCAGGCCCCGCCGGTGGAGCGGCGCAGGGCGGCCCCGAGGGCCACGAGCTCCCGGCTGCCGCGCAGGCGCGTGACGTTGCCCAGGTACACCACGCGCTCGTCACCGGGGAGCGGCACCTCGTCGGGCACCGGGACGGTGTTCGGGACGACCGTGTGCGGGCGCGCGAAGCGCTCAGCGTAGGCGTGCTCGGCGAGCAGCAGGGTGAGCCGCCGCTCGGCCACCCGCTCCACCGTGCGGAGCGCCCGGGCGGCCCAGGCACCCGTGGGGCCCGGCAGGTAGCTGCGGGTGGGCAGGGCGGCGGCGGGGTCCTCGTGGACGTCCCAGACCACCCTGTCGGCCACCCCGGAGAACGGGACGGTGAGCAGCAGCTCGGGGTCGTGGAGCAGCACGACGTCGTGGTGCGGGCCCTCCTGCCGCAGCAGTCGTGCGGCGGCCCACAGCGCCCGCAGCCGACGACGGCCACTCGCTCGCGGCAGGTCGATGCAGCGCAGGCGGTCGGTGTCCGTCGGCGGCTCCAGGCCGTGGTCCCGGAAGCTGGCCGCGTAGGTGACCTGCCACCCGGCCCGGAGCATCGCGGCCAGCTGCCGCTCACGGATGCGCGCGTCCCCCGGGTGGTGGACGGTCGTGACGACCAGCACCCGCACGATCAGGTGTTCTTCCCGGGGGGCGTCTTCTTGGTCGGTGCCTGCTCGGGAGCCGGCTTCTTGGCGGCCGGCTTCTTGGGTGCGGCCTTCTTCGGGGCCGCCTTCCGCGCGGGACGGGTGGCCTTCTCGTAGGCGGTCATGACCTCCTCCACCGGGCCGTCCCGGCGCACCTTCCCGGTGTCCATCCAGATCGCCCGCGTGCACTGCTTGCGGATCATCGCGTTGGAGTGGCTCACCATGAAGACCGTGCCGGCCTGGTCGCGGATCTCGCGGATGCGCTTCTGGGCGCGGTCCTTGAAGTCGGCGTCACCGGTGGCCAGCGCCTCGTCGACCACCAGCACGTCGGGCACGACGGCGGTCGAGATCGCGAACCGCAGTCGGGCGGCCATGCCCGAGGAGTAGGACTTCATCGGCAGGTTCACGGCGTCCCCGAGGCCCGAGAACTCCACGATCGAGTCGAGCTTCTCGGCCACCTCGGCGCGGGACATGCCCAGGGCCTGGCAGCCGATCTGGATGTTGCGCACGCCGGACAGGGTCGGCATGAGCACCGCGTTGACGCCCAGCAGCGTGCTGCGGCCCTGCACCCAGATGCGCCCCGAGGAGGGCGGCAGCAGGCCCGCGACGGCCCGCAGCAGGGTCGACTTGCCGGATCCGTTGCGACCGATGAGCCCGATCGACTCGCCCCGGTAGGCGACGAAGCTGACGTCGCGCACGGCGTGGACGACGTCCTGCCCACCACCGACGGCACGGTGCCCGGCCCGGGCCAGGGCCCCGCGGCGGCCGGTGCCGGTGGACTGCGCCGCCCGGTGCTCGCCGGTGCCGAAGATGCGGTAGTGGATGTCGACGTGGTCGACCACGACCGTGGGTGTGCCCTCAGCCGCGTCCATAGGTCCCCTCCCCCCGCCAGAACCAGAGCAGGCCGACCACGGGCAGGACGACCGCCCAGACGGTACCGGCCACCCAGGTGGCCGGGTTCAGCGCGGCCTCGCCCATGAGGCTCTCGCGCACGAGGTTCATCATCACCGCGACCGGCTGGTAGGTCATGACGACGACCAGCCAGGACGGCGCGCCGGCGGCGGCCAGGTAGTGGTCCACGGCGTAGAACACGCCGGAGACGTAGCGCAGCAGCCGGATCACCAGCGGGATGAGGTTGGCCGCGTCGCGCGAGTCGTGCACGAGCCGGCCCAGCAGCATCGCGATGCCCAGCGACATGCTTCCGATGAGGGCAAGCGCCAGCGGGAAGCAGAGCCACTCCCAGGTCGGTCTCTCCCCGGAGAGCAGCATGATCACCACCAGCACCGCGAAGGTGGGGGCGGCCGCGATCATCTCCGTGAGCACCTTGGACACCGGCAGCAGCACGCGGGGGAAGGACAGCGAGCGGACCAGCTGCATCGAGCCGGTGACGGACTTCGCCCCCATGCTCATGACGGTGGAGAGGAAGGTGAAGGTGAAGATGCCCGCGGTGAGGAAGCCGATGTAGTTGTCGGTTCCGCCCCGCGTGCCCAGCAGCAGGCCGAAGATCAGGAAGTAGGCCGTGGCCAGCATGACCGGGTTGAGCACCGACCACACCTGGCCCAGCCGCGACTCCTGGGTCTTGGCGTAGGCCTGGGCGGTGGAGAGGGTCCACAGGAAGGACCGGCGGCTCCACAGGTCGGCGAGGTACTCACCCAGTCCGGGACGGTGACCGACCCGGTGCAGGCCGTTCTCCCGGGCGATCGCCTCGAGCTCGGCCGAGGACGGCGAACCGCCGGTGGAGGGGGTGTCCGGGGACTGCCCACCTCCACCGGCGGTGGTGACCCCGTGGGGGTCGCTGGTCACAGGCGGTGGCTGGTCTCGGTGTCTGTGGTGACGCCGCGGGTGTCGAGCATGCGGGTGGCGTTCTCGGCCAGGGCCTGGACGTCGTACTCGCGGTGGTTCTGGACCAGGATGGCCAGGTCGGCGTCCTGGACGCCCTGGAGGGCGTCGGTGACCTTGGTGGCCTGGCCGTTCAGGGCCTTCCAGTCCTCGACCTTGGGGTCGTGGAACTGGACCTTGGCGCCCTTGGCGACCAGGGCCTTGGCCAGCGGGACGGCCGGCGACTCGCGCTGGTCGGCGATGTTCGGCTTGTAGGTCACACCGAGCAGCAGGACGGTGGCGCCCTTGAGGGCCTTGCCGTCCTCGTTCAGGGCGTCCTGGGCGCGGGTGACGACGTAGTTCGGCATCTGGGAGTTGATCTCCTGGGCCAGCTCCACGAAGCGGAAGGGGTAGCCCAGACGCGAGCGCACGTTGTGGGACAGGTAGTTCGGGTCGATCGGGATGCAGTGCCCGCCGACGCCGGGGCCGGGGTAGAAGGCCTGGAAGCCGAAGGGCTTGGACTTCGCGGCGTCGATGACGTCCCACAGGTCGATGTTCAGGTCGTGGCAGAAGCGGGCCATCTCGTTGACCAGGGCGATGTTGATGTGCCGGTAGGTGTTCTCCAGCAGCTTGGCCGTCTCGGCCTCGCGGGTGCCCTTGGCGCGCACGACGGTGTCGACGAACTGCTCGTAGAACTTCGCGGCGGCGTCGCCGCCCTCGGGGGTGTACCCGCCGACGACCTTGGGGGTGTTCTTCGCGCCGAACTTCTCGTTGCCCGGGTCGATGCGCTCGGGGGAGAAGGCCAGGTGGAAGTCCTTCCCGGCGGTCAGGCCGGAGAGCTCCTCCAGGATGGGGCGCACCACCTCGTCGGTGGTGCCCGGGTAGGTCGTGGACTCCAGGATCACGGTGGTGCCGGGCTTGAGGTTGCGACCGATCGCGGCGGTGGCGCCCTCGACGGCGCGCAGGTCGGGGCCGCCCTCGTCCGACAGGGGGGTGGGCACGCAGATCACGATGGTCTTGGCGCCGGCCATGCGGGACTCGTCGGTGGTGGCCTCGTAGCCGCCGGCCAGCATCTCGGCGATGTCGGAGTCGGACAGGTCGTCCACGTGGGAGACCCCCGAGTTCAGCGCGTCGACCAGGGACTGGGTGATGTCGTACCCGATCACCTTCAGCCCCGCCCTGGTCGCTTCCTGCGCCAGCGGGAGGCCGACATAGCCCTGCCCGACGATCACAACATCAGCAGTCACGAGAACTCCTTCTCAATCTGCCTGCGCAGGTGGCAGGCCACACTCGTCGTCGTCATGTTACCCGCGCAGAGGGCGGGGAGAACGCTTCTCCGGGTGGTCGACCATGTGATCATGCCGACCCACCTGCCCGGTGCCCGGGGTCCGCGGGCCGGAGCCGGCGCGGCGCGGTGCACTGCGGGCGGCCCGGTGGGCCCGCTGCCGGTCGGCCACCACGCGCAGTGCGGTGAGGTGCTCGGGCGACAGGCCGTCGGGCCCGGCACGGAGCACCAGCGTGGCACCGAAGCCCGTCACGAGGTCGGCGACGCGCTGCCCGAGGAGCCGCGTGCTCGTGTCGTGGGCGGGCACGAGGTCGAACGGGCAGCCGGTCGCCCGGGCGGCGGCCACGGCGGACTCGCTGGTCAGCAGGACGGGGCGGAACCACGGCTCCTGGAGCTGCTGGCGCGCGACGGCGGCCAGCGCCTGCTCCTCGGCGTCACCCAGGTGGTGGGTCTCGACGCCGACCACCGGCCAGCGCTCTGGCCCCGGGTCCTCGGGGTGGCGGCGGGCGCGCTCCGCGACCGCCTCGGGTGCGGTGGCCAGCGGGAGGATCCGCTCCTCGCCCTCCAGGGCGGCCACGCGGCTCAGCGCGTCGACGAGCACGGGCTGCGAGCGCACCAGGTCGAGCACCGTGTGGACGGCCCGCTGCAGCACCGGCTGTCTGCGGACCAGGCCGGCGCCCTGCCGGGCGATCGCGGCGAGACGGTCAGCCATGGCGCACCTCCTGCACGACCTCGGCGATGACGGCGGCGGCCGCGGCGGCCCCGTTGCCCGGGTCGGCCGCTCGGGCGCGCTCGGCCATCGCGGCCCCCTCCCGGACCAGGCGCCGCACGGCCTCGGTGGCACCGGCGGGCGTGACCTGTGGCAGGTCGACGGCCCAGCCCTGCCGGCCTGCGTGGTCGGTGCGCCGGGCCTGGTCGTCCAGGCTGGTGTCGGTGTTCGGCACGAAGGCGCTGGGCAGTCCCAGCCGCAGCGACTCGTGGAAGCTGTTGTAGCCGCCGGCGACGAAGGCGAGGTCGAAGGCGGCGAAGCAGCGGGCGATCGGGAAGTCCCGCACGACGTGCACGTCGGCGTCGTCGACGGCCCGCCGGGCGATGGCCGGCTGGGTGACGCACACGCCGATCCCCTGCTCCCGCAGCGCGGTCCCCGCGGCGCCCACCGCGTCGGAGGTGTCGTTGATGTTGCCCGCCCCCAGGGAGAGGAGCGCCAGCGGGCCCTCGGCGGGCAGGCCGAGGTGGCGGCGGGCGGCCGCGGCGTCCAGCAGGTCGCCCCGGTCCACCAGCGTCACCGGGCCGACGTGGTGCAGGCGAGGGTCCTCGACGCCCACGGTGGCCCCGGCATCGGCCGCGGCGGAGAGGTCCCCGGGCTCGATGACGCGGGCGAACCAGTCGCTCTTGTCCAGCTGGTCCCGGTTGCGCCCGGGGCGCCACATGCCCCGTCGCGACCAGATCCACCGCGTCCCGGGGAACTCCTCGACGGCCCGGTCGATGCCGCGGTAGGGGTGGGTGCCGTCGAAGACGACCACGTCCGGGCGCACCCGCTCGAGCACGTCGTGCAGGCGGTGGGCGAAGAAGCGCCGCCACTCCGCCGAGCGCATGCCGGTGGCGCCGCTGCTGGGCAGGTACTCGGTGTCGTACCCCAGCGTCCGCACCATCGGGGCCGCGGTGGACAGGGAGAGGAACGAGACCTCGACCCCGGGCAGCGCGTCAGGCAGGTGGCGGGCGTAGGCCAGCAGCCGGGTGAGGTGCCCCATCCCTGCGCCGTTGCTCGACATCATGAGGACCCTCGGCGTCACGACGCCGCCCTGGGTGCGGGGCGCACGGAGACGCGCTGCGGGGTGGGGCGGGTGGTGCGCCAGACCAGGCCGTGGTCCAGCGGGCCGGCCGGGAGGTCCAGGTGCACGGTCGTGCCCTCGACGGCCGACCGGGTGCCCTCCGGCACCAGGGCGGCGCACTCGCCGTCGCGCAGCAGGACGACGCCGCGGACGCCGGGGGTGGCGTGGACGGCCTCCAGGGCCGCGCGCTCGGAGCCGTCGGTCGCGAGCGCGCGGGCGTACCGGTCCAGGGCCGTGCGGACCGTGGTCGGCCGACCCACCACGGCCAGGGCGTCCGCGTGCTCGCCGTCGGCCGGGCGGCGCAGCGGCACCAGCTGGACCTCGGTGGTGCCGGCGCCGGTGAGCGTCACCGTCAGCGGGCGACGGGGGTTGGTGGACGGGGTGACCTCCAGGGTGACCGGCCCGTCCTCGGGCAGCTCGTCGGTGGACGCCTCGCCCCCGGGCGGGGCGGGTTCGGCGGTGGCCTCGCCGACCAGGGTCTCCACGTGCTGGGTGAAGGACTCCCGCGAGTAGCGCTCGGCCACGGCCCGCAGCTGGTGCTCCACCCGCTCGCGGTAGGCCGTCGGGTCGGCGAGCAGACCGCGCACCACCGCGGGGATCTCCTCCGGCTCGGCGTACAGCAGCAGGTCGCCGAAGGTGTCGCGGTGCTTCGGGATGGCCACCACCGGGACGCCGCTCGCGGCCGCCTCCAGCAGCGTGCGGCCGAAGGCCTCGTGGGCGTCCGGGTTGTCCGCGTAGACGAAGACGTCGATCCCGGCCAGGAAGTCCTCCACCGGCATCGCCCCGTGGGGCAGCAGTTCCCAAGGCGTGGTCGGCTTCTCGACCGGGCGCCCGTCGGCGCGGGCCTCGGAGCGCAGCCGCTTCACGGTGCGCGGGGCGCCCATCATGCGCACCCGCACGTCGGGGCCGAGGTCGTAGGCCGTCGCCAGCGTCTCCCAGGTGGTCGGGAACTTGATCCGGTCGTCGCGGGAGTAGCGCCCCACCACGGGGACCTCGGGCAGCGGCGCGTCGGGGTCCCGGGTGGGCCAGGTGGCGACGTCCACCAGACCGGGGTCGTCCCAGTCGGTGAGCGCCTCGGTCTGCGAGCTCAGGATGCGGCGGATGCTCGGGCCCTGCGGCGACCACAGCGGGTCCACCCCGAAGAGCTCGCGGGCGTGGTCCTCCACCGTGGTGACGCTGTAGCGCTGGTCGGAGCCGTCGCGCTCGGCCGGTGCCTGGTTGGCCACGATCACCAGGTGGCTCGGGCGCACCGCGGCCGGTAGCCCGTCGCGGTCGGTCGGCGGCACCGGCGGGTACTGCAGGATCGGCGGGTAGCGCAGCATCAGCAGGTCGACGTCGACGGCGTCGTCCAGGTGCACCAGCCGGACCGTGCGGGCGTCCAGCAGCTCCTGCAGCGGCTCGCACAGCGGGTCGTCGGTGGAGCGCATGAAGCGCAGTGCCTCCAGGTGCATGACGCCCACCGAGTGGCCGGCGGCCAGGAGGCTGTGGATCTCCTCCATCATCGACCGCTGCGGGCCGCCGTAGCGGCGCCAGTCCCCGGCTAAGACGACGTCCACGTGCGGGCGCGGGGCGTCCGGCACCTTCACCAGCGAGCTCCACCGGTGCGGACCGGCGATCTGCGGCGGCCCCTCCGGCTCCAGCCACGGGTCGGCCCCCTCGGCGATGCGCTCGTGCCAGCCCGCGTACGCGTTCTTGTACTCGTGGCGGGAGGAGTGGCGCCAACCGCGGGTGAAGTCGCTGGCCGAGAGCGAGGCGGCGTCGGTGCGCATGAGCACCAGCACGTGCTCGGTCTGCAGCACCTCCTCGCCGGTGGCCGCCTCCAGGCGGCGGGTGTACTCGGTGTCGGCGGCCTTGCGGACCGGGTCGAAGAAGCCGATCCGGGCGACGCCGGGCACCATCGGCACCATGAGCGAGGGAGCGCAGGAGATCGTGCCCGGGTACCCGGGGCGGGTGATGCGCAGGTCGTCCCCGATGCGCAGGGCGCGCTGCCGTGTGGCGACGGCCGGGGCCTCGGCGGGGTCCTCGGGCGTCAGCAGCGGGCGCACGCCGGCCTCGAGGAGCTCGGGGTGGGCCCAGTCGTCGCTGTCGAGCACGACGATGGCGTCGCCGGTGGCACGGCGGATCGCCGTGTTGCGGCAGCGGTAGGTACCCCCGTTGACGGCCTTGCGGATCACCTGGATGCGGGGGTCGAGGTCCTCGATCGCCTCCAGCACGCCCGGCGTCGGGTGCGGCGAGGCGTCGTCGACGACCAGGAGCTCCCAGTTCTGCCAGGTCTGGCCCACCAGCGAGCGGGCGGCCAGGAGCACCTCCGGCCCGGGGTTGAAGGCGCTCATGATCACGGTCACGCGGTAGGGGTGGTCCACCGGGGTGCCGCCCTCGCCCAGCAGGCGGTCGAAGGGCGTGCGCAGCAGCGAGTCCGCGTCGAGACCGTGGCGGGCCAGCCAGTCGCGGTCGAAGAGGTCGTCGACCTCCGCCAGCCGGACGGTGGCGCCCAGGCCGGCCCCGAGGCGGCCGGAGAAGGTGTCCCACCAGCGCTCGTGCGCCGCCGGGTCCGGGGTGGCCGGGGCGCTCGCGTCCGCGTTCGTGGAGGCGGTGCGCCAGGGGTTCAGCAGGTCGATGGCCGACAGCTCGGTGGGCTCGGCGTTGCCGCGGCCGCGGTCGAGCACGGCGCGGGCGCGCTCGGCATCGCCGGGGGCCTGGCGCACCACCAGCAGCTGGGCCCACAGGTCCGCGGCCGGACCGCCGGGGTGCTTCCCCCCGCTCAGCGCGTCGGCGAGCTGGAAGAGGCCCAGGGCTGCCGAGACGTCCTCGGGCGTGCCCAGCTGCAGGGCCACGACGCGTGCGTACTGGGTCAGCAGCGCCGCATCGGGGGCGGACAGCCCGTCGGCGTCGGCGGCGCGCCCGGGTAACTCCCCCGCATCGACGCGGCGGCCGAGCTCCTCCAGCTGGTCGGGCGTCGTGTCCGGCCCCCCGGCCAGCAGGGCGAGCACCGCGCGACCGGCGACGGACTTGGTGCGCAGCAGGGTGGCGACCAGCCGGTCGGGGTGGCGTCGGGCGTGACCGGCGTGGTCGGCGGCCACCCGGGCGTCGGTGGTGACGACCGGCAGGTGCACCACCGGCGGCACCGCAGGGGTGCCCTCAGCGGTCATCGCGGGCGGAGCGCAGGTCCTCGGCCGCGGACTCCAGGGCCGACTGGGCACGGTCGAGGCGACCGAGGTACTGCGCCTGGATGAGGCGCACGGCGCCGGTGACGTCCTGCTGCGGGGCGGCCGCCGGACGCGCGGGTGCCGACGCGCCCGGCTTGCCCTGCGCGGAGCGGGCGGTCGCCTTGCCGGTGCGGGCCGGGGCGGCCTCGACCTTGATGGTCTGGAGCAGCGACTTCACGCGTCGCGGCAGGTAGCGGACGCGGCGGTTGGTGTCCATCGACACCACCAGCTGCGCGGTGAGGATCAGCCCGAGCGCGGCGGCGGTGAGCCAGTAGAGGCCGAACGCCGCGCTCACGGTGGCGACGAGCACCAGCAGGAGGGCGCCACCGATGGCGGCCATCATCTTCGTGGACTTCATGGGCTCCCGTTCCGGCACACGTGGTGCATGAGGTGCTGCAGCTGTCTGTGCCCCC
The DNA here is from genome assembly GCF_054950055.1 of Kytococcus sp. Marseille-QA3725. NCBI lineage: Bacteria > Bacillati > Actinomycetota > Actinomycetes > Micrococcales > Kytococcaceae > Kytococcus > Kytococcus sp. Marseille-QA3725. Next base: position 361,163 of record NZ_JBUCLA010000002.1, on the reverse strand, counting down.
GGGGTCTCGGTTCCGGCGGCGACGTCACCCGAGAGTATGGCAGCGCGCCACGTACGATCGTCCCGGTCCGGCCGGGGTGTCGCCCGATGCGTCGGTGGGCCAGTCCGCAGCCGTCCCGACGGCCCCCGGTATCGGAAGGTTCCCCCGTGGCATCCACGCCCACCGTGCGTCCCGCAGCCGCATCGGCGGCCGACCTCGCCGTCGCGTCGGCCCACCGGGGCGCGGGTGACTGGGCCCACGCCCTGCTGGCCACCGCCGACGAGCCGCCGCTGGCGCTGCTGAACACCGCGCTGCGGACCGACGCCCCGGTGCTCGTGGAGGCGCTGGCCCGGGTCGCGACGGGAGCCCGGATGTCGATGACGGAGCTCGCCGAGCACGTGGAGCGCGCAGGGAACCACACCGAGGTGCTGGCCCCCACCGTCGCGGCGCCCGGGGCCCCGGTGACCGGTGGGGACATCGGCCGGGAGCGCGCCCTGCACCAGGTGTCCTGCGTGGCGGCGTTCTGGTCCGGGCGGGCCGTCGACGAGGAGTCGACCGCCCGCGGGCTGCGGCTGTTCGAGGCGCTGCTCGAGGTGCACGGGCCCGAGGCGCTGCCGGTGAAGCTGCGCGCCATCCCGCTGCAGCAGGCCCTGCTGTCCGACCGGCCGGAGCTCGCTCGGCGGTGGGTGGACATGCCGGGGGCGCGCAAGCAGGTGGTGCAGGGCGTCCGGACCGACCTCGCCCGCGAGGAGGTTCTGGCGGGGGGCTCGTCGCGGTCGGGCTCCCGGGCCGAGGCCGCGTGGCTGGAGTCGCTGAACACCCGCTTCACCCAGAGCCGCTGCACGCCGGTGACCCTGACGGCCGAGGGGAGCACCCCGTACGACCGGATGGAGGCCGAGACGCCGCGCCGGGTCGAGGACGGTCCGCTGGTGACGGTGCTCATGCCCTGCTGGCAGCCCGACGAGGAGGGTCTGGTCACCTCGGTGCGCAGCATCGTCGCCCAGACCTGGCAGCGGTTGGAGATCCTGGTGCTGGACGACGCGTCCGGGCCGGACTTCGACGCCGTCTTCGAGCGGGTGGGGCGCATGGACGAGCGGATCACCGTGGTCCGCATGCCCGCCAACGGCGGGTCGTACGTGGCGCGCAACCACGGCATCTCCATCAGCCGGGGCGAGTACGTGACCGTGCAGGACGCCGACGACTGGTCGCACCCCGAGCGGATCGAGCGGCACGTGCGGGACCTCGAGGCGCACCCGCAGGCGCCGGCGAACCGCTCGCAGGCGATCCGGGTGAAGGACGACCTGACCCACCAGTGGCTGGGCTACCCGCCGGACCGGCGCAACGCGTCCAGCCTCATGGTGCGGCGCTCGGTGCTGGAGGAGATCGGTGGCTTCCAGGCGGTGCGCAAGGGGGCGGACTCGGAGTACCACTTCCGTCTCGACGCGCTCGGGCGGCCGGTGCGGGACATCGACGACTACCTGGCCGTCATCCGGCTGAGCATGGGCAGCCTGTCGCGCGGTGACTTCATGTGGAACCGCAACAACCCCGACCGTCTGCTCTACCGCGGCGTGTATGCGGCGTGGCACCGGGCGATCAAGCGCTCCGGCGGCGGGCGGGGGCCGCGCTCGCGGCAGCTGGCCGGGGCGTCCGGCATCGACCGGTCGACCACCCTGCCCTTCCCCGTGCCGCGGGCATGGTGCCGCAACCTGCCGTCCGGGGACGGGGAGAGCTTCCCGGGCAGCGGTGACGAGGTCACGCACCCCTGGGTGCTGCGGGGCGACTTCAGCCAGCCCGAGCGGGTGGAGCAGCTGCGGGAGTTCCTGGCGGCCGGTATCCGGCCGGTGCTCTGGCACCAGGAGCGGCCGTTGCCGCTGTCGGAGCTGCGGCCCGAGCTGTCGCCGGAGGTCGCGGACCTGATCGTCGCCGAGGGGCTGGTCTACGTGTCGGTCAACGAGCTGACCTTCGCGGAGAACCTGGTGGTGCTGGACGTGGGTCTGGCCGGGCGCGAGGCCGGCAAGGTGCGCGCGGGGGCGGTGTGGGTCGATGCCGACCGCCTGACGGACGACAACGGTGCGGCCAGCGTCACGGACCTCACCGTCGTGCCCGGGCAGCTGCGTGAGGCGTTCGGGGTCGAGCCGGCCTGGGTGGTCCGGGACCCGGCACGGCCCGTCGTGCCCGGCGCGCAGCGCGCTCCCTGGGTGGGGTGAGGCGGGGCGGGGGGCCGGTGCCTCTGCTGCGGGACGTCTGTTCGCTCTGAGTGCCGTGTGAGGAGCTCGCAGGCTTTGTCCACAGGGTGTGGACACCTAGGTGGGGATCATGGGTGTTGTTCCACAGGTGGGTTGTTGGGGGTGGTGGTTCTGGTGGTCAGGGCGGCGCGCCGGTTGGGGCGCTGGCCGGCTCTGAGGGTGTTGCGGGTGCTGCGGGGGTGCCGGGGTCTGCGGGTGTGGCGGATGTGGCGGCGGCGACGGTGGATGAGTTCGTGAGCGCGACGGGGGAGTCGGTGAACCGGGCGCATGGGCTGGTGGGGATGGGACCGGGTCGTTGATGGTCACGGGTGAGGTCACGCGGGTGTCTGCGGCGTGGGGGCGGATCGGTGCGGTGGCGCGTCGGGTGAAGGCTGCCGGGGACCACCGGTCGTTGGCCCAGTTGGGGTCGGATGTGCACCTGGACCTGCTCCTGGTGGGCCAGTTCCCCGCGCCCCGCACCACCCCCACCGGTCGGGCCACGGTGGGGGTGGAGGCTCCCGCGGGGCGGGCCACGGGTGGGTGTCACGGATTCTGTGACATCGCATGGGGTGCCCGGGGGTTGCTCCGGTCAGGCGATCGACGGTGCGTCGTCGGGGGGCGGTGGCGCCGCCGGTGTGCACCAGTTGCGGGACGGTGGCGGCTGACTGGTTCCCGTTGCCGGTTCCTGGTGAGCCGGTGTTGCTACCGGCTAGGTGCACGGTGGTCGTCGGGTTGGACGCGTCCTCCTCGATCAGGACGGTGGCACTGACGGGTAGTCCCGGGGCGTGGACGGTCAGACCGGGGATCCTGGTGAGGGTTCGGTGTGGCGGCGGTTGGTGGCCGACCCGCTCACGGGGCATGCCGTGTCGGTGTCGCCGTACACGTATCGACCCAGTGCGTCGGTGGCCCGGTTCGTCCGCGCCGGGGACGGGATCGCCCGCGACCCCGGATCCAGCACACCGGCAGAGTCGTGCGAGATCGACCACGTCGTCCCGTTCGAGGCCGGTGGACGGGCGACCCCGGAGAACCTGCAGTGCCTCTCCCGACGGGGGCATGCCCGCAAGACCAAACGCCAGTGGCACGCGCGAGCCATCAACGGCGGTGAGAACGGTGGACCCGCTTGTGTGGCAGTGACCCAGCGCGGCCCCGTCAGCGGGCTCGCCGCATCAGGCCTTGCTGCTCCACTCGAGCGCCGCATCCAGGCGGTCTCCCAGCACCGGCTGCATGGTCGTCACCCAGGTGTTCGTCACGTGGCTGCCCTGGCGGTAGGTGAGCACACCGTCGTTGACGGCGCGGCAGGTGCCCTCGGGGCAGAGGTGGTCGTTCAGGTCGACGAGTGAGCCGTCGAGCTCCGCCATGACCTCCTCGAGCACAGGGGTACCCACGCCGGGCTTCTCTGGGAAGTCGCAGGTCGAGACGTGGGAGCGGTGCGCCGCCACGCACTCGTGGACCGTGCGGCCGGGCTGCGGGGTGTCGGCGAGGGCGACGATGGTCGTGCCCTGCTCGGCCAGTGGCTCCAGGTACTCCAGGTAGCCGTCCACCATGGCCTGGCGGGAGGTCTTGGTGCCGCCCTCCTCCACCAGCGCCTCGGAGCGCAGACCGGAGACCACCAACGCGTCCGGCGGGTCGTCCTGCAGAGAGGCCGCGACCTCGGCGCCCCACGTCGTGCAGTCCGTGTACGGCGTGCCGTCGGGGGCCTGGGTGGCGGCCGAGAACGCGCAGGCCGACTTGGTGTTGGACCGCACGCTGTACCCGTGGTCCTTCGCCCACGCGTCGATGCCGGGCAGCCACTGGAGGGCCTTGGAGTCGCCCACCACGGCCACCGTCCTCCGACCCTCCGGGTCGCCCAGCCGGCACTCGCGCGGCTCGGCGGACGTCAGGCCGACATGACAGCCGGCGACGCGCTGCGGGGGCACGTCCGTGGTGGCCTCCGACGGATCGGGGGTGATGCTCTTCGGGGCGTCCGGGTAGCCGGCGGGGTCGACCTCGGCCCCGCGCACCTCGTTGACGTCGCGAACGCCCTCGACCGGCTGGTCCTTCTCCTCGGCCCGGTCCTCGGCTGCGGCGCTGCCCCCGGACTGGTCCCGCTCGCCGCGCTCGATGGCCGCGTCGAGGCGGGCGTTGAGCACCGGCTGCAGGGAGTTGACCCAGGTGGTCGTCACGTGGCTGCCCTGCCGGTAGGTGAGCACCCCACCGTTCACGGCACGGCAGGAACCGTCCGGGCAGAGGTAGTCGTTGAAGTCGATGAGCGAGCCGTCCAGCTGCTCGACCGTCTCCTCGAGGGCCGGCGTGCCGACACCCTCACGGGCGGAGAAGTCGCACTTCGAGACGTTCTCCGGGTTCTCGGCCACGCACTCGTACACCTTGTTGCCGGGCTGCGGCGTGTCCGCGATGGCGACGATGGTGGTGCCCTTGTCGGCCAGCGGCTTCAGGTTCTCCAGGTACCCCTCGACCAGGGCCTCGCGGGTGGCCTCGGTGCCACCCTCCTTCACGAGGGCGTTCTTCCGCAGACCGGAGATGACCAGCACCTCGGGCGGGTCCTCCTGCAGTGACTTCGCGACCTGGTCGCCCCACTTCTGGCACTCGGGGTACGGCTTGTCGTCGTTCAGCTGCAGCGTGGCCGAGAAGCTGCACGCGGACTTGGTGTTGGAGCGGATCCGGTAGCCACGGTCCTTCGCCCACCGGTCCATCGCGGGGGCCCACTGGAAGGCCTTGGAGTCACCCACCAGGGCGATGTCCCGGTCGGCCTCGGTGTCACCCAGCAGGCACTCGTGCGGCGTGCTCGCGTCCTGCTCCACCTGGCAGCCGTCCTCGTACTGGGGCGGCACGTCCTCGGTGGCCTTGAGCGGGTCGGGGGTGATGGTGGGCGGGCTGTCGGGGAACTCGACCCCGTCCGTCGTGGCGGGCAGCACGTCGTTGACACCCCGGACGCCGTCACCGGCCCGTCCGGGCTCACCCTCCTGGGCGGGCATGAGCACCTCCGCACCGGCGGCGTCGTCGTCGGTCCCCTTGCCGGGCGTCACGGCCAGCAGGGTGCCGGCCACGAGGGCACCGGTCAGGGTGAGCGAGCCGCCCAGCAGCAGCGCGTTGCGGGTGCGCTTGAACGGCGGCGCGAAGCGGACCGGATTCTCGATGAGGCGGTTGCCGGCCCAGGCCAGTGGGAAGGCCAGCAGGACCGCCGCGACGGTGGCCCACAGCGGGGCCTTCTCCCCGTCGTAGATGCCCTGCTGCGTGAAGATCACCAGCGGCCAGTGCCACAGGTACAGCGAGTAGCTCAGCCCACCGACCCACAGCATCGGGGCCGACCCCAGCGCCTTGAGCAGCGGTCCCCCGGCGGTGTAGCCACCCACCAGGGCCAGGGCGGTGCCGACGGTCGGAACCAGGGCAGCGCTGCCCGGCCACGGGGTGGAGCTGCTGAACAGCAGGAAGGCGACCGCCAGCATCACCAGGCCGGCGGCGACGAGCAGCACGCTGACCCGGGGCGACAGCCGCGCCCACACGGTGGCACCGCAGGCGACGAGTCCGCCGATGGCGAGCTCCCACAGACGGGTGGTGGTGACGAAGTACGCCGTCGAGGGGCTGTCGACGGTGTGCACGATCGACCACACCAGCGACGGCACGGCGATGGCGAGCAGCCCGACGGTGGCCGTGGGCGCCAGCGGGGTGCGCGCCCTGGTGACCACCAGCCCGACGAGCAGCAGCACCAGCGGCCAGACGACGTAGAACTGCTCCTCCACGGCCAGCGACCAGAAGTGCTGCAGCGGAGAGGGTTCGGTGTCCTCGGCGAGGTAGTCGACCGACTGGTCGGCCAGCCGCCAGTTGATGAGGTAGACCGCCGAGTAGGCGATGTCCCACGCGACGTCCTTGAAGCGCGTCAGCGGGAGCAGCAGCCAGGTGCCGATGGCGGTGAACAGCAGCACCATGGTCGCGGCGGGGAGCAGGCGCTTGAAGCGGCGTCCGTAGAAGGCCGGCAGGTCGACCGTGCCGGTGCGCCCCACCTCCTTGAGCAGCTGCCCGGTGATGAGGAAGCCCGACAGCACGAAGAACACGTCCACACCGGCGAATCCACCGGTGATGACGGGCAGACCGGCGTGGTACGCCAGCACCGACAGCACGGCGATGGCCCGCAGTCCCTCGACGTCGGGTCGGAAGGACTTGGGCCGGTGGTGGCTGGCTCCGGGGGCGGGCGGGGCAGGGGGGACGGCACTCATCGGAGGGGATCCTCATGGTCCAGGGCCACGGCGGCAAGGCGGCGGCGTGTCTCGTCGGCAGGGAAGTGGTCACGCACACGCCGCTGTGTGGCGGCGGACTCGGCCTCCCAGGTGGCACGGTCGGAGTGAGCAAGAACACGCTCGACGGCCCCGTCGACGCCGTCGACCACCCAGTCGGTGGGCACCACGTCACGAGCACCGCCGCGACGGGCGAAGACGGGCCAGTCACGCACCACGGGCACGCACCCGGAGGCAGCGGCCTCGACGAGCCCGAGGTGGAAGGACTCGCGGCGGCTGGTGCTCAGCACGAAGCCGCAGCCCGACAGGTGGGCCGCGACGTCATCGGTCTGGGGGACGTACTCGATGGCGCCGCGCACGTCCTCTGCCGCCGCACGGGTGGCGAACTTCTGGGCGTAGTCGCCGGCCTCGCCGGCCTCGGAGACGTGCTCGCCGATGAGGCGCAGCCGCCACGCGGGGTCGTGCTCGCGCAGCCGGGCCAGCAGCTCCAGCGCACGGAGCGGGTCCTTGACGCGGCGCCCCCACTTCACCATCACCAGGCGACGGTGGGAGTCCTCGGTGGTCGGGACGGCGGTCCACCGGTCGTCGACCACGTGCCCGATGACGTGCACCGGGGGCAGGTCGGTCCGTGCCCCCAGCACACCGAGCGCGACACGGGCCACCGGCGCACCGACGGCCACGAGGGCGTCGACGGAGGCCCAGCGCACGAGGTGCAGCCACGGGTCGAGCGCGTCGAGGCTGTGCACGCGCAGCACGAGCCGCTGGTGCTCCCCGGCGAGGTGGCTGAGCCACACGGCCGGCAGGTCGGCCCACTCGGCCCACAGCACGTCTGCCCGGCGGATGCGGTCGACCACGTCCGCCGGCAGTCCGTGCTCCCCGTCCGTGACGAGCCGGCGCACGGCCTCCATGCTCTCGGCGCGCACCAGCCGGCTGGTGAGCTGCGGGGCGACCTCGGTGAGGTCGAGCAGGTCGACCGTGCACCCGGCGTCCTGCAGCGCCTGCACCACGGGCTGCTCGAAGCGCCCGTAGGTGCCCGGCAGCAGGAGCACGCGCGGCGACGTGCCGGCCGCGGGCCGGGGGGTGACCGCGGTGCGCCGGTGCTCGGTGGTCAGCTCCTTCCACCGCGCGGTGGAGCGGAGCGGGGAGAGCCAGGCGCCGGGGTTGTCCACCAGCGGGGAGCTCGTCGCGTCCGCGTGCAGCGAGCGGTGGAAGGTCAGCCCGACCAGCGCGGTGAAGTCGTCCCCGTCCAGGTCCGGTGCGGCCAGGGCCCGCAGCTGCCGCTGGAGCCGGCCGGTCCCACCGGTCCACTGCCCCTGCCGCAGCAGGGTCGTCGAGGCGTCGACCCGCTGCCGCGAGGTCACCGCATCGGGTACCTCGCGGGCCAGCTGGAGCACCTGCCGGGGGGACAGGTCACCGGCGGCCACGGCATCGGTGAGCAGCTCCCGGGTGGCCTCGCGGGCGGCGTCACCGGTGAGGACCTCGGCCTCGTCCAGGCGCACCCGGTGCGTGGTCCCGGGCCAGAGCACGAGCGCACCGCGGGCGAGCACCGGGAAGCGCGGGTCGCCCAGCAGGTCGTCGGTGAAGTCGGGCTCGGCGTCGGTGTGCAGGGAGTGCAGCAGGGCCCGGGCGTCGACCGCGGGCTCCGCGTGGGGGTGGACGACGCGGAGCCCACCCTCGCCGAGCTCCTGGACGCGAGCCGTCGCGTCGTCGTCGCCGGCGGCCTCCTCGAGGGTCCCCTCCCAGGCGTCCTCGGGGGTGACCAGCGTGATGCGGTGGCCCAGGCGCAGCAGGTGCTGGATCACCGGCAGCCCGGCGCGCACCTGCCCCCGGCTGGCGGCGCACCAGAGGATCCGCTGCTCCGTGTCGTGGGTGCTCGGCGCGGGGGCGGCGAGGGATGCAGGGCTCACGGGGAGGCCTCCAGGGCGTGCTCCAGGCGGGCGTCGAAGATCGGCCCGAGCGTCTTGGTGTACGTGTTGCTGATGTGGCTGCCCTGGCGGTGCGTCAGCACCCCGCCGATCACCGGGCGGCACACGTCCTCCGGGCAGATGAAGTCGTTCAGGTCCATGAACCGGGCACCGTCGACCTTCTCGGTCGCCTGCTCCAGCGCCTCGGTGCCGCGGCCCCCGTCGTCGGGGTACTCGCAGGCGGTCACGTCGCGCAGGTGCTCGGCGACGCACTCGTAGACGGGGCCGTCCACCGGACCGGCGGTGTCCGCGATGGCGACCACCGCGGTGCCCTTCTCGGTCAGTGGGGTCCAGTACTCCTCGTAGCCCTTGACCACCTTGGAGACGCCGGAGTCCCCGGCGCCGGCCACCAGCGAGCTCGTCAGGAGCACGTCCGGTCGGTCCTTGGTGATCTTCTGGTTCACCTTCTCGCCCCACTGGTGGCAGCCCTTCCAGCGCGCGTCGCTGGGGTCCATCAGCTGGCCGTTCCAGGAGCAGGCCGACTTGAGGTAGGTGGTCACCTCGTAGCCGTTCTCCTTCGCCCAGGCGTCCACCAGCGGGACCCACTGGTCGATCTTGGAGTCACCGGCCATGACGATCGTCCTGTCGGCACCCTTCTCACCGAAGGTGCAGGACTTCACGTCCGTGCCGTTCGTGCTGGTGACGCACCCCTGGTCGTAGGTGGGCGGGTAGTCCTCGGTGGCCTTCAGCGGGTCGGGCGCGATCGAGTCCGGCTGGGAGGGGATCGCCCCCTCGGAGACGACGGGCTCCACGTCGGCGGGCACCTTCTCGGGGTCCATCCCCTCCGGCAGCAGGGCCTCGGCCCCGACGCGCTCGGTGGCGGTCTCCGGGTTCGCGTCACCGACCTCCACCTTCGGGACCAGCTGCATGAGGACGACGGCCGCGACCGCACCGAGGGCGGTCAGGCTGCCACCCAGCATCAGGGCGTTGCGGGTGCGCTTGAAGGTGGGGGCGAAGCGGACCGGGTTCTCGATGAGGCGGTTGCCGATCCAGGCCAGCGGGAAGGCCGCCAGCACCGCGGCCACGGTGGCCCACAGCGGGGCCTCCTCGTCGAACACGCCCTGGTCGACGATGGTGACCAGCGGCCAGTGCCAGAGGTAGAGCGAGTAGCTCAGGGCGCCGACCCACAGCATCGGCGGCGAGCCGAGCACCTTCACCAGCGGGTCGCGGGCCGTCGCCCCGCCGACGAGGACGACCGCGGTGGCGACCGTGGGCAGCAGGGCCGCCACGCCCGGCCAGGGGGTGGACGAGGAGACCACGAAGAAGCTGGCGGTCAGCGCGATCAGTCCCACCAGCACGAGGGTCGAGCCGAGCCACCGGGGCAGCCGCGACCAGACGCTGACGCCGCAGGCGACGAGTCCGCCGATGGCGAGCTCCCAGAGGCGGGTGGTGGTGACGAAGTAGGCGGTCGCCGCGCTGTCGGCCGTGTGGATGACGGACCAGGCCAGGGAGGGCACGGCGATGGCGAGCAGCCCGAGGGTGGCCGTCGGCGCCAGCGGGGTGCGCATCCTGGTGACGATGACCCCGATGACCAGCAGCACCAGCGGCCAGACGACGTAGAACTGCTCCTCCACGGCCAGGGACCAGTAGTGCTGCACCGGGGAGGGCAGCGAGTCCTCGGCGAGGTAGTCCACCGACCGGTCGGCCAGTCGCCAGTTCACGACGTAGAGCGCCGAGGTGAGGATGTCCCAGGCGATCTCCCGGAAGCGGGTGACCGGCAGGAAGATCCAGGAGAGCGCCCCGGTGACGACCAGCACCATGGTGGCCGCGGGCAGCAGGCGCTTGAAGCGGCGCCCGTAGAAGGCCGGCAGGTCCACGGTGCCGGTGCGGGCGACCTCCTTGAGCAGCTGCGCGGTGATGAGGAAGCCCGAGAGCACGAAGAACACGTCGACGCCCGCGAAACCGCCGGTGATCAGCGGCAGCCCGGCGTGGTACGCCATCACCGACAGCACGGCGATGGCCCGCAGCCCCTCCACGTCCGGACGGAACGAGGACGGCCGACGACCGGTGTTGCGGGACGCCGGTCTCAGCTCCGGGGCGACGGTACTCACAGAGGGCTTCCCTTGGTGGGGGTACGGGATGGTGGGCGGCGCGGAGCGCCCTTGCAGAGGGCAACGATAACGCCGCTCCCGCCGGGGGCCGGGGAGCTCAGTCCCCCACCAGTTCCCAGTGCCCGGTCCCGGGGTCCCGGCGCACCAGGCCGCGCTCGGCGAACTGCTCGAGCCAGCCGGTCATCGGCCACCAGCCCCACCGGTCGGCGAAGACCCGGCCGTTGCGCACCACGTCGGCCACCTTGTCCCACGGCGGGGAGTGGCTCTCGTGCCACTGGTGGTGGGCCACGGCGCCGCCCAGCCAGAGCATCGTGCCGCCGGTGGCCCCCAGACGCTGGCCGAAGTCGGTGCCCCCCCCGCCGTAGCCGACGTAGGCCTCGTCGAAGCCGCCGACGGCGTGGTAGCCGGCCACCGTCATCGCGAAGTTGAGCGACCAGAAGCGCGTCAGGTCCGGCTCGGGCACCACCTCTCCCGGGGGCGGGACAGGGCGTCCGGGGGCGGAGTCGGACAGGTCGCGCAGGGCGGCCAGGTCGTCGACCGGGTAGACGGCCGGTGGTTCGGTGCGCCGCAGCCGGCCGGTGGGCCCGCACCACAGCCCCGGTCCGTCCGGCGGGTCCCCGGCCGCGAGGGTGCGCGCGTAGGTGCCCACGAGCCCCGGTTCGGCGATGCAGTCGACGTCCAGCAGCACCAGCACGTCGGCGCCGTGCCGCGCGGCCTCGTCGGCCGCGAGGTTCCTCGCCCGGGCCAGTGGCAGCCCATCGGCGCCGGCGCCCACCTCGGTGACGACCGTGGTGCAGCCGGGGACCGGGTGCTCGTCCACCAGCCCGCGGATGGCGGGGTCGTCCATCGCGACGACCACGTGCAGGTCGGGGACCACCGTGGACCGGGCGAGGGAACGCCGCTGGTTGGCCAGGTGGGCGTGGCGGCCGTGGACGAGCGTGAGGACGGCGGTGGTCACGTCGGTCCTCACGTCGGCGGTCGCGGTGGTGGTGCTCACGGGGTGCTCCGGTGTGGTCGGTGGTCGGCTCCGGTGGTGGCCACCCGGTCGACGGTGGCTGCGATCCCGGCGGCACCGGGTCCGAGCCAGCGGGACCAGCCGTCGCCCCCGAGGCGGCGGGCCTCCGCGACCAGACCCGGCCAGTCGGCGGCCCCGGGCCACCCGGTGGCCGTCGCAGCGAGGCCGAGCCGGGTGAGGGCGCGGGCGGTCGCCTCCTGCTCGTCGTGCGGCCGCGGCTGGGCCAGGACGACGGCCGGTGCGCCGGCGGTGGCGACGTCGGCGACCGCTCCCTGCCCCGCGTGTGTCACGACGAGCGCGGCCCGCTGCAGCAGGTCCCGCACCTCGTCGGCCGGCCGATCGCGGGCCAGCACCCACTCCAGGTCCGGGGCCGCGCGATGCAGCAGGTCCAGCTCACCGGCCCCGGGTGCATCGCTCCCGTGGCCCCAGAGCACGACGCCGAGGGGGTCGCGTCGGGGAGCGGTGGCGGGCGTGGGGTCTGGGGCGTCCGGGGTGGTCGGCGCCCCTCGCTCCCGCGGCGGGGCCGAGAGGCGCGAGACGCCTCCGACGCACCGGGTGCGGTCGGCGAGATCGCCGTGGGCCACCACGTGATCCGGGTGTGCTCCCGGCGGCCAGCAGGCCACCACCGCGCTGGCCAACCCGTAGCCCGCGCGGTGCGGGGCGTCGGTGCGGTCGCCCGGCATGGCGACGACGACCACCGGCACCCCGAGCAGCCGCACCAGGGCAGTGACCTCCACGGAGACGTCCACCACCACCGCGGCCGGGTGGTGGGCGGTCACCCACGCGGCGATCTGTCGCTGGCGCTCGCCGAACCCCGCAGCGTGCAGCGGCGCGTGGTGCAGCACGCCCCCGGCGGTCGCCTCGTGGTCGACGGCGTCCCCCAGCCCCTCGGTGTCGTCGGCGAGCTCCACCCAGTCGCCCACCCAGTCGGCCGGGCGGGGGCGGCTGGACAGGCCGACCACCTCCTGCCCCGTGAGGCGGCGGTACGCGGCGGCGACGGCGGTCGCCCGGGTCGCGTGACCGGCACCGACGTGGTGCACGTAGTACCCGATCATGTGAGGTCCTGTCGGGTGCGCTCGACCACCACGCCGGCGGGCACCTTGCGCAGGCGTGCCGCGGGTCCCTCGACGGCGACGGGGTGCCACCCCGTCGACCCGCCGGTCCCGGTGGCCAGCGCGCGGCGTGCCCGGGCGAGCTCGCGCGAGGTGGCGACCTGCACGGCCGTGGCGGACGCGGCGCCCGTGGTTCCGCTGGCCCCGGTCCCGCCGACTCGACCGGCCCCGGCCCCGTCGTCGCCACCCGCCAGGTCGCGGACGACCTCCTGCCATCCCCGCGGGGTGTCCACCGGGGCCGACGTGCGCACCCGCCAGCGGCAGCGCGCGAGCACCTCGCGGTCGGGGCTCCCGGCGTGCACCCGCGGATCGGCCGCCAGGGCGCGCTGGAGCTCGGCCGAGGCTGTGCCGCCCCACCAGATGCCGACGTCACCGTCACGCAGCCAGGACTCCACGGCCACCAGTGCCGCCCCCAGCGTCCAGCCGCTGGCATCAGCCTCCACCACCGTGTCGGGCAGGGCGTGCACGAGGCCGCGGCCCCGCACCAGGGGGTGCGTCAGGCGCGTGGCCAGGTGGGCGGTCTCCCGGTTCTTCACCGTCGCCAGGTCCTCCTGGCGCCCGCTGATCTCCGGGCCGTCGTGCCAGGCGACCGCATCGCGCCGGTGGAGCAGGTCCAGACCGCCGAGCCACGCGCGCTGCGCGAACTCCCAGTCCTCACCGCCGTAGCCGACGAAGGTCTCGTCGAACCCGCCGAGCTCGACGAAGGCCTGCCGCGGGAGCGCCATCACCGCCGAGATGACGAAGCGGAAGCTCGCGTCGTCGGCGGCACGGAGGTGGTCGGTGCCGGCGAGGCCGTCGGCCAGCCAGCCCGGCTCGGGCAGCGTGGCCGGGGCGGGGGCGTGGCCGGTGAGCCAGTCGGTGACGGCCGTGGGGGTCCAGCCGGTGACGTCGTGGTGCCGCCGACGGCCGACCACCAGCGTCGGCCAGTCGGCGGACGCGGCCTCGCCCATGACCGGCAGGCACTCGGGCTCGGGCAGCATGTCGCCGTCCAGGAAGACCAGCACCTCGCCCCGGGCGGCCGCTGCTCCCAGGTTGCGGGCGGCCGCGGCGCGGAAACCGTGACGCTCCTGGCGCACCACGCGCAGGTCGAGGGGATGGCGCGCCGGCAGGCTCGGCGGCGTGGCCGACCCGTCGTCGGCGACGACGACCTCCACCCGGTCGGCGGGCAGCCGCGTGTGCCGCAGGGCCTCCAGCAGCCGGGCCAGCCGCTCGGGAGACTCGAAGTGGGGCACCACCACCGAGATCCACGGTGCGTTCATCGCAGGCTCCTCAGCATCGTGGCGGCCCTGCGCCAGGACGGCCAGAGGTCCACCTCGTCGGCCGGTCGGGTCGCAGTGGGATCCGCCAGGGCGTCGACGAGGGCGCCGGTGAGCCCGGCGAGCTCCTCGTCGTGGTCCACCAGCACCATCGCCCCGGGCAGGCGGGCGGCCTGCTCCTGGGTGTAGGGGGACGCGGCCACCAGGGGTCGGCGGCCCGAGGCCAGCCAGGTGTTCACCGATCCCGACGCCGAGACGTGGCGGTGGTAGGCCACCGGGACGGTGACCTCGCGGCAGGCCGCGGTGAGCTCGGCGTCGTCGAGCCACCCGGTGGCGCGGAAGACGGTGCCCGCGGCCCGGGCGCGCTCCTCGAGCTGCTCGACCAGGTCCTCGTGCCCCGGGGCGGGGCGGCCCAGGTTGAGCACCCCGGTGGGGCGCCGGTCGGCCCCGGGCCCACCGGCCAGTCGCGGGTCGCGTGCCGCGGCGGCGGTGGCGTCGACGACCTCCTCGACCCCCTTGCCGGGGTAGAGGAAACCGAGGGTCGCCACCCAGCGTCCCGGGGGCAGGGCCGTCGGGGTCGGGTCGGCCTCCAGGGCCTCCGCAGCCTCCTCGTCGGTGGTGTCGCCGTCGGTGGCGCCCGCGCGGTCGGGTCGGGCTCGTTCGAGCGGCAGCGGCACCACACCGATGCGGTCGGCGTCCGTGCCGGTGGCGGCGGCCAGCAGGCCCCGCTCGTGTTCGCTGCTCACCACGACCCGGTCCGCGGCCGCGCACACCCGGGAGTAGGCCGCGCAGCGGGCGTCCTGCCCGGCGCCGTCGCTGTCCTGCGGCACGTCGTGCAGCACCACCTGGAGCGAGGCGGCTCTCTCGGTCAGGTGCGCCAGCTGCTCGGCGGCCTCGGCCGGGGTGGACCCCCAGGCGCGGTCGGTGAAGTGGGTGACCGCGGCGCGGTCGGTCAGGCGCTCGCGGAGGTCGGCGGCCGCCGCAGGGTCCTCGACGCGGAGCACCTCCTCCTCGGCTGCTTCGGCGATGCGCAGGGCGTGCAGCACCACCCCGTGACGGTCCGGGCCGACCACCAGGTGAAGCGGCTCCGGGGCCGCCGCGGCCGGCTCCCCGGCGCTGCCGCCCGGGCCGGTCCCGTGGCCCGTGCCCGTCCCGGCGCCACGTCGGGCGCCCACCACACCCGTGCGCCGCAGGTCGTCGGCCACCTTCTCCAGGGCGAACGCCAGGACCCGCGGGTTCTCCCGCAGCCAGCGGGCCTGCTCGGCCACCACGTGCTCGTCGGTGAGCGTCTTGTCGCCCACCCGCCAGTCCTCGCGTGGGGTGCCCTCCAGTCCCAGGGCCTCCAGCGTCTCCGCGGTCACCGGTGCGTAGATGGAGCGCAGCAGCTCCCGCCCGGGGTCGCCCACCTCGCCGGTTGCGCCGACCGCCTCGGTCACCCGCGCGGCCAGGCCCAGCAGCACCGGGTTGCCGGGGTGGTTGATGGTGTTCGTCGCCCGGGCACCGGCGGCCTGCTGCAGGTCGTGCACCGGCAGGGCACCGGCCAGCTCCTCGCGCCGGCGCTGCTCGGCCAGCGACTCGACCGCGATCTCCCGGATCACCCGGGCGGAGGGACGTGGGTCCGGCAGCCCCGCGGCCCGCGCGACGGCCCCCGTGTGGTGGTACGGCACCACGGGTGGGTCGGGGATGCCCGGCCCACGCACCAGCCGCTGCTGGGGGTGCAGTCCGCGGTACCGGATGATCGGCACCATCACGTGGACGGCGTCGCGGACCGCGCGGTCCACCACCTGCCGGGTGCCCAGCGGAAGGTCCCGGTAGTCGTCGCGCACCGGCTGGGTGACGATCGTGGTGGTCCTCGCCAGCAGCCGCTCCAGGTGGGGCAGGTCCTCCGCGGTCAGCTCGTGCACCGGGGGCAGCCGCACCCAGGTGCGCTCCGGGTCGGCGGCCTCCAGCAGCACCCGCAGCGACTCGGCCTGGCAGTTGCCGTGCACCATGCCGACCGGTCCGTCGGGCACGGGGGTCAGGCCGTAGAACTGGCCGTAGTGGCGACGGCGGCCGGCGTCCTCGGTGCTGCTCACGGTGCCTCCCGGTCGGAGCGGGCCTGCACGGCCCGCCGGTAGATCCGTGCGTGTGCACGTCGACTGTCGCAGACCTGCGCCTCCCGGTGGGCTGCCCAGCCCGCCGCGGCCCGCGCCGTGCGGCCGGCCCGTGCCTGCTCGACCGCGCCGGCAAGCGCGGCGCGCAGGGACTCCCGGTGCGGGCGGTCGCCCCGCCACCGGTAGAGGTGGTCTACCCCCTGCTCGGCGAGGTGTCCCAGCGCGGAGGCCACCGGCACCACCCCGAGGTCGTGGCACTGCTCCACCCAGCCGGAGTGCGTGCCCCAGCGGTGCGGCACGACCGACACGTCGAGGTGCTCCAGGTAGGCCGTGAACTCCGCGTCGTCCAGGGGCTCGATGACGCGGACCGTCACCCCCGCCGGCGGGTCCGCCACCCACCCGGCGACGTCCGGCGCGTGCCCCTCCCCGGGACGCACGACCTGTTCGTGGACCAGCACCTCGAGCCGACAGGTCCCCGCGCCCAGGTCCGCCGCGGCACCGGCGAGCTCCTCCAGCAGCGGCACGCGGCCCGCGTTGGCGCGCAAGGACTTCAGGTGGACGCCGACGGTCAGCGGTCCGTCCGGGCGCTCCGGGCGCGTGGCCGTCCGGATCCGCTCGGTCGGCTCCATCGGCGGGTGCGGCACCACGGTGCACCCGCGCCCGGTGGCCTCCCGCACCTCGGCGGCCGCTCCGGGTGTGAGCGTGAGCACGGCATCGGCCCCGTCGACCAGGTGGCGCAGCCGCTCCCGGTGCGGGCCCTGCTCCTGCACGTGCGGCAGCGCCAGGTCGTGGACCGTCACCACCAGGGCCGGCCCGAGGCGGTGCACCTGCTCCACCCAGTCGGCCACCTGCTGGGGCGAGAGGTGCTCGAACCCGAAGTGCACGTGCACGAGGTCCAGCTCCTCGTGGTGCGCCCGCAGCCAGGCGGGGTCGAGGGCCGGTGACGGCCACCACCGTCCCGGCGGCGCCCCCGGGACCGGAGGGTCCGGGAGCAGCACCACCCCGGGCGTGCCGCCGATGGCGTGCTGCACGTAGGGATGACCCGCGGGCACGCTGAGCACCCGCAGCGGGAGGCTCACTGCGCGGCCTCCACCGGCCCCGTCACCCGGAGCAGTCGGCGGTAGCGCGTCTCGTAGCCCGAGACCATGGCGTCGATCCCGAACCGGCGCAGCACCGTCCGACGGACCAAGGTCCGGTCGAGGCCGAGTGCCTCCCGGGTCGCGGACACCAAGCCGGTCTCCCAGTCCGTGGGCGGCAGCAGCCGACCGACCTCCGGGGAGACCACCTCGGGCAGCCCACCCCGGGTCAGGCCGATCACGGGGGTGCCGCAGGCGCCGGACTCGGCCGCGATGAGGCCGAAGGGCTCGTCCCACTGGGGGGTCACCAGGGTGGCGGCGCTGGAGCCGACCACCTCGGCAAGCTCGGACGTGCCCAGGTGGCCGAGGTACTCGATCCCGCCGCCCAGCATCGGGCGCAGGTGGTCGGCGAAGAAGGCCGCGTCGCTGCGCGGTCCCACGAGGCGCAGCGGCAGACCCAGCCGGCGGGCCATCGCGATGGCCACGTCCGGGCCCTTCTCCGGCACCAGTCGCCCGAACCACACGAGGGCGTCACCACCGGGGCCGGCGGGCCACTCCCTGCCGTCCACGCCGTTGTGCACCACCGAGGCGTCCACGACCCGCCGCCACTGGTGGGCCGTGAAGGCGCTGACGGCGTTCACGCTCCCGGGGGCCGGCGGGAAGCGCCGCAGAGCGTGCATCATCGGCAGCAGCGGCGGGGTGTGCAGGGAGGTGGTGACCGGCAGCCCCAGGTCCCGCTCGAGCAGGGTGGGGTTCAGGCTGTTGTTGTGCACGAGGTCCAGCCCCGCGACCGGGAGGTGGTCCGCCAGCCGGTGGTGGGCCCGGTTCACGTCCTCGCGGGTGTCGTCCCACGGTGCGTCGGGGTCCACCCGCACCCCGAGGTCCTCCGGGGAGATCACCGTCACCCCCGGCCCGCAGTCGGAGCCGGCGGCGGCGAACAGGCTCACCTCGTGACCCCGCGCGACGAGCCCGCGCGCCAGCTGCCAGGTGACGGCCTCGAGCCCACCGGCGAAGGGCAGGCTGATGGGGGAGCGGCAGTGTCCCGCGAGGAGGACACGCAGGGGAGGGGCGGGCGCGTCGACCATGGGGCTCCAGGCTGCAGAGAGGGGGTGGGGGGGTCCCAGTCTGGAGCCCCCCACCCCCCTCGGCAACCCGAGGGGACGGGCCGTGGGCCCGTCCCCTCTCAACCGATCACGGTGCGGTGATCAGCTGTCGACCTCGCCGCGGATGAACTTCTCCAGCTCCGCGCGGCCCAGGTCGTCCGGGCGCTGCTCCGGCGGGGACTTCATGAGGTAGGCGCTCGCGGACAGGATCGGGCCGCCCAGGCCGCGGTCCTTGGCGATCTTCGCGGCGCGGATGGCGTCGATGATGATGCCGGCGGAGTTCGGGGAGTCCCAGACCTCCAGCTTGTACTCCAGGTTCAGCGGGGCGTCGCCGAAGGCGCGGCCCTCCAGGCGCACGTAGGCCCACTTGCGGTCATCGAGCCACTGCACGTAGTCCGACGGGCCGATGTGGACGTCGCGGTCCTCGAAGCGCCGGGTCACGTTGGAGGTGACGGCCTGCGTCTTGGAGATCTTCTTGGACTCCAGGCGCTCGCGCTCGAGCATGTTCTTGAAGTCCATGTTGCCGCCGACGTTCAGCTGGAAGGTGCGGTCCAGCTGGACCCCGCGCTCCTCGAACAGCCGCGCCATGACGCGGTGGGTGATGGTCGCGCCCACCTGGGACTTGATGTCGTCACCGACGATCGGCACGCCGGCGTCGCGGAACTTCTGCGCCCACTCGGGGTCGCTGGCGATGAAGACCGGCAGCGCGTTGACGAAGGCCACGCCCGCGTCGATCGCGCACTGGGCGTAGAACTTGTCGGCCTCCTCCGAGCCCACTGGCAGGTAGGAGACGAGCACGTCCACCTCGGCGTCCTTGAGCGCCTGGACGACGTCGACCGGCTCGGCCGAGGACTCCTCGACCGTCTCGCGGTAGTAGCGGCCCAGACCGTCCAGGGTGGGGCCGCGCTGCACCTCGACCCCGAGCTCCGGGAGGTCGGTGATGCGGATGGTGTTGTTCTGGCTGGAGCGCGTCGCGGTGGAGAGGTCCTTGCCCACCTTGTCGGCGTCCACGTCGAACGCGGCCACGAACTCCACGTCCCCGACGTGGTAGCCGCCGAAGTCGACGTGCATCAGACCCGGGACGGTGCTGTCGGCGGGGGTGTTGCGGTAGTACTCGACGCCCTCGACCAGCGAGGTGGCGCAGTTTCCGACGCCAGCGATGGCGACACGCACAGTGGACATTTCTCTCCCTTTGTTGCTTCCTGGCGTGACCAACGTCCGCAACCCGGCAGGATGTTCCACGCAGGCCAGATTCTAGGCCGGACGCGCGTGCGGTGCGTGCGTCGGCCCCGGCGGCCGCCATGATGGGGGCTCGACGACCGGACGGGGAGAAGGCTGTGGAGCGGATCAGGCGCATCGAGGGCGCCCGTGGACTGGAGGCGGTGCGTGCCGCCGTGCGGCAGGCGCGACGGGAGCCGCGTCCCGACCCGGTCCCCCGCCTCGCCATGGGGGCCGTCGGGGGTCCGACGGGCCGCCACGCCGTGCCGCCCGCCCACGGGCGCTGGTTCCCGGCCGCGGTGCTCGTGGCCCTCAGCGCGCTGCCGCTGCTGCTGGCGGTGCTGCAGAAGAACAACTGCGTCTCCGAGGGCTGGCGGAGCCCGCAGCTCATCTGGCGCATGTGCTACTCCGACCCCGTCGTCCGCTGGGGCAGCTCGGGCTTCCGGGCCGGGGTGGAGCCCTGGTCGACCGCCCACCCCGGCATGGAGCACGTCGCGCCGCTGCGGGCGGCCCTGCTCTGGCTGGTGGGTCTGCCGGCGGGCCTGTTCCCCGAGGCCCACGGGCAGCAGGCCTACTTCGCCCTCTGGGGGGTGGTGCTCACGCTGGCGCTCGCGGCGCTGGTGCTCGCGGTCGTGGACTGGGCACACGCCGACGGGTCGGACCCGTGGGTGGCGGCGCACGTCGCCCTCTCGCCCCTGCTCGTGCCGCTGCTGCTCGTCTCCGAGATCGGGCTCTGGCTGGCGCTCGCGGTCTGGGGGGCGGTGCTCTGGCGGCGGGGGCGTCCCGCCTCGGCCGCCGTGGCGGGAGGTCTGTGGGCACTGGCGGTGCTGGGTATGCCGGTGCTCGTCGTCGTGCCGCTGGTGTCCGTGGCCGCACGGCCCGGTCCGCTGCGCTGGGGCTGGGTGCCGGCCGCGGGCGTGCTGGCGCTGGTCTGCGTGCCGTGGGTGGTGTGGGACGCCGAGAGCCTCTCAGGCATGGCCTTCTGGACCGCCGAGGCCGGCAACGGGGGTGTCTGGAGCATGGTGCGCGGGCTCGGCTCCGGCATCGCGCAGTGGGCGGTCACCGCGTTCTCCGTGGGCGGTCTGGTCCTGGGCGCCGTGGTCGGCGGGCTGCTCGCCCGGCAGGCGGCCAACGGGCGGGAGCTCGGGGCCGCGCTCGGGGTGGGCGTGCTGCTGGCGGTGGTGCTGCAGGCCGAGGTGCCGGCGCAGGCCGGGCTGCTGGCGCTGCCCTTCCTGGCCCTGGCCGGCCTCGGGTGGCGCACCCACCTGGCGTGGGCGGTCAGCGAGGGGCTGCACTTCGTCTTCGTGTGGATGTACCTGGGGCGTGCGTCGAACGACCGCGTGGGCATGCCGGAGGACGGGTACGCGGCGGTCGTGGCCCTCCGGCTCGCGGTGTGGGTGGTGCTGCTGGCGGTGCTCGTGCTGCGTTCGTCCCGGGGTGCCCGGCTCCGGTAGACTCCACAAGTTGTCGTGCACCGTGAACCCGGTGTCATCCCGTCCACAGTGCCCCTCGCGGGAGCGGTGGGGGAGGACCGGGTGGGCGCCACCATGGCGTGCGTGGGGCGCGACGACCGATGTGACCCTCCTGCCACGGAAGGACCGTGGCCGCTGAGACCGAAGGAGGTGGGTTCACGCATGCGTCAGTACGAGCTGATGATGATCATCGACCCCGAGACCGACGAGCGCACCCTGCCCGCGATGGTGGAGAAGCTCCTCGCCGTCGTGAAGGCCGAGGGTGGCTCCATCGACGAGACGGACATCTGGGGCCGTCGTCGCCTGGCCTACGACATCAAGAAGAAGTCCGAGGGCCTGTACGTGGTGAGCACCCTGACCATGGGGACCGACACCGCGAAGGAGCTCGACCGTCAGCTGGGGCTCAACGAGTCCGTGCTGCGGTTCAAGATCCAGCGTCCGACTGCCTGAGGCGGCGGTCCGCCCGGACCGCGACCCCAGACGTCACGACTGAAGATCACCTGCACCCCCTGCACCGACACGATCACCTGCTGCGAGAAGGAGGCCGGTCATGGCCGGCGACACCGTCATCACCATCATCGGAAACCTCACCGCCGACCCCGAGCTGCGTTTCACGCCGAACGGGGCCGCGGTGGCGAACCTGACCATCGCCTCCACCCCCCGCCAGTTCGACCGTCAGGCGAACGAGTGGAAGGACGGCGAGACGCTGTTCATGCGCTGCTCCATCTGGCGTGACGCGGCGGAGAACGTGGCCGAGTCGCTGAAGAAGGGCCAGCGCGTCATCGCGCAGGGTCGCCTGAAGCAGCGCTCGTTCGAGCAGGACGGCCAGCGCCGCACCGTGGTCGAGATGGACCTCGACGAGATCGGTCCCTCGCTGCGGTACGCGACGGCGACCGCCACCAAGACCCAGCGCTCCGGTGGGGTCGGCGGCTTCGGGGGCAACCCCGGCGCCCCGCAGAACCAGGGCCAGGGTGGCGGTGGCTGGGGCGCCCCCCAGGGTGGCGGCCAGCAGCAGCCGGCCAGCGACCCCTGGGCCACCGGGGGCAACTCCGGCGGCGGCCAGCCGCAGGGCTCCTGGGACTCGGCGCCGAACTACGACGAGCCCCCGTTCTGATCGTCAGTCGCACCCATCCCGAGCCGCTGACCGCGAACCGGTCGAGCACTCGGGCTCTCAATCACCGGTGACCCGAGGTCACCACACCTTTCGAAGGAGAGCACCACGATGGCCAAGTCCGTTGTGCGCAACCCCAAGCCCATCAAGAAGAAGGCGAACCCGCTCAAGGCGGCCAAGGTCGAGAAGATCGACTACAAGGACACCGCCCTGCTGCGCAAGTTCATCTCCGACCGCGGCAAGATCCGCGCGCGTCGCGTCACCGGCGTCTCCGTGCAGGAGCAGCGCCGCATCGCGAAGGCCGTGAAGAACGCCCGCGAGATGGCCCTGCTGCCCTACTCGAGCTCCGCTCGCTGAGCGCAGTCGTAGAGAGATCGAGGAGGAGAAGCCATGAAGATCATCCTGACCCACGAGGTGAGCAACCTCGGTGAGCCCGGCGACGTCGTCGAGGTGCGGGACGGTTACGCCCGCAACTACCTGCTGCCCCGCAACCTGGCCACCCCGTGGACCAAGGGCGGCGAGAAGCAGGTCGAGGCGATCCGCACGGCCCGCGAGGCCCGTGCGGTGAAGTCGCTGGAGGAGGCCGAGGCCCAGAAGGCGCAGCTCGAGGGCCGCGCGGTGAAGATCAAGGGCAAGACCACCGCCAACGGCCGTCTGTTCGGTGCCGTGACCACCGCCGAGATCGCCGAGGCCATCGTGGCCGCCGGCGGTCCGCAGGTGGACAAGCGCCGCATCGAGACCGCCGGGACCGTCAAGTCCCTGGGCGACCACACGGCCACCGTGCGCCTGCACCCCGAGGTGCTGGCCAGCGTCAAGCTGCAGGTCGTCGAGAACTGATCGGCCGGTGACCCGCGCGTCACGGACGCCGGGACCTGACGACGGGCCCGTTCCCTCCCGAGGGGGGCGGGCCCGTCCGTCGTGTCGGGCGCACAAACTACGCTGTGTCGGTGACCACCTCGCCCAGCCAGCAGCGCACCACCACGCCCCCCGCCACCAGCCCGGACGACACGGGACGCTCCGGTGGGACGTGGGTCCTCGTGCTGGGGCTGGTGCTCGTCGTGGCCGCGACGGCCACCCTGGCCTCGTACCTCAGCGGCGCCACCCGGCAGCTGCTGCTCGTCGACGCCGGGGCCGCCGTCCGCTGGGCGCTCCCCGTCGTCCGCGGGGTGCTCGTCGCGAGCATGGCCGTCACCGTCGGGGCCCTGGGGGTCGCCTCGTTCATCGTGCCCGAGCGCCGGTCCACCCAGCGGCTCGACCGGCTGCGCCACGTGGCGGTCGGCGGTGCCGTCCTGTGGGCGGTCGCGGGGTGGGTGCTGTCCGTCCTCACCTTCTCCGAGGTGGTGGGCACCGCCGTCGGGGCCGGGGACTTCTGGACGCAGTTCTTCACCTTCTGGTGGGACCTGGGGCTCCTGATCCAGATCCAGCTCACCGCCGTGCTGGCCATGGTCGTGGCCGTGGTCGCGGGCCTGAGCGTGCAGCGGCGGAGCCTGCACTGGGCCTTCTGGCTGGCCATCATCGCCACCCTGCCGCTGGCCTTCACTGGCCACTCCGGCGGCTCCCTCGACCACGACGCGGCCGTCAACGGCTACGGCGCCCACCTCATCGCGGTGAGCGTCTGGGTCGGTGGGCTGCTGGGCCTGGCCCTGCTGTGGAACGACCTCGGCCGGGACCGGGCGGTCGCGGTCCGGCGCTACTCGACCGTCGCGCTCATCGCCTTCGTCTTCACCGGGGCCAGCGGTGTGCTCAACGCGAGCATCCGCGTCACGCCCGGTGACCTGCTGACCACCTCCTACGGTCAGTTGCTGCTGGCCAAGGTGGCCCTGCTCGTGGTGCTCGGTGGCTTCGGCTGGGCACAGCGTCGCGTCGTCATCCGTGGCCTCGAGGCGGGGGGCGACACCCGGCCGGACCCGGCCGCGGAGCCGGCATCCGCCGAGGCGCCGGAGCGCCGTGCAGGCTCGCTGTTCGCACGCCTGGCCGGCATCGAGCTGCTCGTCATGGCGGTGGCCGCGGGCCTCGGCTCGGCCCTGGCCCGGACGCCCACGCCGGTCCCGGAGCTCACCGGCGACGCGCTCGGGGACCCGGCCGTCGGCCTGACCGGCTACCCGACGCCGCCGCCGCTCACCCCGTCCAGCTGGTACACCGAGTGGCAGGTCGAGTGGCTGTTCACCACCCTCGCCGTGGTGGCGATGGGGCTCTACGTCTGGGGCGTCATCCGGCTCGTGCGCCGCGGTGACTCCTGGCCCTGGTACCGGCTGCCCATGTGGATCCTGGGCTGGCTGCTCTTCCTGTACGTCGTGGACGGCGCCCCCACGGTCTACGGCCGGGTGATGTTCTCCATCCACATGGTCATGCACATGACGCTCATGATGGCCATCCCGATCCTGCTCGTCCCCGCGGCGCCGGTCACGCTGGCGATGCGCAACCTGCCGGCGCGCAAGGACCGCACCATCGGGCCCCGCGAGTGGCTGCTCGGCATCGTCCACTCGGGTTACGCGCAGTTCATCGGGCACCCGGTGGTGGCCGGGGTGCTCTTCTTCGTCTCGCTGGTGGCGTTCTACTGGTCGCCGGCCCTGGAGATCGCGCTCACCACCCACGGCGGCCACGTCGCGATGGTGGCGCACTTCCTGCTGGTGGGCTACCTGTTCGTGTGGACGCTCGCCGGTCCCGACCCGGGTGGGGTGAAGTGGCCGGCGCCCATGCGACTGGTCGTCCTGTTCGCCACGCTGGCCGGGCACGCCTTCTTCGGCGTCGCGATGATGATGGGCACCTACCTGCTGGCGCCCGACTTCTTCCGGGCGCTCGACCTGCCGTGGGTCGGCTCCCTCATCGAGGACCAGCAGCTGGGCGGTGGCATCGCCTGGGGCATCGGTGAGCTGCCGACGACCCTGCTGGCGATCATGGTGGCCATGGAGTGGGCCCGCAGCGACGAGCGCGAGAGCCGTCGCTACGACCGCAAGGCCCGTCGGGACGAGGACGCCGAGCTGCGTGCCTACAACGAGCGGCTGGCCCGCATGGGCGGTGGTGGCCCCCGACCCTGAGCCGTCTGGCCGGCGGGTTGGGGCCGGGCGATAGCGTCTGGTGGATGAGTGAGTTCTCCGTCAGCGTGATCCAGGTGTCCTACGGCGACGACGAGTCGATGCAGGAGCGGATCAGGCGCGTCGCCGCGCTGGTCCGTGCCGAGGCCGGGCAGGACCTGGTCGTGCTGCCCGAGCTCTGGCCGGTCGGCGGGTTCGACGTCAGGCACTGGGAGGAGCGTGCCCAGGAGATCCCGGCGCCCGGTGCGGTCGAGCAGAGCGGCTCACCCGATCGCGCGGTCGTCGAGCAGCTCTCGGCCGCGGCGAGGGACGCCGGTGTCACCCTGCACGGCGGCTCCACCGTCGAGGGCAGCGCGGAGGCCGGACCCGAGGGCAAGCACCTGTGGAACAGCTCCATGCTGTTCGCCCCGGACGGCTCGCTGGTGGCCACCTACCGCAAGGTGCACCGCTTCGGCTTCAGCTCCGGGGAGGCCCGCACGATCGAGGCCGGGGCGGACGTCGTCACGGCGCCCCTGGGCCCGTTCACCGCCCACCTGGCCACGTGCTTCGACCTGCGCTTCCCCGAGTTCTTCCGGGCCGGCCTCGACGCCGGGGCGGACCTGCTGGTCATCCCCGCGGCCTGGCCCATGCCGCGCCGGGAGCACTGGCGGACGCTGCTGCGGGCCCGCGCCATCGAGAACCAGATGCCGGTGATCGCCTGCAACACCGCCGGCACCCACGCCGGGGACCACGAGATGGGCGGGGCGAGCGCCGTCATCGACGCGGCGGGGACCGTGCTGGTCGAGGCCGGATCGGGGCAGGAGGTGCTGCGGGTCACCCTCGACCCGGAGCACACGGCGG
Organism: Kytococcus sp. Marseille-QA3725; assembly: GCF_054950055.1. NCBI lineage: Bacteria > Bacillati > Actinomycetota > Actinomycetes > Micrococcales > Kytococcaceae > Kytococcus > Kytococcus sp. Marseille-QA3725. The sequence goes on along the minus strand of NZ_JBUCLA010000002.1, from coordinate 335,384 downwards.
CCCAGCGGGAGAACTTCCCGGTGCTGGACGCCCGCCGGCTCTGAGCCGCCCTGCTCAGTCCTCGATCTTCTCGACCTGCTCGGTGACCGCCTCGGCGAGGTCGTCCTCGGAGACGCCGGAACCCACGGCGTAGACGACGTTGTCCCCGGCGGTCCGGCCGCCCATCCAGGTCTTCTGCTCCTGGCCGTCGGCGCCGGTGGTGACCCGCACACCCCGCACGTCGTCGCTCTCGAACCCCTCGAAGGAGGTCGTGACCTCCATGCCGCCGGCGTCGGAGGTCACCTCGCCGCAGGCGTCCAGGTCGGCGGTGAGGTCGATGAGCTTCTCCGGGTCCTTCTCGGCGCCCGAGACCTGCAGGTCGATGCTCTTGTCCTGGTCCTTCTCGTAGCGGGCCGACGCGGAGCTGGACAGCAGCTCCTCGTGCTTGGCGGAGCCGAACTCCTCGAGCGCCTTGCGGCAGTCCTCGTCGACGTCCGGCAGGGTGCTGGGGTCGAACTCGGCCTGCTCCTGGACGCCGGTGGTGACCTCTCCCCGCTCGTACCCGTCGAGCGGGAACTCGTCGTCGGTCAGCAGGGCCTCCTTGGCCCCGTCGTCGTCCAGGGCCTCGGGGCCGCCACCGCAGGCGGACAAGGTGGTCAGGGACAGCAGGGCGGCCAGCACGGTGACGGTGCCGCGGCGAAGGGTGGTCATGGGGCCGAGTGTGGCAGACCCGCCGAGGGCGCGGTGAGCCGCTCCCTCTCGCCTGAGGACACGGACCGGCCCCGTCCGCGACGTGCTGTCGTGGACGGGGCCGGTCGTGGGCCGTCGCCGAACCGCCGTGCGGCTCGGCGCGGGGCCTCAGGTCACTTGTCCTCGATGGCCTTGGCCTGCTCGTCGGCGACCTTGAGCACGTCGTCCTTGCTCACCTGGTTGCCGATGACACCGACGAAGTTCTCACCCACGAGGCGGCCGCCCATGGTGACCTCCATCTTCTGGCCCATGGCGTCCATGGTGATGAGGGTGCCGCGGTAGTCGTCCTCGTCGATCTCGTCGAACTTCACCTTCATCGACATGCCGCCCTCGCTCACCTCCATGTCGTCGCACTCCTTGCCGAGCAGGGACAGGCTGTCGAGCATCTTGTCCCCGTCCTCCTTCACGCCACCGGCGGCCACGACCACGCTCTTGTCGCTGTTGGTGTACTCCACCGAGGCGCCCTCGTCCATGTGGTCGGACGGCTTGTAGTCACCCATCTCGTCGAGTGCCTTCTCGCACTCCTTGCTGAGCTCGCCGAACTGCTCCAGGCCCTGCTTCATCTGCGAGGGGTCGAGGTTCTCGTCCTTCGCCTGGCCGTCGGTGACCTCACCGCGCTTGAAGCCGTCCAGCGGGAAGTCGTCCTCGGAGAGCAGCACCTCCTTGGCCTCGTCGTTGCTCAGGGGCTCGGCGCCCCCGCAGGCGGACAGGCTGCCGGCGGCCAGCAGGCCGGTGGTCATGAGTGCGAGAACACGAGTCGTGCGCATGGGAGTCTCCATTCGTGAGTGCGATGAGCGTCACGCTATGGGGCAGGCCGTCGGCCCCGGCTCACTCTCTGGGTGGATCTCCCGGAGGTGTGCCAGACGGTGGCCGGAAGTCGTCGGTGGAGTGGACCTCCATCTCAGCCCGCGGGCGGACGGACCGGTTCTGCACGGCGCAGCCCCGGGGCGCACCGTACAGAACCGGCCCGGGATAGGGCCTCAGGGACAGACACCGGTGGTCAGGGACGTGCCTCGGTGGCCCCGGGAAATGCCCTAGTGGTCCGGGATGTGCCCCGGCGGCCGGGACGTGCCCCGGGCGCCTGCTCAGAACGCGCTCTCGGGCAGCTCCATCAGGTCACCCGTCGTGGCCTCGGCGGCTCGGCGGTCCGCCCCGATGCGCGGCAGCACCTCCCGGGCGAAGAAGCGCGCCGCCGCGATCTTGCCGGTGTAGAAGTCCCGGTCGGCCGGGCTCGGCGAGTCCCCGCCGTCACCGGCGAGCTTCTCGCTGGCGACCTGGGCCTGCCGGAGCAGCAGCCACCCGATGAGGACGTCCCCGGCCGCCATGAGCAGACGGGTGGACTGCAGGCCGATCCGGTAGAGCTCGTGCGGTTCGTCCTGGGCCGACTGGGCCCACCCGGTGAGCAGCCCCAGGAACTGCTGCAGCTCGCCGAGTGCACGGCCGAGCTGCTCGCGGGCCTCGGCCAGCTCGGGTGCGCCCTCGGTCTGCAGGAAGGCCTGCACCTCGCCCGCGACGGCACCGAGTGCCTGGCCCTTGTCGCGCAGGATCTTGCGGAAGAAGAAGTCCTGCGCCTGGATGGCGGTCGTGCCCTCGTAGAGCGTGTCGATCTTGGCGTCGCGGACGTACTGCTCCAGCGGGTAGTCCTGCAGGAAGCCCGACCCGCCGAAGGTCTGCAGCGACTCGGTGCCCAGCAGCACCCAGGCCCGCTCGGAGCCGACGCCCTTGACCACCGGCAGGAGCAGGTCGTTGACGCGGTCGGCCAGGGCGGCCTCCGACCCGGCCTCGGGCTCGACGCCCGGGTTCTGGGCCCGCCACGCGTGGGCGGTGTCCTGGAAGGTGGCCGTGTACTGGACCAGTGCCCGCAGCCCCTCGGAGTAGGCCTTCTGCAGCATCAGGCTGCGCCGCACGTCGGGGTGGTGGGTGATCGTCACGCGCGGGGCGGTCTTGTCACCCATCTGCAGCATGTCCGGTCCCTGCACCCGCTCCTTGGCGTACTCCAGGGCGTTCAGGTAGCCGGTCGAGAGGGTGGCGATCGCCTTGGTGCCCACCAGCATGCGGGCGTACTCGATCACCTGGAACATCTGCGCGATGCCGTCGTGCACCTCGCCGAGCAGCGTGCCCACGGCCGGGACGTCCGGGTTCTCGCCGAAGCGCAGCTCGCAGGTGGTGGAGACCTTCAGGCCCATCTTGTGCTCCACGTTGGTGACGAAGGCGCCGTTGCGCTCGCCGAGGTCACCGGTCTCGGGGTCGTAGTGGTGCTTCGGCACCACGAACAGGCTCAGCCCCTTGGTGCCGGGGCCGGCACCCTCCGGGCGGGCGAGCACGAAGTGGACGTTGTTCTCGTAGAAGTCCGCGTCGCCGTTGGTGATGAAGCGCTTCACACCGGTCAGGTGCCAGGTGCCGTCCGCCTGCTGCACGGCCTTGGTGGTGCCGGCGCCGACGTCGGAGCCGGCGTCCGGCTCCGTGAGCACCATCGTGGCGCCCCAGTGGCGGTCGATCATGATCTGCGCCAGGCGCTTCTGCTCCTCGGTGCCGTTGCGGAACAGGATGTTGGCGAAGTTGAAGCCGGCCGAGAACATGTAGACCGCCGGGTTGGCGCCCAGGAGCATCTCGGCGATCGCCCAGTTGAGGCTGGGGGTGGCCATGGTGCCGCCGAGGGCGGGCTCCAGGTTCAGTCGCCAGAACTCCGCGTCGGCCCACGCCTTGTAGGACCTCGTGAAGGCCTCGGGCATCGTCGCCTCGTTCGTCTGCGGGTCGAAGGTCGGCGGGGTCCGGTCGGACTCGGTGAACGAGGCGGCCACCTCGCCCTCGGCCAGTCGCGCGACCTCGCCGAGGACCTCGCGGGCCGTGTCGGCGTCGACCTCCTCGAAGACACCGTGGCCCAGCACCTCCTGCCGGCCGAAGACCTCGAACAGGTTGAACTCCAGGTCGCGGACGTTCGACTTGTAGTGGCTCATGGGGAGTGCTCCTCACTGTCGGCGCCGGTGATGGCGTCGCTGTACGGGTCGTGGCGGGTCGAGTGGGATGTTCCCGCTGGGTGCGGGGCCCGGGCTGCTCGGTGTGGGAGCCGAGATCGCGCCTCGCCGCCGACGGGACGGTGGGGTGCTGCTCATCGGGTACCCGGTGCATGACGTCACATTCATGATGGACCCGATGGGGCTTTATGTGCAACACCGTGAACCGGGTAAGGGTGCGTGGTGCCGGGTGGTGGGGGATCGTCGGCGGGGCGCAGGTGACTGGGGAGAACCGCGGAGGGTGGTCAGGAGGCGAGTGGTGGACACGGCCGACGGGTTCGAGGTGCCCCGACTACTGGGCACCCGGTGCCGTGGGTCACACTGTCCGCCATGACTGACGCCGTGACCACGACCGACGAGCGCGACGCCGCCGTCGCCACCCCTGCTGCCCCCGCTGCTGGTGCGGAGGAGGCCGCCGCCGCCTCCGCCGCTGGTGCCACGGACGGGACCGGTGCCCCCGACATCCTCGCCGTCGCACGGGAGCAGGTCCTGGAGCGTGGGGTGGGGCTGGATGCCGACCAGGTGGAGCAGGTGCTGAACCTGCCGGACGAGCGGGTCGAGGAGGCACTGGCCCTGGCGCACGAGGTGCGCGTGCGCCACAACGGTGAGGGCGTCGAGGTCGAGGGCATCGTCTCGCTGAAGACCGGTGGCTGCCCCGAGGACTGCCACTTCTGCAGCCAGTCGGGTCAGTTCACCTCCCCGGTGCGGGCGGTCTGGCTGAACGTCCCCGAGCTCATCAAGGCCGCCCAGGAGACCAAGGAGACCGGGGCGAGCGAGTTCTGCATCGTCGCGGCCGTGCGTGGGCCGGACGACCGCCTCATGGAGCAGCTCCGCAAGGCCATCGCCGCGATCAAGGCCGAGGTGGACATCGACATCGCCGTCTCCGTGGGCATGCTCAGCCAGGCCCAGGTGGACGAGATGGTCGAGATGGGCGTGCACCGCTACAACCACAACCTCGAGACGGCGCGCTCGTACTTCGACGAGGTGGTCACGACGCACACCTACGACGAGCGTCTGTCGACCTGCGAGATGATCATCGAGTCCGGCATGGAGCTGTGCTGCGGCGCCCTGGTGGGCATGGGGGAGTCGGTGCGCCAGCGGGCCGAGCTGGCCGGTGAGCTGGGTGCGCTCGAGCCGCACGAGGTGCCGCTGAACTTCCTGAACCCCCGCCCCGGGACGCCGTTCGGTGATCTCGAGCCGATGGGTGCCCAGGACGCGCTGCGCACCATCGCCGCATTCCGTCTGGCGCTCCCGCGCACCATCCTGCGCTTCGCCGGTGGCCGTGAGATCACGCTGGGCGAGCTCGGGACCCGGCAGGGGCTGCAGGGCGGTATCAACGCGATCATCGTGGGCAACTACCTCACCACGCTGGGCCGTGACCCGCAGCAGGACATCGACCTGCTGGCTGACCTCAAGATGCCCATCCAGGCGCTCAGCAAGACCATCTGACGTGGCGGAGAGCGAGGGTCCCGCGGCTGCGGAGGCCGCCGAGACCGCGGGGGCCGCGGGGGCCGGGCAGTCCACGGCCGCGGCGAGGGGCGACGACTCGGCTGCGATGCGTGCGGTTGGTCCCGGCCCTGCCCCGGTGGGGCGCACGCCAGATGCGGGTGCCGCCCCGGCGTACTGCGGCCACTGCGGTGAGCCCCTGTCGGCGCCGAACGACGGGGACGCGATGGGCCACGGCGTCTGCGACCAGCGACTCGAGCTGGAGCCGCCACGGTACTGCCCGGCCTGCCGTCGTCGCATGGTGGTGCAGGTGACTCCGCGTGGTTGGACGGCGTCCTGCTCCCGGCACGGCGAAATGAGCAGCTGAGATGGACCCGCGCGAACGAGAGGGCGCCCATCAGGGCCAGTCGCTGGTCGGCTCACCCGGTGCCGCGCCCGGCGGCGAGTTCCGTGGCTGGGGCGGTGGCTGTCCCGGTGGTCTGCCGGGACGGCGCGGGTGGAAGCGCACGGTCGCCGTCCCGGATGCGTCTTGGTCGATCGTGTGCGTGAAACGACGGTCCTCGAGCCGTCGGTGGTGTCGGCCGCACAGCGGGATGCCATTCGCCAGGTCCGTCGGTCCGCCCTCCGAGAGGGGTTCTCCGCCGGGTCCGCGTGCCGGCGACCAGGGGCTGGCGTGGTGGATCTCGCACCAGGCGAAGGGCCGATCGCAGTGCTCCTCGGCGCACTCCGAGTAGGAGACCGACAGTGCGCGGCGCTGGTTCTCCGTGAAGAACCGGCTCCTGCGGCCCAGGTCCAGCACCTGGGACCGTCCGCCCAGCACCACCGGGATGATCCCCGCCTGGGCTGCGAGGCGTCGGACCTCTCCGGCCGAGACCTCGTCACCCGAGTCGGTCACCCCCGCGCGGTCCGTCTCGCCCCGCAGGGACTCCAGGCTGGTGGTCACGAGGACCATCGCGTTGGCGCTGCTCCCCAGGTGGTCGGTCGGCAGGTGGTCGATGAGCTCGGCCAGCGCCCGACCCTTCTCGTGGGTCCAGTCGACCTGGCGGTCGTGCCAGCTGGTCCCGGGGACTGCGGTGCCGCCCTGCTGCTTGCGAGCCAACCGGCGAGGGCTGGTCATGGCGGACAGGGCCTTGCCAAGCATCCGGCCCTGCAGGACCGGCAGGGTGAACTGGCCGAACACGGTGCCGTCACCGTTGTCGCGCATCCAGAACGATGCTGCGTCCCACGCCCGCTCCTCCTGTGACCGCACCCGGTCGTCCTGGTGGGCGTCCACCACGGGTTCGGGGACGCCGAGTTCGGACAGGACCCGTCGCGCGGCTGCTCGGAGGCGACGGGGCGTCATCCGCCGCGCCTTCTCGACGAGCTGCTCCTCGGCTCGCCAGCGGGTCCCGGCCGGCGTCGACTCCGGCACGGCCTCGAGCTCCTGCAGGATCACCATGGCGTGGTCCTGGGTCACCAGCCCCTCGTCCATCGCCCTGGCCAGGGGGCGCGGCTCCCCCGTCTGGGGTGGCGTGTCATCAGCCGCTGCGAGCGGCCCCTCGGCGCCGCTGACCCCCGGGCGCGGTTCCTCGTGCACCCCGGCACCGAGCACTCCCGGTTCCCTGTGCGTTCCGGGCGTCCCGCGCCCGGGCGTCGCCGGACGTTCGTTGCCCAGCGCCCGAGCCAGTTCGGCATCCCGGTGGGTGTGTCGCGAGTCCACGCCGTTCTTGCGTGCGGCGAACTGGGCGTCGTCGTCGTGGGACGCGCGACCGCTCTCACGGGCCTTCGCGAGGAGGTCGTACGAGCGCATGCGGACGCGCTGGCCCCGGGTGGCCACCTGCGCTGCCTCCTGCGTCAGCCACTCCAGCTCGCGGGTCCCGACGGGCAGGTCCGGCACGTTCCCGGCGTCGGCCATGGCGTGCATGAGGCGGTCGGTGGCCTCGCGCACCGCGGTGAACGCCGAGATCAGCTCGACCCACGGGGCACACTCCGCCCCCGCGTCGAACCCCACCTGTACCGCCACGCCCACCACCCCCTCGATGGCGTCCTCATGGCCCGACCCCCTTGTCGAGCTATGAGACAACAGTACTACACAGACGGGAACTGTGCAAGCAATAAATAGAACATATAGACTACTTGATGCCATCGAAGGAGCGTTGTCCCCACCCTGTGGACAACCCTTGGGTCACCCCTCCTCAGCCCAGCAGCTCCGCGATCTCCCGCGCCGCCGCCCGCGCCGGCCGCCCCACACCGATGAGCGTCGCCGAGGCGGGGCCGGTCCAGTCCCCGTACCCCATGAGGTGCAGCCGCGGTTCCTGGTCCGCTCGCGTCATCGAGCTCTCGGCGATCGGCAGGTGCCTGTCCGCGTCACGCAGTCCGAGCGGACGCAGGTGCGCCAGGGCCGGCCGGTACCCGGTGCACCACAGCACCGTCGCGAACTCGAGCTCCTCACCGGGTGCGACGGGCGGATCGTTCCACGTGGAACCGGCCTCACTCCTGGCGTCCGGGTCCGTTCCGGCCCCGGCCGCCCGGTGCCCCCTGCGGCATCCGCACCCCACACTGCGCCCGATGCGGTGAGCCGCTCCACCATCGGCACCGCGGCCAAGTGCCCCGCGGCCACGGCCTCGCGGACCCCGGGCACCTGCACGATGTCGCCGAGCGCCGCCACGCCGCCGTCGTCCTCGCGCCCGGCATCCAGCGCGGCCCGCCGGGCGGTCGCCACGTCGAACAGGACCCGGCCGTCGACCTCCGGCGGCATGAGGCGCGGCGGGCGCTGGGTGGCCCACACGACCTCGTGCGTCTCCAGCAGCTCGGCCGCGAGCTGGGCCCCTGTGTTGCCGCCGCCGACCACGAGCACCCGTCCGTCCGGAAGGTCGGCCGGCCGCCGGTACTGCGCCGAGTGCAGCTGCACCCCACCGAAGTCCCGCATGCCCGGCACGCTCGGCCAGAACGGCCGCGACCAGGTGCCCGTCGCGCTCACCACCGCGCGGGCGGACCAGGCCGCCGCCTCGGGGGTTCGGGGTACCTCCCCGCCGCCGGGAGCAGCACCCGCCCGTCGCCCCTCCACCCGCAGGCGGCCCCCGTCCCGCCGCACGGCCTCCACTCGCACCGGTCGCTCGACGGGCACCTCGTAGCGCTCCTCGTAGTCCGTCAGGTACCCGGCCACGTGCTCGCGCGGCGGGAACCCACCGCCCGGGGGCTGCGGCATCATCCACCCCGGCAGGGAGGAGTGCTGCGCGGGTGAGAACGCCCGCAGGCTCGGCCACATCCGCGCCCAGGCGCCACCGGGCTGCTCGGCGTCGTCCAGCACCACGTGCTCGATGCCGGCGCGCCGCAGCCAGTAGCTCGTCGCCAGTCCGGCCTGACCGCCGCCGATGACGACGACGTCCGTGTCCGTGGTGGGGGTGGTCTCCATGGGGTCAGTCTCCTGCCTCGTGGGGTCGACCGGTTGCCCACGGACGGGGTCTGCCCCTCCGCGAACCGGCGCGCCCTCACATATCCCGCGTCATGTCCTTGGTCGCCTGCCACTTGCGCGCGACCTCGGCCCGGTCGTCGCCCTGCTGCCAGGGGCGTTCGACCAGCACCGTGTACAGGGTGAACACCGCTGTCGCCGCCACGACCCCGGCTGCGACCCACCCCGGGGTGGCGTCGGACAGGGACAGCACGCCCCACCAGCAGGGGATCGGGGCCACCAGGAGCAGCACGGTCATGAGGACGCTGCCGGGGTCCGGGCGCCGGTGTTTCAGCACGAAGGGCCGCTGCACGAGCGTCATCACCACCTCGGTGAGGACGACGCCGATGGCTGCCGCCAGGATCTGGTCCTGCACGCTCAGCGACGACTCGACCACCCATGCGTGCAGCGCCACCAGGAGCGCCGCGATCTCGGGCCACTTCACGGCGCCCGTCAGCAGGTGCCCCATGAGCGCCAGTGACAGGCTGATGGGCGCTTCGTCGGATGCAGGGCGGGACGGTGTGGTGCTCATGGCGTCAGTCTCGCGCGAGGGGTCCATCAAGGGGCGCCTCAGCCCAGCTCGTCGGCCAGTGCCTTCACCCGGGCGTCGATGTCGTCGCGCAGCGCCGCCATCCGCTCGGCGCCCTCCAGTCCCCGGTCGGACGGCTCGGTCGTCGACCAGCGGCGGACGTCGGTCGGCAGGTCTCCCTCCAGCTCCGCGGGCAGCTGGGCGTTGTCGCCCACCAGCACCACCACGTCGCTCGCAGCGGCCAGCTCCGGCGTCAGCTGCTTGGGGTGCTCGCCGGCCAGCGAGGCGCCGATCGCCTGCAGGGACTCCACCGACTCGCCGTTCACGCCCTCGTCCCGCTGCGCAGCGGCGACCCCGGCACTCAGCACCTGCACCCCGGGCACCGCCAGGCGCCGCATCAACCCGGCTGCCATCTGCGACTTGCCGCGATTGCTGCTGCAGACGAAGGTCACCACGCGCTCCCCCTCCCGCGGCCAGGCCAGAGGCTCGATGCCGAGCGAGCGCAGCATCTCCTCCACGCGGCGGCGGATCTCGTCGCGCACCGGGCGCACCTTCTCCACCGGTTGGCCGGCCGGGTCGTCCAGCTGCCAGTCCTCACGGCGCACGCCGGGCACGTAGGGGCACTCGTCCCCGCACCCCATCGTGACCACCACGTCGGAGGCCTCCATGTCCTCGCGGGTCAGCACACGCGGGGTGACGGCCCCGACGTCGATGCCGACCTCGGCCATCGCCTCGACCGCGGCGGGGTTCACGGCGTCGGCCGGCTGCGAGCCCGACGAGCGCACCTCGACCCGCTCTCCGCCCAGCGCACGGGTCCACGCCGCGGCCATCTGGGAACGCCCGGCGTTGTGGACGCAGACGTACATCACAGAGGGGCGGCCGGTGGCTTTCCGGCCGGCATCCTCCCGGTCGAGCCGCGGGGTGGCGGGCTGGTCGGTCATGCACGGACTCCTTCGCGGGAGGGGGCGGAGGTGAACAGGCGGCTGCGCAGCCACAGGCTCACGTACACCAGGCCCACCAGCACCGGCACCTCGATGAGGGGGCCGACGACGCCGGCCAGCGCCTCGCCGGAGGTCAGGCCGAAGGTCGCGATGGCCACGGCGATGGCCAACTCGAAGTTGTTGCCCGCCGCGGTGAAGGCCAGCGTGGTGGTGTGCTCGTAGCCCAGGCCGACGGCGCGACCCAAGGCGTAGGAGCCGCCCCACATGATCACGAAGTAGGCCAGCAGCGGCAGCGCGATGCGGGCGACGTCGCCCGGGTGCGAGGTGACCTGCTCACCCTGCAGGGCGAAGAGCACGACGATGGTGAACAGCAGGCCGTAGAGCGCCCACGGGCCGATGACGGGCAGGAAGCGGTTCTCGTAGCGCTCCCGCCCCATCGCCTTCTCGCCGAGGTGGCGCGTGAGGAAGCCGGCCAGCAGCGGGATGCCCAGGAAGATCAGCACGCTCTTGGCGATCTGCCACATCGAGACGTCCAGTCCGGCGGTGTCCAGCCCCAGCCATCCGGGCAGCACCGCGAGGTAGAACCACCCCAGCACGCCGAACATGAACACCTGGAAGACCGAGTTGATGGCCACCAGGACGGCCGCGGCCTCGCGGTCGCCGCAGGCCAGGTCGTTCCAGATGATCACCATCGCGATGCAGCGGGCGAGCCCCACGACGATCAGCCCGGTGCGGTACTCCGGCAGGTCGGGCAGGAAGATCCACGCCAGGGCGAACATTAGCGCCGGGCCCACCAGCCAGTTGAGCACCAGCGAGGAGCCGAGCATGCGGGTGTCGGCGGTGACCGTGTCCAGGCGGTCGTAGCGCACCTTGGCCAGGACGGGGTACATCATCACCAGCAGGCCGATGGCGATGGGCAGCGAGATGCCGTCGACCTGCACCGCCTCGAGGGCGGAGTCCAGGCCGGGCACGAGGCGCCCGAGCAGCAGGCCGGCCACCATCGCGGCACCGATCCAGACGGGCAGGAAGCGGTCGAGGGTGGAGAGCCGCTGGGTGACGGACTGCTCGTCGGGGTCGGCGGTCGTGGTGCTCATCGGGCTCCGGGGGTCGAGGTGGGCGGGGCGGCGTCGGCGGGGTCGTCGTCGGTGATCGTGTAGACCTCCCACGGTGTGCCGTCGGGGTCGTGGACCCACACCTTGTCCTGGCGGGCGTAGCAGCAGGTGGTGTCGTCCTCGTCGAAGGTTGCCAGACCGGCGGAGCGCAGGCGCTCGCGGGCGGCGTGCACCTCCTCGACGGAGTCGACCTCGATGCCGAGGTGGTTGAGGGCGCCCCCGTCGCCCGGGGCCGGGGCGCCGTCGGGTGCCGACGTCCGCGGGGAGACGGCGCCCTCGATGAGGACGAGCTTGAGCGGCGGCGAGGTGACGGCGAAGTTCGCGTAGCCCGGACGGGTCTTGTGCGGCTCGGTGCCCAGCAGGTGCCGGTAGAAGGTGGTTGCGTCCTCCACGCTCGAGACGGTGAGGGCGATCTGCACGCGGGTCATGGTCTTTCCTTCGAATCAGGATCTGTTCATCGAAGTTCTTCGATGAACAGATCCTGACACAGGGGTCCGGCGGTTCGAGGAGGGGGTATGCAGATGCCTCGGGGTCCGGAGTGCAGAAGCAGGCGGACCCCGCGGCGTTCGCGGAGCTGGCCGGGCGTGTGAGGGGAGGGTTCGCCCGCCGTCGTCGCCACACGGCGACAGGTGAAGTCGGACACGGGGGGTGGATGACGCGTCAATCGTCTGTGCGCGACCTCGTGCTCCACGGCCCCGCGGGCAAGGGGCTGCCTAGACTGCCGCGAAATCAGTGGTGAGGAGGAGGTCCCGTGACGACCAGGTCGGACCACGCGCAGCCCGGCAGGGCCTGCTGCGGTGAGCTCGCCGGGGGGCTGGATCCCGCGTCGGCCGAGAGGAGCGCGTCCGTGCTCAAGGCGCTCGCGCACCCCGTCCGCCTCCGCCTGGTGTCGGCCATCCGGACCGCGAGCGGTGCCGAGGCATGCGTGTGTGATCTGCAGGAGGTCGTGGGGCTGTCCCAGTCCACCGTCAGCCACCATCTGCGGCTGTTGGTCGAGGCCGGGCTGCTGCGGCGGGAGAAGCGCGGTCAGTGGTCCTGGTACACCCTCGACGAGGGGGCCTGGCGTGCCGTGGGGGAGCTCTTCGCCTGACGGCGGGCCAGCCCGACCGGGAAGAGCGCCAACCCCGTGACGACCAGCACGGGTGAGGCCATGGCGGCGGCGAACTCGGCGTCGGTCATCGGTGGCGCGTCGGGTCCGCCGTTCTCCATCACGTCGATGGCTTCCATGGGTGTGGAGAACCACACCCACAGGAAGCAGGCGATGCCGGCCACCACCATGACGGCACCGGTCGTAGACAAGCGTGCGGAGCGGGTTCTGTTCACGGGTTGCACCTCTTGGCGATCATGGTCTTGTAGGACACGTCGGTCGCCAGGCGTCGAGGTTCCACGACTCCTTGCGGGGGGCACAAGCGGACGATGTCAGGTCGTGCACCTCGCGCTCGGCCAGCACGGGGATGTGGTCGGTGACCGTTGCCGTGGACTCCATTTCGCGCCGGACTTGCTGGAGCACGGTGGCCACCTCCTCGCGAAAGAACGGTCCGGCGAGCTGGGCGCTCAGGCGGTTGGCGGGCTCAACCGGTCGTTGCAACACCGGGCTCGTTCAGGGATCGTGACTGCTCGGCGAAGACCTCGGCGGGGGTCTTCCACTCCAGGACCTTCCTCGGCCTGTTGTTCAACGTGCACGCCACTGCTTCCAGCTCCTGTGCGGACCACCTCGACAGGTCCGTGCCCTTCGGGAAGTACTGGCGCAGTACCCCGCTGGTGTTCTCGTTCGTGGGACGCTGCCACGGCGAGTGCGGGTCAGCGAAGAACACCCTCGTGTCCGTGGTCATCGTGAACTGTGCATGCCCGGCCAGTTCTTTTCCGCGGTCCCAGGTCAGCGTCTGTCGCAGTTGCTCCGGCACGTCTGCCATGGCCTTGATCAGGGCCGCGGTCATCGCCTCGGGGGCCGCAGGGCCCGATCCGCTCTCCACTGCCGCCGTGTGCCTTCGGGCACGTCACTGATCTTCTTTCGAGTGTCCTTGCTGGCCATCGCTCATGCCTCCAGTGAATCCGAGGGTGTTGCGACGACCACTTGAATCCACCATTGATCGCGTGGTCGTAGTGCAGGTCGCTGCCGATGGCGGTCATGGGTCTCTCCTCGGGTCGGGGCGTTCACCCCGTTCACCGTGGGTTTACCCAAAGTTCACCTTTTGTGCTGGGGTTTGCTCCCCACGTCGTCAGGCCAGGCGGTCCACCCGGGCGCGCTCGTACTGCCCGATGGTGACCGGCTCGGCCCCCAGCTCGGTGGCGGCCCGCATCCACCAGTGCGGGTTCGCCAGCGCAGCCCGCGCCAGGAGCACCACATCGGCCTGGCCCTGCCCGACGATCGTCTCGGCTTGGTGCGGCGAGCTGATCTCGCCCACCGCACCCACCGGCAACTCGTGGCCCGCCGCCCGCAGCGCGTCCCGCATCGCGGTGGCGAAGCGCACCTGGTAGCCCGGCCCGGTGACGATCCTCGGCCGCGGCAGGTTGCCGCCGCTGGAGACGTCCACGAAGTCCACGCCGAGCTCGGCGGCGGCCACCACGAAGCGCTGCAGCGAGGCCACGTCGCCCTCGACGTCCTCCCAGTCCGTCGCGGATATGCGCAGCAGGACCGGCATCGACTCGGGGACGCGACGGCGCACCTCGCGCACCACCTCCAGGCCGAAGCGGTGCCGTCCCTCCTCCGAGCCGCCCCAGGCGTCGGTGCGGGTGTTCACCAGCGGCGAGATGAACTGGTGGATCAGGTAGCCGTGCGCTCCGTGCACCTCCACCGCGTCGAAGCCGGCTGCCACGGCCCGCTCGGCGGCGTCGCCGAAGTCCGTGATCGTCTGCCGGATCTCCTCCTCGGTCATGCCGCGCGGGGCGGCCAGGTCACCGAACGCCTCGTCCGTGGGGGCGAGTGTCTGCCAGCCCGCGGTCTCGGGCGACTCAGCGCGACCGTGCTCGTCGGCCCCCACGGGCACCGAGCCGTCCCGCCCCTGCGCGTCGAACGGCCGCCAGGTGGAGGCCTTCCGCCCCGCGTGCGCCAGCTGCACGGCAGTGGTCACGCCGGTGCCCAGGCCGTGGACGAAGTCGTTGACCCGCCGCCACCCGGCCACCTGCTCGTCGTTCCAGATGCCGGCGTCCTGCGGCGCGATGCGGCCCACCGGGTTCACCGCGGCCGCCTCGGTCACGATCATCGAGGCCCCACCGGTGGCGAACGCGCCCAGGTGCACAAGGTGCCAGTCGTTCGGCACGCCCGGGGCGGTCACCGGGTCGCACGAGTACTGGCACATCGCGGCCACCCACGCCCGGTGGCGGACGGTCAGGTCGCGCAGGGTCATCGGCTCGAACAGGGCGACGGGGCGGGGCATCGTTCCTCCGGTGGGTCGGGGATGGGTCGGCCGCGACAACGCCACCACGCCGATGCCGATTCCGTGCCCCGTCCGCGCCACCCGCTGCGTGTCGCCCCGAGACGGTCGCGGCAGGTGTTCAAATCGCGCGGCTGGGCGCACAATGGTCCCCTTCGCGGGCGGTGGGGTGCCGCCCTGAGACCTGGGAGACACCGTGAACCGTTCCGTCCTGCGTGTCGCTGCCCTCGCCGGCAGCGCTCTGCTGGCCCTGTCCGCCTGCAGCGCCGGGAGCAGCGTCGATCCCGGCTCCACCGGTGGTTCCGACGCCCCGCAGGCCTCCGGCTCCGGGGGCGAGGGCCCCGCCGGCCCGTCCGACGAGACCGTCACCCTCGGCCTGGTCGCCGAACCGGCCAGCCTCGACTTCCGCACCTCCGACGGGGCCGCCATCCCGCAGCTGCTGCTCGGCAACGTCTACGAGACCCTCGTGACCGTCGACCCCGAGTCCGGTGACGTCGTCGACGCGCTCGCGGAGTCCCACGAGGTGTCCGAGGACGGCCGGACCTACACCTTCACGCTGCCCGAGGGTCGCAACTTCTCCGACGGCAGCGAACTCACCGCCGAGGACGTCGTCGCCAGCATCGAGGCGGTCAAGGGGAAGACCTGGACCACCTCCCTCAAGGAGCAGATGGACGTCGTGAAGTCGGCGAAGGCGGTCGACGACACGACGGTCGAGGTCACCCTGAAGGAGCCCAGCGCCTCCTGGCTCCACGCGATGACCACCCGGGTGGGGGCGATCCTGCCCAGCGAGCCGCCGAAGGACCTCGCGACGAACCCGGTCGGCTCCGGTCCGTACGACGTGGCCGACTGGAAGCGCGGCGACCGCATCGTCCTGGAGCGCCGCGACGACCGCGGCGGCGAGGACCCGTACTTCAAGAAGGCCGTCTTCCGGTACTTCAAGGACGGCACCGCGCTGAACAACGCGATGCTCACCGGCGACGTCGACGTCGAGACCACCGTCCAGGCCCCGGAGTCCCTCAGCCAGTTCGAGGGCCGGGAGGACCTGCAGGTCATCGAGGGGACGACCAACGGCGAGGTCGTTCTCTCCTTCAACCACGACAGCGAGCCGATGAAGTCGCTCGAGCTCCGTCAGGCGATCCGCCACGCCATCGACCACCAGGCGCTCGTGGACACCTGCTGGGCGGGGCGCGGTGAGCTCATCGGCTCGATGGTGCCGCCCACCGACCCCTGGCACGAGGACCGCACCGGGGACTATCCGTACGACCTCGGGAAGGCGAAGCAGCTGGTGCAGGAGTCCGGCGTCAGCAAGCCGCTGCGCCTGCGCGTCCCCGCCCTGCCGTACGCGACCGAGTGCGGCCAGGTGGTGAAGTCCCAGCTGGAGGAGGCCGGGCTGCAGGTGAAGCTCGACCAGCTGGAGTTCCCCGCCGCCTGGCTGGAGCAGGTGTACTCCGCGGCCGACTACGACCTGTCGATCGTGTCCCACGTGGAGCCCCGCGACCTGGGCACCGTGTTCGGCGACCCCGGGTACTACCTGCGCTACGACAACCCGGAGCTGCAGAAGGCGCTGGAGCAGGCCGATGCGGGCGACGAGCAGCAGCAGACCGAGCAGATGAAGAAGGCCGCCGAGATCATCAGCAAGGACGCCGCGGCCGACTTCCTGTTCCTGCTGCCCAACCTGGTGGTGGCCGACGCGGACATCCGGGGTATCCCGACCAACTCGGTCAACGAGGGGCTGGACGTCTCCGCCCTGCACCGCTGAGCCCCCGGCCCCCGTCCGTCGAGTCGGGGGTCCGGCCCGTCAGCCCGTACCCTTCGCCCCATGGAAGCCCTCGCTGACGTCGTCTCCGAGATCAACGGGTACTACTGGTATCTGGTGATAGTCCTGCTGGTGATCGCCGGAGTCTGGTTCACCGCGCGCACCGGTGTGGTGCAGCTGCGCCTGCTGCCGGAGATGATCCGCAACATCGTCGAGAAGCCGGGGCAGGACTCCGACGACGGCATCTCGGCCTTCCGGGCGTTCACCATCTCGGCCGCCTCCCGTGTCGGCACGGGCAACGTGGCCGGTGTGGCCGTGGCCATCGCCATCGGTGGACCGGGTGCCGTCTTCTGGATGTGGCTGCTGGCCATCATGGGTGGTGCGACGGCCTTCATCGAGTCCTCGCTGGCGCAGCTGTACAAGGTGCGCGGTGGTGACGGGTACGTCGGTGGCCCCGCGTACTACATCCGCGACGGTCTCGGCTGGAAGCCCGTGGCGGCGCTCTTCGCCGTGATCATCACCCTCACCTACGGATTCGTCTTCAACGCGGTGCAGTCCAACTCCGTCAGCTACTCCCTGCAGGGCAACTTCGACGGCGTCGGCTGGGTCGGCCTGGCCACCGGCCTGGTGCTCGGCGCGCTGACCGCAGCGGTCATCTTCGGTGGTGTGAAGCGCCTCTCCGCCGTCACCGAGGTGATCGTCCCGGTGATGGCGACGCTGTACATCCTCGTGGCCCTCGTGGTGGTGGCCCTGAACATCACCGAGGTGCCGGCCATGTTCGCCCACATCGTCGGCCACGCCCTGGGCTTCAAGGAGGTCGCGGGTGCGGGCATCGGTGCGGCGCTGATGCAGGGCATGCGCCGCGGGCTGTTCTCCAACGAGGCCGGTATGGGCTCGGTGCCCAACGCGGCGGCGACGGCCGCGGTCAGCCACCCCGCCAAGCAGGGTCTGGTGCAGGCGCTGGGCGTCTACTTCGACACGATCATCGTCTGCTCGGCGACGGCCTTCGTCATCCTGCTGTCCAACCCGCAGTTCGGCGTCGACGACCCGCAGGGCATCGGCCTGACCCAGTCCGCCCTGCAGGAGCAGGTGGGCACCTGGGCCGGCCCGTTCCTCTCGGTCGTCATCTTCTTCCTGGCGTGGTCGTCCATCCTGGGCAACAGCTTCTACGGCGAGGCGAACATCCGCTTCCTGGCCGGTGAGCGCAACCCCGGCGTGGTCATCACCGTCTTCCGCGTGCTGGTGGTGGCCTGCGTCGTCCTGGGTGCGCTCGGCTCGGTGGCGCTCGTGTGGAACCTCGCGGACCTGTTCATGGGCGTGATGGCCACCATCAACCTCGTGGCGATCCTGCCCCTGGGCGGTCTGGCCGTCGCGATGCTCAAGAACTACGACGCGCACCTCAAGCGGGGCGAGGAGCCCATCTTCCGCCGCTCGGAGCTGCCGCAGGCACGCAACGTGCAGCTGTGGGGCGACCAGATGCGCATGCCCGAGGTGAAGGCCGCCGCGGGCGAGACCCGCTGACCCCCTCTCCGCCTGACCGATGGCCGTCCGCCTCGCGTCCCGCGTCGCCGTCCTGCTGCTCAGCCTGGTGGTGGCCAGCCTCATCGTCTTCGCGGTGCTGGCGCTGCTGCCGGGTGACCCGGCACGGGTGGCGCTGGGCCTGAATGCCTCGGAGGAGTCCGTCGCGCGGCTGCGCGCCGACTTCGGCCTCGACCGGCCGTGGCCCGAGCGCTACGTGGACTGGGTGACGGGGCTGCTCACGCTCGACCTGGGGGAGTCCTACGTCTCCCGCGCGGAGATCGCCCCGCAGCTGGTCGACCGCTTCGCCGTGACGATGTGGCTGGTGGGCACGGCCATGGTGCTGGCCCTGCTCATCGCCGTCCCGCTGGGTGCCCTGATGGCGCTGCGCCACCGCTCGCCGGTGGGTGTGGTGCTGTCGGCGGCCAGCCAGGTGGGCATGGCCGTCCCGGCCTTCCTGGCCGGCATCCTGCTCATCGCCCTGTTCGCGGTGCGCCTCGGCTGGTTCCCCGCGGGCGGGTGGACGCCCCCCGTCGAGGGGCCGGTCGAGTTCCTGCGCAAGCTCACGCTGCCGGCGCTCTCGCTGGCGCTCGTGCAGGCGGCCATCCTGGCCCGGTACGTGCGCAACGCGGTGCTGGAGGTCATGGACACCGACTTCATCCGCACCGCCCGGGCCAAGGGGCTCACCCGCTGGCGCGCGCTCGCGCGACACGGATGGCGCAACGCCGCGGTGCCGGTGGTGACCGTGCTGGGGCTGTCGCTCACCTCGATGCTGGTGGGGGCCGTCGTCATCGAGCGCGTCTTCGTCGTCCCCGGCGTCGGCTCGCTGCTGGTGGACGCCGTGGCACAGCGCGACCTGATCCTCGTGCAGGACGTCGTCATGGTGCTGGTGGCGCTGGTGCTGGTCGTGAACTTCCTGGTGGACGTGCTCTACCTGCTCATCGACCCACGGATCGAGGGGCGCGCATGACCCGGTCGACGCACTCCTTGGCCGCCCCCGGCCCCGCCGCGCCCTCGCGGCTCGCCGCCGACCCCGGGCGCCCTCCCAGCCGCGCGGGGCGGGCCTATCTCGTCCTCGGCGGCGTCCTGGTGGCGTCGATGATCGCCATGGCGCTGCTGTCCTACCTGTGGACCCCGTACGACCCCACGCGCGTGGTCTCCTCCGCCCGCCTGCAGGGCCCGAGTGCCGAGCACTGGCTGGGCACCGACAAGTTCGGGCGGGACACCCTCAGCCAGATCCTGGTCGGGGCCCGCACCACCCTGTACGTCGGGTTCGTCGCCGTGGGCGTCGCCGCGCTCGCCGGGGTGCCGCTGGGCGTCCTGGCCGCGATGGGGCCGCGCTGGCTGGGCACCCTGATCATGCGGGCGGCCGACATCGGGCTCGCATTCCCCGGGCTGCTGCTGGCGATCATGTTCGCCGCGGTGTTCGGGGCCTCGACCACCTCGGCGATGGTGGCCATCGGCCTGGCCAGCGTGCCCTCCTTCGCCCGCGTGACGCGGGCCGGCGCGCTCGGCGTGCTGCCGCGGGAGTTCGTCACCGCCGCACGCGTGGCCGGTCGGCGCCCCGCGTCCATCGGGTGGCGCCACGTGCTGCCCAACGTCCTGGGCCTGGTCATCGTGCAGGCCTCGGTGAGCTTCGCCCTGGCCATCCTCGCCGAGGCGGGGCTGAGCTTCCTCGGGTTCGGCACCCCGCCACCCACGCCCAGCTGGGGCCGGATGCTGCAGGAGAGCCAGTCGATGCTGGGCAGCGAGCCGCGGTTGGCGATCGTGCCCGGCGTGGCGATCGCGCTGGCGGTGCTGGGCTTCAACCTGCTCGGTGACGGCCTGCGCGACCGCTTCGACCCGCAGATGGAGGTGGTGGACCAGTGAGTACCCACCCCGGCAGCGAGAACCGCACCGGTGCTGAGTTCGACGGTCGAGTTCAGCACCGGTGCGGAACTCGGGGGCAGCACCCCGCCACCCGCCTGGACGTGCGCGACCTCGCCGTGCGCACGCGCCACCGCACCCTGGTCGAGGGTGTGGACCTCACCCTGGCCGCCGGGGACCGGGTGGGCCTCATCGGCGAGTCCGGCTCCGGCAAGTCCTTGACGGCCCTGGCGGTCATGGGCCTGCTGCCGGACAACCTGCATGCCACGGGCAGCATCGAGATCACCCCCGAGGGGGGCGCGGCCACGCAGGTGGTCGGGGCATCGGACCGCGCGATGTCCCGCCTGCGGGGCGTCGACGTCTCGATGGTCTTCCAGGAGCCGATGAGCGCGCTGAACCCGACCATGCGCGTCGGCGAGCAGGTGGCCGAGGTGATGGAGATCCACGGCACCGCCAAGGGCGAGGCGGCGCGCCGTCGTGCCGTGGAGCTGCTGGACTCCGTCGGCGTCACCGACCCGGAGGCCGTGGCGCGCGCCCACCCCCACCAGCTCTCCGGCGGGCAGCGGCAGCGCGTGGTCATCGCCATCGCCCTGGCCAACGACCCGGACGTGCTCATCTGCGACGAGCCGACCACGGCCCTGGACGTGACCGTGCAGGCCACCGTGCTGCGGCAGGTGCTCGAGGGGGTGGAGCGCAGTGACGCGGCGCTGCTGTTCATCACCCACGACCTGGCGGTGGTCTCGCAGGTGTGCGAGCAGGTGGTGGTGCTCAAGGACGGGCAGGCGGTCGAGCGGGGGCCGGTCGCCGAGGTGTTCGCCGACCCGCAGCACGAGTACACGCAGCGGTTGGTGGCGGCCTCGCGACTGAGGCCGCGGGCCGGTGCCGACGCGGCGGGGGCGACGGCGCTGGGTGCCGCGGACGAGTCGGACGGGCTGAACGGGGGCGAGGGTGAGGGCGTCGCGCTGCACGTGGGCGGCTCCGCCGCCGCGGACACCGAGCCGGCGGTGCGTGTGCAGGACGTCCGGCAGGTCTACACGCGCCCGCGGCGCAGCCTGTTCTCCGCGCCGCCGGGGATCGTCGCCCTCGACGGGGTGAGCCTGTCGGTCGCGCGGGGTGAGCGCTTCGGCATCGTGGGTGAGTCCGGCTCGGGCAAGTCGACGCTGCTGCGGCTGGTCGCCGGCCTGGAGGCGCCCCGTGCGGGCAGCGTGGAGGTGCTCGGCCGGTCCGTCTCCGGGGAGCCCGAGCGGCGCCTGAGGTGGCTGCGGGAGTCGGTGCAGATGGTCTTCCAGGACCCGCGCGACTCGCTCGACCCGCGCATGACCGTGCGCGAGGTGGTGGCCGAGCCGCTGCAGGTGCAGGGCTGGGCGCGGGGCGCGGTGGACGACTGGGTGGCCGAGCTGCTCAGCCGGGTGGGCCTGGAACCGGGCATGATGCGCCGGCACCCGCACCAGTTCAGCGGCGGGCAGCGGCAGCGCATCAGCATCGCGCGGGCGCTGGCGCCGAGCCCGCAGGTGCTGCTGGCCGACGAGCCGGTCTCCGCCCTGGACGTCAGCGTGCGGGGGCAGGTGCTCGACCTCATCGGGGAGCTGGTGGACGAGATGGGGCTGACCCTGCTGTTCGTCAGCCACGACCTCTCGGTGGTGCGGCACGTGTGCGACCGGGTGGCCGTCATGCGGCACGGCGAGCTGGTGGAGGTGGCGCCCACCGAGGAGCTCTGGGCGGCGCCGCGCACGGAGTACACGCGCTCCCTCATCGAGGCCATCCCGCGCCTGCAGGTCTGACCGGGCGCCTGCGTACCTCCCCCTCGCCACCTCACCCCCTCCCCAATTTGGTCCCCTGATGACTGCGCGTTGCCGGCATCCCCGGCGTGTCGCGTCAATTCGGGCACCTGATCATCACAGGTTGCGGAGGGGGGAGGGGTGTTGCGCGGGGGTTCACGGAGGGGCGGAGCACGCAGAGGAGACGGACCGCTCCTGACGGGGTACGAGAAGGCCCCGCGCGGCAGGTGCCGGCGGGGCCGTTGGAGCGGGTGACGAGAATCGAACTCGCGTATTCAGCTTGGGAAGCTGATGTTCTACCATTGAACTACACCCGCGTAGGTGTTGCAGCGTCACAGTGTACACGCGGCATCCCGCCCCGCGGTACCCTCACCCCATGCTCCTCTCGGACCGCGACATCGCCGCCCGCATCGACGCCGGGGACGACTCCGCCGTCCGTCTGGAACCCTGGGAGCCGACGATGCTCCAGCCCAGCAGCGTCGACGTCCGACTGGACCGCTTCTTCCGGCTGTTCGACAACCACAAGTACCCGGTCATCGACCCCGCGCAGGAGCAGCCCGACCTGACCCGCCTGGTCGAGGTGGAGCACGACGAGTCGTTCGTCCTGCACCCCGGTGAGTTCGTGTTGGGCAGCACCTACGAGCAGATCACGCTGCCGCAGGACATCGCCGCGCGCGTGGAGGGCAAGAGCTCGCTCGGCCGCCTCGGTCTGCTGACCCACGCGACCGCCGGCTTCGTGGACCCCGGCTTCTCCGGCCACGTGACCCTGGAGCTGAGCAACGTCGCCACCCTGCCGATCGTGCTGCACCCCGGCATGAAGATCGGCCAGCTGTGCTTCTTCCAGCTCTCCTCGCCCGCGGAGCACCCCTACGGCAGCGACAAGTACGGCTCGCACTACCAGGGCCAGCGTGGCCCGACGGCCAGCCGCAGCTGGAGCAACTTCCACCGCACCGCGATCTGAGGTCGACGCCCCGCCCCTCTGCGGGTGTCGGTGGTGGCACGTAGGGTCGTGACCATGATCCGCTTCGAGGGCGTGACCAAGCGGTACCCCAACGGGACCGTGGCCGTGGACGACCTGAGCCTGGAGTGCCCGCGGGGGCGGATCACGGCGCTGGTGGGGCCGTCCGGCTGCGGCAAGACCACCAGTCTGCGCATGATCAACCGCATGGTCGAGCCCTCCGAGGGGCAGATCCTCGTCGACGGCCGGCCCAACACCGAGCTCGACGCCAACCAGCTGCGGCGCACCATCGGCTACGTCATCCAGCACGGCGGGCTCTTCCCCCACCAGACCGTCCTGCGCAACGTGATGACGGTTCCGCTCCTGCTCGGCCGTTCCAAGCCGGAGGCGCGCACCAAGGCGCTGGGACTGCTCGAGCGCGTGGGCCTCGACCCGGCGCTCGCGAAGCGTTACCCGGCCCAGCTCTCCGGCGGGCAGCAGCAGAGGGTGGGTGTGGCCCGCGCCCTGGCCGCCGACCCGCCCGTGATGCTCATGGACGAGCCCTTCAGCGCCGTCGACCCCATCGTGCGCGAGAAGCTGCAGGACGAGTTCCTGCGGCTGCAGGCCGATCTGGACACCACGATCGTGCTGGTCACGCACGACATCGACGAGGCGATGAAGCTGGGCGACCAGGTGGCGATCCTGCGCGAGGGTGGGCACCTGGCCCAGGTGGACACCCCGGCCCGCGTGATGGCGCGACCGGCCGACGACTTCGTCGCGGACTTCGTCGGCAAGGACCGCGGGTACCGCTCGCTGGCCTTCCACTCCGGTGACGTGCCGGTGCAGCGTGAGCCCGTGGTCCGCCTCGGGGAGCCGATGCCACGAGAGGGCAGCTGGGTGCTCGCCGTGGACGACCAGCAGCGGCCGCTCGGGTGGCTGCGCACCGATGGCGGTGACGTCGCCGACGAGGACGCCCTCCGCCTGGGCGGCACGCTGGGCCGTCGCGACGGGACGCTGCGCGAGCTGCTGGACGCGGCACTCTCCTCGCCCAGCCAGCGCGGTGTGGTGGTCGACGACGACGGGCGCCTGGTGGGCACCGTGCGACCGCACGACGTGCTCGACGTGATTACCGACACCGACCGCAGCAGCCCGGCCTCGGCGCACGAGGGGCCGGCTGCGGCACCCGGTGCCGATGCGCCGGGCGCCGCGGACGACGGAGGGGCGCACCCGCTGTGAGCGAGATCGGGAACGTCGCGTGGAGTGAGTTGTGGGATCTCACCGTGTCGCACGCCGTGCTGGCCGGCATACCGCTGCTGATCGGTCTGGCGCTCGCGCTGCCGCTGGGCTGGCTGGCCGCCCGGGTGTCGTGGCTGCGGACCGCACTCGTCTCGGGCAGCGCGCTGCTCTACACGATCCCGTCGCTGGCGCTGTTCATCCTGCTGCCGGGCCTCATCGGCACGCAGATCCTGGACCGCGCCAACGTGCTCATCGCGATGACGCTCTACACGCTGGCGCTGCTGGTGCGGAACGTGACGGACGGACTCGACGCGGTGCCCGAGCACGTGCGGCAGGCCGCCACGGCCATGGGGCTCGGTCGCTTCCGCCGCTTCGTCGGGGTGGAGCTCCCGCTCGCTGTTCCGGTGATCGCCGCCGGCCTGCGCGTGGCGGCCGTGAGCAACGTGAGCATCGTGAGCGTCGCGGCCCTGGTGGGCATCCCCCAGCTCGGCCTGCTGTTCACGCGCGGCTTCAACCGTGACGACCTGGCGATGATCGGGGTCGGCATGGTGGCCTGCCTGCTGCTCGCGCTGCTCTTCGACGCGCTGATCCTGCTCGCCCGCCGGGCGCTCACCCCCTGGCAGAGGGAGGTGCGCGCATGATCATCGGCGAGATCTGGGCGTGGCTGACGGACCCGCTCAACTGGCAGGGGACCGACGGCATCGCGATGCAGGCCGTCCGGCACCTCGCGTACTCCCTGACGGCGCTCGCGATGGCGTGCCTGGTGGCGGTGCCGCTGGGGCTGTGGATCGGGCACACCGGCAAGGGGTCGGTGGTCGCGGTGAACCTGACCGGTGGCCTGCGTGCCCTGCCGTCGCTGGGTCTGCTCCTGCTGGGCTGGATCATCCTGGCCCGGTGGATCCCCGGCGACCTCGCGTTCGTCCTGCCCAGCCTGCTCGTGCTGGCGGTGCTCGCGATCCCGCCGGTGCTCTCGGGCGTGTACTCCGGCATCGCGGAGGTGGACCCCGCGGCGCGGGACGCGGCCAAGGGAATGGGCATGACCGGGTGGCAGGTGCTGCGCCAGGTGGAGATCCCGGTCGCGCTGCCGCTCATCCTCTCCGGTCTGCGGGCCGGTCTGCTGCAGATCATCGCGACGGCCACCATCGCCGCGTACGTCTCGCTGGGCGGCCTGGGCCGCTATCTCATCGACGGCCTGGCCTTCCGTGACTACTCGATGATGGCCGGTGGCGCGCTGCTCGTGGCCGCGCTGGCGCTGCTCATGGAGCTCGTGTTCTCCCTGCTGCAGCGGGCCCTGGTGAGCCCCGGCCTGACCGACGCGGGGCGACGCTGATGCGCCGTGCCACCCATCGACCCGCGACAGCAGGAGGCGCCATGCGACCCGCACGAGCACTCACCGGACTCGTGGCCGCCGGTGCCCTGGTGCTGACCGCCTGCGGCGGTGATCCCACGAAGGACCCGGAGGCGGGGAAGGACTCGGGCGGGGGACAGGGCGCCGACACCGTCACGATCGGGAGCGCCAACTTCACCGAGTCGACGATCACCGCCGAGGTGTACGCCGCGGCCCTGGAGGACGCCGGGGCGGAGGTGGAGAAGAAGCTCGAGATCGGCAGCCGCGAGACCTACGTGCCCGCGCTGCAGGACGGCTCCATCGACCTCGTGCCCGAGTACACCGGCACGCTGGCCTCCTACTTCGACGAGACCACCGAGGCCACCACGCCCGAGGAGGTCTATGCGGCGCTGCAGGAGAACCTGCCCGAGGGGCTGGCGGTGCTCGACTACTCGAAGGCCGAGAACAGCGACAACGTGGTGGTCACCCGGGAGACGGCCGAGGAGATGGACCTGCAGACCATCTCCGACCTCCGGGGAAAGAGTGGCGAGATGGTCATGGGCGGGCCCCCGGAGTTCCAGGAGCGCCCGCAGGGCCTGCCCGGTCTCAAGAAGGTCTACGGGGTGGAGTTCCAGAAGTTCCGCGCCCTGGCGGCCGGTGGCAACATCACCGTGCACGCGCTGAAGAACGGGCAGATCGACGCGGCCAACATCTTCACGACCGACCCGTCCATCCAGGAGCAGGACTTCGTGATCCTCGAGGACGACGAGAACCTGTTCAGCGCACAGAACGTGGTGCCGCTGCTGTCCGAGGAGGCGGTCACCGACACGACGGAGAAGGCGCTCAACGAGGTCTCCGCGCAGCTGACCGTGGAGGACCTCGCGGAGATGAACGCCGAGGTCATGGAGGGCGCGACCCCCGAGGAGGTCGCCGACGCGTGGGTGGAGGAGAAGCTGTGAGCGGAGACGTCAACAGGGTCGCGGTCGTCGGGGCAGGAACCATCGGGCTCGGCTGGGCGGGCGCCTTCGCCGCCCACGGGGCGGCAGGTCGCGGTGTTCGACCCCCGCGAGGACCTTGGGTCGGCACTCGACCGGACGGCCGAGGACGCGGTGGCCATGGGGTGGGGGCCTCCTCGGGCGAGGAGGTGCGTGCCGCGATGCCGGCCTGCGGCTCGTTGGAGGAGGCCGCCGAGGGAGCCGTCCACGTCCAGGAGTCCGGCCCGGAGAGCCTGGAGTGGAAGCGGGAGACCTTCGCACGGCTGGAGCAGGTGACGGGGCCGGGGACGTCCCCGGAGGTCGTCGAGGTCGCACGGCGGCTGCGGGAGGCGCTCAGCCTCGGCGACTGAGGAGACGGGCGCGACGGGGCACGTCTGCGCCACGTGAACGACCGGGGCCCGGTGCAGGATCTCCTGCACCGGGCCCCGGTCGTTCAGTGCGGCGGGCGTCTCTGCCGACCGCGGGGTGGGTCAGCCCTTCCAGGCCCCCAACCGCAGGGCCGGCGAGCCTGACCCGATGCGCGGTGCACGCTCGCCGACGTTCGGTACGTCGACCGGGCCACCCGTGGGCTGCGGCGCGGCAGGGGCGGCCGGAGCCTCGTCCCGGGCCTCGGCGGCCTGGGTGGGGTCGGCGGCCTGGGCGTCGACGGGCTCACCGGCGGCCACGGCTGCCGGCTCCTCGACGACCTCCATCGAGGAGGCGTCCGCCGTGTCGGTGGGCTGCTGCTCGATCCCGCTCTCGGCGACGGCCGAGCCGGTCATGACCCCGGTGGACTCGACCGGTGCTGCCTGGCCCTGCGCCCAGCCGAAGCGGGTCGGGGCGTCGGAGCCGATCTGCGTCCCGGAGTGACCCGCCGGTGCGGTGGCCGACGCTCCGTCACCTGCCGCGGGCTGCGGCGAGGCTGCGGGTGCCTCACCGGCTGCGGCATCCGTGGTCCCGCCGACGGTCGACGCGTCCGTGGGCTCGGTCGGGGCGGCCTTGGCGGGCGCCTCGGCCTTGGGGGCGGCCACCGGAGCCGACGGGGCCGGTGCCTCGGTCTCGGATCCACTGGTCGCCGGTGCGCTGGCCGGTGCACCCTGGCCGCTGGCCCAGCCGAAGCGGATCGGGGCGTCGGCACTGATGCGCTGGCCGGTGAAGGCCGATGGGGCCGTGCCCGAACCCACGCCCGGCACAACGCCAGCTGCGGCTGCCGCGGAATCGGCCGGGGCGGTGCCGCCGGCGGTCTCGCTGGGCGCGCCGTCGCTGCTCGGAGCACCCGGGGCGTGGGCCGCCCCGGCAGACGCCCCGGCGTCCGCACTCCTGTCGGCGGGCGCGTCGGTGCCCTTGGCCGGGGTGGTGGTCTGGGTGGGTGCCGCGGTCGCGGGGGCTGCTGCCGGCGCCGATGCGCTGGCCGGTGCACCCTGGCCGCTGGCCCAGCCGAAGCGGGTGGGGGTGTCCGCCCCGATGCGCTGCCCCGCGAAGGCCCCCGGAGCGGTCCCCGAGCCGATGCCGGCCACGGCAGCACCTGCGGCTGCGCCCTGGCCCGGTGCCCCGGAGTTCGCCGCCGGAGCAGCAGCACCCGCGTCATCACTCGGTGCCGTCGCAGTGGTGCCCGTGGTCTCCGGGGTCGGCTGAGCGGTCTCGGCACCCGTACCCGTGGACGTGTCGGCCGCCGGCTGGCCCACGGGCGCAGCGGTGCCGGCCTGTGCGGCGACGGAGGCGTCGCCGCCGGCCCAGCCGAAGCGGGTGGGGGTGTCGGCTCCGATGCGCTGGCCGGTGAAGGCCGCCGGAGCGGTCCCGGCAGCCACTGCACCGGCAGCAGCACCGGTCGCGGCACCGGCGGCACCGCCAGCGGCCGCCTTCGCAGGCTGCCCGGTCTGACCGGTCGCGCCCTCCTTGTCGACGGTCGGCGCCGCCTCGGCAGCGGTGTCGCTCTCGTCGACGCTGGTGCCCGCGGAACCCTCGGCGTCGTCACCGTCGGAGGTGCGGTCGGCCATCCCGGCGCCCCGGTCGGCGGCGCTCGAGGTGTCGTCACCGGTGGGCAGGTCGCTGCCGTCCCCGGCAGCCGTGGAGCCCTGCTGGTCCAGCCCGTCGGCGGAGCCCGGCAGGACGATCCGCTGGGTCACGGCCTCGTCGACCGCGGTCCCCTCGGCCGGTGCCTGGGCGGGAGCGCCCTCGCGGGCGGTGGCCGGGTCGAGCCGGGACTCCTCGCCCTGCTGACCACGGCGGACTCCGGCCAGCAGCATCTGCGCCACGTCCACGACCTCGACGTCCTTGCCACGGCCCTCCTCCTGGGCTGCGGTCAGACCGTCGGACATCATCACGCGGCAGAACGGGCAGCCGATGGCGATGCGCTCGGCACCGGTGCCGATGGCCTCCTCGGTGCGGTTCACGTTGATGCGCGAGCCGAGCTTCTCCTCCATCCACATGCGGGCACCACCGGCGCCGCAGCAGAAGGACTTCTCCTTCGAGCGCTCCATTTCGCGGTACTCCACCCCCGGCAGGGTGGCGATGAGCTCGCGCGGGGCCTCGTAGACCTTGTTGTGGCGTCCCAGGTAGCAGGGGTCGTGGTAGGTCACCGACGGCGCGGACGAGGCGACCTTCGACGGGCTCTCGACCTCGGAGGCGGCCACCGGCTGCAGCTTCTTCTCGCGCACCAGGCGGTTCAGCAGCTGGGTGTGGTGCACCACCTCGTACTTCCCGCCGTTCTGCGGGTACTCGTTCTTGATGGTGTTGAAGCAGTGCGCGCAGGAGACCACGATCTTCGTGGCACCCACCTCGTTGAGCATCTCCACGTTCTGCTGCGCCAGCATCTGGTACAGCACCTCGTTGCCCGCGCGGCGGGCGGAGTCACCGGTGCACGCCTCGCCGTCACCCAGGACGGCGAAGTCGACGCCCGCGATGTTCAGCAGCTCGGCGACGGCCTGCGTGGTCTTCTTGGCGCGGTCCTCGAAGGCACCGGCGCAGCCGACCCAGAACAGGTACTCGACCTCGGAGAGGGACTCCACGTCCTGGCCCACCTGCTTGATCGGGAAGTCCAGGTCCTTGGCCCAGTCCATGCGGGTGGAGTTGGCCATGCCCCACGGGTTCTGCTTGCTCTCCAGGTTCTTGAACAGGCCGCCCAGCTCGCTCGGGAAGGCCGACTCGATGAGCACCTGGTTGCGGCGCATGTCGACGATCGCGTCGACGTGCTCGATGTCCACCGGGCACTGCTCGACGCACGCACCACAGCTGGTGCAGCTCCACAGCACGTCCGGGTCGATGACGGCGCCGCCGGAGGGGATGGTCGGGTCACCCTCGGTCGGGCCGACCAGCTGACGGATGTCGAAGTCCTCGGGCGACTCGGTGAGCGTGTCGCCGGCCGGGTGGGCCCCGGACCCGCCGTCCTGCTCCGTGACCACGCCGACGGCCGCGGGGCTCGTGGCGGTCTGCCACGGGGCCTGCGCGTACGCGGCGTCGCGCAGGTTCATCACCAGCATCTTGGGCGACAGCGGCTTCTCGGTGTTCCAGGCCGGGCACTGCTCCTGGCAGCGACCGCACTCGGTGCAGGTCGTGAAGTCCAGCAGGCCCTTCCAGGTGAAGTCCTCGATGGCGCCGACACCCATGCGCAGCTCGTCGTCGCCCTCGCCCTCCTCGGCCTCGGCGATCTCCTCGAGCTGCTCCATGCTGGTCAGCGGCTTGCCACCGACCATCATCGGCTGCAGCTCACCCAGCGAGGTGCGGCCGTCGGCGTGGCGCTTGAACCAGATGTTGAAGAAGGCCAGGAAGCGGTGCCAGGCGACACCCATGGTCGGCTGCAGGCCGATGGTGATCATCCAGGCCATCGAGATCAGGATCTTGACCAGCGCGACGGTGATGATCAGCGCCCCCAGGGTGCCGGCGGACAGGCCGGTCAGGGCCGAGCCCATCCAGGCGGTCAGCGGGAAGTGCAGGGCGCTGGCGTGCTCGCTGCCCTCGGTGTGGCCCAGCGCGTACTCCAGCGCACGCAGCGCGAGGATGCACAGCACGACGCCGAGGATCGTGAACTCGACGTAGTAGGCCTGCCAGAAGGTGGACCCCCAGAAGCGGCTCCTGCGCTCGTCGCCCTTCTCCCGGGCGACGGCCGAGGGCTTGATCTTCTGCCGCAGCACCATCAGGAACACGATGCCGAACAGGCCGGTCCAGCCGAAGAACTCGGTGAGCCACTCGAACGGCGGGAAGTGCCCGATCAGGGGCAGGGCGAAGTGCGGGTTGAACAGCTGGCCGTAGGCGGTGACCAGGGTCAGGAAGAGCACCCCGAAGCTGATCATCGTGAACCAGTGGGCGACGGCCACCCACTTCTTGCGCAGCATGCGCGGGTGCAGGAACACCTCGCGGAGCATCGTGACAGTGCGCTGGCCCGGGTCGTCGAAGCGGCCGATCGTGGCGCGGCCCTGACGGACGACGGCCACGATCCGCATGACGGCGCGGGTCAGCAGGGCGATTCCGACCGCGGTGACGGCCAGGCCCAGGAGGATCGCGAGGAGCTGCAGGGGGTGCATGGGGGGAGTCTACGAACACGCCCGTACCGACGAAGGGTGTGGGGCACCTCACTGCCGAGCGACAGGAATGTGGCGCATGTCACGCATGTGTCATGCGTTCTTTGCAATATCCGAACAGGTCGTGATGTTGTCCTGAGCATGACCATCCACCAGGACATCACCTCCACCGTCGGCGGCACCCCGCTCGTCCGCCTCAACCGCGTCACCGAGGGGGTGGGAGCGACCGTTCTGGCGAAGCTGGAGTCGGCCAACCCCGCGTCCTCGGTGAAGGACCGCATCGCCAAGGCCATCATCGACGCGGCCGAGGCCTCCGGCGAGCTCCAGCCCGGCGGCACCATCGTCGAGGGCACCAGCGGCAACACCGGCATCGGCCTGGCCATGGTCGCGGCCGCCCGCGGCTACAAGATGGTGCTGACCATGCCCGACACCATGAGCGCCGAGCGTCGGGGCGTCCTGCGCGCCTACGGCGCCGAGCTCGTGCTCACCCCCGGCGCCGAGGGCATGAAGGGCGCCGTCGCGAAGGCCGAGGAGATCGCGGCCGAGCGCGGCGGCGTGCTCGCCCGCCAGTTCTCGAACCCGGCCAACGTGCGGGTGCACCGGGAGACCACCGGTGAGGAGATCTGGGCCGACACCGACGGCGCGGTCGACGCGTTCGTCGCCGGCATCGGCACCGGCGGCACCATCACGGGTGTCGGCCAGGCACTCAAGGCCCGCAAGGCGGACCTGTTCGTCATGGCCGTGGAGCCGAAGGACTCCCCGATCCTGTCCGGCGGCGAGGCCGGCCCGCACAAGATCCAGGGCCTGGGTGCGAACTTCGTCCCCGAGGTCCTCGAGACCGACATCTACGACGAGGTCTTCGACGCCGAGCTCGAGGACGCCCTGCGGGTGTCCCGTGACCTGGCGGCCAAGGAGGGCATCCTCGCCGGCATCTCCGCCGGTGCCAACGTGCACGCGGCCCTGGAACTCGCCAAGCGCCCGGAGCTCGAGGGCAAGACGATCGTGGTGGTGGTGCCCGACTACGGCGAGCGCTACCTCTCCACGATCCTCTTCGAGGGCCTCACGGACTGACGGTCCTGCAGATGCTGCGCCGACTTCTCCGTCAGGTCGCCGAGGACGCCGGCGCGGTCATCGCGCGCGACCCGGCCACCTCGACGCGCCTCGAGGCGCTCCTGACCAGCCCGGGCCTGCACGCCGTCGCCGCCCACCGGGTGGCGCACGCGCTGTGGCAGCGCCCGGGCGGTCGTCTGCCCGCACGGGTCCTGGGCACGGTCTCGCGCGCGGTCACCGGTGTGGAGATCCACCCCGGCGCGCGCATCGGACGGCGCCTGGTGATCGACCACGGCATGGGCGTCGTCGTCGGGGAGACCGCGATCGTCGGGGACGACGTGATGATGTTCCACGGCGTCACCCTCGGCGGCACCTCGGGGGACTCCGTGAAGCGCCACCCCACCGTCGGCAGCAACGTCCTGCTCGGGGCCGGCTCCACGGTGCTCGGTGACATCGAGGTGGGTACCGGGTCGTCGGTCGGGGCGGGCGCCGTGGTGCTCAAGCCGGTGCCGTCCGGACAGGTGGTCGGCGGCATCCCGGCGACTCCGCTGCGCTCGGACTACGAGCTGCCTGCGCTGCCGCGCGAGCTCGCGGCAGACCACTGGGTGATCTGACCCCCGCGGGTCGGGCCGCGTCACGGAGCCGTGGCGCCTCCTGGGTGGCCGGACCGTGAGCGAGCGCACGACGTGACGAGGCCCCCTCCCTTGATGAACTGTCCCCCTGAAGTTGGACTGGTTTGAGCGTACGGGGTCTCACGCGGCAGCGAGGGTCTGGTTCCGGTACTGCACCGGGGCCAGGCCCTCGTTGCTGCTGTGGGGGCGGTCGTGGTTGAACCAGGCCAGGTAGTCCCGCAGGGCCGTCGTGAGCTGGGTGGGTGTGGTGAAGGACGTGTCGCAGTACAACTCGTCCTTGAGGTGACCGAAGAAGCTCTCGATGACGGCGTTGTCCAGGCAGTTGCCCTTGCGGGACATCGACGCGGTCGCACCGACCCGTGCGAGTAATTCCTGCCAGGTGGCGTGCTGGTACTGGAATCCCTGGTCGGAGTGCACGATCGGGTGCTGGCCCGGTTCCAAGGTGGTCAGGGCCTGCTGCAGGGAGGAGTTCGTCAGCGTCAGGGTCGGGGAAGGGCCGATGGTGGCGCCGATGACCTGTCGGTCGAACAGGTCCATCACCGCTGAGAGGAACACCTTGTCCGGGCCGATGTGGAACTCGGTGACGTCGGTGACCCACTTCTGGTTCGGCCCGGTGACGGTGAAGTCACGGTCCAGCACGTTGGGCGCGGTGCGACTGGTGGTACCCCGGTAGGACCGGAACCGGCGCCTGCGGATCGGGCAGCGCAGATCGAGCTCGCGCATCAGCTTCCACACCGTCTTGCGGGAAACGACCCACCCGTCGGCGCGTAGTTGCGCCCAGACCCGGCGGTGCCCGAAACGCTTGCGACTGGCCGTGAACACCTCGGTGATCGCGGTCTTCAGCTCGGCCTGCGGGTCCGGCTCCAAGAGGCGTGCCTGGTGGTAGAAGAACGTCGAGCGCGCCAGACCGGCCGCGGCCAGCAGGTCACCCAGACGGTGCTGCGCCTTGAGGGAAACGACGGCCTTCACCTTGGCCGACGTTGCTGCTCCATCAAGGCCTGCAATTTTCCCAGGTAGGCGTTCTGCGCCCGCAAGCGCTGGTTCTCCCGGCGCAACGCCTCGAGCTCCGAGACCGGCTCCGAAGGCCTGGCCGGGCGGCCCCTGGGTCTGGGGCGCAGCCCGTCAGGCCCCTCGGCTTTCAGGACTCTGGCCCAGGTCGCGATCAGGGGCGGTGAGGGCACCCCGAACTCGCCGGCCAGTGCCACCTTGGATTCACCGGCCAGGTAGCGCTGGGCGGCCTCAAGCTTGACCTCGAACGGGTAGGACTTCTTCGGTGGCTCCACCAACGCTCCTCGGCCTGACAGTTTCCAGCGTCGGTAGAGACTTCGCACCGCCCAGCGGCTCTTGCCCAGCCGCGTGGCCACGGCGCGAGAGCCCCAACCAGACTCGAAGAACTCTACGGCCGTCAACCGCTCCTGCGATGACAACGAACTCTTGGCCTCCATCACGAACTCCCCGGGAGTCGGAACTGATTTCTCAGTCCAACTCCCGGGGAGCAGTTCATGAAGGGAGGGGGCCTCGTCGTGTGCGGCAGGTGCTGCCGCGTCACCGCCGGGGGCGGTGCTCAGCCTCAGTTGGTGCCGAAGCTCGAGGTGTTGGTGGTCGGCTGGAAGCCGGAGGTCGAACCACCGGTGGACGACGCACCCGGGGTGGCCGTGCCGGTCGTGGTGCGGGTGCCGGTGTTGGTGGTCTGGGAGAAGGAGGAGTTGCCCGTGTCGTTCGAGCGGGACTCCTTGACCTCGGTCACCTTGCCCTTCACCTGGTCCTGGGCCTGGGAGAAGGCGGAGCCGGTGGAGGACTTGGCCGTGGAGACGGCGTCCTGGACGCGCGGGTCGCCCCACAGGCCCTGGGCCTGCTCCACGAGCGAGTCGTACTTCTCACGGCCGGCGCGCGCGCCGAGCACGTAACCGATGCCGGTACCGACGAGCAGGAGGATCTTGTTCTTCATGGTGCTACCTCTCAGTGGTGTTCGGGTTTCGTACGTTCTGGTTGCAGGAGCTGGTGACGGCGCCCGGTGACCCCGCGGGGGTGGGGCCTCAGCCCTTGGCGGCGGCCTTGAGGGCCGAGCCGGCGGACAGCTTGGCGCCGAAGGAGGCCGGGATCTCCATGGTCTCACCGGTGCGCGGGTTGCGCCCGGTGCGCGCGGACCGCTCCACACGCTCGATGGTCATGAGGCCCGGGAGGGAGACCTTCTCGCCCTTGCCCACGGTGTCGCAGATGACGTCGCCCATGGCGGACAGGACCGCGGCGGCGTCCTTGGCCGACACGTCGGTCTGCTGGGCGATCGCGCTGGCGAGCTCGGTGCGGTTCATGGGAACTCCTTGTTCGTGCACATTCATGCGTCGGGCGAGGGGAGCCGGTCACCCGGCTGACCCCTCCTGGATGGGCCGACTCGTGCCGGCACTGCCTCCATCATGTCCCATGAGAGCGTCAGCGCAAGTGTTGAGGCCTGCAACCAAGCCGAATCAGGGGGCGGCGTAGGGTGGGCGTCCCCCGTGCTGTGCCGGTGGCCGGACGGGGTGAGGGAGGGCTCGCATAGTGGCCTAGTGCGGCGGTCTTGAAAACCGCTATGGCGGCAACGCCATCGTGGGTTCGAATCCCACGCCCTCCGCCCGGTGCGTGACGTGCGTCTCCCGCTCGCGACGAAGCCCCTGCGCTCCCCCGAACGGTGGTAGCGTGATCGCAGGTTGCAAGACGCAGTACCTCGCACGTCGAAGGAACATCGTCCGTTCGCGGACGCACATCTGGTTGATCTACGGCAGGCTCCGCCCGCCGGGGGTTC
Source organism: Kytococcus sp. Marseille-QA3725 (assembly GCF_054950055.1). NCBI lineage: Bacteria > Bacillati > Actinomycetota > Actinomycetes > Micrococcales > Kytococcaceae > Kytococcus > Kytococcus sp. Marseille-QA3725. The sequence goes on along the minus strand of NZ_JBUCLA010000002.1, from coordinate 300,436 downwards.
TGGCAGCAGCCATGGTCGGCACCTTCCGCCGTCCATCGCCAATCGAACGAAAGAGAATCCCCATGGCACAGGGCACCGTCAAGTGGTTCAACGCTGAGAAGGGCTTCGGCTTCATCCAGCAGGATGGTGGCGGCGACGACGTCTTCGTCCACTTCTCCGCCATCCAGACCAACGGCTACCGCTCGCTGGACGAGAACCAGCGCGTGGAGTTCGAGATCACCCAGGGCCCCAAGGGCCAGCAGGCGGAGAACGTCGTCCCCCAGTGATTTCGGCCGGTCAGCGACGCTGAGCGCTCGCTGACGGCACGCAAGAGGCCCACCTCCCTGGAGGTGGGCCTCTTCTCGTGTGTCCGGGGTCCGTGGACCGGGAGCTCGTCCTCCCGGGCCACACCGCTCAGCAGGTGGTCGCGACGTCCTCCGCCTCGGACGGCTCAGGCTCGGGTTCCGGCTTCGGCTCGTCCTTGGTCGTCGTGGACGGCTTCGGCGTCTTCTTCGGCTTCGGCGGGTTGATCGCGCGCTCGACCATCGCGTGGATCTCCTCGAAGTCGGGGTCCGTGGTGTCGATGCGCTCGTTGGTCAGCGGCAGGCTCTTCATGCGCCCGTCCTTCATACGGAGCGTCAGGTCGGCCCAGGCCGGCAGGTCCTCCTGCGGGATGTCGGTCCAGACGTTCTGCTCGAGGGCGTCGGCGATGGCGGGGTAGCGGCGCACCATGTCCAACGGGTTGGACTGGTCCACCAGGGCGCCGACCATACAGCGCTGCCGGTCCATCCGGTCGTAGTCCGAGGTGGTGGCCCGCGAGCGCGAGAACCAGAGGGCCGTGTACCCGTCCATGTGCTGGGTGCCCGGCTCGATCCACCCCTTGATGGAGCCGGGGACGATCTCACCGTCGGACACCTTGCCGCCGATCGGGATGCGCTCCCCGACGGTGATGTCGACGCCACCCATGGCGTCCACCAGCTGCTCGAAGCCCTGCAGGTCCACGGTCACGACGTGCTGGATGTCCAGCCCCACGACGCCCTCGATCGCGTCGCGGGTGGTGTCGGAGCCGGGGTTGTCCGACTCGCCGAAGAGCTCGGAGTGGTTCGCGGCCTCGGACCACAGGGCGTTGATGATGCACTCGTTGCCGCAGTCGTACCCGGACGGCCACAGCTGGTGCAGGGGGTTGCCGGCCGGCACGGGGGCCTTCATGAGATTGCGGGGGATGCCGATGAGGACCGAGTCGCCCGTGTCGGGGTCGACGCTCATGACCATCAACGCGTCGGGCCGCACCCCCTGCCGGCTCTCCGCGGCGTCCGAGCCGAGCAGCAGCAGGTTCACCCGGTCGGAGTCCGCCCACGGGTCGTCGTCGTGCACGGCGGGGCGCCCGGGCCCCGCGCCCTCGGACGTGCCGGAGAAGACGGTGCTCACCGCCTCACGGTGTGCCGCGACGAGGTTGAGGGCCTGGGCGGTCGGGACGAGCACGAGGGCGCTCATCAGCAGGGCCGTGCCCGTCAGGGCGAGCGATCCCGGGGTGCCGAGCCCCCGGGGCCGGGCGATGCGCGCGGTGAGGGCGATGAGCACGACCCACACGGTGGCGGCCAGGACGATCCCCGCCGCCAGCAGGAGCAGCTGCGTGCCGGACGTGGCGAGGTCGATGAGGGTGCCGGTCAGTCCGTCGCCCCCGACGCGCCACAGCAGGACCAGGAGGGCCACCAGGACCCCGGCGAGGGCGAGGACGCCCAGGCGCCAGGCCGGGGTGAACACCAGGCCGAGGCCGGGGAGGATCCCGGACAGCCCCGTGAGCCCCAGGGCGCGCGGCAGCGACGGGGTGGGGGTGCGCCGGGATCGCCGGTTCCCCTTGCGGGGGCGCCCGGTCCCCTCGGGCTCGGCCACTGTGCTCACACTGATCCTCCGGGTGTCGCGCCCGCACGGGATCCACGGACGTGTCGCCCGGTCGCCCTCCCGACCGGGTGCGCACAGGGTAACGCCGTCCCGGGGCGCGCGAGGAGCCCACGGCCTGATTTCGAGCCCGCGCCGAGAGCGGGTACCCTGTCTCCTCGCACCTCGTGCGAGGAGACGTCGCCTAGTCTGGTCTATGGCGCCCGCCTGCTAAGCGGGTTTGGGGTTTGTAGCCCCATCGAGGGTTCAAATCCCTCCGTCTCCGCCGTCATCAAGGGCCCCGGTCGTGTGCCGGGGCCCTTTGTCGTGTGCGGTCGGGATGTGTTGTGAGCGTGACCATTTGGCCCTCTTTCGGGTGACTGTTAACTTTGCCACGTTTTCTCTCGCACACACGATTTCCGCGTTCTCCCGCGGAGAGGAGCCCTCATGTCCCGTGCCCTGGTGTCCCGTCGTTCGTCGCGCCTGGCGGCGTTGGCTCTGGTCGCCCCGTTGACCCTGGCTGCGTGTGGGGGTGATGAGCCGGCGGGGGAGGGCTCCCAGGGTGACTCGTCCTCGCAGGAGGAGGCCGCCGAGGGCTCGGGTGATGGTGCCGAGGGAGATGCGGAGGGCGACTCCGGTGGTTCGGAGGGCGACTCCGGTGACAGCGCCGGGGGCGTTGCCGAGGCCGTGGCGGGTGCCGCCGACGAGGAGTGGATGAAGAAGGCGAAGGCCGCGCAGAGCTCGGGGGCGGGGCAGTTCTGCCTGGACCTGCCGGAGGAGGCGCTGGACTACGTCGCCTACATGGTCCCCGAGCCGGCCACGGCGGACGGCATCTGGATCACGAACAGTTCCGAGGTCCAGTGCGAGTTCGACGGAGATCTCACTTCCGAGTGGATGTCCAAGGTCACGATCTCCCACAGGTGGGACGTGAAGAAGGGGTACTCGGACTGCCAGACCGACCGCCGCCCGGAGGACATGGAGCCCTTCGGTGACAAGGGCGTGAAGGTCGATGCGGAGGATGACGTCATCGAGAGCGCCAGTGGCTACCTGTGCGACATGGAGGCCAAGACCGAGCTCGTGGCCGACGTGCTGCTCCACGCCCCCGAGGACATGCCGGAGGGTGCCCGCAAGGCCGGCCCCCTGGCGGGTGGTCTCGCGGACGCGCTCGTGGACTCCCAGAAGGAGTGGGGGCCGGACTGGGAGGCCTACTGGAAGAAGATGGACAAGCAGGAGGGCTGACTCGAGCCGTCCGAACGCGAGGAAGGCCCCCACCGATGGTGGGGGCCTTCCTCGTTCTGTCTCAACACAGAGCGCGCCCGTAGGGATTCGAACCCCAAACCTTCTGATCCGTAGTCAGATGCTCTATCCGTTGAGCTACGGGCGCCCATCTCGATCAGCCACGAACGTGTCTCATCGGGACGAGGGACAACTATAGAGGACCCTGGGCGTGATCGCCAACTCGCCGGCTGGAGTGGTGGGCAGGGGCGCTCAGGGCAGCAGGTCCACCGCCCAGGTGAAGGCCCCGAGGATCCCGGCGAACCGCAGGGTGCGTCCCAGCGTCATGGAGACGACGCAGCCGACCGTGGAGAGGCGCAGCTGCCCGGCGACCACGATGAAGACGGCCAGGGGCGGCAGGCCGACCACGCTGGAGGCGAACATGGTGGCCTGGCCCCACCCGGGGTGGCGCTCGCACCAGGCGACCAGCCGGTCGTAGCGCTCCCCGACGCCGGGCTTCTCCAGCTGTCGGCGCATCCACGGCCAGCCGATGCTCCAGCGGCCCAGCGCGTACCAGGGGAGCTTGCCCAGGGCGTGCCCGAGGGCGGCGGCAAAGGCCACGGTCCACACGCCCACGCTGTCCGTGAGCGCGCCCACCCCTCCCAGCCACAGCTCGATGGGGACGCCCGGGACGAGAGCGGACAGCGCCCCGAAGCCGACCGTTCCCAGCAGCAGCCACCACACGAGGAGGGAGTCTGTCAGGCCCGTCACAGTGCCGTTCACGGTGAGGGAACTCCCAGCGGTGCTGGCTAGCCTGTCGACGATCCCACCTTCTCGTCCCGGAGCCCTCCCATGACCCTGACCCGTGATGCCCGCGTCGCCTCGGCGCTGCGTCTCCTCGGGGTCGTCCTCCTGTTCGCCGTGCTGCCGCTGGTCTCGACGCCGGGGGCCCTCGACATCCGTGAACCGGTGCGGCGCGTGGTCATCGCCCTGGTCCTCGCGTCCTCGACCGGACTGTGGTGGGTGGAGCGGGAGGACCCGCGGCTCCCGCGCCCCGTCTGGTGGTCGATGGGGGCCGTGGCGTTGGCGTCGCTGCTGGCCACCGTGGCGTCGAGCAACTCGTGGATGTCCGTGGTGGGGAGGTTCCCCCGGGACGAGGGGCTGCTGATGATCGGCGCCTACCTGGCGGCACTTCCGGTCGGAGCATTGCTGCTGGCCCGTCAGGAGGGGCGCACCGCGGCGGTGTGGTCGGCCACGGCCTCCGGTTGGGTGCTCGTCTCGATGGCCCTGCGGGACACCTTCGCAGGGGAGACGGTGCGTGTGACGACTGCTCTGGGCAACGCCTCGACGGTCGGCATCTGGGGGCTCGTGCTGAGTGCCTGGCTCGGGTGGGTGGCGTGGCGGGAGCGTTCGAAGGTGGCGCTCGGCGGCGCCGCTGCCGGTGGCCTGCTCGTCGTCCTGGGTGCCTCTCGCGGGGCGATGCTGGGCCTGGTGGTGGGCTCGCTGCTCTCCGTGGCCGTGCTGGTGCGCACCGAGGGCGTGCGTCGGGTGATCGTGCCGGTGGGCCTGGTGGTGGTGGGAATCGCCTCCGTGCTCCTGCTGCCGATGACGCGGGAACGCATCTTCCTGGAGCAGGAGGGCTCGGGGACCAACGTCACCGTGCGGCTCATGATGTGGCGCCGGACCCTGGAACTCATCGCGGACCGACCGCTCCTCGGGGTGGGTCCCTCGCGGTGGGTCTCGGCGGTCGAGGACGGGTACGGGCCCGCCTGGCAGGCCGAGACCGCTCCGGCTCCGGGGGCCAAGATCGACGCCGTGCACAACGTGGTGCTGCAGACCGCGGCGACTCTCGGTGTGGTCGGGCTGCTCGCCGTCACCGCACTGGCCGTGACCACGGGCCTGGTGCTCCTGCGGTGCGCGCTGCGTCCATGGACCCCGGACCAGCGCGACGCCCGCGTCGCCTGGCCGGGGGCTGGTCTCACGGTCGGCGTGGGTGTGGCGGCGGCTCTGATGTTCGCCTACACCGAGCCCGTGTTCGTCGTGCCCGGTGCGGCCCTCGTCGGTGGTGGGCTGGCGGTCGCCGAGCAGATGCGTTCCCGTCAGGAGGGGGAGTGCCGGGGGCTGCCCCTGGGGCGGCCCGTCGGGGGTCTCCGCCCGGGTCTGCGGTGGCGGATCCGCCGAGGGGTGGCCGCTGCGGCCGTCGTCGTGAGCGGTCTGGCCGTGATCGGCACCACCGCCGTGTGGAACGCGCACTTCCAGGCACAGCGGACGCTGGACGACGAGTCGCACCGGAGCGCCCAGGGTTTCCAACGGGCGCGCGTCGCGGCCCCGTGGGATCCCAACCCCCGGGTGCGACTGGCCGAGGCGCTGGCCACCGCGGCCGCCGGTCGATCGGAGTGGAGCCCCGCAGCAGGGGCCGATCCGGGGCCGCACCGTGACGCACTGGCCGAGCTGTGTCCCCGCATCGGGCCGGACCAGACCTGCCTGGCCCACCTGGCGCGGTCCGAGGTGCAGGCCGGGGACCCGCAGCAGGGGCTGCGCACGGCCACCCGTGCGCTCGCCATGGGGCAGGACGACCACCTGTCCCGCACGGCCCAGTACGAGGCGCTCCTGGCCTCCGGGCGTCCCGACCTCGCGGAGGTCGCGGCCCGGGAGCACATCGACCGCAACCCGGAGCTCTACAGCGGGTGGAAGATGCTGGCGAAGGCGCAGCAGGCCGGCGGCGACCTCGCCAGCGCGCAGGATAGCCAGGCCCGTGCCGATCAGCTCCTGTGGGACCTGCTGGAACAGTGAGTCCCGGGCGAGCGGCCGGTCAGACCTTCTCGGCGCTCTGGGTGGTCGGGTCCCACCTCAGCACCCCGCGGGCCTGCCAGCCGCGCTCCTTGACCGCCTCGCGCGCACGGCGCTTGTCCTCCGGGGAGAGCCGCTCGACGTAGAGGTGGCCGTCCAGGTGGTCGGTCTCGTGCTGCAGGCACCGCCCCAGCAGGCCGGTCCCCTCGACCACGACCTCGTTGCCCTCGAGGTCGGTGCCGGTCACGCGCGCCCAGCTCGAGCGGGCCGTCGGGAAGCTCTCGCCGGGCACCGACAGGCAGCCCTCGTGGTCCTGCTCGGGGTCGGCCCCGAGCGGGGAGACGTGGTGCTTCTCCAGGACGGGGTTGATCACCACGCCGCGGGCGTCGTCACCGGCCTCGGGGTCGGTGGAGCAGTCGTAGACGAAGATCCGCCAGCGGACGCCCACCTGGTTGGCCGCCAGGCCAACGCCCTCGGCCGCCTCCATGGTGTCGAACATGTCGTCCACCAGGGTCCGTATCTCGTCGTTCACCTCCTGCACCTTCTTGGTGGGCTGGTGCAGCGCCTTGTGGCCGATGACTGTGATGGGACGGACGGCCATGGGACTCCTCGGCAGGACGTGGTGGTCGGACGGGCGCGGCGGCCCGGCCCGTGATTCTAGGACCAGCGGCGGTCGTCGGACTCCTCGTCCCAGATCTCGTCGCGCACGTCGTGGTCGTCCCAGTGGCCCCCGTGACCCTCGTCGTCCCGGGCCTCGTGGTCGTCCCACTCGTCGGCGGCGTCCCAGTCGTCGTCCCAGTCCTGCGGGTCCCCGACCTCGTCGTCCCACTGCGGGGCGTCCTCGGGCAGCTCGTCCCGCATCGGTGGGGACTCCCCGCCGGGCCCCTTGAAGATCTCGGCCACCATCGCGCGGTAGTGCCGGTCGGGATCCGGGACGTGGTCGACCTCGGAGAGGGCCTGCTTCTGCCCGGCCGACTCCATCGTGAAGGTGCCGTAGCCCAGGATCCGCCCCAGCAGCGAGCGGCCGTAGTTCATGTCGGTCACCTTCGACAGCGGCATCATCGCCACGCGCCGCACCAGCACGCCGTAGGTGAGCAGCAGACGGCGGTCGGTGCCGACGAACCATGTGCGCCGCCACTGCCACAGCAGGAAGAGCGTGCGGCCCAGGACGACGAACCAGACCCACCACAGCAGGTCCGCGAGCGCGACGAGCTCGTCCGGCACGACGATGCCGACCCAGATGACCAGTGCCAGGCCGAGGACGGCCGAGGCGATGGGCTCGGCGACCGTGATCCAGTGGTGCCGCACCGCGATGACGACCCGCTCACCGGCCACCAGATAGCGGTCGACCAGGTCCAGGTCGACGTCGGGTCGGTCGGTCATCGGGTGCTCTCGGGGAGGGACAGGTCGGCTCAGGCCACGCCGTAGAGGCGGTCGCCGGCGTCACCGAGGCCCGGGACGATGAAGCCGTTCTCGTCCAGGCCCTCGTCGATCGCGCCGGTCACCAGCGTGATCGGGATGTCGTGGTCGCCCAGCTCGCTCTCGAGCACCTCGATGCCCTCGGGGGCGGCGATCAGCACGATGGCGGTGATGTCGTCGGCGCCCAGGTCCACCAGGTAGCGGATGGCGTCCACGAGGGTGCCGCCGGTGGCCAGCATCGGGTCGACGACGTAGCACTGGCGACGGTCGAGGTCGGACGGCAGGCGGTTGGCGTAGGTGTGCGCCTCCAGCGTCTCCTCGTTGCGCACCATGCCGAGGAAGCCGACCTCGGCGGTGGGCATGAGCCGCACCATCCCGTCGAGCATGCCGAGCCCCGCGCGGAGGATGGGCACCACGAGCGGCTTCGGGGTGAGCAACTCGACCCCCTCGGTCCGGGCGACGGGGGTGTTCACCTCGCACGGCTGGGTGCGGACCTCGCGGGTGGCCTCGTAGGCCAGCAGGGTCACGAGCTCGTCGGCCAGCCGGCGGAAGGTGGGAGAGTCCGTGGTCTGGTCCCGCAGGAGGGTGAGCTTGTGGGCGATCAGCGGGTGGTCGGCGACGTGGACGCGCATGGGGAAAACTTACGTCAATGAGTGCCGTCCACAACCCAGACCGGGCCACCCAGGAGCTGTGGGTTCAGTGGTCCCTGGACCTCGCGCACCGCTCGCTGGCCACCGACGACGTGCCCGTCGGGGCCGTCGTGGTCGGACCCGACGGGGAGCCACTGGGGCGCGGGTGGAACCAGCGGGAGGCGCAGGGGGACCCCGTCGCCCACGCGGAGGTGGTGGCCCTGCGCGAGGCCGCCGCGCGCCTCGGGCGCTGGCGGTTGGACGACTGCGCCCTGGTCGTCACGCTCGAGCCCTGCCTGATGTGCGCGGGGGCCATCGGGCAGGCGCGCGTCCCGCTGGTGGTCTTCGGTGCGTGGGACGAGAAGGCCGGTGCGTGCGGGTCCGTCTGGGACGTCCTGCGCGACCCTGCGGCGCTCCACCGCGCCGAGACGAGGGGAGGTGTCCGGGAGGCGGACTGCCGGCGAACCCTGGGTGAGTTTTTCGTGAAGCGTCGTGTCTAGTACGCTTCCGCGCGGTGACGTGTCCGAGCGGCCGAAGGAGCTCGCCTCGAAAGCGAGTAATGGTTGACGCCATTCGTGGGTTCAAATCCCACCGTCACCGCCAGATGTGGCAAGAGGGCGATCCCGTGGGAACGGGGTCGCCCTCCTCCGCGTTCAGGGGGGGGAGCGGTCGGCCTCAGTGCTCGAAGGAGGCCTTGACGTCCAGCAGGTCCGCCCGGCACTGCGCGGCCACCATCCGCGCCATCGGGCGCATCAGCAGGGAGGCCAGGCACGCGCGTCGCGTCAGGGCCTCGGCGGAGAAGTCCATGGTCACGCGCGTCGCCTCGCCCCAGCCGGTGGCCACGGGCGCGACGCGGAAGCCGCTCAGGTAGCGTATGCCCTCGTGGACGGCCTCGGTCGTGTAGTGGCTGTCGGGGACCAGCTCCACGACCTCCATCTCCTCGGTGGCCTCCTGGCCGAACATGCGCCGCGTCTCGCGCCAGCGGGTGCCCACCTCTATGCGAGCGGGACCGGCGAGCACCTCGACGCCCTCGATGCCGCTGATGCGCTCGGTGGCGTGCTCGAGATCACGCAGGCGCTCGAAGACCTCGTGCGCGGGGGCGTGGACCGTGACGGACTCGGACAGCTGCATGGGGTCTCCCGGGGTGTCAGCCGGTGCAGGCCTCGGTCGCGGGGCCCACGGACATGTCGGAGCCGATCGTCCCACCCTTCGGGCCCAGTGCGATGGTGGCGACGAAGCCGTCCCGGTTGTCGTTCACGGTCCGGGCGTCAGGGAACCACTGGTGCAGGGCATTGGCCGCCGGTTGGCTGCCCGGGCCGCTGAGGATGCGCGTGGCGCCGCTCTCGCTCTCGGTGGCATCGGCGGACCCGAGGACGACGGCACCACGGTTGCGCAGCTGCTCGCTCACCCGCTGCACGGCCGTCTCGCCCGCTCCGGCGTCCGCGACGTACACGCGGGGTGCGTCCAGGTCCGTCTGGCAGTTCCCGGCGGTCGTCTCGGGCTCCGGCCACAGACCCAGCACCAGGGACAGGCCGAAGAGGCCGGCGGCGACGAGGACGCCGACGATCCCCCAGAAGGCGATGTCCGCCCACGTGCGCTTCCGCTTGGGGGGCTTCTGCTGCGAGGGGGCAGGGCGCGTCCACCCGGTGCTCGGGTCGTACGGGTCCTGGACTTCGGCAGCGTGCACGGGCCAACTCTGGCAGATGGGGGCCGACCGGGCCGGGTGCGCCACTCGGCGGCGTGGCCGTTCCCCGGCCCCGGGCCGTCAGTCGCAGTCGATCCGGGGGCCCTGCTCGACCTTCGGCACGGCCTTCGGCTTGGTGTACTTCTTGGTGGGCCCGGAGAACTTCGCGCCCAGCACCAGGTCGACGGTCCGGTCGGTGCGGCCGTCGTCGTGCAGGGTGGCGCCCGGCACCTGGGCGGCGACGGTGCGCGCCATCGGCTCGCTGGCCGCGCCGTGGCGGATGACGGCGGTCTCCTTCGGGTACCACTTGCGCTCCGGGTCGTTGCCCACCTGCTTGACCGTGAAGTCGCGGTCGCGCATGGCCTTGGCCGCCTTCCCGGCGACGCCCTCCTTGGAGGTCGTGTTGTAGACGTTCATCGTGACCGCCGAGGGCTCCGCGGCGGGCTGGCGGGCGAGCTTCTCGAAGTCCTTGCCCAGCACCACGTCGACCGTCGGGTTGCGCCGGTCGTCCCGCATCAGCCGGGCACCCTCGATGTGCTCGGCGACGGTCCGGGCGGCGGTGAGGCCCATCTCGCCGTAGCGGACGACGGCGGAGTCCTGGGGCGCGTCGTCGGACTCGTTGCCCGTGGTGAGCACCTTGAACCCGCGGGCCTCGAACTCGCGGGCGGCCGTGGCGGCGGCACCCGCCCCCGCACCGTTGTTGAGGATGCTGACCTGCACCTTCTTGCGATCGGCCGGCTCCAGCTCGGGCCACTCGTCGCAGTGGCCCGCGACGGGGTCCTGCGGGTACCGGGTCTCCGTGCTGAGGCTGCCGCAGGCACTGAGGGTCGTCGCGCCGAGGAGCGCTGCCGCGGTGAGGGCTGCCAGGCGAGGGTGCAGCACGGTGTTCCTTCCCCGAGAGGGTGGCCAGGAGGTGGGGAGTCCGAATGTCTCACACCGGGGGCTCCGGGATGTGGAGCCTGAACGCAGGAGCGCCGCCCCACAAGAACCTGTGGGGCGGCGCTCTCTCGGCGGAGGATGGGGGATTTGAACCCCCGAGGGTGATTAACCCAACACGATTTCCAATCGTGCGCACTAGGCCGCTATGCGAATCCTCCGCCGCGGAGTGTACATGCCGGGTGAAGGTGCAGTGAAATCCTGGTGGCGGGACGACGCAGGGCGCCCCTGTGGGCGCCTCGTCCCGGGCCCCTCGGACGCGGGGGTGTGTCCCACGACTCCTGTGGGCGGCGCTGTCCGACCGGCTGGTCGTGACGTAGACTTCCTCCCGGCCTCCCACGCGGTGGTACCTCTCCGAACTCCCCCAGGGCAGGAATGCAGCAAGGGTAGGAGGGCTCTTCCAGGTGCGTGGGAGGTCCTCGTGTGTCCGCAGGTCCGACCCTCACCCGGGACCCGTCCGCTGTCACCCGTCGCGGCTAGGGTCGTGCCCGTGAGCACCGCCTTGTACCGCCGCTACCGCCCGCAGACCTTCTCCGAGGTGGTCGGCCAGGAGCACGTCACCGACCCCCTGCAGCGGGCGCTGCGCACCGGCCGGGTGAACCACGCCTACCTGTTCTCCGGCCCGCGCGGCTGCGGCAAGACGACGAGTGCCCGCATCCTGGCCCGCTGCCTCAACTGCGAGCAGGGCCCCACCGACACCCCCTGCGGTGAGTGCACCTCGTGCGTGGACCTGTCCCGCGGCGGTGCGGGCTCGGTCGACGTCATCGAGATCGACGCGGCCAGCCACGGCGGCGTGGACGACGCGCGCGACCTGCGCGAGAAGGCATCCTTCGGGCCCGCGCAGTCCCGCTACAAGGTCTACATCATCGACGAGGCGCACATGGTCACCTCGGCGGGCTTCAACGCGTTGCTGAAGATCGTGGAGGAGCCGCCGGAGCACGTCCTGTTCATCTTCGCCACGACGGAGCCGGAGAAGGTGATCGGCACCATCCGGTCGCGCACGCACCACTATCCCTTCCGCCTCGTGCCGCCGACGGTGCTGCAGGACTACCTGGGGCAGGTGTGCGAGCGCGAGGGCATCCAGGTCGAGCCGGGGGGGCTGTCCTACGTCGTGCGCGCCGGCGGGGGCTCGGTGCGTGACTCGATGTCGGTGCTCGACCAGCTGATCGCGGGGTCGGAGGAGACCGGCATCACGCTGGCCGGCACCACGGCGCTGCTCGGGTTCACGGACGCCGAGCTGCTCGACGGGGTGGTGGACGCCTACGCGGCGGGGGACGGGGCGTCGCTGTTCACGACCGTCGAGCGGGTGGTCGGGTCCGGGCAGGACCCGCGGCGCTTCATCGAGGACCTCTCCGAGCGGATGCGCGACCTGATCCTCGTGGACGCCGTGCCCACCGGCACCGAGGCGGTGCTGCCCGGCGTCCCGGCCGACCAGCTGGAGCGCCTCCGGCTGCAGGCCAGCGGTCTGGGCGCCGCCGAGCTCTCGCGGGCCTCGGACGTGCTCTTCCGGGGGCTGGCGGAGATGACCGGCGCCACCTCGCCGCGGCTGCAGCTGGAGATCATCATGGCCCGGCTGCTGCTGCCCCGGGCCGCGGGCGAGGGCGGCTACGCGGCGCGGCTCGAGCGGGTGGAGCGCTGGATGGCCTTCCGCGGCGAGGAGGGTGGCGCCCCGGCCGCGTCGCCGGATCCCCAGCCGACCGGGGCCCCCCGGTCGGCGCCGGTGCAGCCCGCGCAGCAGCCGGCGGCCCCGGCTCCGGCCGCGCCTGCTCGCCCTGCCCCCGCCGCGGCCCCCGCGCCCGAGTCCGCCGCTGCCGAGCCCCGGCGCGACGGCGCTCCTGACCCGTCGTCGCCGTCCGCCCCCGACGCCTCGGTCGTCGAGAATGGCAACTCGGTGGGGGACGAGGTTGCACATCACGACGACTCGGCAGGCCGGGCCCCGGAGCAGGCCGCTCCGTCCGAGGGTGGGGCACCCGGGCCCTCCGCGCCGGCCCCGTCGTCTGCCCCGGCCCCGTCACCCGCCCCGGACGTGACGCCCACGGCGGACGCGGGGTCCGGCGGTGGTCCGGTCCCCGTCGAGACCGTGCGCCACGAGTGGCCGGCCGTCCTGGACCGGCTCAAGAACATCAGCCGCGTCACCTGGGCGATGGTGTCGCAGTCCATGCACGTCCAGGAGCTCTCGGCCGAGGGGCTCACGCTGGCCACCGAGGTGCAGCCGATCGCCGAGCGCTTCGGACGCGGCGACCACGCGGAGCGCGTCGGTGCCGCGGTCCACGAGGCGCTCGGGTTCATGCCCCGCGTGCGGTGCGTCGTCGGGGGGCGCGGTCCGGCCGGTGGGGCGGGTCCGGCGACGCGGCCCGCGCCGGGTGGTCCCGGTGGCCCGGGTGGTCAGTCGACGGGCTCCCCGGGTGCGGGTGGCCCGCCGCCGGCCGGCCAGTCCGCCGGTGGTGGGCAGGCTCCTCCCGCGGGCCCCGGTGCCACTGAGTCGTCCGGTCGGCCAGGAGACACCGACGGCCTGCCGCGCCAGTCGGAGCCGGTGGGTTCCCCCGAGTGGGGTCAGCGCCAGGAGGGTGCCCCGGACTGGGCGACCGCCCCGGTGGCCCGTGCCCAGCGTCCGAGTGACGCCCCTGCATCCGGGCCGGAGGCCGCGGAGGAGCCGCCGCCGGACCCCGAGGAGCCGACGCCGGAGGACTTCACGCCCGACCTGGACGACGAGACGGTCGAGTCGGTCGGTGTGGTCGGGACCGCCGCCATCGAGAAGATCCTCGGCGGAACCGTGATTGAGGAGCACACCGACCAAGCATAGGCTGCGGCGCGTGTATGAAGGCGCGGTCCAGGACCTGATCGACGAGCTCAACCGGCTGCCCGGCGTGGGTCCCAAGAGCGCCCAGCGCATCGCGTTCCACGTGCTGGCGGCGGACGTCGACGAGGTCCAGCGACTGGCCACGGCTCTGCAGGTGGTCAAGGAGAAGGTGCGCTTCTGCGAGACCTGCGGCAATGTCGCCGAGGCCGAGGAGTGCCGCATCTGCCTGGATGACCAGCGCGACGGCTCGGCCATCTGCGTGGTCGAGGAGCCACGCGACGTGCAGGCCATCGAGCGGACCCGTGAGTTCCGGGGGCGCTACCACGTGCTCGGCGGGGCGATCAGCCCGCTGGACGGCATCGGCCCGGACGACCTGCGCATCGCGCAGCTCATGCAGCGCCTCAGCGACGGTCAGGTGACCGAGGTCATCATCGCCACCGACCCGAACATGGAGGGCGAGGCGACGGCCACCTACCTCTCGCGCCTGATGCAGGTGCTGGAGATCAAGGTGAGCCGGCTGGCGTCCGGGCTGCCCGTGGGTGGCGACCTCGAGTACGCCGACGAGGTGACGCTCGGCCGTGCCTTCGAGGGGCGCCGGGTGGTGGCCAGGCCCGGGGGCGGGTCATGAGTGCGACCCGGCTGACGGGACCTCCCGCCGAGGAGGTGAAGATCTCCCACCAGTTCGCCACCCCGCCGCGACCGGAGGAGGTGCTCTCGCGCTGGCGGGCCCTGGTCCGCTTCCTCGTGCTCGCCCTCTCACCGCTGCTGGTGCTGGCCGGGCTGGTCATCCTCATCATCAACGTCTTCGGTCCGGTGGACGCCTACGAGGCCTGCGCCAGCCAGCGCGGGGAGTCCGTGGAGACGGCCGAGCCGGTCCACGTGGAGCGCAAGCTCATCCCGGTGACGCTGACCTGCACCTTCGCCGACGGCAGCCAGGAGACGATGACCGACGCGATGGACAGCGTCTGGCCGGCAGGGCTCATCGGGGGCGGGATCGCCCTGACCGTGGCCGGCCTCGTGGTGCCGCCCTCCCGGGCTCACCTGTGCCGGTTGGAGCAGGATTCGGAGCTGGCCCCCAACGTCATGTAGCATGCCGTGGTTGCCTCGCAAGGGGCACAGACCTTCGGGGTGTGGCGCAGCTTGGTAGCGCGCCTCGTTCGGGACGAGGAGGTCGCAGGTTCAAATCCTGTCACCCCGACCACACGAAATCGGCTCTGGCCAGCGGAATCCGCGGCCGGGGCCGATTCGTTTTCGCCCGGTTTGCCATAACTGGGCCATAACTGGACCGGCTGCGGGCAGGAAAGACCCCCGCGAGGCGGCAACCTCCGGGGGTCTGACGACAGCAGAGTTGAGGTGCTGGCGTGAGGCCCAGTCTAGCCGGTTCGGCTCCACCGTGTGAGGTGTTGAGCCCGGCCCATCGTGGCCATCTATGCGTCCCCCACCCCGCACTAGGGGCCTCTCCGCGTTCCCGGGGGTGGTCCATCGACTGACCGCCCGTGCTCGACGCGGCGCTGGACAGGGCCTCAGCCGCGAGACCAAAACGATCGACGCCCCCGGGAGATGACTCCAGGTGCCTGAACCGGCAGGTACCGCCCCTCGCAGACGCAGTGCACGGCGTGCGTGGGGTTGCGGCCAGCTCGCTCTCTCGCCGAGAGCGGGCTAGTCGGCGTGGGAACGGATCAACGTGAGTCGGCCTTTGGGGGGGATCCGCCACCAGTGTGTCCACCGTCAGGTGGTCCGTCGGCCTGGCCCCACTCCCACTGGCTCACGATGAGTTGAGTCCCGCATAGTGGTGTAGCGCGGTGGCCACGATGTGCCCGGACATGGGTGCGGTCACCGTGTGATCCTTCGAGTCAACCTTCCACAGAATCCTCGAACGGAGTCATCACGATGACCGCACCTCACATTGTGGACCCTGCCGGCCTGCTGAGCGAAGCCCTGGCCGAAGCCTCGCCGGACCTGATGCGCCACTTGCTGCAGCAGACCATCAACGCCCTGCTGTCCGCAGACGCCGACGCGGTGGTCGGCGCCGAGTACGGCCGCCCCAGCACGACCCGTACCGCCCAGCGCAACGGGTACCGTCACCGCGACCTGGACACCCGGGTGGGCACGATCGACGTGGCCGTTCCCAAGCTCCGCACCGGGACCTACTTCCCCGAGTGGCTGTTGGAACGCCGCAAGCGGGCCGAAACCGCGCTGATCACCGTCGTGGCCGACTGCTATCTGGCCGGGGTGTCCACCCGCCGCATGGACAAGCTGGTCAAGACCCTCGGTATCGACGGCCTGTCGAAGTCCCAGGTCTCGCGGATGGCCGCCGAACTCGACGAGCACGTCGAGGAGTTCCGCCACCGGCCCCTGGACACCACCGGGCCGTGGACCTTCATCGCGGCCGACGCCCTGACCATGAAGGTCCGTGAAGGCGGCAGGGTCATCAACACCGTCGTGTTGATCGCCACCGGGGTGAACAACGATGGCCACCGCGAAGTCCTGGGCCTGCGCGTAGCAACCGGAGAGACCGGGGCGGCGTGGAACGAGTTCTTCGCCGACCTCGTCGCCCGCGGCCTGACCGGTGTGCAGCTCGTGACCTCTGACGCCCACACCGGTCTGGTCGAAGCGCTGCGGGCCAACCTGCCCGGCGCGACCTGGCAACGCTGCCGCACGCACTACGCAGCCAACCTCATGTCGGTCACTCCCAAGAGCATGTGGCCAGCAGTCAAGGCCATGCTGCACAGCGTGTACGACCAGCCCGACGCCGCCGCGGTGGACGCCCAGTTCGACCGGCTCCTGGACTACGTCCAGACCAAGCTTCCCGAGGTCCACGACCACCTGGACGCCGCTCGGGCCGACATCCTCGCGTTCACTACTTTCCCGAAGGACGTGTGGTCCCAGATCTGGTCGAACAACCCCGCCGAACGCCTCAACCGTGAGATCCGCCGCCGCACCGACAGTGTCGGGATCTTCCCCACCCGCCAGGCCGTGGTCCGTCTCGTCGGGGCCGTCCTGGCCGAGCAAACCGACGAATGGGCCGAAGGCCGCCGCTACCTGGGCTTGGACCTCCTGGCCCGCTGCCGCATGCACCTCATCCCCACCCCCCAGGAGGACACCACCACGACCACCGAGCTACCCGCCCTCACCGCCTGACAAACCACCCCACGACCCGAAGGACACCGCTACACCACTACCCGGGACTTGACCCGCGCCCGCGGGCTGGTGGTGTCCCGGCCGACGGGCCCGGCCTCGATCTGCGCGCTCACGTGCGCTCGAGCTTCCTGGACGGGCTGACCGTGCCCCCACGCCGGCCAGGAGACCAGAGGGTGACCCGCGAGGAGGCGACGGTAGGGTACGGGTGGGGGCCTGCCGCCCGTCGGTGCCGCGCCGCTCCGCCAGCCCCTGCGGGGAAGACCGACGCACGGCTGGCGAGTGCGCCTCGACCTCGTGGCGAAGGAAGCCACCGTACTGTGCGGGGGCCCCGAGCTGCTGTTGGGCGGAAAGGTGTCATGGTGGACTGCCAAGAATCCGGCTGGCGAACGACCCGAGCGTGCGTACCGGCCGCGACATCCTTGACACCTCGGCGATCACCGGCTCCCGAGGCGGACTCGGCTGGTATGCAAGGAGCTGACGTATGAGCGCAGGTCACGACCACGGGACCGTAACCACGCACCGGGGCCGGCTGGCGGTCGCGTTCGCGATCACCGCGACCATCCTGGTCGCCGAGGTGGTCGGAGCCGTGTGGACCGGCTCCCTGGCCCTGCTGGTGGACGCCGGGCACATGCTCACCGACGCTGCCGGGCTGGGCATGGCGCTGGTCGCCGCGTCGCTGGCGCTGCGGCCACCGACGCCCGAGCGGACCTGGGGGTTCCGCCGGGCCGAGGTCCTCGCCGCCGGCGCGCAGGCGGCCGTGCTCCTGGGTGTCGGGATCTACGCCTTCGTCGAGGGCGTCCGCCGCCTCTACGAGCCGCACGAGGTCAGCTCCACCGGCCTGCTCGTCTTCGGCATCGTCGGCCTGGTCGGCAACATCGCTTCCATGCTGGTCCTCAGCTCCGGACGCGGCGCGAACCTCAACATGCGCGCCGCGTTCCTGGAGGTCGTCAACGATGCCCTGGGGTCGGTGGCCGTCATCATCAGTGCGCTCGTCATCACCACCACCGGGTGGGTCCGCATCGACGCCATCGCCGGCATGCTCATCGCCGCGCTCATCGTGCCGCGGGCCGTCACGATCCTGCGGGAGGCCGGCCATATCCTGCTGGAGTCCACCCCCAAGGGGCTGGACCTGGCCGACGTCCGCGCACACGTGCTGGCGGTACCGCACGTGCAGGACGTGCACGACCTGCACGCCTCCACCATCGCCACCGGCCTGCCCGTCCTGTCCGCCCATGTCGTCCTGGACCAGGAGTGCTTCACCGACGGTCACGCCGCCGAGATGCTGGCCCGTCTGCAGGACTGCGTGGCCGACCACTTCGACGTCAGCATCGAGCACTCCACCTTCCAGCTCGAACCACCCGGCCACGCCGACCGCGAGCATGCCGCGCATGCATAGGCTGGCCCGTCCGGTCCGGACGGGTCTCGGCACGTTCCCGCTGGTGCTCGGTGCCCGGCTGGTGCTCGGTGCCCGGCTGGTGCTCGGGCTGATGGGCGGTGTCTGCCTGTGGCTGGCGTTCCCGGGGCATGACGTGTGGTGGCTGGCGGTCGTCGGTTGTGCCGGTCTGGCGCTGGCCACCGCTGGCGCGACGTGGTGGGCGGGTGCTCTGTCCGGTCTGCTGCTGGGGTTGGCGTGGTTCACGCCGATGTTCACCTGGGCCGGCACCTACGCCGGCGGGCCGGCGTGGCTCGCCATGAGCGTGGTCTCGGCCCTTTATCCGGCTGCTCTCGGTGCTCTGCTGGCACTGCTGCAGCGCGCCGGCAACATTCGCCCACTCCTCGGTGCGGCCGCGTGGGTGTTGATGGAGTGGGCACGATCGGTTACCCCGTTCGGTGGCTTCCCGTGGGCCCGGCTCGGTTTCAGCCAGGCCGACTCGCCGATGCTCGGCGCGGTCAGCCTCGTCGGCGTCCCCGGCCTAGGTCTCCTGATAGCTCTCATCGGGGGCCTTCTTGCTGTGGCCCTGCAGCGGTTCCTGGCGCCCGGCGGGAGGCAGGTTGGGCGCGCCGCCGCTGCTCTGGTGGGTGCTGTGGTCCTCGTGGCTGCTCCCCTTCTGGTGCCACGTCCGACGGCGGGGGAGAACGTGACCGTGGCTGCGGTCCAGGGAGATCTTCCCGAAGGCTTCTCCCGGACCCTGACGGCAGAACCGGGGGTAATCCTGGATCGGTACGCCGACGCCACGAAGGCTTTGGCGGGCAGGGTCGCCAACGGCGACACTGCGCCTCCGGACCTAGTTGTGTGGCCTGAGGGCGCTACCGACCGGGACCCCCTCGACCCACGTGTCCGGTCAGCGACCAGCGACCGGATCATGTCGGCGGCCGAGGCCGTCGGGGCACCGGTGGTGCTCGGCGGCCTCTCCCGACAGGGCGAGGTTGGTTCTGCCTCCAACATGGTGTTCAGCTACCTGCCCCGATACGGGCTGGACCAGACGTACCGCAAGGTCTACCTGGCGCCGTTCGGTGAGATTATGCCGCTGCGACCGCTCCTGAGGCATCTCAGCCCATGGGTCGACCGGATCGATGACCTCAGCGCCGGCGACCGCCCTGGGGTGATGTCGGTCCCGCTCGGCACGGGCCGGCCGGTCAACCTGGGACTGGCCATCTGCTTCGAGATCGTCGTCGACCGCGCCGTCCGCGACCTGGTCAAGGGTGGGGCACAGCTGCTCGTGGTCCCCACCAGCAACGCCTGGTTCGGCGATGGCGACCAGTCCGCGCAGCACCTGGCGATCTCCCGGGTCCGCGCCGTCGAGTACGGACGCTCCATCGCGCACGTCAGCAACGTCGGTGTGTCCGGCCTCATCACCCCAGACGGCGTCGTTCACGAACGCACAGTCCCGTACACGCAGGCCACCCTCGTCGGGCAGCTGCCGTTGCGCACGGAGCAGACGCTCACCGTCCGCACCGGCCCCTGGGTCGTCCCCGCCGCCGCGCTCGTCGTGGTCCTTGGCCTGCTGCGGATGGCTGTGGGCCATCAACAGGACCGGCTTCACCGGACCTAGCGCCGACTGCTCCGGTGGGATTCTCAAGTGAGTCCGCTTGCCTCCGTGAGAGTCCGCGCCCCTGCGTGGCCATCAGCCCCAACGACCGCCGGCACGGCAGGGTGGCACCCTTCCAGGACGGTACGCGCCGACCAAGGGCACGGTGGCGGCGGCACCCGGAAGGCAGCGTGCCCAGACCGCACAGCTGTGCCACCGGAGGCCGCCGGACTGGGTCCCGTCCGACCGCCGGCACGGCAGGGTGGCGCCCTTCCAGGACGGTACGCGCCGACCAAGGGCACGGTGGCGGCGGCACCCGGAAGGCAGCGTGCCCAGACCGCACAGCTGTGCCACCGGAGGCCGCCGGACTGGGTCCCGTCCGAGGGCGGAAGTGCCACCCGCCGACACGCTGCGCTCCAGCGGTACACGGCGCGGGACGATGTCGCTTCCGCGCGGTGCGACCTCCAGCGCACGCCACTGACCGGCTGAAGGCGGGACGATCTGCGAGTCAGGCTCGCACGGCCGTGGACCGGCGGGGTCGCCTGCCGAACCAGCCCGCGTCCCAGGTCGACGCACCCGACCGGTGAACCGTTCGCCCCGATGCGACTCCGCGGGCAAAACTTGCGGTGGTATCGTCCGGTAAGGATGAGGAGGAGCTCCTCCTGGGGCCGGCCGACGCAGCGAAGGTCTCACGGCGGACGCTGCGCTTCCTCCGGGTGGTGCCCGCAGGAGAGCAGGCCACAGATGAATGAGAACGGGACGGAACTGGCGCTTCGGGCTTCCGCTGTCCGGACCACGGCGGGCAGGTGGTGACGCCGAAGGGGGATCGACCGGTCGGTCGGTCCTGGGCAGGATGCCTGACGATGCTTGTCATGGTGCTCGTGGCGGCGGCGTACCTCGCCCCGACCGTCATCCTCATGCTGGGCCGGTGACCAGGCCGTCCGGCAGCATGCGTGTCTGACCCCCGGTCAAAGTGGACGGTGCGGCCCTCTGTCTGCAGCAGCAGGGCCTCGGCTGCCTTACCGTCGTGCGGCGACTGCTGGACCGGCACCGCCATGAAGTCCGACCGCCCCCGGGACCGGTCATCCACGCCTGGCGGCGAGCACGGTGGCTTCCCAGCCTCTCGCCAGCATTCTCGGCGGCTGCTTACTCCGTCGAGCTGACGCACGTGGTCTGTCACCGCCTGGCCCTGCGTTTCTCCGACCTGCTGCCAGGCTCCCGCGCAAAACGTGTCGCGTATTCACCAGTCAACGACCGTGACCCGGCCCCGGAGGGACGGTCGCCGCGGGGGTGTCGGTCCAGGACTGCCATCAGCATGAGGAGGATGACCGTCAGATAGCCGATGCCGACTGCCATCATGCCAACGAGCTGCTGGTCAGCAAGCCGGTCCGAGACCTAGGGACCTCGATGGTCTGGTAGAAGTCCGGCGCCAGCAGGGAGCCCGTCTGCCTGAGCGCCAAGGCCAGGTGTCGCCTGCCATGAGCATGGGACCGCTCTGAGCGGTTTTCTGCCAGGTTCATGGGACCACCTGGGTTGCCAGTCATGGGACCACCCGGCGCGCCTGCCTGGTGGGGCCTCGGAGGGTTCGTTGGATCGCCTCGTCAGCGTCGTCGGCGTGGAGGTCCAGTGGGCATGGGATTCAGGGAGGTCAGTGTGATCGAGGTCAGAGAAGTGTTGCGCGGCTGGCTCGAGGGTGCGGGGTTGCGCACCGTCGCCGAGCGGGCCGGGGTCGACCGCAAGACCGCGCGCCGGTACGTGCAGGCCGCCCAGGAGGCGGGGCTGGAACGCTCGGCCGGGTGGGCCATGGTCGACGACGCGCTCGTCGGAGCTGTCGTCGCGGCGGTGCGCCCGGCACGCCCGGGCGGACACGGTGCTTCCTGGGAGGTGCTGCTCGCGCACGAGGAGCAGATCCGCTCCTGGGTGGCCAGGGACGGCAAGGACGCCAAGCCGCTGTCGATCGTCAAGATCTAGGAGCTCCTGGCCCGCCAGGGCGTCGTGGTGGCCTACCGGACGCTGCACCGGTTCGCCACCGAGCGGTGCGGCTACCGGGCCAGGGAGACCACGGTCCGCGTGGACGACGGCGAGCCGGGCGTGGAGCTGCAGGTCGACTTCGGCCACATGGGCTACCTGGTCGACCCGGCCGACGGGCGGCGCCGCAAGGTGCACGCGCTGATCTTCACCGCGGTGGTCTCCCGGCACATGTTCGTCTGGTTGACCTACTCACAGACGCTGACCGCGGTCATCGCGGGTTGTGAGGCCGCGTGGGGCCTTCTTCGGTGGCGTGTTCAAGGTCCTGGTCCCGGACAACCTCAAGCCGGTCGTGACCGACGCCGACGCGGTCAACCCGCGCCTGTCCACCGGCTGGCTGGACTACGCCCAGCACGCCGGGTTCGTCACCGACCCCGCGAGGGTCCGCTCGCCCAAGGACAAACCCAGGGTCGAGCGGGCGGTGCAGTTCGTGCGCGGCAACTTCTGGGCCGGGGAGCACTTCAGCGACCTGGTCGACGCGCAGGCCCGTGCCGAGCAGTGGTGCTCGGTGCGTGCCGGGATGCGGATCCACGGCACGATCCAGGCGCGTCCGGTGGAGGTGTTCACCCGGGTCGAGGCCCCGGTGCTGCTGCCGGTGCCGCAACCGTATGACCAGCCGGTCTTCACCCGGGTCAGGTCCACCGCGACTACCACGTCGAGGTCGCCAGGGCGCTGTACTCGGTGCCCGAGGCCCACCTGGGCCAGTACCTGGACGCTCGCGCCGACCGTGAGCTCGTCAAGCTCTACACCAGCGGGTCCGGCGGCGGGCGCCTGGTCAAGACCCACCCCCGCCAGGCACCCGGGCGGCGGTCCACGGACCGGGCGGACCTGCCCGAGCACAGGGCCGGGTATGCCCTACGGGACCTGACCGCGCTGATCGCCACCTGCGCCTCGCACGGCCCGAGCATCGGCATCCACGCCGAGCGGCTGCTGGACGAGCCGCTGCCCTGGACCCGGATGCGCGCGGTGTACCGGCTCCTGGGGCTGGTCCGCCGCTACGGGGCCGACCCGGTGGAGGCCGCGTGCTCACGCTCACTCGACCTGGACGTGGTCAGCGTGACCAAGATCGCCAACATGCTGCAGCGCGCCACCGAGCACGCCGCTCCGGTGCTGCCCGCCGCCGCCGGCTCGGCGGTGCTGGTCAGGTCCTTGTCAGGGTTACCGCCTAGGGTCCTTGGCTGGGTGCCGGAGGCACCCTCGGCCGTGCCCCTGGTCGGTGTCTGTTCGTGGGAGTGTCCGTGCGGAACGTGGTTGTCTCTGGAGTGTTGCTCGTCCTCTTCGCCGTGGTGGTGGGTGTCGCGGTCGTGGTGACCAAGCCGTCGACGGAGCCCGGTGGTGCGCAGGCTGCTGGTGCGAGCAGCTCGGTGGTGCGGCAGGACAGTCATGTCCTGGACGAAGCCGGTGAGGGGGCGCCGGTGCTCGTGGAGTTCCTGGACTTCGAGTGCGAGGCGTGCCTGGCGGCGTACCCGTTGGTGGAGCAGGTGCGAAAGGAGTACGCCGGGGAGTTGACGTTCGTGGTCCGCTACTTCCCGATCGATGGGCATGCCAACTCGATGAACGCTGCTGTCGCGGTCGAGGCGGCGGCCCAGCAGGGCAGGTTCGAGGACATGTACGAGCGGATGTACCAGACCCAGCCCGAGTGGGGCGAGCAGCAGGAGTCCAAGGCGCCGCTGTTCCGCCAGTTCGCCCAGGAGCTGGGGCTGGACATAGAGGCCTACGACGCCGCGGTCGCCGACCCGGCCACGCAGCAACGGGTGGAACAGGACCGCCAGGACGGGATGGCGCTGGGCGTGCAGGGCACCCCGACGTTCTTCCTGGACGGGGAGCCGATGCAGCTGACCTCTGCGGAGGACTTCCGCGCCCAGATCGATGCAGCCGTCAACGACTGAGCCGCACCCGGCCAGCGGGGCGTCGCCGCCGCCGGCTGGACCGTCCATGCCGGCGGTCGCGTGGGTGCTGCTGGTGTGCGGGTCGGTCGGCCTGTCGGCGGCGTTCGTGCTGCTGGTCGAGAAGTTCCGGCTGGTCGCCGACCCGGCCTACGTGCCCAGCTGCAGCATCAGCCCCCTGCTCAGCTGCGGTTCGGTGATGAGCACCGCCCAGGCGGAGGTGTTCGGGTTCCCCAACCCAGTCATGGGCGTGGCCGGGTTCGCCGCGCTCGTCACGGTCGCGGTGACCCTGCTGGCCGGTGCACGGCTGCCGTCCTGGTACTGGATCGGCCTGACGGTCGGCACAGGACTGGGGACGGTTTTCGTGCACTGGCTCATCTTCCAGAGCCTGTACCGCATCGGTGCGCTGTGCCCGTACTGCATGGTGGTCTGGGTGGTGACGGTGAGCGCGCTGGTCGCGGTCCTGGCCCGCTGGTCGCGCGCAGGAGCGCTGCCGCCCTGGGTCGGCGGCTACGCAAGCACGATCGTCGTGGCCTGGGTCCTGGTCATCGCCGCGCTGATCGCCATCCGCTTCTGGGACTACTGGGTCACCCTCTTGTAGGTTGGCCGGCTACCGAGGCAACGTGGGTGGCGAGGATTAACATCTACGTATGTCGATGACAACGAAGGTCCCGAGCGACCGCGAAGGTCCGGGGCGCGATGGGGTGTTGGCCCTGGCGGCTGCGTTGTTCCACGGTTTGTCGGACCCGTCCCGGTTGGCGATCCTGCAGCACCTGAGCCTGGGCGAGCACCGGGTGCGTGACCTCACGGAACACCTGGGGCTGGCGCAGTCGACGGTGAGCGCGCACCTGGCGTGCCTGCGGGACTGCGGCCTGGTGGTGTCCCGGCCGCAGGGTCGGGCCTCGATGTTCTCGCTGACCAGTGCCCCCGAACTGCTGGGCGTGCTGGACGCCGCGGAGCGGCTGCTCGCCACCTCGGGGTACGCCGTGGCGCTGTGCCCGAACTACGGCATCGGCACCGAGGGCACCCTGGCCCCGGAGCAACTGCGCAGGCACACCGGTCAGGAGACGGGAGCGTGACCCGCGAGAGACGACGGCGGTACTGGCGCGGGGTAAGCCCCGGCGCGCTGGTCCGGTGGTGACGATCAGCACCGCGGCGAATGCCCTTGAGGCCGTCGTGTTCCTGCCGCTCGACGCGTGCCTCGGGCGGCCAGTTGCGAGGTTCGGTGAGGTCTGGCGGAATCCCGCGCGAGGTCTGGTACCTGGCGGTCGAGTGCGTGGAGGCCTCGGTCGAGCAGTTCATGCATGTCTGGCCACCGGCGGCGCGGGTGCGCAACCGGGCGCCGGAGGCGTTGCGGGCGGCGACCTCACGTTCCAGGACTGCGGCCAGGTAGTCCTCGTGGGTCCATCCGGTGTCGCGGGCGTGGTCGGCCAGGCGGGCGGCGGACTCGGTGATCCGCGGCGCCTTCAACGCCGCGGCCAGGTGGGTGATCTGCTTCAGCGACTCGGTGCCGGCGGAGGTCGGCTTGCGGCTCATCGCGACTCCAGCTCGCCGGCGTCGATCCCGAACGCCTTGTCGTAGTCGGCCAGGTCCCGGACCAGGTCGTCGGCCTCGGGACGGGACCTGGGGTGCTGGTAGGCGTGCCGCAGCCCGGCCGCGGCGGTGACGTGGGCGGGGTCGGTGATCGTCATGCTCCGGGCCCAGCGGCGCGGGTGCTCAGCCACCAGCTGACCCCCGTGACGGACCCGCACGACGTCGAGGTCGGCGGCAACGTCGACCCGGGCCCCGATCGCGCGCGGGTGCACGGAGTAGTCGTTGGTGTCGACGCGCACGTAGTAGTCCCGGCCCAGGCGGACGTGGTTGCGCCAGCCCAGGTGCAGCACCGCCGGCGGCAACGCCAGCATCGCCTCCTTGTCCGCTGCCAGCAGCTCGGTCGGGCGGGCTTTGATCGTGCGCACCGTCCGGGCGTTCGCGGTGGACAGCCAGTCGGTGAACTGGGCGTTGAAGTCGCCCGGAGAGGCGAAGTGGCGCCCGGGCATGAAGGAGGTCTCGAAGAAGCGGTTGCGACGCTCGACGATACCCTTGGACTCGGGGTCCCGCGGTGGTAGCAGCACCACCTTCGTGGCCAGCGTCCCGGCGAACACCGCGACCGGCTCGGTCAGCTTGCCGCGTCCGATGCCGGGCTCGTTGTCCCAGATCAGCCGGCGAGGTACCCGACCCAGCTGGTCCAGCAGCTCCCACGTGCCCAGGAGCAGGTCCGGTGTCTTGCGGGTCGGGATCATCCGCCCGAGCGTGAACCGGGAGTACCCGCACGTCATGACCAGCACCGGCAGCAGGGTGCGCGAGCCGTCCTCGAGCAGGATCTTGCGAGGCGGGAACCACAGGTCGCGCTGAGCCACGTCCCCGGCCGTCCAGGTGAGCCGGTCGGCCGGGTCGATCGGGCGGTGATCGACCCGGAGACGGTTGACGTTGTCACGGAACCAGCGGATCGAGCCGGTCCACCCGACCCGTTCGGCCAGCACCGTCGCGGGCATGTCCGGCGTCTCCTCGAGGAGTTCCGGGAGCCGGCGTCCGCCCGTGAGGCTGTCTCCAGTCCGGCGTAGCCGTCGGCGCGGTAGCGGGCGTGCCAGCGCTCCAGGGTCCGCAGCCCTACATCGGTCTCGCGAGCTAAGCGCGCGAGGGGCACCTGGTCCTCGACGTGGAGCCTGAGGATTCGCCACCGCGCTCGAGCGTCCACGACGCACCTACTGCAAGGCGTTCTCGCGCCCGCGCTCGGCGCGCTGAAGGGCGCGGTAGACCGTGGAGCGGCCCACGCTGAACAGCTCGGCCAGCTCGCCCACGGTGTGCTCGTCGGCAGCATGTAGCTGGACGAGGTGAGCTTCTTGCCGGGGGGTGAGTTTCGGTGACTTCCCGCGCAGCCGGCCCTTGGCCTTGGCGACCTTCATCCCCTCGCGGGTGCGGGCACGGATGAGGTCGGCTTCGAACTCGGCGACCATCGCCAACACGTTGAACAACAGTTTCCCCATCGGGTCGGTCGGGTCGTACACCGATCCGGCGATGCTCAGCTTCACTTCCCGCGCCGCGAGGTCGTCGGCGATCTGGTGGGCGTCACGGACTGAACGCGCCAGCCGATCGAGCTTGGTGACCACGAACGTATCGCCGTCCCGACAGGCAGCCAGCGCCTGCCGCAGGCCCTCACGGTCGGCGTTGCGGCCCGTGAGCCCGTGATCGACGTAGATGCGCTTGGGATCGACGCCGAACGCCGCGAGTCCGTCACGCTGCGCGGTCAGGTCCTGCTCGTCGGTGGAGACTCGGGCATAGCCGACCTTCAAGGGGGACATGCTCCCCAGTGTGTCATATAGCCCCCCTTCACCGGACAGTTCACCGGACGGGTCTTACGGGACAGCCCGCCAGGCGTGCCGTCGTTCCTCTCGATAAGTAGCGGTGGTGTCCGGTGAGGGTTCCCCTTACGGGCATGCGATCTGGGCTGACGCCTGTGACCGAGTGTTCAGTGCGCGCTGTATAGTTCAGTCCATGCTGACTATTGCTTCGCGTCTCGACGTGATGAACCGCCTGGGTCGTGCACTGGCCGACCCCACTCGATCCCGGATCATCTTGACCCTGCTCGACCATCCCGCTTACCCAGCGGAACTGGCCCGAGATCTGGACCTGACACGCCCGAACGTGTCCAACCACCTGGCATGCCTGCGCGATTGCGGGATCGTCGTCTCCGAGCCCGAGGGGCGTCGGACACGATATGAGATCGCCGATTCGCACCTGGCGCAGGCGCTGACGGCACTGGTCGATGCCACCCTGGCAGTGGACGAAGACGCCCCGTGCATCGATCCCGCCTGCTCGCTTCCCGGATGCGACGCAGCTGGGGAGGGCGCATGACCCTCACCTCGGTCTTGCAGGCGATGGGCCTGTTCGCAGCGACCAACATCGACGACATCATCGTGCTCTCCCTCTTCTTCGCGCGAGGGGCAGGCCAGCGCGGCACTACCGCCCGCATTCTGGCCGGCCAGTACCTCGGATTCGCCGGCATCCTCGGTGCCGCGGTCCTGGTGACCATCGGTGCCGGAGCATTCCTGCCCTCGGCAGCCATCCCGTACTTCGGTCTCATCCCTCTGGGCCTCGGCCTCTGGGCCGCATGGCAGGCCTGGCGCGGAGACGATGACGACGATGACGACGAGGCCAAGGTTGCCGGCAAGAAGGTCGGCGTGTGGACAGTCGCAGGCGTCACCCTTGCCAACGGCGGCGACAACATCGGCGTCTACACCCCTGTCTTCCTCAGCGTGGAACCTCTCGCAGTAGTCGCCTACTGCATCGTCTTCCTCGCGCTCGTCGCGGTCCTGGTGGCCCTGGCAAAGTTCGTCGCCACCCGCCCCCCGATCGCCGAAGTGCTCGAACGCTGGGAGCACATCCTCTTCCCCATCGTTCTCATCGGCCTCGGCATCGTGATCCTCGTCAGCGGCGGAGCCTTCGGACTCTGACGTAGCGGCAGCGATCCAAACGGCCCCGACTGGGCGCACCCCTCTCGGTTCAGACCGCGACACCTACCTGCAGCCAGTCCTGCGTGATCGCGGCAACAAGACCGCCACGGAGCGCTGCAAAAACCCCGCCACCAAGCGAACGAAGCCACACCGTGCCGACGACTCGTGTTCCCTGTAGCGCCGCGATGACAACCGGAACTGCTCTGCGAACGTGGGAGGCGCCCTTTGCGCTGAGGATGGCCAGGTTGTGGTGCACCGTTGAGCCGCGGGGGTCATACAGGTCCCCGTTTCGGTCGGTCATGCCCACTGGCCTCAGGAGGTCAGTGGCTTCCAGGCGCAGGTCGTCCTCGTGGTGGCCCAGGCGGCGGACGGTGAACTCGTCGCCCACTCGTCGGGTCTCCACGAGGGCCGCGCTGCGGCGCTGGAGCTTGCTTCGACGTGCCTTGCCCATGGTTCTCCTTACTGTCTGGCCGTCTGCTGTTCAGACGTGGCAAGGGCAGTAGAGCGCGGACGCGGCCTCGGGTGAGGTGCGTCGTCCACAGGCCATCAGGGCTCGGTGGCGTTGGGCTTGCGCAGGTGGACGCAAACGCCGACGTAACGGCTGCGCGGCTGGTCACCGGATGAGGGCCCTCGTGCCGTGTCAGAGGCGGTCGCCCCGGCGCCGAGCGAGCCGCTCCCAGCGCCGTTCATAGGCCACGACGGCGGAGCTCAGCTGGGTGTGGATGAGGCGTAGGTCGGCCTCATCGAGGCGATCGGTTGACAGGGTCCAGGACAACTTTTGCAGCACCTGCGCCCACTCGGCGCCCGTCTTCGGCCGGTCTATGACGGGAACCTGGACGATCTTCTCCACGATCTTCTCGCCCCGGTAGACCTCCACCGTCTGCTGTACGACGTCGACCGCTGCTCGCTCCGACTCGGCTGCCTTCTTGTGCTGCCACGCCCGCTGACGGCACGCGGCGGAGCACCACTTCGGCACGCGTCCGCGGCGTGGAACGTCCACCGCTTCGCCGCACCATCCACACGTCACCTGCTGCCCGGGGAGGCGGCGGCCGGGGCGGTTGGGGACGTTGATGTTGTCGCCAGTTCGGCTGGTCATCGGGACGAGATTCCTGTCTGTGGGACACCGGTAAGTACACGTTACAACGATAAACGGCGCCGTGGATGCAAGAGGTGTGTGGCACTTGGTGGGGTGGTTTTGTGATCGGCTGACGGCCGGGAGCGGTGGCTGGTGTGCGCGGCGGGGTGTCCGTGGAGGGGGTGCGCGGGCACTTATGGGGGTGTCAGGCGGTATCTCGAGCAGTGGAAGGGGTCGGTGATGACGGTTCAGTCGGTGCGACAGGAGGCGCGTCGGGCGGCGCGGGAGGCGCAGGCCGAGCGGCGTCGTGAGCGGATGCGTAAGGAGAAGCGATGCGAGGACCTGGCGGTGGAGCTGGCGGCGGCGCTGGCCGAGCGGGATCGGCTGGTGCGGCGGCAGGAGGTGAAGGCGGCGGCGGCGGTGTTGGCGCTGGTCGATGACGAGGGGTTGAAGGTGCCGGAGGTGATCGAGCTGACCGGTGGCCTGGTGGCCGGCAAGGAGGTGAGCAGGCTGCGGCGGCTGGGAGCGGAGTCGCAGGACCAGGGCGAGTCGGCCACAGATGCGGACGACGAGGCATGGCAGGCTGACGGGGATGGCTCTGTCACAGCGGGGTCGTGAGGCGCTGAGCGCGGCGCTCAACGACGAGGACGTGCTGCAGCGCTATGCAGCGAAGGTCGTCACGGTGCCTGGCTCCGGGTGCTGGTGGTGGACTGGTGCGGTCTCCGGGCGCGGGCACGGCCGGTTCTGGACGGGTGGCGGCAAGGTGGTCATCGCGCACCGTTTCGCCTGGGCGATGACCTGGGGAGTGGATTCCCTGGGCGAGGTCTCGGTGTTAGGGCACCGGTGCGACAACCCGCTGTGCCAGCGCGTGGGGCCGGATCACGTCGTGAAGTCATCGCCGACGGAGAACCGCAGGGAGTGGGCCGCTCGCCGGAACTTGGCCGGCGGCGCCCTGGGCGACCCGCGGGGCTCCCGCCAGCGGGCGGTGGAGCTGCGCGACCTGGCCAGGGTTGATCCCGCCCGGGTGGCAGCACATCTGCGAGGGCAGAAGTTGGTCTGCGGCGAGCAGTCGGGTCTGTTCTAGTCGCCCCCTGCGGGATCTCATCCGCTCGGGGTGTCCGTGGTTGATGACCTGTCGAACTTGTAGGGGATAACAGGGCAGGAATCGCTCCTGACGACACGACTGGTGTCCTTGTTCCACGATGTCCGCGGCGGGAGTCCTCCCGGACTTGTGGGGGTGAAGAAGTCCCCAGGGTCCGAAGGGAACGTGGCTCTTCACAGATGACGGTGTAGAGGGCGCTGGCGCGTCGGTCCCGGGGTAGGCGTCGAGGTCTTCCGAAGATGGGGGTTCCTACGCCACCCACCGGGAAGACCTCGACGTGCCCGACGCTACCTTCACGCGCCCCGACCTGACTACCTTCGCCGGCCTGGACGACCTCGGCCTGGAGGTCACCGGCCAACGGCTCGAACCTGATCGTGCGGTGCTCGCCTGCCGAGTCGTCGAGCCGGGCGACTGGTGCCGCCGGTGTGGCTGCCAGGGCGTTGCGCGGGACACCGTGACCAGGGAACTGGCGCACGAGCCGTTTGGATGGCGCTCGACCACGCTGCTGCTCACCGTGCGCCGGTACCGGTGCCCCGAGTGCGGCCACGTATGGCGTCAGGACACCACCGCCGCTGCCGAGCCGCGGGCGAAGATCTCCCGCGCCGGCCTGCGGTGGGGCCTGGTCGCGATCGTGATCGGGCACCTGTCGATGGCCCGCGTCGCCGAGGGGCTCGCGGTCTCGTGGAACACCGCCAACGACGCCGTCCTGGCCGAAGGTCAACGGCTGCTGATCGACCGCCCGTCCCGCTTGGACGGGGTGAACGCGGTCGGGGTCGACGAGCACGTGTGGCGGCACACCAGGAAGGGCGACAAGTACGTCACCGTCATCATCGACCTCACCCCGGTCCGGGAAGGTACCGGGCCCTCCCGCCTGCTGGACGTGGTCGAGGGCCGCAGCAAGAAGGCGTTCAAGGACTGGCTCGCGCAGCGGGACCAGGCCTGGCGCGACGGGATCGAGGTCGTCGCCATGGACGGGTTCGCCGGGTTCAAGACCGCCACCACCGAGGAACTGCCGGGCCGGTCGAAGTAGGCGAGCACGTCGGCGGCGCGCTTGGCCAGGGTCCGGCCCAGCGTGGTGAGCTCGACCAGTGGCTGCGGGATGCCGGCGCCCAGGTCTGTGATCAGTTTGTCCATCAACTCCCGGCCCTGGCGCCGGTCCTGGTGGCGGTAGGCGGCGATCATGCGCTGGTAGATCCCCCAGGTCGCCTCGACCTCGAGGTGTTCCTCTGCCGCGAAGAGCGCGTGCAGGCGGTCGTTCTGCTTGTCGGTGAGCAGGTCCGCGCCGGTGTGCAGGGTTCGGCGGGCCTTGTAGAGCGGGTCGTCCTTGAATCCTCGGTGGCCGTGGATCATGAGCTGGACCCGGCGTCGGCACGCATCCCGGGCGTCGCCGGCCAGTCGAACGACGTGGAAGGGGTCCATCACCGCGACCGCGTCGGGGACCTCCTCGGCGGCGGCGGTCTTGAAGCCGGTGAACCCGTCCATCGCGACCACCTCGACCCTGTCGCGCCAGGGCTGGTCGCGGTCGGCCAGCCAGGTCTTGAACACGGCCTTGGAGCGGCCTTCGACCATGTCCAGTAGCCGGGCCGGGCCAGTGCCGTCGCGAACCGGGGTGAGGTCGATGATCACGGTCACGTACTTGTCGCCCTTGCGGGTGTGGCGCCACACGTGCTCGTCTACGCCGAGGACACGCACCGAGTCGAACCGGGCTGGGTCATCGATCAAGACCCGCTTGCCCTCGGCCAGGACCGCGTCGTTCGCGGTGTTCCAGGCAACACCGAGGCCTTCGGCGACGCGAGACATCGTCAAGTGCCCGACCACGATCCCTTCGAGTGCCCACCGCAGCCCGGCCCGGGAGATCTTCGCTCGTGGTTCGGCCGCGGCGGTGGTGTCCTGCCGCCACACATGACCGCACCCGGCGCACCGGTACCGGCGGATCGTGACCAACAGAGTCGTGGGGCGCCAGCCCAGCGGTTCATGGGCCAGTTCCCGGGTCACGGTGTCACGCGGGACACCCTGACAACCGCACCGCCGGCACCACTGGTCCGGCTCCACGACCCGGCAGGCCAGCACGGCACGGTCGGGTTCGAGCCGTTGGCCCACTGCTTCCAGGCCGAGCACGTCCAGACGGCAGAAGGCAGTCAGGTCAGGGTGGTCGAACAAATCAGCGCGGCCACCGACGGTAGCGTCGTACATGTCGAGGTCTTTCGAGATGGGCGTGTAGGAACCTCCATCCTCGGAAGACCTCGACCCCTACCCCCACACCGACGCGCCACCCGACCGCGCGACATGCCCTACACCCTCATCTATGAAGAGCCCGATTCGGCCCTGGTCGTCGTACTCGGTGTCCTGCATCGCGGCCAGTCCGAGCCGTACCTCGTCGATCGTGCGGCCCGCAGCCACGGACAGCTGTTGGACGGTGACGGGGTCACCGTCGGCGAGCAGCCGCAGCAGCGGGATGAGCAGGCCGGTCTCTCCCAGTCGGCTGAGCCGCTCGGGCAGTTGCATGCTGAGGTCAGACATCGTGGGTTCCTCCAGTTCGTTCACGCGCAGCACGACAGGAGCGACGGGTCGGTGGTGAAGGCCTTGGCGGCGATCCGGATGCCCTCGGCCATGGTCAGGTAGGGGGCCCAGGCGTCGGCGACCTCGGCGACCGTCTTGCCGAGCACGTGGACCCCGGCGGCGGCGAGCTCGCCGGCGTCCTTGGCGACGGCGGTGATGCCGAGGATCTTCCCGGTGTCGGCGTCCACGACGATCTTGACGAAGCCGCGGGTGTCGCGGTTGACCAGTGCGCGGGGCACGTGGTGCAGGGGCAGGACGCGGCAGTCGCAGCGGATCCCGGCGGCGACGACGTCCTTCTCGGTCATCCCGACCGCGCCGATCGCCGGGCCGGTGAACGTCACCCTCGGCAGTCGGGCGTAGTCCACGGCCCGATCGGCGTCGGCGATCGCGTTCTCGGCGACGAGGGTGCCGTGGTGGGCGGCGACGTAGACGAACTCGGGGTGGCCGGTCACGTCGCCCGCGGCCCAGATCCGCGGGTGGGAGGACTGCATCCGGTCGGAGACGACCACCTCGCCGAGGTCCCCGGTCTTGACCCCGACCCTGTCGAGGCCGAGCCCATCGGTGGCCGGTCGTCGTCCGAGGGCGACGAGCACCTGGTCGGCGCGGAACTCCTCCCGGCCGCCGGCGACGTCCGCGGTGACGACGGCCTGCCCGGTCGCGGCGTCGCGGGACACCCGCGTCGGCAGCGCGCGGCGGACCACCCGGATGCCCTCGTCGGCGAACACCTCCTGCAGCGTCCTGGACACCTCCGGCTCCTCCTTCGACGCGAGCCGGGACCGGACCAGCACGGTGACCTGGGAGCCGAGCCGGGCGAACAGCTGCGCCTGCTCCAGGGCGACGTAGCCGCCGCCGAGCACGAGCAGGGACTCAGGGAGTTCGGTCAGCTCCATCGCCGTGGTCGAGGTCAGGTACCCGGTCTGGTCCAGGCCGTCGATCGGCGGGGCCCACGGCCGAGAGCCGGTCGCGACCAGGTAGTGCCCGGCCTCGATCGTCTCGGTGCTCCCGTCGTCCCCGGCGACCTGGAGGACCGGTGCGTCGGGGGTGCCGGCGAACGCGGCGTCGCCGCGGCGGACGGCCCACCCGTAGGAGTCGGCGACGTCGGCGTACTTCTCGCCCCGCAGCGACTCGACCAGCGCCTGCTTCCCGGCGATCAGGGCGGGCATGTCCACTGGCCCCGCCGTCGTCGCGATCCCCGGGAACCGGTCGGCGGCGTCGGCCGCGGAGTGCCGTGCGTCGGCCGCGGCGATCAGGGCCTTCGACGGCACGCAGCCGGTGTTCACGCAGGTGCCACCGAGCGTCCCGCGCTCGATCATCACCACCGACTTGCCGAGCGTGGTCGCGCGGATCGCGGCGGCGAACGCACCACCGCCCGATCCGATGATGGCGAGGTCGTACTTCGTGGGCATCGCAGCTCCCGTCACTTGGGTTTCTCTTCTTTCTCGGCCATACTGGACCTTCCAGTGCAGGGGAAGGTCAAGAAGGCTTCTGCCGAAAGAAAAGGGGGCCTGCGATGCGCATCGGGGAACTCGCCGAGCGGGCGGGAACGACGGCGAAGACGCTGCGGTTCTACGAGGAGCAGGGCCTGCTGCCCCCGGCCGAGCGCACGCCGTCCGGATACCGCGACTACGCGCCCGAGACGGCCGCCCGGATCGACTTCGTCCACCGCGGCCAGGCCGCGGGCCTCACCCTCGCCCAGATCCGCCAGATCCTCGACATCCGCGACGGCGGCGCTGCTCCCTGCGAGCACGTGCGCGATCTCCTCGACGCGCGCCTCGCCGAGATCGAGCAGCAGATCGCCCAGCTCACAGCGCTCCGAGACACCATCGCCGAGCTCAGGCACGACGCCGCGCAGCCCGACCCCGACTCGTGCAGCGCGGACCAGGTCTGCCGGTACCTGTAGCTCACGGAAAATCCTCTCGGCTCTCCCAAGCGACGAGAACGGAAAGTCGTGCAGAATCCCCCGTCCGCCAAATAGCGCCAAATCAAATAGGCTCTTCACAAACGAGGGTGTAGTCGGGGCCTGAATCCGCCAGCTTCGAGGAGTGCTCGGGCGATGTAGTGGGTGAGGTTGCGGAACCCGAGGGCCAGCCCGCGAAGATGCTCAAGTCGTCCATTCACGGCCTCGGTAGGTCCGTTGCTGGTGCGGGGTCGCTCGCAGTAGGCCAGGACATCGCAGACGCGTCTGGCCAGGGTGCGGCCGAGCTTGCGCAGCTCGACCAGCGGTCGGGGCACCCCGTCGGCGAGGGCATCGATCACCGAGCTCATCTCGACGCGGCCGGTGACCCGGTTGGGGTCTCGGTAGGCGGAGATCATGCGCTGGTAGATGCCCCAGGTGCACTCGATCTGGACGTGCCGGTCCCCGGTGAACAGCTTGTCGAGGCGCTCGTGTTGACGGTCGGTGAGTAGGTCGGCGCCGGTGTGCAGGGTCCGGCGCGCCGAGTAGAGCGGGTCGTCCTTGCGGCCGCGGTGCCCGTGCAACTCCTGCTGAACGCGGCGGCGGCACTCATCCAGGGCGTCGCCAGCCAACCGGATGACGTGGAACGGGTCCATGACAGTGACCGCGTCCGGCAGTTCCTCGGTGGTGGCGGTCTTGAACCCGGCGAACCCGTCCATGGCGACGACCTCGATCCCGTCGCGCCAGGCCTGGTCCCGCTGCGCGAGCCAGTCCTTGAACGCCTTCTTGCTGCGGCCCTCGACCACGTCCAGCAGGCGGGAGGGCCCGGTACCTTCCCGGACCGGGGTGAGGTCGATGATGACGGTGACGTACTTGTCGCCCTTCCTGGTGTGCCGCCACACGTGCTCGTCGACCCCGACCGCGTTCACCCCGTCCAAGCGGGACGGGCGGTCGATCAGCAGCCGTTGACCTTCGGCCAGGACGGCGTCGTTGGCGGTGTTCCACGAGACCGCGAGCCCCTCGGCGACGCGGGCCATCGACAGGTGCCCGATCACGATCGCGACCAGGCCCCACCGCAGGCCGGCGCGGGAGATCTTCGCCCGCGGCTCGGCAGCGGCGGTGGTGTCCTGACGCCATACGTGGCCGCACTCGGGGCACCGGTACCGGCGCACGGTGAGCAGCAGCGTGGTCGAGCGCCATCCAAACGGCTCGTGCGCCAGTTCCCTGGTCACGGTGTCCCGCGCAACGCCCTGGCAGCCACACCGGCGGCACCAGTCGCCCGGCTCGACGACTCGGCAGGCGAGCACCGCACGATCAGGTTCGAGCCGTTGGCCGGTGACCTCCAGGCCGAGGTCGTCCAGGCCGGCGAAGGTAGTCAGGTCGGGGCGCGTGAAGGTAGCGTCGGGCACGTCGAGGTCTTCCCGGTGGGTGGCGTAGGAACCCCCATCTTCGGAAGACCTCGACGCCTACCCCGGGACCGACGCGCCAGCGCCCTCTACACCGTCATCTGTGAAGAGCCTGTTTGCCGGGTGATCGGATGGTGAGTGCCCACTGAGCAGCTTGACAGCACCGGCGCACGGTGAGTTCTGCCTCAATATGGCGAGCGAGGGATGAGGTCAGGAGCGTGACGAGTCGCATGGGCCTTCCTCTACGTGGACTTGATCAGCCGTGCGATGGCTCGGGATGCTTCATCGATCTTGTCGTCGGCGGTGATGGCGTCCCCACTGCGTATTGCGCCGGTGACGCAGTGTCTGAGGTGGTCGTCGAGGAGACCCATTGCGACGTTCTCCAGTGCGGAGGTGATCGCGCTGATCTGGGTGAGGATGTCGATGCAGTACGAGTCCTCGTTGATCATGCGGTGGATGCCGCGGGTCTGCCCTTCAATGCGCTTGAGTCGAGCGAGGTAGCGGTCTTTGTCGCTGATGTAGCCGTGACCGGCCGCGCTCATGGGAGAAAGGTCGGCAGCGGGAGGGGTGAGGGTGCTCATCGTCGGTCTCCTCGTGGACGGTATGGACAATGCGGGTCACGCGGACCGGTCGAGCATCCGGTCGGTGGTGCTCTGCGGTGCCAGGTCGAGGCGGCGCAGCAGCTGCGCGTTGAGCGCGACCACGACGGTCGAGGCGGACATGAGGATCGCGCCGATGCTCATCGGCAGCACGAACCCGATGGGGGCGAGGATGCCCGCCGCCAGTGGCACGGACAGCAGGTTGTAGCCGGCCGCCCACCACAGGTTCTGCTTCATCTTGCGGAACGTCGCCCGCGACAGTTCGATGACCGAGAGCACCGAGCGCGGGTCGGAGCTCGCGAGGATCACCCCGGCCGAGCCGATCGCCACGTCGGTGCCCGCGCCGATCGCGATCCCGACGTCGGCCTGGGCCAGCGCGGGGGCGTCGTTGACGCCGTCGCCGACCATCGCGACCTTCCGCCCCTCGTCCTGGAGCTCCGCGACCTTGGCAGCCTTGTCCTCGGGGCGCACCCCTGCGAAGACGCGGTCGATGCCGAGTTCTTTAGCGACCGAGTCGGCGACGGCCTGCGCATCGCCGGTGATCATGACCACCTCGGCACCGGCGGCGTGGAGCGCATCCACGGCGTCGCGAGACTCAGGGCGGATCTCATCTGCCAGTCGCAGCGCGCCGATGACTTCTGTGTCGGCGAGGACGTGCAGGATGATCGCCCCCTCCTCCCGCCACTGCTCGGCGATGGGCAACTCACTGACGTTGTGCTGGTCGAGGAGATGGGGACCGCCGACTTCGATGAAAGTTCCTTCAACGCTCGCCTTGACCCCTACGGCCGGGGAGGAGGAGAAGTCACGTGCTCGCGGTAGATCCAGACCGCGGTCGTGAGCGGCACGAGTGATCGCTCGGGCCAGCGGGTGCTCGCTATCGGCCTCTGCCGCGGCAGCCAAGGCGAGGACCTCGTCTTCGTTCGGAGTGCCGGCGGGCTCGATGCCGGTGACGGTGGGCTCGCCCTTGGTCAGGGTGCCGGTTTTGTCGAAGAGCACGGCGTTGACGGTGCGCATGGATTCCAGTGCGAGGCGGTCCTTGATGAGCACGCCGCCGCGGGCGGCGCGCTCGGTCGCGATCGAGACCACCAGCGGGATCGCGAGACCCAGGGCGTGGGGGCAGGCGATGACGAGAACGGTGATGGTCCGCACCACCGCCAGGTCTGGCAGGCCGACGAGAGACCAGACGATCGCGGTGACCACGGCCGCGCCGAGGGCGAACCAGAACAGCCAGGCCGCGGCGGTGTCGGCGATGCGCTGGGCGCGGGAGGAGGAGGCCTGGGCGTCGGTGACGAGCTTCTGAATCCCGGCCAGGGCGGTGTCTTCGCCGGTGGCGGTGACCTCGACGCGCAGCCCGGAGTCGGTGGCGATGGTGCCGGCGACCACGTGATCGCCGGTCCCGCGGCGGACCGTCTTGGACTCGCCGGTGACCATCGACTCATCCATACTGGCGCTGCCGTCAACGATCCGCCCGTCCGCGGGCACGGACGCGCCGGGTCGCACGACCACGACGTCGCCGACCGCGAGCTCTGCGGGTGAGACCTTCACGATCTCATCGCCTTCGACCTTCTCCGCCTCGTCGGGCAGGAGCGCGGCCAGGGAGTCCAGAGCGGAGGTGGTCTGGGCCAGGGAACGCATCTCGATCCAATGGCCCAGCAGCATGATGACCACCAGCAGCGCGAGCTCCCACCAGAAGTTGAGTTCGTGGCTGAGCAGGTGCAGGCTCGCTCCCCAGGAGGCGAGGAACGCGACGCTGATCGCCAGGGCGATCAGCAGCATCATCCCTGGCTTGCGGGAGCGGATCTCGCTCAGTCCGCCGGTGAGAAAGGGCCAGCCGCCCCAGAAGTACATCACCGTGCCCAGGATCGGGGAGACCCAGGCCACCCATTCGGCGTCCGGCAGCGGGTAGCCGATGAGGTGGGCGAACATGTCGTTGAAGCCCACGACCGGGACGGCGAGGACGAGCATGATCCAGAACAGCCGCCGGAACTGCCCGACGTGATCACCGTGACCGCCATGACCTGCGTGGTCATGGCCACCGAGACCCGTATGCCCGGCATGGCCGTGATCGGCATGCGTCTGGTGACCACTGTGTTCCACGGCGGCGCCGTGCTGCTCGTGCGCAGAGTGGTCGTGGCCGTCGTGGCCGTCGTGGCCGTCGTGGCTCGCATGTTCGCGCGGATCTGCCTCGGCTGCCCCGTGATGGGCGTGCTGGTTGTTCATGCTCAGTCCTGTCGGTTAGGAGGCGGGCTGTATCTCGCTGTCGACGACCCACTTGTGGTTCGTCATCTCCATCCCGTCTGCCTCGTAGTCGACGACGTAGACGGTCTCGTCGGTCGAGGACGCGATCGTCGCGGTCGCGCCGTCCATGCCCTCCATGTGATCGGCGGTCACGGTGACCTCGGTGCCATCGGTCAGCCGCTCGTCGCCGGCGTCGGCGAGCTCTTCTTGGACGACCCACTTGTGATCGGTGACGGGGTCTCCGCCGCCGACCGGGGTGTAGTCGATCGCGTAGGTGTAGGTGTCGTAGGCGCCGACGATGGTGGCGGTGGCGCCGTTCATGCCTTCCATGTGATCTGCGGTGAGGGTGACGTCGGTGCCGACGGGGTATTCGGGGTCGGTGGCTTCGGTCATGCCCTCGGGCACGGGTCCGCCGTCGGCGGGATGCTCCATGCTGTCGTGGCCGCCATGGTCGCCGTGGGCGTCTTCGCTTTGCGACGCCGACGGTTCTGCATCGTTATCGGCCGCGGAGCAACCGGCCAGGGCGAGGCTGCCGCCGAGGATGCCTGCGGCGATGAGGGTGGTCATGCGCTTGTTCATCTGGATCTCCTTCATGTGCGGCCGGCCGGATCGAGGTGTTGCGCGTTGGTCCGGGGATGCGGGTGGTTCCGCGCCCCCGCAAGGAGCGGGAGGCGCGGAACCGTGGCCGTTCTGGGGCGGTCAGGCCGCGTTGGCGTAGCGGTCGGGGTCGGCGTCGAACAGCGGCCCGCAGGAGGCGCAGCACAGCCAGTACCGCTCACCCTGGTAGTCGCGGTAGAGGCCGGCGGCCTCTGCGTCGGCCTTCACGACCGGGGTGCCGGCCATGACGGGGCACTCGGCCATCTCCGACGCCGGGGTCTGCGCGACCGCCTCGACGCTGGGCGTGTGCCCGCAGCAGCTTCCCCCAGAGGCGGAGGTGTCGGTGAGGTTGAGGTTCTCGTGTGCAGTCATCGTGAATAGTTCCTTTCGTGGTGGGTGATGACGGATGGATGGTTCAGACGGCCACCGGCTCACGGGCCGGCGCCGCACCGGCAGGTGCCGGGTCGGAGGCGTCGTCCGCGCGCGCCTTGAACGTGCGCAGCCGGAGGCTGTTGCTGACGACGAACACGCTGGACAGGGCCATGGCCGCGCCGGCGAGCATCGGGTTGAGGAGTCCGAAGGCGGCCAGCGGGATCGCGGCGGTGTTGTAGGCGAAGGCCCAGAACAGGTTCGTCTTGATCGTGCCCAGCGTTTTGCGCGACAGGCGGATCGCGTCCGCTGCCGCTCGGAGGTCGCCGCGCACCAGGGTGATGTCGGCGGCCTCGATGGCGACGTCGGTGCCGGTGCCCATTGCCAGGCCGAGGTCGGCCTGAGCGAGGGCGGGGGCGTCGTTGACGCCGTCGCCGACCATCGCCACGGTCTTGCCCTCGCCCTGCAAACGGGTGACGACGTCGACCTTGTCCTTGGGCATGACCTCGGCGATGACCTGCTCGATCCCGACCTCGGAGGCGACCTGCTCGGCCACCGCCTGGTTGTCACCGGTCAGCAGCACCGGGGTGAGCCCGAGTTCCTTGAACTGGGCGATGGCCTGGGCGCTGGTGGGCTTGATCTGGTCGGAGACGACCAGCACGCCTCGCGCGGCTCCGTCCCAGCCGACCGCGATCGCGGTCTTGCCCTGCGATTCGGCCTCCTGCTTCGCAGCGCGAAGATCGTCGTCGAGGTGGATCGACCAGTCCGCGAGCAGGGATTCGCGGCCGGCGAGGACGGCGTGGCCGTCGATGACGCCCTGTACGCCCTTGCCTTCGATGTTCTCGAAGGACTCCGGCGCGGGCAGATCACCGACCTCGACGGTGGCTCCGGCGGCGATGGCCTGGGCGATCGGATGCTCGGAGTAGTCCTCCAGGCCGCCCGCGATCCGCAGTAGCTCATCCGGGTCCACGCCGTCGGCGGCGATCGTCTCGGTGAGGGTCATCTTGCCGGTGGTGACGGTGCCGGTCTTATCCAGCACGATGGTGTCGACCTTCTTGGTGGACTCCAGCACCTCCGGGCCCTTGATGAGCACACCCATCTGCGCGCCGCGGCCCGTGCCGACCAGCAGGGCCGTGGGTGTGGCGAGCCCGAGGGCGCAGGGGCAGGCGATGATCAGCACCGCGACCGCGGCGGTGAACCCGGCCGAGAGCGGGAATCCGGCACCGATCCACGCGCCGAGGGCAGCCACGGCGACGGCGATCGCGATGGGCACGAACACCCCGGAGACCCGGTCGGCCAGGCGCTGGATCTCGGCCTTGCCCGACTGGGCGTCCTCGACGAGCTTGGCCATCTGCGCCAGCTGCGTGTCCGAGCCGACGCGGGTGGCCTTGACGACCAAGCGGCCGCCGGCGTTCACGGTCGCGCCGGTGACGTTGTCGCCTTCGCGGACCTCGACCGGCACGGACTCGCCGGTGAGCATAGAGGCGTCGATGGCCGAGTTGCCCGAGGTGATGGTGCCGTCGGTGGCGATCTTCTCACCAGGCCGGACGACGAACTCATCGCCCACCGTCAGCTCGTCGACGGAGATCCGCTGCTCCTGCCCGCCCCGCAGGACGGACACCTCCTTCGCGCCGAGTTCGAGCAGGGCGCGCAGGGCGGCGCCGGCGCGGCGCTTGGAACGCTTCTCGAAGTAGCGGCCGAGCAGGATGAACGTGATCACCCCTGCCGCGACTTCCAGGTAGATGTGCCCGAGTCCGTCGGAGCGGGAGATGGTGAGCTCGAAGGGGTGGACGACGCCGCGGTCTCCGGCGGTGCCGAAGAACAGCGCGATGATCGACCAGACCATCGCCGCCGTCGTGCCGACCGAGATGAGCGTGTCCATCGTGGCCGCGCCGTGGCGGAGGTTCATCCATGCGGCCTTGTGGAACGGCCATCCTGCCCACACCACCACGGGGGCGGCGAGTGCGAGGGAGGCAAAGCCCCAGTAGTCGAACTGCAGCGCCGGGATCATCGCCATCGCGATGACCGGCACCGCCAGCACTGCCGACCCGATGAGGCGCTGGCGCAGGCTGCGCAGCTCGGCGTCCTCACGCGACTCGCCCTCATCCCCATCACTGGACTTCTCACCCTTGGGGATGGGGAGCTCGGCGCTGTAGCCGGTCTTCTCCACCTCGGCGATCAGCAGCTGCGGGTCATACCCTTCGGGGGTGGTGACGCTGGCTTTCTCGGTCGCGTAGTTTACGCTGGCGCTGACGCCGTCGAGCTTGTTGAGCTTCCTCTCGATCCGGTTCGCGCAGGAGGCGCAGGTCATGCCACCGATCTGCAGGTCGATCCCGGCGATACCGGTGCCGGTGGACTGGTCAGTGCTCATGGTCTGCTCCTTCCTCGTGTGTATCGCCCACCGCACCGCCACCACCGGTGGTGGTGTCGATGACCAGCGGGGCGGTGTGCACCTGCCCGTCGACCTGGAAGTCGAGGAAGAGCAGGTACCGCCCCTCGGTCGGGGCGGTCGCCTCGAACACGATCTCCGGACCCGACGTCTCTCCCGCTTCCGGAGCGTCGCCGTGCGGGTGGACGTGCAGGTAGGCCAGATCCCCATCGCGCAGCGCGACGAGATGGCCGAACGCGCCCAGGTACGGCTCCAGCGCGGTGACCGGCTGCCCGTCACGGGTTACCGTCATCGTCAGCTCAGATCCCTCGCCGGCGACGAGATCACCCTCCACCGCGACGTCGAAGCCATCGACCGAGGTCTCCGCGGTCGGCTCCGCTGCCACGGTCTCGAAGTCGCCAGGCACCTGCACTGTGGTCGAGAGCGTGATGCCCTCTCCGGTCTGGCCGGGGACGAAGTCCGCGAACACCCGGTAGGTTCCGGCCGCGTCCCACTGCCACGGAATCGACCAGGTACCGTCGGCGTCCATCTCGGGATGGACGTGCTCGAACTGCTGCCCGTCGGCGCGCACGACGATCAGGTGCAGCTCCTTCTCGTGCTCCAGCTCGAAGTCCGTCATCGGCTCCCCATCGGGGCCGGTCACGGTCAGCGACAGCTCGCCGCCGGCGCCGGTCGCGCTCGGGGCGCTGACGCCGGTGAGCTGGTAGCCGTCCTGTGCCACGCCGAGTCCCAGCGACAACGCGTCCGCGTCGTGGCCTGCATGCGCGTCGCCGCTCATGGCATCTCCTTCCTCGTGGTGTGCGTTGTCTTCGGTCTCTTGTGTCCAGGCCTGCACGGTCTCGTCGGGGACCACCGTGTTCGCCGTGAATCCGGCCACGGCGAACACGGCCACCAGCCCCAGCCCGTACAGGCCCAGCCGCGCTGGAGCCTTCATCTCAGCTCCTGACGGCGGCGTAGCCGGCCTCGTCGACCGCGGCGATCACCGCGGCATCGTCGAGAGGCTGCTCGCTGGTCACGGCCAGGCGCCCGGTCTGGGCACTGACGTCGATGCCGGTCACCCCGGCGATCTCGGAGACCTCGGAACGGATCGCGGTCTCGCAGTGTCCGCAGGTCATCCCGGTCACCTGGTACTCGGTCGTGGTTGCCACGATACTCAACTCCTTCACTCGTGTACGACTTGTGCGTCTCGACCATATACCCCTTAGGGGTATTGATCAATGATGAGGGTCTGCCGCCCGCTCATGCGGTCTGGCAGGCCTCGGAATGGCGACAAGGGAAACCACCGCGGCGATGACGGCCGCTGCGGCGGCGAACCCGAACGCTTGCTGGAACCCCGACTCGCCGCCTCCCGCCGCAAGGCTGACCGCGGCGAGACTGGAGACCGTCGCGACGCCGATGGAGGCGCCGAACTCGTGGAAAGTACTCAGCAGGCCCGACGCGATGCCCGCCTCCTCCGGGCCGATCTGCCCCAGAGCAGTGGCCGAGGCGACCACGAACAGTGCGCCGATACCGAAGGCGCCGAAACTGACGCCGACCGTGGTTGCCACGGTGGTGGGCCACAGCGCGGGCGCCGCGAGCCCGACCGCGGCAAACGCCATCCCGGCGACGCCGAGGGCGCGCGCCCCGACTCGGCCGATGAGACGCCCGCCGAGGTTGGCTCCGGTCATGGTGGCTGCGGCGATCGGCAGGAACAGCAGGCCGGTGGCCAGGGGGCCGTGGCCCGCGTGCTGCTGGAAGTAGAAGGTGCCGAGGAAGAACACGGCGACCATCAGCGCGGTGGCGATCATGATGACGAACACTCCGGCCCCCACAGGACGTCGCACCAGCAGGCCAAGGTCCATCAGCGGGGAGGTCGCGGCCTTCTGTCTCCACCCGAACAGCAAGTACAGGACGACCGCTGCGCCAGTTCCGATCAGCGTGTGTGTGCTGGTCCAGCCGTCCTCGCCCGCGATCGTCAAGGCGTAGATCGCCGACCCGGTCGCCGCTGTGACGAGCAGGGCACCGAGCACGTCGAGCGAGGCTCGCTGCCCGGGCGCTGGAGGCAGAGGCGGTAGGACGCGGAGCAGTCCGAACAGCACGATGAGGCCGACGGGGATGTTGATGAAGAACACCCACGGCCACCCGGGCCCGGCGGTGATCAGCCCGCCGAGTAGCACGCCGACCGCGGCGCCACCGCCGCCGAGCGCGGACCAGATGCCCAGGGCGCGATTGCGCTCGTCACCGGTGAAGAGGCGGACCACGACCGAGAGGGCCGCCGGAGAGAGCAGTGCCGCTCCGAGGCCTTGGA
The DNA here is from genome assembly GCF_054950055.1 of Kytococcus sp. Marseille-QA3725. Taxonomy (NCBI): domain Bacteria; kingdom Bacillati; phylum Actinomycetota; class Actinomycetes; order Micrococcales; family Kytococcaceae; genus Kytococcus; species Kytococcus sp. Marseille-QA3725. Next base: position 256,074 of record NZ_JBUCLA010000002.1, on the reverse strand, counting down.
CGACACGTCCCGTCAGCAGGACCGTCCCGTTCTCCGCCAGGCCTGCCAGGAGTGAGCCCGCCGTGAACGCGAACAGTCCCGCGTAGACGATCGGCTTGGAGCCGAACAGGTCCGCGCTTCGCCCGCCGAGCAGCATCAGCCCGCCGAAGGTGAGGGTGTAGGCGGCGACCACCCAGGTCACGGCCTCGCGCGACAGGCCCAGGTCGATGGTCATCTGCGGCAACGCGACCGCCACGACCGTCACGTCGAGGATCAGCATGAACTGTGCGGTGCCCAGCAGAGCTAGCGCCAGCCATCGTCGTGGGTGGGCGCCCACAGTGTCCGCGGGCGAAGCGTTGGTCGTCATCAGGACTCCTAACTCAAGCAGTGGTGTACGGGATGTAACCGCTACACTATCTCATGCATTCCCGTACGAGTTATGAGGTGGCGTATGCCAACGAAGAAGGACACGGCCAGGAGCGGCTCCCGAGGCGCGGCCGAGACCGCACCGCGGGCGGCGAATCAGCGGGCGGACGCACAGCGGAACAGGGCGAAGATGTTGGCTGCGACTGTGACCGCGATCCGCAAGGACCCCGACGCCTCGGTCGCCGACATCGCCGCCGAGGCCGGCGTGGGCCGGATGACGCTGTATGGGCACTTCCAGAACCGCGCCGAGCTGATCGATGCCGCCCTGGTGGAAAGCATCGAACGCGGCGAGGAGGTGCTCAGCGAGGTCCCCTTGGGCGGCGACGCGAGCGAGGCGTTCCGTCGCCTGGTTGCCTCTAGCTGGCTGCTCGTCGACCAGTCACGTGCCCTACTGGCAGCCGCGCAGAAGGAGCTTCCCGCCGCCCGCATCCGCGAGATGCACGAGAAGGCCGAGGCTCGCATGCGTGACCTGCTGCTGCGCGGCCAGCGCGAGGGCGCGTTCCGCAGCGATCTGCCGGTGACCTGGCTGCTCACCACCACCCACGTCGTCATGAACGGCGCAGCCGAGGAAGTCCGCGTCGGACGCCTCGACCCGGACGAGGCCCCGTGGTTCATCGACGCGATCCTGCTGCCGGCCTTCACGCAGAACGGAGACCGATGAGCACCCCCGTCATCGCGATCATCGGCGCCGGCGCGGCAGGCACCTCCGCCGCGAAGACGCTCCGCGCCGCAGGCCCCGGCATCGACATCGACCTGTTCACGCGCACCGGCGAGCGGCCGTTCAACCGGATGCTCGTCAACAAGGGCGTCGCAACCGGCCTGATCACCCCCGGCCAGGCCGCCCTGCCCGATACCGGAGCGACCGTGCGCGCCGACACCGTGCGTGGCATCGACCCCCGCACGCGTGAGCTGCACCTCGACTCGGGGGCCTCTCGCGCCTACGACGCGTTGATCATCGCCTCGGGGAGCCGGCCCCGCGTCCTCGACGAGTCGATCATCGGCCGCGACCAGGCCATCCGTGCGGGCCGGCTGACCACCCTGCACTCGCTCGCCGACGCCGTCCGCGTCCGCGACCTGGTCGCCGCGCACACGCCGTCGAGAGTCCTGATGCTCGGCGGCGGACTCGTCGCCTCCGAGACCGTGTCGCTGCTGACCGACGACGGGCATGACGTCGCCATGATCACCCGCTCGCCCCTGCCCGGCGCTGCGGCGATCGGCGAGCACGCCGCCAGGCGCCTGCTCGATCTGCACCGGCCCCAGCACGCCGCCTACCTCGGCCGCACCCCGGACGCGATCCGCACCCACGCCGACCGGATCACGATCGCCCTCGACGACGGCACCCGAGCAGAAGGCGACCTCGCGATCATCGCCCACGGCACCCTGCCCGCCGCGCCAGCACCCTGGACCGGCCCCGAGGGCATCGCCGTCGACAGCCGGATGCGCGTCATGGTCGCCCCGCAGCAGCGCATCTACGCTGCCGGCGGCGTCGCCGTGCACCACTACCCCCGCCACGGCTCCTACCGCATCGACCACTGGGACGACTCCGTAGCGCAGGGCACCCATGCGGCTGCCGCGCTGCTGCACGACCTCGCTCTCGGCGATGATCCCGGCACCTACCTGCCGAGCTCACCGTTTACCGCACGCATCCACGGACACACCCTCACCGGCGCCGGGCACCCCGCACTCGGTACCAGCACCCGAGTCATCTCCACGGAGCCGCTGCTGGTAGCTCACCTGCTGGGCGATATCGAGGTGGCCCTCACCGGGGTCGATGCGACCCGGCCGATACACGATCGCGTGGATGGGCTGCACGCGCAGATGACCGCATCCAGCTAAGCCGGCGGGCGCGAGGGCACCGGGGCGAGTCCACCGGTCGCGAGTGCGCAGAAGACTGCACGCCTTGTTCAGCGTGGTTCGGCACCCTCGCCGAGGGACTCGATGGCGAGGAGTGCTTGCAGCGGGAGAACCCCGTTGCCGAGGGCGGTGTTCTGCTGGTTGGCGGTGAGGTCGTGAGTGGGGCCGGTGACCCAGCCCGAGGGGAGGCCCATGAGCCATTCCACGAACTCGGGTGCTGGTCTCGGTCCTTTCGCCTCGTTCAGGATTGGGCTGACCCCGTTTCGTAGGTCCAGTCGTTATGAGAGTCGTCCTGTTGCCCGCGGTCGCGGGCAGGGAGACTGGTCAGATCATGACGAACAGCAGGAAGCGTCACACCCCGGAGCAGGTCATCCGTAAGCTCGGGCAGGCCGACAGGATGCTCACCGATGGTCAGGACGTCGCGGCGGTGTGCCGGGAGCTGGGGGTGTCCGAGCAGACGTACTACCGGTGGCGGAACCAGTACGGCGGCCTCAAGGCCGACGACGCAAAGCGCCTGAAGGAGTTGGAGAAGCAGAACGCGACCCTGAAGCGTCTGCTCGCGGAAGCGGAGCTGGAGAAGGCCGCGCTCAAGGAGCTGGCTGAGGGAAACTTCTAAGCCCGGACAGGCGCCGCGCCGCCGTCGATCACCTCAAGCGCAAGTTGCGGGTAAGCGAACGGATGGCGTGCCGTCTGGTCGGGCTGAGCCGCTCCGCGTACCGGCGACCGCTCAAGGGCGACACGGTCACGGACCCGGATCGGGCGCTCAGGGAGTGGCTGCGCGCCTGGGCGAAGGACCATCCCCGCTACGGGTATCGGCGGGCGTATCACGACGCCCGCGCCGAGGGGTGGGTGGTGAACCACAAGAAGATCCAACGCCTGTGGCGTGACGAAGGGCTCCGGGTCCCGCAGCGGCGTCGACGCAAGCGCGTCGGGTCCTCGACCGTCGACGCGCCGACGGCGGACGCGCCGAACGTGGTGTGGGCGGTGGACTTCCAGTTCGACGCCGACGAGCACGGACGACCGATCAAGATCTGCTCGATCGTCGACGAACACACCCGGGAGTGCATCGGCGGCCTCGTGGAGCGCTCGATTACCGCCGACCGACTCACCGCCCACCTCGAGGACCTCGTCGCCGCCCGGGGCGCCCCGGCGGTGCTCAGGTCGGACAACGGGCCGGAGTTCATCAGCGAGGCGATGGCCGACTGGGCCGGCACCCGCACCGGCCTGTCCTACATCCCTCCGGGCTCGCCGTGGCGCAACGGGTACGTCGAGTCGTTCAACAGCCGGATCCGCGACGAGTGCCTCAACATCAACAGCTTCTACTCGCTGCTGCACGCACAGGTCATCATCGGCGACTGGAAGGACGAGTACAACCACCACCGCCGGCACTCCTCGCTCGGCTACCTAACCCCAGCCGAGTACGCTCGGCAGTGCACCCATCAAATGGAAACCGACGACTCACAGAACGTCCGGACCGAATGAAGGGGGCGGCTCACCCTGGCCGAAGCATCCCCGGATCTGATGCGCAGCCTGCTCCAGGACGTGATCAATGCCTTGCTCTCCGCGGATGCGGACGCTGTTGCCGGCGCGGAGTACGGCCGTCCCAGCAGCGACCGGGTTGCGCAGCGCAACGGCTACCGCCACCGCGACCTCGACACCCGCGTCGGCACGATCGACGTCGCCGTCCCCAAGCTCCGCACCGGCACCTACTTCCCCGAGTGGCTGCTCGAGCGCCGCAAGCGCGCCGAGTCCGCCCTGATCACGGTCGTCGCGGACTGCTATCTCGCCGGTGTCTCCACGCGTCGCATGGATAAGCTCGTGAAGACCCTGGGCATCAACAGTATGTCGAAGTCGCAGGTCAGCAGGATGGCGGAGTCGTTGGACGAGCACGTCGAGCAGTTCCGCCACCGCCCCCTGGACGAGGCCGGCCCCTTCACATTCGTCTCCGCCGACGCGCTGACCATGAAGGTCCGTGAAGGTGGCCGCGTGATCAACGCCGTCGTCTTGCTCGCCACCGGCGTCAACGGCGACGGGCACCGCGAAGTGCTCGGCATGCGGGTCGCCACCTCTGAGACCGGAGCTGCGTGGGACGGCTTCTTCGCCGACCTCGTCGCCCGCGGCCTCGCCGGCGTCCGCCTGGTCACCAGTGACGCGCATACGGGGCTGGTCGAAGCGATCGCCGCGCACCTTCCCGGGGCGGCCTGGCAGCGGTGCCGCACCCACTACGCAGCGAACCGCATGGCCGTGACGCCGAAGACCATGTGGCCAGCGGTGAAGGCGATGCTGCACAGCGTCTATGACCAGCCCGACGCACAAGCGGTGAACGCGCAGTTCGAGCGCCTGCTGGACTACGTCAGTGAGAAGCTTCCGGCCGTGGCAGAGCACCTCGACGCCGCCCGAGCGGACCTCCTCGCGTTCACGGCGTTCCCCAAGGACGTGTGGGTCCAGATCTGGTCGAACAATCCCACCGAGCGGCTGAACAAGGAGATCCGCCGCCGCACCGACTCCGTCGGCATCTTCCCCACCCGCGAGGCGATCGTCCGTCTCGTCGGCGCGGTCCTGGCCGAGCAGACCGACGAGTGGGCCGGAGGACGACGCTATCTCGGCCCCGACGTCCTCGCCCGGTGCCGCCTCAACCTCGTCCCCGACACCGACACCGACACCGAGGAGGTCACCACCAGTTCCCTGCCCGCCCTGACCGCCTGACCAATCAGCGAAGGATCGCTGCACCACTTCCCGGGACTTGACCCAGCAGCGCGCTGCGCTGCTCAAGGCACACTGGGCGAAGGAAGCCAAGGCTGAACGTCGGCGGAAGGTTCTGGTCGGAGCGGGAGCGCTCACCGCCATCGCCGTGGTCGGCGGGCTGGTGACACTCGCCGTGATTCAGAATCCTCCGCCCCAGGCTCGGGAGGACATTGAGATTGCCGGGCTGCAGACCTTCGAGGGGCTCAGCGCTAACCACGTGAGCACCCCTGTGGACTACGAGCAGTCGCCGCCGGTGGGTGGCGATCATGCCAGCGCCTGGCTCAACTGTGGGGTCTACACCGAACCGGTACCCAACGAGAATGCCGTGCACGCTTTGGAGCACGGTGCCGCCTGGGTCGCCTACGATTCCGAGGCGCTCTCACAGGAGCAAGTCGATGCCCTGCGGACGGCCCTACCGGACGCCTATGTCGTCCTGGCCCCCTACGAGGGCCTGGATTCGCCCATCGTGCTTTCGGCCTGGCAGGCGCAGGTGGCGGTGGATTCCCCGGAGGATGAACGGATCGAGCAGTTCCTGGCCGAGTACTGGCAGTCCCCCGACGCGCCTGAGCCCGGGGCGGCCTGCACCGGCGGCCTCGACGCCCCTGGTCGGATCGCATAAGCGCTCTTCCCGACACCGACCGTCCGGTCCGACAGGATCCACGTTGAGGCGAGCCCTGCTGGTCCTCCCCGTCGGCGTGGTCCTCAGGGCCGTCGGCCGGGCTGAGGGGCGGCTGGTCACACCTGCGTCATCCCTGCCCGTAAAGGAGTCCGCGGGCCTCCGTGGCCGGCGATCTTCACGGAACCTTCAAGGTTGAGCCCTTCACCCGCGTCGGCGGGGTGGTCGATGGCAGGGCGGGCCGGCGAAGGCCGGTGCGTCGGATCAGATCGACGAAGGAGCACATCATGACCCATCACGTGAGCGCCATGCTGGACACCTACCCAAAGAATGTGGGCAACATCGACCGGCAGAAGCTGGCCGAGTGCATCCAGGCCTGCTTCGAGTGCGCCCAGACCTGCACGGCCTGCGCGGACGCCTGCCTGGCCGAGGACATGGTGGCCGACCTGAGGCAGTGCATCCGGTTGAACCTGGACTGCGCCGATGTTTGCGCCGCCACAGGCCGGATGCTGTCCCGGCAGACCGGCAACAACGTCGAGACCACCCGCGCCCTGCTCGAGGCCTGCCGGGCCGCCTGCAAGACGTGCGGGGACGAATGCGAGAGCCACGCCCAGATGCACGAGCACTGCAAGGTGTGTGCCGAGGCCTGCCGCCGGTGTGAGCAGGCCTGCGCGGACCTGCTCGTCACCCTGGGTTGAGCCTGCTGATGACCGTTCCCCCTTGAGGGCGGCCAGTCGTCCATGACGCGCGCAGGGAACCCGGACCACCGTGCTCCCTCGCCGCGGAAGGCTCCCATGGAATCGGAGAAGTATCAGAGGGTCAGGAACGGTGCCGGATTCGTCGCGGCGCTGGACCAGAGCGGGGGCAGCACCCCGGCGGCCTTGCACCTCTACGGGATCGACAAGGATGCCTACTCCGGCCCAGAGGAGATGTTCGACCTGGTACACCAGGTGCGCACACGTATCATCACCAGCCCCAGCTTCGACGGTGAGCGCGTCATGGGGGCCATCCTGTTCGAGAACACAATGAACCGCCAGGTGGAGGGTTCCCCCACGGGCGACTACCTGTGGAACAGCAAAGGCATCGTGCCCTTCCTCAAAATCGACCAGGGCTTGGCCCCGGAACAGCAAGGCGCCCAGCTCATGAAACCCATCCCGCACCTGGATGACTTACTGTCTCGAGCCGTCGAAAAGCACATGTTCGGGACGAAGATGCGCTCGGTCATCAAGCTGCCCGGGGACGGGGTGGGCTCCGTCGTGGAGCAGCAGTTCGGGCTCGCCCGTCAGATCCTCGTTACCGGGCTGGTGCCCATCATCGAGCCCGAGGTGGATATCCGCAGCCCCCGCAAGGCCGAGGTGGAGGACCAGCTCAAGGCGGCAATCCTCGCCCAACTGGACAAGCTCGGAGACGACCAGTCGGTCATCCTCAAAGTGACGCTGCCGGAGCGGGCGGACTTCTACCGCGAGTTCGTGGACCATCCCCGAGTGATCCGCGTCCTGGCCCTGTCGGGCGGCTATACCCGGGCCCAGGCCACCACCCTGCTGGCCCGCAACCACGGCGTGATCGCCAGCTTCTCCCGCGCCCTGACCGAAGGGCTGAGTACGGCCCAGAGCCCAGCGCAGTTCAATGCGGTGTTGGATGAGGCCATCAACGCGATCGCGACGGCCTCTCGCACCTGACCGGAGGCCATAGGACCGCTGCGGTAGTCCGCGGCCGCCGAAGCGGTGTCCGACCACCCCCCATTCCTGGGGCCGGGCACCGCCTCAGCGGCGTCTGCCGCGCAGTTCAACGGGCAGCCACCGAGGAGCGCACGAAGTCCTGGCGCACCCCCAAGGCGCGGTCGGTGCGCCGGATGGACTCGCCGCCGTCGTCGACGGTTCCGGTGAGGGCCCGGATCGCGTCGATGTTCTCGGGGACGACGATCGCCTGGTTGTCCACCGTGTAGGTGTAGTACAGCTCGTTGCCGTCCACGGTGAGGATGTCTTCCCAGAGGGCCACCTCATACATATCACCCCGGGGCCGGCCCAGGTCCTCCATGAGTTCCACGGTGCTATTGACCGCCACGACGCCGTCCGAGCGCCGGACGAAGGCGATCCGCGGCATCGCCCGGAACGCCTCCAACACCTCCTGCTTCTCGGCCGGGCGGGTGAGCTCGATCGTCCAGTAGTGCAGGTGGTTCTGAGTGTGGGCTCCCTTGGCGGCCATGGTGACCACGTCCAGGTCCGGGACCACCGACTGGGCGTCGGGCCCCTGATGGCTGGGGATTCGGCCCTCGGGGACGATGGTGTTCATGATCCCGGAATGGTCCGATTCCCACGGATCGGTGGCCCGGCGGATGAGCACCCCCCGGGCCTTGGACAGCAGTCCGACGTCCTTCAGCGCGGTAAGGGCCCGGACGGTGGCGGTGGTATTGCAGGACACCACCCGGGTGCTGTCCCGGCCCAGGGCGGTGGCGTAGTTGGCGTGGGCGACGAAGGAGTGGCCGGTGAGATCGTGCTTCTCCCCGCCCTGGAACACGGATTTGACCCCGTGGGCACGGTAGAGCTCCAGGTTGCCGGCGACCACCTGGGCCGGGGTGCAGTCCACCACGACGTCAACGTTCTCGAGCAGGTCGTGCAGGCCTCCGACGACGGGAAGGCCGGCATCCGCCATCACCGGTAGGGCCTGCTCGGTAGAGGCGTAGACGGGGATACCCTTCCCGGCCGCAGTCGCGATCCGGTAGTCAGCGATGACGTCACTGACTCCGACCAGCGCCATGTCCTCCTGGGCCCGGACCGCGTCGGCGACGCGTTTGCCGATGACCCCGTACCCGTTCACCGCGACCTTGATCTTGTCCTGCATGCTCGTCTCCTTTCCTGGAGGACCCGTTCCGGTTTCGGGGTCTATCGCCAGCCGCGTCTCACCGGATGCCCGCAGCGGACGACGGTGCTCAGAGCTTGTCGAGCATCTGTTGCATTTCGGTGATCTCGGCCTCCTGGTCGGCGATGACCTGCTCGGCGAGCTGCACGGCCTGCGGGTTCTGGCCGTCCTTGGCCTCGTCCTTGGCCATGTCCACGGCGCCCTTGTGGTGGGCGGTCATCTGCTCCAGGTACAACCGGGCGGCCTCGGTGCCCTGGGCCTGGTCGAGGGCGGTCATGTCCTCCTCGGACATCATCCCGGACATCCCGCCGTGGTCCATGCCCTCCATACCGTCCATGCCGTCCGTGTCCACGGGGTCTTGGCCCCAGGCGGTGAGCATGGAGTTCATGCGCTTGATCTCCGGGCCCTGGGCGTCGATGACCTTCTGGGCGAACTCGGCCACCTCGGCCGGGATCTCATCCTTGGCCAGCAGCATCTCGCTCATCTCCACCGCCTGCTGGTGATGCGGGATCATCATCTGAGCGAACATCACGTCCGCGTCATTGTGCTCGGCGGAGACCTCCTCGGCCGAACCGGTGGCCGAGCTAGTAGCCGATTCCGTGGCGGACGGTGTCGCGGTGTCCGTGGCCGCAGGGGTGGCGGCGGGGGCGGAGCCGGTCGCGGTGGCCGAGGCCTCAGCGCCGGCGTTCTCGTCCTGGGCCCCGGTGCCGCAGGCGGTCAAGGTCAGGGCGGAGGCCAGGGTCAGGGCGGTCAGCGTCATGGTGCGTTTCATGGTGGGTCCTTTCATGGTGGGTTGAGGGTTCACATCAGGGTTCACGCCAAGGGGCGAGATCAGGAAACCGCAGCCGGCTGAAGGGCAGCCTGCGACCGGGGGCGCTCGAGAGGAGCCAGGTGCTCCGGGTCCAGGTCGGTGCGGCGCAGCAGCTGGGCGTTGAGGGCCACCACGATGGTGGAGACGGACATCAGGATCGCGCCCACCGCGGGGGAGAGCACGAAGCCGATCGGGGCCAGCACGCCGGCGGCCAGCGGGACGGCGAGCACGTTGTATCCGGTGGCCCAGACCAGGTTCTGGATCATCTTGGTGTAACTGGCCTTGGACAGGTGGATCATGGATAGCACGGCACGGGGGTCATTGCCGGCCAGCACCACGCCGGCCGATTCCATGGCCACGTCGGTGCCGGCGCCGATGGCGATGCCGACCTCGGCCCGGGCCAGGGCCGGGGCGTCGTTCACGCCGTCCCCGACCATGGCCACGGACAGGCCCCGGGCCTGCAGTTCGGTGACCTTGGTGTCCTTGTCCTGAGGAAGGACCTCGGCGAAGACCTCGTCGATGCCCAGATCCCGCGCCACGGCCTCGGCGACCTGGCGGGCGTCGCCGGTGATCATCGCGACCTTGACCCCCCGGGCGTGCAGGGCGGCCACGGCGGCCCGGGACTCGGGGCGGATCTTGTCCTCCACGGCGACCGCGCCGATAACGGACCCGTCGCGGACCACATGCAGCACCCCGGCCCCCCGATCCGTCCAGGCCCGGACATCGGCGGCCAGTGCCTCGGGGGTGTCCAGGGTGAGCTCGCGCAGCATGTTCGGCCCGCCGACGAGGACCTCGGCCCCGGCCACGGTGGCCGTGACCCCGCGGCCGGTGGCGGCCTGGAATCCGGTGCCGCGCAGGCCCAACCGGGCGGCCTCGGCATGACTGGTGGCGGCGGTGACGATGGCCCGGGCCACCGGGTGCTCGCTGTCGGCCTCGGCCGCGGCGGCGTAGGCCAACAGCTCGGCCTCGGAAATGCCGGGCGCCGCGGCGACACCGGTGACGGCGTGGGCGCCCTCGGTCAGGGTGCCGGTCTTGTCAAAGAGCACCACGTCGATGGTCCGCATCTGCTCCAGGGCCATCCGGTCCTTGATCAGCAGCCCGGCCTTGGCGGCGCGTTCGGTGGAGATCGCGATCACCAGCGGGATGGCCAGGCCCAGGGCGTGCGGGCAGGCGATCACCAGCACGGTCACGGTGCGGGTGACCGCATCGGTGGGCTGACCGATCACGGTCCACACGATCGCGGTGATGATCGCCGCCCCCAGGGCGAACCAGAACAGCAACGCGGCGGCCCGGTCCGCCAACGCCTGGGCCCGGGAGGAGGACTCCTGGGCGTCGGCGACCATCCGCTGGATCCCGGCCAGAGCGGTGTCGGCGCCGACGGCCTCGATGCGCACCCGCACGGTGTTGTCGGTGGCCACGGTCCCGGCCACCACCCGCTCCCCGACGGTGCGGGCCACGGCCCGGGATTCGCCGGTGATCATCGACTCGTCGAACTCCGCGGCGCCTTCCAGGATGGTCCCGTCGGCCGGCACGCGGGCCCCGGAGCGCACCAACACGGTGTCCCCGACCGCCAGCTCGCCGACGGGCACGGTCACGGTGTCTCCGTCCACGATCTTCTCGGCCTTCTCCGGCAGCAGCGCGGCCAGGGCGTCCAGGGCGGAGGATGCCGCGCCGAGGGCGCGCATCTCCATCCAGTGCCCGAGCAGCATGATGGTCACCAGCAGGGCCAGTTCCCACCAGAAGTCCAGCATCAGGTCCCCGATGCCCAGGGAGGTGATCCAGGAGGCGACGAAGGCCACGGTGATGGCCATCGCGATCAGCAGCATCATCCCCGGCTGGCGGGAGCGCACCTCGGTGAGTCCGCCCTTGAGGAAGGGGGCGCCGCCGTAGAGGTAGATCACGGTGCCCAGCACCGGGGCGATCCACGCCGAACCGGGGAACTCAGGGACGTGGTAGCCCAGCAGTTGTCCGACCATGTGGCTGAAGAACACCACCGGGAGTGACAGCACCAGCGAGACCCAGAACCGGTTCTTGAACATCGCGGTGGAATGCCCGGCGTGCTTGCCGTGGTCATGGACCTGGTGCTCCTCGTCCAGGGCCGAGTGGGCGTGGCCCTGGGGCACGGCCTGCCCGTGGGTGGCCGCGTCCGCGGGGTGGTGGGCGGCATGGTCGGTGTGGTTGGCGTGGCCGGCGTGGGGGTTCGGGTCTGGGTGTTCGGCGGTCTGGTCGGTGGGGTGATCGTGGTGGTGCGGGGTGCTCATGGTGTTCCTTCTGCTCGGCGGTCTGTTCGGCGACCGGCTCGGCGGTGGGGCGCCGACCTCGAGGGGATGGGTCGGTTAGATCCGGACGCGGTAGCCGGCCGCTTCGATGGCCGTCCGCACGGAGTCCGCGGAGGCGGGCCCGGTCACGGTGACGGGGGAGGCCCCGCCGGCGACCAGTTCGACCCGGACATCGTCCACCCCGTCCAGGGCGCTCACGGCCTCGGTGACGGAGCCCACGCAGTGTCCGCAGGTCATGCCCTCCACCTGGTAGGTCGCGTCGCCGGCGCTCGTCCCGGTTGGGTCGGCACTCTGGCGCCCGGCGGGGGCGGTGGCGTCGGCGGCTGGGGCGCAGCACGAGCAGCCGTTGGTGGCCCCCGGCAGCGGGGTGCGGGCGGATTCGGTCATGACGGTCTCCTTCAGGTCTGAGGGCGGCGCCGGACGGCGCCTCTCCTCTTGGTATATACCCCTCGGGGGTATCATTCAAGGGGTGGAGCGCCGGTGTTCACGGTGGATAAACGGGTGCGCCGGTAGGTGGGCTGGTCGGGGGGCTGCTTGGTGGGCAGGTCGATGGTGAACGTCGCCCCGGCCGTGGTGGAGGTGGCGCTCAGGGTGCCGCCGTGGGCCTGGATGAGAGCTCGGGAGATGGCCAGGCCGACCCCGGAGCCGCCGTGGTCACGGTCGCGGGCGGTGTCCCCGCGGTAGAAGCGTTCGAAGACGTGCGGCAGGTGCTCGGGAGAGATCCCCTCCCCGGTGTCGGTGACGCTGAGCGTGACCCCGGACGGGCTTTGTCGGGCCTCGAGGGTGACCCGGCCCCCGGCCGGGGTGTGGCGCAGGGCGTTGGTGAGCAGGTTGCCCAGGACCTGGCCCATGCGCTGGCGGTCCACGTCCACGGCCAGGCCCGGATCGGCGTCCATGGTCAGGGCCACGCCCTTGGTGGCGTAGGCCTCCTTGTGGGCCTCGGTCGCGGCATGCAGCAACCCGTTGACCCCTTGGGGGCTGCGGTCCAGTTCGATTCGGCCCTCCTCGGCGCGGGAGACGTCGTTGATGTCCTCCACCAGCCGGGTCAACCGGGCCAGCTGCTCGCCCATCAGCTCACCGGTGGGCTCGTCCCAGTGGGACACCCCGTCTTGCAGGGCCTCGTGGTAGACGGTCAGCACGGAGACGGGGGTGCGCAGCTCGTGGGCCAGGTCCGAGAGCATCCGTCGACGGGTGTCCTCGGTGCGCTGAAGCCGTGCGGCCATGGTGTTGAAAGACCCTGCCAGCTCCTCCACCTCGGTGCCGGCGCCCATGGCCGGCACGCGGGTGTCGTACCGTCCACCGGCCATGGCCTTGACCGCCTGGGTCAGGGCGTTGATCGGACTCTGGATCCGGCGGGCGACATGCCAGGTCAATGCCAGACAACAGATCAAGGCCGTGGCCAGGGCCACGGCCAGGGTCCAGAAATTGGCGTCCCGGTAGGCCTGCTCCACGTGCAGCACCTGGGCTGCATCGTGTCCGGCCCCGGCCTGTTCCAGGTGCTCGTGGAACAGTGGTGGGCCGGCCAGGGAGGCCACCACCACCGCGGCCAGCACGCTGGCCCCCACCACCAGCAGCTGGGCGAGGAAGAGCCGGGCCGCTAATCCTTGGTAGCGCCGCCGGCCGGTCATTGCTCCGCCATCCGGTAGCCGACCCCGCGGACGGTGTCGATATAGCGGGCCGGGTCCGCGTCGAGCTTGCGGCGCAGGTTCTTGATGTGCACGTCCACGAGCCGTTCATCGCCCACCCAGGCCGGGTCCCAGACGATATCGATCAGCTGGCGGCGGGAGAAGGCCTGGTGCGGGCGCCCCGACAAGGCGGCCAGCAGGTCGAACTCCGTGCGCGTTAGTTGCACCACCTGGCCCGACACGCGGGCCTCGTGGGCGGCCAGGTCGATGACCAAGTCACCGCAGACCCGTTCCGGTTCGGGGGCTGACACCGTTGTGCGCGGCCGGCGCATGACCGCCCCCACCCGGGCGACCAGCTCCCGGACGCTGAAGGGTTTGGTGATGTAGTCATCGGCCCCCACCGCCAATCCCTCCAACCGGTGGTGCTCATCGCCGCGGGCGGTGAGCATCAGCACATAGCACTCGGAGAAGGCCCGCACCCGCCGGCACACCTCGATCCCGTCCATCCCGGGCAGGCCCAGGTCCAGGACCATCACGTCGGGCTCGTGAACCCGGGCGGCCTGCACTGCGGCCGGGCCGGTGTGGGTTAGGGCCACCTCGTAGCCGGCCCGCTCCAGGTAGGTGGCCACCATGCGCGCCAGCGGCTTCTCGTCATCGACCACCAACACCCGGCCGGCCGCCGGACCAGTCCCAGTGCCAGTGCCAGTGCCAGTGCCAGAGTTCATGGGTCCAGTCTCGCTCTGTCTCGCGCCCCGGCGGCTCAGAACGGTGCCGGGGCGGGGAATCTTCATCGAATCTTCAAGGCAAACCGCCCCATCCCGGCGCGTCACCGGCCGACAATGGTAGAAGCCCCGCCTTTTGGCCCGGGGCGGAAAGGCTCCATGACCCCCCTGACCCGCAGAACCCTGATCGCCGGCGGGCTGACCCTGCTCGGCGCTGGCACCCTCACCGCCTGCGCCGCGCCGAACCCCGCGACATCCCCGGCGGCCGGCACCGGCACGCAGGGCACCGGCACGGCCATCACCCACGTCCATGCCCTCACCCGGGACCCCGAGTCCGGTGAGGTGCTGCTGGCCACCCACCAGGGCCTGTTCCGGCTCCAGGACGGGGAGCTGACCCAGGTCGGTCCGGTCGTGGACTTCATGGGTTTCACCCTGACTCCCGAGGGCCGCTACCTGGCCTCGGGTCACCCCGCGCCGCGCACCGACCTGCCCGAGCCGCTGGGCCTGGCCGAGTCCACCGACCGGGGCCAGAGCTGGACGGTGCTCTCCCGCGGCGGCGCATCCGATTTCCACGCTCTGGCCGCCGGCCCGAACGGGGTCCTCGGCTTCGATGGGCAACTGCGCGCCAGCACCGACGGCCTCACCTGGCAGAGCCTTGAGATCCCCGTCGCCCCGGCATCGCTGGCGATCTCCCCCCAAACCGGGACCGTGCTGGCCACCACCGAAACCGGCATGTTGCGCTCGACCGACCACGGCGCGACCTGGACCACCCTGGACACCCCCCAGCTGATGCACCTGGTCGCCTGGGCCGATGACACCACCGCCGTGGGCGCCGGCACCGAGGGACACCTGCTGACCAGCACCGACGCCGGCGACACCTGGACCGCCAGCGACCGCCCGGTCGGCACGGCCACCGCCCTGGGAACGGGCATCACCGACGACGGGCAGACCGAAGCACTGCTGGTCGTCGGCTCGACCGTGCTGTCCACCACGGACGGCGGGAACACCACCGAATCGCTGCTGTGACCTCCTCCCGCCGCCCCCTGTCCGGCTGGCCCGCCCTTCGAACCGTTCTGGGCGCCCTCGTGTTGATCCTGGGCCTGCTCGGGATGCACGCTGGTACGGGCACCAGCGCGGCTTGGGCCGCCACCGGTACGGCCGCCGCCACAACTGTTCATCACCTCGGGCCGGGGGCCATCGGTCCGGCCGGCATGGTGCCCGAGGTCGTGCTCCCGGCCGAGCCTGCCGGGGATGAGGCAGCCGACCCCGGGCTGCCGGTCTGTGCCCTGGAGGCCGTGGACGATACCTGCGCCTCGGCCCTGACCAAGGCACCTGTCGTGTCCCACTTGGCCTCCCGGGCCCTCCTGCCTAGCCCCGGTGGGGGACTGACCGCACCACCCCTGCCCTGGGTTGCCCATTTCCGGCCCCCGTGGACCCTTCACTGGCTCAACTGGCCATCAGCCGCACCTAAAGCGGCTCTTCACAGATGACGGTGTAGAGGGCGCTGGCGCGTCGGTCCCGGGGTAGGCGTCGAGGTCTTCCGAAGATGGGGGTTCCTACGCCACCCACCGGGAAGACCTCGACGTGCCCGACGCTACCTTCACGCGCCCCGACCTGACTACCTTCGCCGGCCTGGACGACCTCGGCCTGGAGGTCACCGGCCAACGGCTCGAACCTGATCGTGCGGTGCTCGCCTGCCGAGTCGTCGAGCCGGGCGACTGGTGCCGCCGGTGTGGCTGCCAGGGCGTTGCGCGGGACACCGTGACCAGGGAACTGGCGCACGAGCCGTTTGGATGGCGCTCGACCACGCTGCTGCTCACCGTGCGCCGGTACCGGTGCCCCGAGTGCGGCCACGTATGGCGTCAGGACACCACCGCCGCTGCCGAGCCGCGGGCGAAGATCTCCCGCGCCGGCCTGCGGTGGGGCCTGGTCGCGATCGTGATCGGGCACCTGTCGATGGCCCGCGTCGCCGAGGGGCTCGCGGTCTCGTGGAACACCGCCAACGACGCCGTCCTGGCCGAAGGTCAACGGCTGCTGATCGACCGCCCGTCCCGCTTGGACGGGGTGAACGCGGTCGGGGTCGACGAGCACGTGTGGCGGCACACCAGGAAGGGCGACAAGTACGTCACCGTCATCATCGACCTCACCCCGGTCCGGGAAGGTACCGGGCCCTCCCGCCTGCTGGACGTGGTCGAGGGCCGCAGCAAGAAGGCGTTCAAGGACTGGCTCGCGCAGCGGGACCAGGCCTGGCGCGACGGGATCGAGGTCGTCGCCATGGACGGGTTCGCCGGGTTCAAGACCGCCACCACCGAGGAACTGCCGGACGCGGTCACTGTCATGGACCCGTTCCACGTCATCCGGTTGGCTGGCGACGCCCTGGATGAGTGCCGCCGCCGCGTTCAGCAGGAGTTGCACGGGCACCGCGGCCGCAAGGACGACCCGCTCTACTCGGCGCGCCGGACCCTGCACACCGGCGCCGACCTACTCACCGACCGTCAACACGAGCGCCTCGACAAGCTGTTCACCGGGGACCGGCACGTCCAGATCGAGTGCACCTGGGGCATCTACCAGCGCATGATCTCCGCCTACCGAGACCCCAACCGGGTCACCGGCCGCGTCGAGATGAGCTCGGTGATCGATGCCCTCGCCGACGGGGTGCCCCGACCGCTGGTCGAGCTGCGCAAGCTCGGCCGCACCCTGGCCAGACGCGTCTGCGATGTCCTGGCCTACTGCGAGCGACCCCGCACCAGCAACGGACCTACCGAGGCCGTGAATGGACGACTTGAGCATCTTCGCGGGCTGGCCCTCGGGTTCCGCAACCTCACCCACTACATCGCCCGAGCACTCCTCGAAGCCGGCGGCTTCAGACCACGACTACACCCTCAGATCGGATGAGCCGGTTGTCGGGGCTGTATTGCTTCTGCCAGGAGATGTCTGAAATGAAATTTGCTGATCCAAAAACCTCATCTAATAGGATTCTCATCCGGTGGTTCTGTGATTCGTCGAGGTGCACCCAGATCGACCCGTCATCGCTGAGCAGCCGGCGCAGGTGCAGCAGGCGGTCCCGCATCAGGGTGAGCCAGATGGAGTTCTCGAGGTTGTCCTCGTAGTGGGCAAAGGTCTCGCCGGTGTTGAACGGAGGGTCGATGTAGACGCACTTGACCTTGCCCACGTACTTCTCGGCCAGCTCCGGCACGTGGGTGAGGGCCTCCAGCACGTCGCCGGACTCACCGTGGATGAGCAGGTTGTCGTCCTGGGGGTCCAGGTCGGCGCGGTCGGTGTACGTGCCCTCGGGGTCCCTGGGGGCCTGCTCGCCGGCGACGGCCTCACCGAGGACGAGCGGGCGGACCTCGCAGTAGCGCGGGTCGCGGGGGTCGACCCAGGCGTAGTCGTAGCGGCCGTGCTCGGTGGGGATGAGGGCCTTGTCCTTGTTGGCCCAAGTCAACTCCAGCCGCGTGGTCGCCATCCCGCTCCTCCTCAGGTCACCGTGCCCGTACAGGGGCGAACTGCCGCTGCGGGTCGTGCGGTGACACTACCGGCCAGTCCTCACCTGATCCGGAACATGCCCAAGAGGTGACCTCGTGTGTGATGGCGCGTCCGCACTGGCGACTACTGTCGTCGCATGTCCAGGAAGCCGCCGTCTCTCCCCGACACAGTTGAGGGCCGTGAAGAGTGCCTGAGGCGGGCAAACGCGCGGATCGTGCGTGTTCTGCTCACGCGCCCCGCCCAGGAGCCGAGCCTGCTCAAGATGGGCACGACGTTGAAGGTGTGGGTCCAAGGCCCAGAGGTCGCCTTGCGGTTCGCCAACGAGGGCATCGATCAGGCTGACCTGGAGCATCTCGTGACGTTGATTCGCCCATTCACCCTGGCGAGGGAAGCCATCCAAGCGGAGAAGGTCACGGAAGCGCTTGACTCCTTCACCCAGACGCGGGAGCACGAGGTCTACGTCGAGCAACTCCCCGGGTTGCTCGACAAGACACGAGGCTCACGGCTCTACATCTCGCAGTGGGACAGCAGTACGGGGAAGGCGGTCATTCCCGAGTGGACGTCCGACCGCTTCGTGGCGGATCGGTACACCTACTCCGCGGTGGTGCATGCTGACGACGAGTCGTCCCTGCTAGACGAAGTTGATTCCGGCGCACAGTTGTGGGCATTGGCCGCTTCTGCGGGGGATTGGTTGGCGTACCTCTCCCATGTGCAGGGTGTCATCCAGGCTGTCCGCCCAGACCTCGTGCCGCAGATCACCGGTTGGGCTGGGACACCGTGGAGCATCTTCGAGCGACACAACATCCCGTTCACGCGAGGTGGACCCCCACCGGCAAAGTAGGCTGCGGGCCTTCAGGAACCAGTGGCGGCGATCTGCGACATTCGCGCAGCCAGGGCAGCGTCCCGGCCCTGGGCGGCGTGTTGGTAGCGCATCGCGGCCTGGGGAGTCGAGTGGCCGATGCGTGCCATGAGTTCGGCGATGGTGGCGCCTGACTGGGCGGCCATGACTGCGCCAGTGTGGCGGAGGTCGTGGATGCGAAAATCGGGTCGGCCAGCGGCGGCGCGGGCCCGGTACCAGTGTCGGTAGATCGTGTTGGGGTGCACCTGCACGTTCCGGTCGCCCACGGAGGGGAACACCAGGTCATCAGGTGCTGGGCCGACGAATGTGTCGAGGTGCGCCTGGAGCTCGGGGATCAGGTGAGGCGGGATCGCCACGTCACGGATGCCTGCCTGGGTCTTGGGCGCGCCAACGGACACCTCTCCGCGTACGCGCACCAGGCCTCGTCGTACCCGGATGACCCCGTGCTTGAGGTCCAGGTCGTTGCGGCGCAACTCGATCATCTCGCCGAGCCTGAGGCCGCACCACGCGCCGATCAGCACCAAGGCGCCGTAACGGTCGGGCAGGTGCTCGATGAGCAGGGCCATCTCGTCCAGCGTCGCAGGCTCCACGCGGCGTGCCCGCTTGGTGATCGATGCGCCGCGGATCTTGCACGGGTTGCTGGCGACCAACTCGTCCTCGAAGGCCGTCTGCATGACGCTGCGCATCAGTGAGTAGGCGTGTGCCCTCTGGGTGGGGCGGCTGGGGTCGAGGGTCGCGTACCAGTCCCGTACGTCGGCGGGGGTGATGTTGCGCAGGGGATGGCCGCGGAAGCCCGGTAGGAGGAACCGGTCCATCAGGCGACGGTACTGATCGGCGGTGCGGGGCTTGAGCTCGCGATTGGCCAGCCAGCGCTCGGCGTACACGTCGAAGGGGATGCTCTGCTTGAGCGCCTTCCGACGGCGGCCCTTGGGGGGAGTCCAGTTCTCGTTCTGCAGCAGGCGGCGTTCCCCCATGAGCCAGGTCTCGGCGTCTGCCTTGGTCTGGAAGGTGGTGGGTCCGTAGTGGAACGCCTGGTCAGGGCCCATGTAGTAGGCCGACCAGCGCTTGCTGCGCTTGCGGATGGTCCCGAACTCCCGCTTGGCACGAGGCATGCCTCAACCTCCCAGTGACACGAGTTGCCATATCTCTGCCATAACTGGACACCTCTCGTGTCCGCTTGTGGCGCGATCCAGTCACGCGTACAGTCCGCAGTATTGCAGGCCAGATGCCTGCAATCCATGGCTGGAGCGGAGACCGTGCGGCCGGGCGTAGACAGTTCAAATCCTGTCACCCCGACCACACGAAATCGGCTCTGGCCAGCGGAATCCGCGGCCAGGGCCGATTCTTGTTGTGCGGTCTGCCATGACGGGGCCGTGAGGGCCCCGGCCAGCGCCCGGCTCAGGGGTGGACGCGGAGGTCGTGCCTGGGCGTGATCCCGCTGGCCGGGACGAGCTTGGCCTCCTCGAGGGCCTGGCGGAGGGCCTCGGCGGCGTCGATGTTGAGCGGGCTGCTGGTCCACGCGACATAGGGCAGGGCGATGATGCGTTCCTGCTGCACCGCGGGCAGGTCCTTGGTGGCGGGGTTGGTCCGCAGGGTGCGGATCTTGTCGGCGACGCTCTCGCCCGGGTAGTCGACGATCGCGATGAAGTCCGGCTTGCCGGCGGCGACCTTCTCCCACGAGATGGTGGTCCAGGTGTCCTTGACGTCCTCGGCAAGGTTGGTGGCGCCGGCGGCCTCGATGATGCCCTGGGGTCCCCCGTACACGCCGCTGGAGAAGGGGGTGTCGGTGCCGCTGTCGAAGAGGAACACCACGGGCTTCTTCTGCGCTCGGGGAGCCTTTTGGAGAGTGGCCAGGCGGGTGTCGACGTCCCCCTGGACCTCCTTCGCCCGGTCCTCGTGGCCGGTCACCCTGCCGATGTTGGTCAGGTCGGCGGCCAACGCCTTCCAGGGGTCCATCTCGCCGCGCTCCTCCTTGTCGGGGGAGCGTCGGCAGCTCTCGGTGAGCACGTAGGGTGCGATGCTGCGTTGGCTGAGGTCCTCCGGCATTAGGTTGCGCCCCTCGCCGAAACCGTAGTTGTAGCCGGCGAACATCATGTCGGGACGCTGGGCGAGGACGCTCTCGAGGCTGATGCCGACCTCACCGAGGTCCTTGAGCTTGCCCACGGCCTGCTTGCCGTAGACCTCTTCGAGGACCGCTTTGTCCTTCTCCAGACCGGTGACCGCGACGACCTGGTCGGCCGCTCCGACCGCCAACGTGGTGGCGATCATATTGGAGTCGTTGACGAGCATGCGCTGGGCCGGGGAGGGGAAGGTGACCTCTTGACCGCAGTTGGTGACCGTCACCGTCTCGGACGAGGTCGCCGGCGCCCCCGCGCCGGGGCTCGTGGCGGACTGGCCGGAGCAGCCTGCGGTGCCGATGCCGATGGCGGCGACGAGGATCGCCGCGGCGAACCGGTGGGTGGTCATGTTTCCTCCTGGTGGGGCTGCGGGGTCCGCGGCAGGCAGGCGACGTGCTCGCTGCCGGTGTCCGGATCGGTGAAGGTGACGATGCGGACGCCGAACACGTCGGCCACGCGCGGGTCGGCGAACACCTCGGCGGGGCTGCCGCTGGTGAGCACGCGACCGGCGTGCAGGACCACCACCTGGTCGCTGTAGCGGGCCGCCAGCCCCAGGTCGTGGACAGCCATCACCGTGGTGCGGCCCGACCCGCGGACGAGACCGAGCAGGTGGTGCTGCTGGGCGACGTCGAGGTGGTTGGTGGGCTCGTCGAGCAGCAGGATCGGCGTCTGCTGCACCAGCCCGCGGGCCAGCAGAGCCCGGCGGCGCTCCCCTCCGGAGACCTCGCTGCAGGGCCGGTCGGCCATGCCGGTGAGCCCGACCTGGTCCAGGGACTCCAGCACGGCCCGGCGCTCGTCGGCACCGCCCATCTCCCACGGTCTGGCCAACGGGGTGCGGCCCATGGCGATCATCTCCCCGAGCAGCAGGTCCTCCGGCGGCGCCTCGTCCTGGGCGACCAGCGCCAGGCGGCGGGCGCGCTCGCGGGGCCGGATCCGGTCGACCGTCCGGTCGCCGAGCCACCCCTGCCCTGCCGGGGCCGGCCGGATGCCGGCGAGGGTGCGCAGCAGGGTGGACTTGCCCGACCCGTTGACGCCGACCAGCGACGTGACGGTGCCAGTGGGGACCTCGAAGGTGACGTCTTGCAGGACAGTGGTCCGGCCGACCGCGGCGCTCAGGCCCTCGGCGCGCAGCCGCATCAGTCGGCTCCGTTGTAGCGGTAGTGACGGCGGCCGACCAGCACGAGGAACACCGGCGCACCCACGAGGCCGGTGACCACCGACAGGGGGATCTCCTGGGGGCGGACGCTGACCCGGGCGACGATGTCGACCCACACCAGGAAGACGGCGCCACCCAGTGCTGCCACGGGCACGACGGCCCGGTGACGGGCGCCGACCACCATGCGGACCAGGTGGGGCACGACGAGGCCGACGAACCCGATACCACCGGAGACGGCCACGAGCACCCCGACCAGCGCGGCGAGACCGACGAACAGGGCCACTCGCAGACCCTTGACCGGGATCCCAAGGGACGCGGCGAGGTCGGGTCCGGCCGCCAGTGCGTCGAGCCAGCGGGAGAAGGCCACCATCACCAGCACGGCGACCACGGTCGTGACCGTGGCGGGCAGCAGCACCTGCCAGCTCGCGCCGCTGACGCTGCCGAGCAGCCAGAAGAGCACCGACTGGGCCGCCTTCGGGTCACCGGAACGGAATACCAGGAAACTGGAGACGGCGCTGAACGCCGAGGACAGAACCACCCCGGTGAGCACGAGCCGCAGCGGCGTCAGGCCGCCCTGCAGCATCGCCACCCCGAACACTAGGGCCGCGGCGGCCAGGGCGCCCAGCAGCGCCCCGCCGGAGAGGGCCCAGATGCCCAGCCCGGACAGGGCACCGGTGGTGATGACGGCCGTCGCCCCCACCCCGGCGCCCGAGGAGACGCCCAGCAGGTAGGGATCGGCCAGCGGGTTGCGCACCAGCGTCTGCATGCCCGCCCCGGCCACGGCCAGCCCGGCTCCGGCGACGGCGGCGAGCAGGGTGCGTGGGGCGCGCAGGTCCCACACGATCGCGTCCCAGGTCGGGTCGGCCGGTTGGCCACCCAGGTGCGCCTGCACGACGCTCCACACGGTGGGCACGGGCAGGGAGACGGCGCCGACGGCGAGCGAGACGACCATGCTGGCCAGCAGCGCCACGGCGAGCAGGACCATCAGGACCGCTGTGCGCGGCCGGGAACCGGCAGCATCAGGCAAGGGCAGGACTCACATCTCTCATCGGGGCCCAGATCGCGAGGCCCGCGGACGGTGAACAGCGTCGGCAGGTCTTCGGACTCGGGCTCTCACGCGAGGACGCCTTCCCGGCCCGTGGCCAGTGGCACCTGTCATCGCGCACAGCCCATACCGCTGCGCGTCAGTCCCGGCCTCTCACCGGGTTCCCTTGCACCCCGGGTGGGGTGCAACCGACCGGCACACCCTAGTCCCTCTCGGTCGCGAGGTCGGAGCGGGCGCGTTGTGTCGGACGCGGTGCTCTGGCAATGTCCCGTGAGGCCCCCCGGGCCACCAACGCCCAATGCCCCCCCCGAGGTGCCCGCCATGCCGCTCAGTGACCAGCCTGCCCACCGCAGCGGGGAACCGGTACGACTGGCGACGGGGGCTCCCGGGCCGGAGGTGCTCTTCACGGTCACCTACGCGGACGAGCGCTACGACTTCACCGAGGGGACCTGGGGGCGTTTCGGACGCGACGACGCGGCCTGCGAGATCCCGGTCTGGGAGGAGCTGCTCGGCGAGCGGCTCTCCCGCGTGGCCGGGGAGCTCTGGTGCCAGGCCGGCCAGCTGTGGGTGCGCAACCTGTCCCACACCCACGAGCTCGGCGTCTTCGGTGAGGCCGGTAGCCCCACCTGGCTGCCCGCCCGCACGGAGGGGCGCCGTCCCGCCGCCTGCTCGGTGCCGGAGCCGACGGCTCGACTGGCCACCCCGAGTGCCGGTTCGTGGGAGCTCCGCATCGGTGCTCTGGGGGATGGTGCGGTGCCGCCGCCCAGTCCGCGGCAGACCGTCGCGCTGGACCCGATCCCGGACGAGCTCTGGCCGGTGGCCGCCGCCCTGTGCGCGCCCGGCCTCTCCGGGAACAGCGTGCCCCCGACGTACGGGGACGTGGCGGAGACCCTGGGTCTGAGCAGTCGTCAGGCGCGGCGGCAGGTCGAGGAGCTCTGTGATCTGTATGCCCCGGTGCTGGCGGGCCAGCCGGGAGCGGCGCACGAGTCGTCGCCGGTCTTCGTGCGGTTGGCGACGTTGTTGGTGCGGCGTGGCATGGTGACCCGGGCGGATCTGGCCGCCCATCTGCCGGAGAAGGGGATGACGTGAACGACCGGGGGGCCGAGACCCATCTGCCGGATGCCTTCGAGCCCGTGCAGCGACTGGGTGGTGGCAGCTCAGCGGAGGTGTGGCTGGCGCGGCACCGGGTGACGGGCCGCGACGTCGCGCTCAAGGTGTGGTGGACGCCCGTCGACGACCTGGCGCGCGAGGCCTTCCGCGTGGAGAGCCGGCACATGGCCGCCGTGGTGGGGGAGCCCCACCTGGTGCAGCTGCTGTGGGCGGCGGGACCGCGCGACGAGCACGTGTGGCTGGCCACCGCGGCCGCCGGCCGCGACCTGCCCCGGTGGATCCGGGAGCGTGGCGGCATCTCCGGTGAGGAGGCCCGGGACGTGGTCCGCCAGATGCTGGTGGGCCTGGACGCGCTGCACCGGCGTGGTCTGACCCACCGGGACGTGAACCCCAACAACCTGCTCGTCGGCCGTGACGGGGAGGTCGTGCTGGCGGACTTCGGCCTGGTCGTCGGCCCTGACGACCGGGTGGCTGACCCGGCGGCCGGCACCGAGGGCCACGTGGCGCCCGAGCTCTCCGCGGGCGGCCGGCCCGACCCGCGCTCCGACGTCTACTCCGCCGCCGTCGTGGCGGACGCGCTGCTGGGCGAGGACGTGCCGCCCGCCGTGGAGCAGGTGCTCCTGCGCGCGAGCTCGCACCGCCCCGAGGATCGCCCGGCCGATGCGGGGGAGTTCCTGCGCCTCCTGGACGAGTTCGAGGGGGGCTTCGGGCAGCGTCGCACCGGGGGCGGCGAGCTCGCCGGTGCCAGCGCCGTGAGCACCGGTCCGGGGCAGGGTGGCACCGGGGCGGGTGGACGCCGTGGCGCCGTCGGTCGGATGGCGGGCCTCGCCGTGGCCGCGGCCCTGCTGGCCGCCGGGGCCCTCTGGACCGTGGACACCCTGCGGGACGGTGGTACCGGCGAGGGGGTCGCGCAGACCCCCGCGACGGGTGTCGAGGGGGAGTCCCCCTCGACAGGACCGTCCACGGGCTCGGGGACCGGTGGGTCGTCCCCGGTCAAGGGTGGGGCGCCGATGAGCCCCCCGCCCTTCCCCGGGCAGAAGAAGTTCACGATCGGGGCCGAGATGGACGTCGTCGAGGACCTGGACCACGCCCTCATCGACAAGGGGTGCACGCAGCACCACGACGGCGACGGGTACCAGCCCGGCCGCACCTTCACCGAGGCCACCCGGGCCAACGTGGCGCACTTCCAGCGCAGCAACCCCGAGCTGGCGGGGGACCCCGACGGGATCCCCGGACCGTTGACCTGGGACATGCTCTTCTCCCCCTCGAGCGTGCCCTGCCAGCCCGCGACCAGCTGACGGTCCCCTCGCGCACCGGGGTGCTCTCTTAGCGCGGCGGTGCCCGGGCGTCAAGGGCACGGTCTGCCCCTGCCGTCCTGCCGGTGCGGCTCCTAGCGTCGTCGGACCCAATGGCTCACGGTCCCGCAGGGGGCGTGACGACGGCGAAGGAGAACGGCATGTGGACGAGGAGCAGGGTGGCGTCTGCCGGAGCAGTCCCGGAGGGTGCTCGGGCAGCGGTGGAGGTCGGCGCGGAACCGGCCGTGGGCGTGGGGGACTCCCCCGTGGGCGGGTGGTCGTGATGCCCCGCACCGGCAACCAGGAGCTCGCCCGGCGCACCGTCATCGCGGCCGGCGTCGGCTCGGCGGTCACCGCCGCCATGGCCGACTCGTGGCCGAGCACGGCCCACCCCACGGTCAACATGGAGCAGCTGCTGCTGGCTGCGCAGTGGGACCCCTTCCGGGACGACCAGGAGGTCACGGCCGAGCGGCCCGTCCGGCTGGTCGAGGAGGCGCTGGCGGACCGGGGGCTGCTGGAGCCCGAGGTCGTGGACGGTCACTACGGCACCACGACGCTGCAGGCCTACCGGCGCTTCCAGGAGGAGCTCGGCCTCCGGGACCTGGCGGCGAACGGGATCCCGGGGCGCAAGTCCCTGGGGGTCCTCGCCGAGGGGCGCTTCACCGTCACGCAGCCCATCGACCTGGGGGCCCGCACCACGGTGGGTGGTCACGTCTTCAACCAGCGCACCATGGACATGCTCCGGGCTGCCGAGCGGCTCTTCGGGCGCCCGTTCGGGTACACGCAGGGTTCCTACGCCGAGGGCGAGGACGGCACGTCCGCCGGTACGCACGACGGCGGCGGTGCGGTCGACATCGATGCCGTGGACCTCTCCGGGCAGGAGCGGGAGAAGGCACTGGTCGCCCTGCGCTCGGTGGGTTTCGCCGCGTGGCTGCGCACCCCTGACCAGCACCCGGAGTGGGACTTCCACCTGCACGGCATCGCCGTGGGGGACACGGACCTCCCGGAGGTGGCCGCGGAGCAGGTGTGTGCCTACTACGAGGGGCGCAACGGGTTGGTCTCGGACCTGCCGGACGACGGCCCAGCCGTGGAGAAGGTGCTCTGGGAGGAGTACCGGCGCGCGCACTGACCCGGCACGCACGAGGGCGGCGGATCCCGTTGGTTCGGGATCCGCCGCCCTCGTGCGTGTGACGTGCCTTACTGCACCTCCGGGAGCCTGTCAAGGGCAGGGGCTGCCCTGTCGGGGAAGCCGGGATCTCCCTAGTTTCAGGGGTGTCAAGGGGTCGGACGCCGCTCTGGAGGGGGAGTGGCGACCGGCCCCGCAACACGTGCGGAGGGTCGCCTCGCTGTCCTGAGCGGGCGCCTCAGGCGTTCTTGATCGCGGAGACCTCGAACTCCAGGGTGACGTCCTCGGAGACCATCACGCCGCCGGTCTCCATGGCCGCGTTGAAGGTCATGCCGAACTCGGTGCGGTTGATCGTGGTGCGGCCCTCGAAGCCGATGCGGTCGTTGCCCATCGGGTCGGTGGCGGCGCCCTCGAAGTCGAAGTCGATGGTGACCGCCTTGGTGATGCCCTTCATGGTCAGGTCGCCGGTGACGCGCAGGGTGTCGGCGTCGACGGCGGTGACCTCGGTGGAGGCGAAGGTGATGGTGGGGAACTGCTCGGCGTCGAAGAAGTCGCCGGTGCGCAGGTGGCCGTCACGCTGCTCGTTGCGGGTGTCGATGCTCGCGACCTGGGCGGTCAGGGAGATCTCGGCGCCCTGCAGGTCCTCGCCGGTGGTGGCGGTGCCCTCGAACTCGTTGAAGCTGCCTCGCACCTTGGTGACCATCGCGTGACGGGTGACGAAGCCGATCCGGGAATGGGTCGGGTCGATGGTGTAGGTGCCGTTGAGCTGGTTCAGGTCGGTCATGGTGCGCTCCTCCTCGGTTAGTGATCGGTCACCAATATAAGCGTGACGTATCACCACATCAACTCGTGGGGATGCGTCAGGCCTCGCGTGCGTCCTCGAAGAGGCCCGCGTGCAGGGCACGCAGCGCGTCGTCGCGCCGGTCACCCCGGATGACGACCGAGAGATTCACGTCGTTGGCGCCCTGGCTGATCAGCTCGATGTTGGCCACCGGCTCGAGGCTCGTGAAGACCCGGGCGGCCAGCCCCGGCGTGGTCTTCAGCCGCTCGCCGACGACGGCGATGATCACGCGGTCCCGGGACACCTCCACCGTGGCGAACTCGCCCAGGTCGCGCAGCAGGCCGTCGAGCTCCGACGCGGCGTCCAGGGTCACAGAGACGCTCACCTCCGCCGTCGCGATGAGCCCGATGCTCACGTCGTGCGCGGCGAACACCTCGAAGAGGCGCTGCATGAAGCCGGTCTGGTCCAGCATCCGCGGGGAGGAGACGGTCAGCACGGTGACCGGCCCGCGGGAGGTGATGGCCGCCGCTGCCTGCTCCCCGACCAGCCCGGGGCGGATGGTGGTGAACGCGCCCTCCGGACGGTGGGTGTGCCGCACCGTCACCGCGGCGCCGGACTGCATGGCCGGCGCGATGGTGGCCGGGTGCAGCACGTTCGCGCCGAAGGCGGCGAGCTCGGCCGCCTCGGAGGCGGACAGCTCCGGCACGCTGCGGGCGGCCGGCACGACCCGGGGGTCGCAGGTCAGCACGCCCTCGACGTCGGTCCAGATCTGCACCTCCTCCACCTGCAGCGCGGCACCCAGCAGCGCGGCCGAGTAGTCGCTGCCGCCACGCCCCAGTGTCGTGGTGGTGCCGCGCGGGTCGCTGCCGATGAAGCCCTGGGTGATGGCGGCCCCCGACTCCTCCAGCGCGGGGACGGCGACCTCGGAGACGGCCCGGGCGATCGCCTCGGTGTCCGGGGTGGCCGCACCGTGCCGCGAGTCGGTGTGGACCAGCGTGCGGGCGTCCAGCAGCGGCAGCCGCAGGTGCGCCGAGAGCAGGCGGGTGGAGAGCCGCTCGCCGGTGGAGAGGATGGCGTCACGGCTGCGGGGGGACAGCTCGGCCAGGATCGCCACCGCGCGCAGCAGGCTCTCCAGGTCGCCGAAGAGCTGGTCGAAGGTCTCCTCGAGGTCCGCGTCCACGCCGCCGAGCAGCTCGGTCGCGATCTCCTCGTGGGTGCGACGCAGCCGCGCGCTCAGATCGAGGGCGTCCTCGATCCTGCCCGCCTCGGCGGCCTCGCCCGCACTGACCAGGGCGTTCGTCGTCTTGCCCGCCGCGGACAGCACCACCAGGGGGCGGTGCGGCAGGGCGGCGGTGACCAGCTCGCCCACCTGGGTGAGGCGGGCGGCATCGGCGACGGACGACCCGCCGAACTTCATGACGACGGACATGGTGGCCTCCGGGGTGCTCGGTACCCGGGTCAGGGCAGGAAGATGTCGGGCTGCAGCGTCTCCGGGGAGCCCCCGTAGGCGGACAGGTCGGTCACGCCGGCCTCGGCCAGCACCTCGTCGTCGACGAGGAACTGCCCGGTGCGCTCGCGGGAGGGCCGGGTGAGCACGGCGTGGGCGGCGTCCCCCATGATCCGGGGGTCGCGGGCGCGGGCCATCGCCTCCTCGCCGCCGAGCACGTTGCGGATCGCGTCGGTGGCGATGATGGTGCGCGGCCACAGGCTGTTCACCGCGATGCCTGCCTCACGGAGCTCCTCGGCCAGTCCGAGGGTCACCATGCTCATGCCGTACTTGCTGATCGTGTAGGCCGTGTGGGGGCCGAACCAGCGCGGGTCCATCGTGAGCGGCGGCGACATGGTCAGCACGTGCGGGTTCTCCGAGCGCTCCAGGTGCTCGATCGCGGCCGAGGTCAGCAGGTAGGTGCCGCGGGTGTTGACCTCCTGCATGAGGTCGTACTTCTTCATCGGCAGCTCGCGGGCGGGGGAGACGTCCACCGCGCTGGCGTTGTTCACCACGACGTCGATGCCGCCGAAACGCTCCACCGTCGCGGCCACGGCGCCGCGCACCGACTCCTCGGAGCGCACGTCGCCGACGATCGGGAGCGCCGTCCCGCCCGCCTGCTCGATCTCCTCGGCCGCGGTGTGGATGGTGCCCTGCAGCGCCGGGTGGGGCTGGTCGGTCTTGGCCAGGAGCGCCACGTTCGCGCCGTCCTGGGCGGCGCGCAGCGCGATGGCTAGACCGATGCCGCGGCTCCCGCCGGACATCAGGAGGGTACGGCCCTGCAGGGTGGCGTTCATGGCGTCCTCTCGTCGGAGACGGTCGGTCTGGTCAGGCGCCGGTGCCGGGGGCGCTGGACTCCCGCGGCACCAGGGTCAGGAGGGTCGCCTCGGGGCGGCAGGCGAACCGGTAGGGGGCCATCGGGGAGTGGCCGAGGCCGGCGGAGACCTCCAGCCAGGCGGCGTCGTCCGGTGCCTCCGAGGACGGGCGCGACCCGGCACCGGGCCACCAGCGGGAGAGGCCCTTGACCCGACCGGCGTCCAGGTCGCAGTTGGTGGTCAGCGCACCCCAGCCGGGCAGGCAGACCTGACCACCGTGGGTGTGGCCCGCGATCACCAGGCCGGTGCCGTCGGCGACCATCGCGTCGAGCACGCGCTGGTAGGGGGCGTGCGTGACCCCGATCGTCAGGTCCGCGTCCGCCGCCGCCGGGCCGGCCACGCCCTCGTACTCGTCGAGATCCAGGTGCGGGTCGTCCACCCCGACGAACTCGAGCCGGACGCCCTCGACCTCCAGGCGGACGCGGCGGTGCGTCAGGTCGACCCAGCCGCGCTCGGTGAACGCGGCGACCAGCTCCTCCCACGGCATGTCGCGGTGGGTGCGGTCCCCGGAGAGGCGGCTGCGCCCCTCGATGACGTAGCCCAGCGGGTTCTTGCGCCGCGGCGAGTAGTAGTCGTTCGAGCCGAGGACGAAGACGCCCGGCACGTCCAGCAGGTCGGCGAAGGTGCGCAGCACCCACGGCACGGCCCGGGTGGACGACATGTTGTCACCCGTGTTCACCACCAGGTCGGGCTCCAGGGCCGCGAGATCGTGCACCCACCGCATCCGGCGCTCCTGGCCGGGCACCAGGTGGAGGTCGCTCACGTGCAGCACCCGCAGCGGCAGGGAACCCACCGGCAGCACCGGGACGGTGACGCGGCGCAGCGTGTACAGGTGGCGCTCGACGAAGTGCCCCCAGGCCACGCACGCCAGTCCCGCGCCGGCGGTGGCGGCCGCCGCCTGCGCCGCACGGCGCCCGAACCGGCCTCCCGTGGTACCGGTCGGTGCCGCCGGGCGGGAGGGCTGCAGTGGGGGCCTCATCCAGACATCATCGCACCGGGTGCCCCGCCGGTGGGATGATCACCCCCATGAGCGAGCTCAAGCAGCAGATCTCCAGCGATCTCACCACGGCCATGAAGGCGCGGGACAAGGTCACCTCCGCCACCCTGCGCATGATCATGACCGCCATCCAGAACGCCCAGGTGGCGGGGTCCTCCAGCAAGGAGCTGACGGACGAGGAGGTGCTCTCCGTCATCACGAAGGAGGGCAAGAAGCGCCGCGACGCCATCGCGGAGTACGAGAAGGCCGGGCGCCCGGAGCTCGCCGAGTCCGAGCAGTCCGAGCTCGCGGTGATCGAGGCCTACCTGCCCGCGCAGCTGTCCGACGAGGAGCTCGGGGCCCTGGTGGCCGAGGCCGTCTCCGAGGCGGGCGTGACGGAGAAGTCCCAGATGGGGCAGGCCATGAAGGCCGCGCAGGCGAAGGTGGCCGGCCGGGCCGAGGGGGGACGCGTCGCCGCCGCGGTGAAGAAGCACCTGGGCTGAGCCGGGCCCGCAACCGACGAGGGGCAGCCGCTGGTGCGGCTGCCCCTCGTCGCGTCCGGTCGGTCGACGCCGGTCAGTTCTCCCCGGTGTCGCCGTCCGAGACCGAGCCCTTGGTGCCGTCGCCCTGCTTCTCGAGGGTCTTGCGGATCTGCTCCGGCGACGGCTCCTTCTCGTCGGTCCGCGGGGTGAGGCGCACGAACCGGGAGCTGTCGTGCTTCTCGCCGTCGGTGGTCTCGATGCGCCCGATCGTCGCGTCACCGGGTGCCCACGGCTTGGTGTTCACCGCCAGCAGGCCCGCCTTGCGCAGCTCCTCCCGTGCCTCCAGCACGGTCTTGCCGGAGACGTCGGGGACCTCGACCTGACGGCCCTGCCGCAGCTCCGCCGGCGGCTCCGGGAAGGACTCGTTGGGCAGGTCGCGGTGGGCGTAGTCCATGATCGTGCGGAAGGCCGGCGCCGCGACGGTGGAGCCGTACAGCCAGCCGTCGTAGGTCTGGTCGCCCAGCGTGATGTCGCGGAGGTTGCCCAGGCTGTCCGGGGTGCCCACCCACACCGAGGTGGCCAGCTGCGGGGTGTAGCCGGTGTACCAGGTCTCGTCGGAGCCGTCCGCGGTACCGGTCTTGCCGGCCGACACCCGGCCACCGGAGAGGCGGGCGCGGGAGGCGCCGCCATCGGTGGTCTCGGGTACGGAGCGGAAGACGTCGGTCACGGCGGCGGCCTCGCCCTCCTCGAGGACGCGCTCGCAGTTCTGCGCGTCGAGCGGAATCTCGGCGCCCTCGAAGTCGGTGACCTTCTCCACCGGGTAGGGCTCGCAGCGACGACCGCCGGAGGCGAGCGTGGCGAAGGAGTTGGCCACGGTCAGCGGGCTGGCCTCGTCGGCGCCCAGGGCCACCGAGCCGGGCTTGGTGCTGAAGGGGACGTGCTTGCCCTGGTCGTCCAGCTGCGAGCGGTGCAGGCCCATGTCGGTCATCGTGTCGCGCACCCGGCAGGGCGACAGCGCGGTGGTGAGCTCCGAGTAGGCGGTGTTCACCGACTCCTCGGTGGCCTCCTTGAAGGGGATCTCGTCGGAGAAGCTGCCGTGGTCGTTCTGCACGGCCCACAGCTCGCCGTCCTTCACCTCGGCGCAGGGCTCGTACTCCTGCGGCCGGAAGACGGCCTTGGGCACGGTCCGCTCCTCGCCCCGGGAGTTCAGCGCCGTCAGGTCGACGGTGTCGCGCAGCGCGATCCGGCCGTCCACCGGGAATCCGTCGCGGATGGCGGCCACCGCCGAGTAGATCTTGGCGGTGGAGCCGATCGCGAAGCCACCGCTGGTGGTGAAGGGACGCTCCACGGAGTAGCCGACCGCGGTCTCGGCGGACCCGTTGTCCAGGCCGTAGTCGCGGTTCTGGGCGATCGCGCGCACCTTGCCGGTGCCCGGCTCGACGACGGCGGCCGCGGCCGCGACGGCGTCGTCGTTGTCCGCCGGCACCTTGTCCTTGAGCTCCTTGGTGGCGCGGTCGAGCAGCTTGCTGTCGAAGGTCGTCCGGATGGTCAGGCCGCCGCGGTCGAGGCGCGTCCGGCGGTCGGACTCGGACTCCCCGAGCGCCTTCTGCTGCAGCAGCCACTCCACGACGTAGGTGCAGACGAAGGGGTAGTCGCTGGTGGTGCACGAACGCTTGGTGTATGAGACGTCGAGCCCCAGGTCGCTGCTGCGTGCCTCCTGGTACTGCTCCTCGGTGATGTCGCCCAGCTGGCGCATCTTGTGCAGCACGACGTCGCGGCGCTCGCGGGCCTTCTCCGGATGCTGGATCGGGTCGCTGGACCCGGGGGCCTTCACGATGCCGGCCAGCGTGGCGGACTGCGCGATGGTCAGGTCCTTCGCCGGCACGGAGAAGTAGTGCTGGGCCGCGGCCTCAACCCCGTAGGCGCGGTCGCCGTAGTACACGAGGTTCAGGTAGTCGGCGAGGATCTCGTCCTTGCTGTGGGTCTTCTCCAGCGAGATCGCGTACTTGACCTCCCGCAGCTTGCGCGCGTAGCCGGCCAGCCCGCTCTGGGTGGTGGCGCGGCGGGCGGCCTCGAGGTCACCGTCGCGCAGGGCGCGGTCCTGCAGGGAGACTTTCACGTACTGCTGGGTGAGGGTGGAGCCACCCTGGGTGCCCCCGCCCCCGGCGTTGTTCAGCAGGGCGCGCCCGATGCCCATCAGGTCGGCGCCGTTGTGCTCCAGGAAGCGCTCGTCCTCGATGGCCACCTGCGCCTTCTTCATCCACGGCGAGATCTCGTCGCCCTCCACGACGACGCGGTTCTCCCCGAAGGGTGCGGCGATCTGCTTGCCGTCGGAGGTCATGATGCGGGTCTGCTGGGTGACGCCGTCGTCCCCGAAGTCGGACGGGAGCTCCTCGAAGTAGGTCACCCCGGCCTGCGTCGCGCGCCCCAGCCCGATGGTCGCCGGCACCAGGAGGATGGCGGCCAGGAGTCCTGCGATGGCGCTACACACCACGAAGGCCGTCAGGGCGGCAAAGGGCGACATGCGTCGGGGGGAGGGGCGAGGCATGCGCCCAAGGGTACGGTCCGCCACCCGGTTAGGCTCGGACCATGCGCACATGGGAGTACGCCACCGTTCCGTTGATCGTCCACGCGACCAAGCAGATCCTCGATCAGTGGGGGGAGGACGGCTGGGAGCTCGTCACCGTCCTGCCCGGCCCCGACGGGACCAACCCGGTGGCCTACCTGAAGCGGGAGAAGCAGGGCTGATGGGCGCCGTCGAGCAGCGTCTGTCCGAGGCCGGCATCGAGCTCCCCGAGGTCGCCGCGCCGGTGGCCTCCTACGTGCCCGCGATCGAGCACGCCGGCATGGTGCACACCTCCGGCCAGCTGCCGATGGTGAAGGGCGAGCTCGCCGCGACCGGCGTGGTGGGCGACGGTGAGGGTGCCGTGTCCCCGGAGCGCGCCCAGGAGCTCGCCCGCACCTGCGCGGTGAACGCCCTGGCCGCGGCGAAGTCCGTGGCGGGCGACCTGGACCGCGTCGAGCGCGTGGTGAAGGTGACCGGCTTCGTGGCCAGCGAGCCGGACTTCACCGCCCAGCCCGCCGTGGTCAATGGCGCCAGCGAGCTGATGGCCATCGCGTTCGGTGAGGCCGGTCAGCACGCGCGCTCGGCCGTCGGCGTGGCGGCCCTGCCGCTCGGGGCCCCGGTCGAGGTGGAGATCGTCCTGGCCCTGCGGGACTGACGTGACCACCGCCTCGACCCCGACCCCGGGGCCGGTCCGTGACTTCCCGATGCCGCCGGCCCTGGTGCCGACGGTCCGGGAGTGGCTCGACACGCCGGAGTCGGAGCGGCCCGCGCCGGTGACCCCGCGGTCGGCTGCGACGGTGATGGTCCTGCGCGACGGCGCCCGGGGTGTCGAGGTCTTCATGCAGACGCGAGCGCGCACCATGGCCTTCGCGCCCGGGATGATGGTCTTCCCCGGCGGCGGGGTGGACGCCCGCGACGAGGTGGCCGGGACGCCCTGGTCCGGCCCCACGCCGCAGGAGTGGGCGGCCCGGATGCCCGGCACGACGCCGGCCACCGCCCAGCAGCTCGTGCTGGCCGCCGCGCGGGAGGTCTTCGAGGAGACCGGGGTCCTGCTCGCGGCGCACCCGGACGGCCGCCCCGTCAGCGAGGCCGAGGCCAGCACCCCGGAGGTCGCCGACGCGCGTCGCCGGGTGGAGGCCAAGGAGGTGGCCTTCGGGGACTTCCTCGGCGGGGCCGGGCTGACCGTCCGCACCGAGTGCCTCAGCGTGCGCGACCACTGGACCACCCCGGAGTGCGAGCCGCGTCGCTACGACACCTGGTTCTTCGCCGCCCGCATCCCCACCGGCCAGGAGCCGGACGACGGCACCAGCGAGGCCGTCGAGGCCTCCTGGGCGCGCCCGGCCGAGGTGCTGGAGTGCGTGGCGACGGACTCCGGCCTCATGCTGCCGCCCACCATCGCGGCGCTGGAGGACCTGGTCGGTGCGGGATCGGCGCAGGAGGTCCTCGCCGACCGCCACGAGGTCCCCGAGGTGCTGCCGTGGCCGGCGGAGGTCCCGGTGAGCGAGGAGTTCCCCGACGGTCTGTCCATGCGCACCCCCTGGAGGCGTTGAGCCGTGCGGTCGAGGAGGTCGCACCTGCCGGACGGTGGCGAGTGGTCCGGGGGCGTGGTGAGCGAGCGGGCCACCTGCCTGCTGTGCCCCAACCCCTCCCCGATGACGCTGGACGGGACGAACACCTGGCTGCTGCGCGAGCCCGGCTCCGACGAGGTCGTCGTCGTGGACCCGGGGCCGGAGCACCCCGAGCACCTGCGGGCCGTGGTCGACGGCGTCGAGCAGCAGGGGGCGCGCGTGGCCCTCACCCTGCTCACCCACGGCCACTCCGACCACGCCGAGGGGGCCGAGACCTTCCGGCGCCTCACCGGCGCCCCGGTGAGGCGGGCCGTCGTCGACGGGGGTGACGACGACCTCGTCGCAGGGGACCACCTGTCGGTCGGGGGGCTCGAGCTGCTGGTGGTGCCCACCCCGGGACACACGGCCGACTCGGTGTCCTTCGTCCTGCCGGCCGAGAACCGGCTGCTCACGGGCGACACCGTGCTGGGCCGGGGGTCCACCGTCGTGGCGTGGCCGGACGGCGACCTGGGCGCCTACCTGGACTCCCTCGAGGAGATCGAGCGACTCACCCGCTCCGGCGAGGTCACCTCCCTGCTCCCCGGTCACGGTCCCTTCGTCGCCGACGCCGCCGGGGTGGTGGCCTGGTACCGGGAGCACCGGCAGGAGCGGCTGGAGCAGGTCGCCGCGGCCTCCGCGCAGGTGTCACCGGGCGCCGGGGAGGACCTCGCCGACGCCGTGGTGCGCACCGTCTACGCGGACGTGCCGCGGGAGGTGTGGCCGGCGGCCCGGCTCACGGTGCTGGCCCAGCTGGAGCACCTGCGTTCGCAGGGCCGATCCGCCTGACGCGACGGTCCCCCGCCACCGGGTGGTGACGGGGGACCGGTCGTGGAGTGGGTGCGCGTCAGCGGGCGCGCTTGCGCAGGCGGTCGACCTCCAGCAGGCGCACGGCGCGGGCCTCCAGGCGGAGCCAACCGCGCGAGGCGAAGTCGGCCAGTGCCTTGTTGACGGTCTCGCGGCTCGCGCCGACGAGCTGGGCGAGCTCCTCCTGCGTCAGCTCGTGCTGCACGAGCATGCCGTTGCCGTCCTCGACGCCGAAGCGCTCGGCGAGGTCGAGCAGCGCCTTGGCGACGCGCCCGGGGACGTCGGTGAAGACCAGGTCCGCGACGCTGTCGTTGGTCCGGCGCAGACGGTGGGCGAGGGCGCCCAGCATCGCCACGGAGGCGCCGGCGTTGGCCTCCAGGAAGCCCCCCAGGTGCGCGTGCGCCAGGGAGAGCACCTCGGTCTCGCTCACGGTGATGGCCGAGGCGGTGCGGGGGCCGGGGTCGAAGAAGCTGATCTCCCCGATGATCTCGCCGGGGCCGAGCACCGCAAGCAGGTTCTCGCGGCCGTCGTGACTGGTGCGCGAGAGCTTGATCTTGCCGGCGGCGACGACGTACAGCTTGTCGCCGGGGTCACCCTCGGTGAAGATGACCTGACCGCGCTTGAACGACAGGCGCTCGGCACGGTCCAGCAGGGCGGCGGCGGCCGCCTCGTCCAGTCCGGCGAACAGGGGCGAACGGGTCACGATGTCGAGGTCCACTCCTGCAGTGTGCCACGTGGCACCGGGGCCGGGCCGAACGCGCGCCCCCGTCCGGGCCCGACCTACGCTGTCGTCGATGCCTGCCGCCCCGCCACCCCCGCCCGACGAGACCCCCCTGGCGCGGACGCGCCGCGCCCGCAAGATGTACCGGGTGCTGGCCCGACGCCACCCCGACGCCGAGTGCGAGCTCGACTTCCGCAACTCCTTCGAGCTGCTGGTGGCCACCGTGATGTCCGCCCAGACCACGGACGTGGCCGTCAACGCCGTCACTCCCGGGCTGTTCTCCCGGCATCCGGACGCTCTGTCGCTGGCCGGCGCGGACCCCACGGAGGTCGAGGAGCTGATCCGCCGCACCGGCTTCTACCGGGCCAAGACGCGCTCCATCATCGGGCTGGCGCAGGCCCTGGTGGAGCGGTTCGACGGAGAGGTGCCCGGGCGGCTGGAGGACCTCGTGACGCTCCCGGGGGTGGGGCGCAAGACCGCCAACGTGGTGCTGGGGAACGCGTTCGACGTCCCCGGGCTCACCGTCGACACCCACTTCGGGCGCCTGGCTCGCCGGATGGGCTGGACCACCCTGGAGGACCCGGTCAAGGTCGAGGCCGTCGTGGCGGACCTGATCCCCCGGCGGGACTGGACCGACCTCTCCCACACGCTGATCTTCCACGGGCGGCGGGTGTGCCACTCGCGCCGCCCGGCCTGCGGCGCCTGCCCGGTCGCCCGGTGGTGCCCCTCCTCCGGCACCGGGGTCACGGGCACCAAGGAGGCCTGGGCCATGGTCAAGGGCACGGTGCCGGTGGAGTTTCTGCCGGAGGACGAGGCGCTGCTCCCGCCCCGTGCGCGGGGGCTGGAGCCGGTCGAGGGGCGGGTGGAGCTGTGAGCTCCTGGGTCTTCGACCAGCCGGGTGAGGGCTACCCGCTCCCCGTCCCGCCGTGGCTGGCGGGGCTGCAGTCGCGCATCGATGCTGCGCCGATGGACCGCCTGGTGCGACCGCTCGCGGCCCCGCCCCCGGCGGCGTCCCGCGAGGCGCAGCAGCGGGACGCGGCGGTGCTCGTGCTCGTGGGCCCGGACGGCGTCGTCCTGACCCGGCGCGGTTCGCGGCTCTCCTCCCACGCCGGGCAGGTGGCCTTCCCCGGCGGTGGGGTGGACGCGGGTGAGGACGCGGAGCAGGCGGCCCTCCGGGAGGGGCAGGAGGAGGTGCGGCTCGACCCGGCCTCGGTCCGGGTGGTGGCCCACCTGCCCCGTCTGCCGGTGGCGCCGAGCTTCCGTCCCGTCACCCCCGTGGTCGGCTGGTGGGAGCGGCCGCACGCCATCGGGGTCGGCAGCGAGGTCGAGGTGGCCAGCGTGCACGTGGTGCCGCTGGAGGAGCTGGTGGACCCGGCGCGTCGGTTCACGGCCCGGATGGCCTCGGTGGACCGGACGACACCCGGCTTCGACGTGGACGGCCTGTTCGTCTGGGGCTACACCGGGTGGGTGCTCTCCACGGTGCTGCGGCTGGGGGGACGGGACCGACCGTGGAACCCGCGGGACGTCCGGGACGTGCCCGACGAGTTCCTCTGAGGCCCGGGCACGACGGAGGGCGGTCACCCCGTGTGGGGTGACCGCCCTCCGTCAGCGGCGGGTGCCGCCGGTCCGCGTCAGGAGCGCGGGGTGGTGACGTTCGGGTTGGCCGCGGCCTTCAGCGTCTGCTGCGTGCGGTCCGCGGCGCTGATCGCGCGCTCCGGCTTGCCCTTGATCTTCTTCATCTGCGAGTAGCCGAAGAAGGCGGCGATCGCGGCGATGAGGAAGAGCACGGCCGCGACGATGAGGAAGGCGGCCCAGTTGGGCAGCACCATCGCGAGGGCGAAGCCGATGGCCAGCAGCAGGATGCCGAAGCCGTAGGCGGCGAACACGCCGGCGACGGCGAAGCCGGCACCGGTCTTGGCGCCCTTCTGCACGTCGGCGCTCACCTCGGCCTTGGCGAGGGCGATCTCGTCGCGGACGAGCGTCTGGGCGTTGCTGGCGGCGTCGCTCACGATCTGCCCGATCGAGCGCTCGTTGCCCGTGGTGCGTGCCACTCGGTTGGTGGACAGGTCCTTCTGGCTGGCGGGGGTGGCCATGAGTGCTCCCGTTCGTCGATTCTGCGGAAATGTTAGTGAATCCTCCCTAGATTGTGCGCCCTGCCCGGCCTCGATGCCAGTCATGGGGAGGGTGGGCCGCGTCTCGTGCCGCCCTCGCGGGGCACGGCTCCGTAGGCTGTGCGCATGACCGAGCCGCTCACCTCTCCGGCCGCGCACCCGCTGGCACGGCTGGAGAACCTCCCGGGGGTCCGGGCCGCCACCGAGGCCGCGCGGGAGGCCTGCACCGAGCTGCGCTGGCACGAGGCGCTGCGCCGCCGCTCGGCCGAGTGCGCCACCGAGGCGCGGGTGCACGGTGCCTGGGCCTCGGCCTCGTTGGAGGGAGCCGAGCTGCCGCTCGACTGGGTGCGGGAGGTGATGGTCGGGGCGCGCCGTTGGTCCGCGGAGCCGGACCCGGTGGAGTCCGTGGTGCGGGGCGCGGTGCGCGCCACCGAGGAGGCCGCCCACCTCGAGTCGCTCGTCGGTGCCTCGCCGCGCCAGGTGCTGGCCCGGCTGCACGTGGCGGCGGCTCGTGGACTGGTCGACGACGACGCACTGGGCCGCCCCCGGCTCGAGGGCGAGGAGGTGCGGGAGCTCACGGACGTCGGGCCGGCTCCCGGGGTGGACGAGGTGCGCGCGCGGCTGGCGGGACTGCAGGAGGTGCTCACCGCCCCGGCGAGCGTCCCCGCGGTGCTGGTGGCCGCGGTCGCGCACGCGGAGATCGTCGCGGTCCGGCCGTTCGTGCGGGGGAACGGTCTGGTCGCCCGGGCTGTGCAGCGGGCGGTGGTCCGCTCCCGCGGGCTCGACCCGATGGGCCTGGCCGTCGTCGAGGCGGGGCACCGTCCGGGCGGGGGCGTCGAGTACCTGGGGGCGCTCGCGGCCTACGCCACCGGTAGCCCGGAGGGTGTCGGGCTGTGGGTCCGGCACGTGTGTGACGCAGTCGTCGGCGGTGCACGAGCAGGCGGCAGGATCGCCGATTCCGTGCGGGCAGGCCGACTTCCGGAGTTGTGAGACCCCGGTCCCCTTGCAATTGCCGGGTACGGGGTGCATCATATTTACCAGCGCGCTCCCTTCGGGTTGAGCGCGGGCGCACCTGCCTTTCCCCCCCAGGGCATGGCGCGCCGAAGGCCCCAGCTGCCCCCCCGGCTGGGGCCTTCACCTATGTCTGGGGGGCTGACGCCGCATCGTCCTCCCGCTCCGGGGCGCTGTCCACAGGTTCCTGCGGGCCGCCCGGTGGCCGCATCGGGTGACTCACAGGGTGAGCCGCCGAAGGCCGCCGGACGGGTGCGGGGACCGCCATCGTCGTGGCCATGACGGCACACGTGATCGGTATCGGCGGGGCGACCGGCGGGGTCGGGGCGTCCACCCTGGCGGCAGCGGTGGCGCTGCGCGGGGCCACGGCGGGCCTTCGCACGGTGGCGGTGGACAGCTCCCGGTGGGGGACGTCCCTCGCGATCGCCCTCGGGATGGAGGGCGCTCGGGGCGTGCACTGGGACGACCTCGCACGCAGCGACGGCCACCTGCCCGGTGACGAGCTCCGGGACGCGCTGCCCGAGGCGCACGACGTGCGGCTGCTGGCCCGGGACGGGATCGGTCCGGCCGGGTGGGCCGAGCTGCCGCGGGCGGTCGTGCACCACGCCCGCCGGGCGCTGGCGGGGACGACGGACCTCGTGGTGGTGGACCTGCCGCCCGTGGGTTCCGCGGAGTTCCTCGGCTGGGCCAGCTGGTGCCATGTGGTGCGGGTCGTGGTGGGGACCCGGCCCACCGCGGTGGCCGTGGCGCCCGCGTTGCGGCAGGCGCTCGGTGCCCTGCCGGGGGACGCGGCACTCGTGGTGCGCGGAACCGGCGCCCCGGCCGCCCCGATGGTGGAGGCGGTGGAGGAGGTCGCGGGCCACCCCGTCGTGGCCGTGCTGGACGAGGACCCGGCCGTGGGGCGGTGCGAGCTCGAGGGGTGCCCGGTGGGCTCGGTGGCCGGGCCGTTGCGTACCGCGGCCGACGAGGTCCTGCTGGGTGTGGTGGAGGCGGCGTCGTGAGCCCGGTCGGATCGGTGCGGCAGCAGATCGCCCGCGGGCGGGCGCCCAGTCCGCGGACCGTGGACGAGGTCGCCGGCGCACAGCGGCTGCGCCTGGGGGACCGCGGGGTGCGCGAACGCTCCGAGCGGCTGGGGCGCAGCGTGCTGGGCGCGGGTCCGCTGGAGCCCTTGCTCACCGAGCCCGGGGTGACCGACGTCCTGGTGAACGGCACCGAGGGCGTCTGGGTCGACCGGGGCCGCGGGCTGGAGCGCGACAGCACGCCGATGGGCTCGCCCCAGGACCTGCGGGAGCTCGCGGTGCGGCTGGCCGGGCTGGCCGGTCGCCGGCTGGACGACACCGCCCCGTGCGTCGACGGACTGCTGCCCGGCGGGATCCGGCTGCACGCGGTGTTGCCGCCGCTGGTCGACGGGGCCGCCCACCTGTCACTGCGCGTCCCGCGGGAGGTGGTGCCCAGCGTGGAGGAGATGCTGCGGCTGGGGACGCTGGACGAGCTGGGAGCCCGGGTCGTGCGCGCGGTGGTCGAGCGGCGGCTGGCCTTCGTCGTCTCCGGCGGCACGGGCAGCGGCAAGACCACGCTGCTCGCGACGCTGCTGAGCCTGGTGGACCCGGGCGACCGCATCCTCGTGGTGGAGGACGTGCGCGAGCTGGCCGTCCGCCATCCCCACGTGGTGCGGATGCAGTCCCGCTCGGCGAACGTCGAGGGGCGCGGGGCGGTCGACATGACCCACCTGGTCAAGCAGTCGCTGCGCATGCGGCCGGACCGGGTGGTGGTCGGCGAGGTGCGCGGGCCGGAGATGCGGGAGCTGCTCGCGGCGCTGAACACCGGGCACGAGGGAGGGTGCGGGACGGTGCACGCCAACGCCATCGAGGACGTGGTGGCGCGCTTCGAGGCACTCGGCGCGCTCGCGGACATGACACCGCAGGCCGTGCACGCACAGCTGGGCAGCGCACTGGACTGCGTCCTGCACGTGCGGCGCCTGCCGGAGCGCCGGGTACTGGCCCAGGTCGGGGTGCTGGTGGCCCGGGACGACGGGCGCGTGCACTGCCTGCCCGCGATGGCTCTCCAGGACGGGGCACTGCGGCCCGCGGTCGCGTGGGAGCGGCTCGAGCAGCTGCTGGGGTGGGCGTCGTGACGGGGCTGTCGACCGGGGTGCTGCTGGCCCTCGCGCTGCTGCTGTGGCCCACCCGGACCCGGGACCGGGTGGCGCGTGGTCTGGCCGACCTGCCGAGGCGGCGGACGGAGGCCGAACGGCAGCGCGCCACGACGGGGCAGGTCCGGGGTCTCCTGGCCGCGGACCCGGTGGCAGGGGCCGGCCGCGGGGCGGAGCAGGTGGTGGAGCGGCTGCAGCACCGGCTGGGGCGTTCCCGGATCAGCGACGACGACGTGCTGCACCTGCTCGACGGGCTGACCGCCGCGCTCTCGGCGGGGCTGCCGCCGCACGCGGCGCTGCAGCTGGTCGTCGATGCAGGTGGGGAGCTGCCATGGGTCGCCCCGGTGCTGCGGGCCGGGGCGCGGGGTGCGCCGCTGGGCCCGGTCTGGTGCCGGGTGGCCGAGGAGTCGGGCAACGCGACCCTGCGGCACGTCGCGAGTGCGTGGTCCCTGTCGGAACGGTCGGGAGCCGCCCTGGCGCCCGCCGTGGCGACGGCGGCCGAGACCGTCCGCGCCAGCCGGGAGAGCCGGCAGTCGGCCCGCTCCGCCGCCTCGGGTGCGATGGCGTCGATGTACATGCTGTCGCTGCTGCCGGTGGTGGGGGTGGCCGGGGCGGCCCTGCTCGGGTGGTCGCCGCGGGAGCTCTACCTGGAGCAGCCGCTCGGCCTGGTGAGCGCCGGGCTCGGCGTGGTGCTGCTGGTGGTCGGCTGGCTGGT
The DNA here is from genome assembly GCF_054950055.1 of Kytococcus sp. Marseille-QA3725. NCBI lineage: Bacteria > Bacillati > Actinomycetota > Actinomycetes > Micrococcales > Kytococcaceae > Kytococcus > Kytococcus sp. Marseille-QA3725. The sequence goes on along the minus strand of NZ_JBUCLA010000002.1, from coordinate 213,677 downwards.
CTCGCGCCGCATCGTGGCCGGGGCGCTGCGGGGGAAGGCGATCCGGTGATGGCTGCCCTGCTCACGGCGGTGCTTTTCGCGGTGTCCCTGACCCTCTGGTGGCCGGCACCCGCGGGTGCCGGGAGCCCGTCGAGGGAGGAAGGACGACGCGGGGATCTCCGGAGGTGGCTGCGCCGACGTCGCGAGCAACCGCCTCGCGCCGACGTCGACGACCTGGCAGCCGTGCTGGACATGCTCGCGCTCGCCCTGGACTCGGGCTGTGCCGTGACCGACGCGCTCGAGGTCGTGGCCGACGAGGTGACGGACCCCCTGTCCGGGCACCTGCGACGCGTCGTGGCGGCACGGCGGTGGGGACGCCCCGAGGCGGAGGTCTGGGAGGGGCTCCCCGTGGAGTGGGGACCCGTCGCCCAGGCGCTCACGCTGGCCCAGCTCGCCGGGGCCCCTCCCGCCGAGACCATCCGCCGCGCTGCCGCGGACCTGCGGCGCGACCGCGCAGCGGCGCTCGACCGAGCCGCCGCGCGCCTCCCGGTGTTCCTGGTGATCCCACTGGGCACCGTCTTCATGCCTGCCTTCGTCCTCATCGCGGTGGTCCCGCTGGTGGCGGCGCTGGCGACACAGACCCTGGGTCAGACCTGACCCGGTGGAAGGGGGGCCCACCGACCGGTGGGTCCATCACAGAGAGGGAATCCCATGCAGAACAAGATCACCCGTTTCGTCCAGCCCCGCCTCGACGCCGTGCGCGCCGGTGACGAGCAGGGCATGGCCGTGGCCGAGTACGCGATCGGCATCTTCGTCATCGCCGCCGTGGTGCTCCTGGGCATGCAGGCGATGGAGGGCCTGGTGCCGAAGCTGATGAAGGCGATCATCGAGGCCGCCTTCGGCAAGTTCAACTGATGACGCAGCACCGTCGGGGTCGGCCGGTGAGGCGGGACCCGGGGGCCGGCGAGCGCGGCTTCACCTCGGTGGAGTTCGCGATGATCACCCCGGTGATCGTGCTGGTCCTGGGCATGGCGGTGACCGCGATGGTGCTGGTGGTGGACCTGCTGCAGGTGACGGACGCGGCCCGGGTGGGTGCCCGGGCCGCGTCCCGCGGCGACTCCGGCTTCGAGGTGCGACGCCAGGTGCGTGCCCTGGCCCCCGACGGGGCCGACGTCGACGTCCGGCGCCGTGGCAGGTCGGTCACCGTCACCGTCTCGTCCCGGGCGCGTGGCCCGGCCGAGTGGTTCCCGGGCACGGATCCGGAGTCCTCGGCCACCGCGCGGCTCGAACCGGGGGTGCGATGAGCACGCCCCAGACGACGCCTCCGCGGGAGGGCGCGGTGGTCCGGCAGGACGGTGAGAGCGGGTCGGGCGCCATGGTGGCGATGCTCATCGGGATGGTTCTCATCGCGCTGCTGGCGGCCGGGCTGACCGCCGGTCAGACCTGGCGGGCCGCCTCGAACGCCCGGACCGCGGCGGACCTGTCCGCACTCGCCGCCACCGGGGCGACCTCCCCGACTGCGATGCGTCCGGCCTCACCGTGTCGCGTCGCCCGCGAGGTGGCGGCACGGAACGGCGCGGTGCTCGTCTCGTGCACGGTGCGCCGCTTCGACGTCACCGTGCGCGTGTCCGTGGACTCCGGCACGCCCTTCGGGCCGGCCTTCAGCCGGGCGACCGCCGGGCCGAAGCCTCCTGATCACCCGAGGAAGCGGGGCGGGCCACGGCGGCCGTCCCCCTCGCCCGTGCGGTGACAGAGGGCGGTGCAGCAGACGGCCGGTGGGCGCCCGAGAGGGCACCCACCGGCCGTCGTGCCAGCTGGTCCGGGATCAGCGAGCCGGCGGGTAGGGCTCCTCGCCGGGGCGCAGGCCGTCGCGGGAGCGGTCGTCCACCGGCTCACCGGAGCGGGCCGGGCGGGGCTCCTGGTGGTCCTCGTAGCGGGGCATCCCGTCACGCGGGGAGTCGGCCACGGGGCGGGCGTTCCCCGCCTCACGGTGGGCGCGGGCCTCGCGGGCGTCACGCTCGAGGGTGCGGCGCTCCTTGCGCTTGCGGGAGGAGCGGCGGGTCCCGGCCAGGATCAGCCACAGGCCCAGGCCGAGGGCCAGCAGGGAGACCATGCCGCTGAGGAACAGGGTGAACGCCGGCATCGTGGTGCTGACGTTGAAGGCCTCCAGGGTGGTGGAGCCGTCGGCGCCCATCACCACGTAGAGGATGAACAGTGCGGCGACGAGCAGGATCAGCAGGCCGAGAATGAGCATGTGGTGCCTTCTGCGAGGGGGTTCGGGGCGATCAAGGCTACTGGCCGCCCCACGGCTCGGCGATCAGTGTGAGGAGCCGCACAGCTCCCTCCTTCGACAACGGCTCGTTGTTGTTGCCGCACTTGGGGGACTGCACGCAGCCGGGGCAGCCGGCCTCGCACGGGCAGTCCCGCACGGCCGCGAGCGTCGCCTCCACCCACGGCCGGCGGGCCGCGAAGCCACGGTCTGCGAACCCGGCGCCACCGGGGTGGGCGTCGTGGACCATCACCGTCGGCAGGCCGGTGTCCGGGTGCAGGGGCGTGGACACCCCACCGACGTCCCACCGGTCGCAGGTCGCCACCAGCCCGAGCATGCCGATGAGGGCGTGCTCCGCGGCGTGCAGGGCGCCGGGGACGTCCACCTCGTCGACGCCGGCCGCCTCGAGCGCCTCCGGGGTGACGGTGAACCACACCGAGCGGGTGGGCATCGTGCGTTCGGGCAGGTCCAGCGGGTGCTGGCCCAGGACCTCCCCGCCGGGCAGCATCCGGCGGAACGCCGTGACGCGGGTGCGCACCAGCACGTCACCCACCGCCCAGGTCACCTCGTCCCCGGGGGCCACGTCCCGGACCTCGCGGACGTCGAAGGCCTCCTCGACCACGGCGCGGGTGATCCACCCCGGGTCCCCCACGGTCACCGTGGCCACGCACTCCTCGAGGTCCAGATCGGTCACCACGTGCGTCACCCCGGCGTGCAGGTACACCGCGCCGGTGTGGACGGTGGAGTCCGCCCGCCCGGCGTCGACGGTGCCCAGCACCCGTCCGGTCCGCCCCTCGACCAGCTGCAGGGTGCCGGCCATGCCACGCAGGTCCACCAGCGGGTGGGGGCGCTCGCCGCTGGCCCAGTACCAGCCGTTCGGTCGTCGACGCAGCATCCCGGCGCGCACCAGCGACTCCCGCACGGTGGCCGTGCCGGGGCCGAACCACAGCGAGTCCGCCTCGGTCAGCGGCAGTTCCGCTGCGGCGCACGCGAGGTGCTCGGCGAGCACGCGCGGGTTGGTGGGGTCCACCACGGTGGCCTCGACCCCGGACTCCAGGATCGCCTCGGGGTGGTGCACCAGATAGGTGTCCAGAGGGTTGTCGCCGGCCACCAGCACCGCCAGCGCGGGTTGGCCGGAACGCCCCGCGCGTCCGGCCTGCTGCCAGAAGCTCGCCCGTCGCCCGGGCCAGCCGGCCATCACCACGGCGTCCAGGCCCGAGACGTCGATGCCGAGCTCCAGCGCGGTGGTGGCGGCGACGCCGCGCAGGCCACCCTCGCGCAGCCGCCGCTCGATGGTGCGTCGCTCCTCGGGCAGGTAGCCGCCGCGGTAAGCGGCCACGGCATCCTCCAGCTCGCCCGCTCCGGCGGCCGCGAGCTGGTCGCCGATCGCCCGGGCGGCCACCTCGGCCCCCACCCGCGATGTGGTGAAGGTGAGCACCTGCCGTCCGTCGGCGATGAGTCGTGCCGCGGTGCGGGCCGCCTCGGTCAGGGTGGACGGGCGCTCGCCGCCGGACCCGGCCTCGGCCTGCGGTTCCCACAGGGCGTAGGTCATCTCCCCGCGCGGGGAGCCGTCCTCGGTGACGGCCTCGACCGGGGCGTCGAGCAGGCGGCCGGCGTGGTCGGCGGGGTCGGCGACGGTGGCCGAGGCGAGCAGCACCGTCGGCTCGGCGCCGTAGCGGCGGGCGACGCGCAGCAGCCGGCGCAGCACGAGCGCGACGTGGGCGCCGGGGACGCCGCGGTGGGTGTGGCACTCGTCGACCACCACGTACCGGAGGCGCCGCAGGAAGGCCCGCCAGCGGTCGTGGCCGGGCAGGAGCGAGTGGTGCACCAGGTCGGGGTTGGTCAGCACGAGGTTGGCGTGCTGCCGGGCCCACGTGCGGCCCTCCGGCGGGGTGTCGCCGTCCACGACGGTCGCGCGGACGCCGGGCACCATCCACCGCTCGACCGCTGCGAGCTGGTCCTGCGCGAGCGCCTTGGTGGGGGCCAGGTACAAGGCGGTGGCACCCCGGCCGGTCACGTGCCGGGAGCCGTCGGTCAGCGCCGAGAGCACCGGCAGCAGGTAGGCCAGGGATTTGCCCGAGGCGGTGCCCGTGGCCACCACCGCATTCCGGCCGGCGTGGGCGTGCTCGGCGAACTCGGCCTGGTGGCTCCACAGCCGCTCGATGCCGGCGCCGGCCAGGGCGGCCTGCACCTGCGGGTTCAGCCACTCCGGCAGGGGCGCGGTGACGGCCTCGCGGGCGGGGCGGGTCTCGGTGTGCACCAGCCGGTCGGCCAGCCCGCCGGCGGTCAGCAGCCGGACCCAGCCCTGCGGGTTCGCGGCGGAATCGGGCATGCGCTCATTCTCGCCCAGCGCCCCGGCGCCCGCCCCGCGCCTCCCCCTCCCCGATTTGGTCCCCTGATGACTGTGGTTCGCCGGATTTCCCGGCGTGTCAAGACGATTCGTGAACATCAGGGGACCAAATCGGGGCAGAGGTGCGGCCGCGTCAGCGGAGGAAGAGGCTGCGCAGGCGCACGGCGGCAAACCAGATGCCGGCCACCGACATCACCACGAAGTAGAGCGCGTGCCCGGCGACGGCCCAGCTCAGCTCGCCGAAGGCGAGGTGTCGCATGAGCTCCACCCCGTGCCACAGCGGCAGCGCCTTGACCAACCACTCGATGGGGGTGGGGAACACCTCCACCGGGAACAGCGTGGCGCTGAACAGGAACATCGGCAGCAGCACGAGCTGGACGAGGTCCATCTGCTGGAAGGACTTCAGGTAGCTCGTCACCCCCATGCCCAGGGCGGCGAAACCGAGCGCGATGAGCAGCGCCACCGGCACCATGAGCAGCGCCCACCACGAGGTGAGCAGTCCCATCGCCGCCATGACGCCCATGAACCCCACCGCGTAGAGCAGCCCGCGCACCAGGGCCAGGGTGATCTCCCCGGCCGCGACGTCCAACGGCCCCAGCGAGGTCTGCAGCATGCCCTGGTAGAGCCGGGCGAAGCGCAGCTTGAAGAAGACGTTCCAGGTGGAGTCGTAGACCGCGCCGTTCATCGCCGAGGTGGCCAGCAGCGCCGGCGCGATGAAGGCCGCGTACTCGACCTGTCGCCCGCCGGGGCCCTCGACCTCGCCGACCAGACCGCCCATGCCGTACCCCATGGCCAGCAGGTAGAGCACCGGCTCGAGGAAGCCCGAGAGCACCACCAGCCAGTTCTGCCCGCCCATCACCTTGAGCCCGCGCTCGACGACGGCGCGGACGTTGCCGCCGTAGAGACCGCGCAGGGCGCCGGACCGAGGGCTCACGAGTTCAACCTCCGCTCGAAGCCGCGCCGGGCCAGCAGCAGCCCGGCCGCCGCGAGGACCAGCAGGAAGCCGACGTGCAGCGCCGCCCGGACCGGACCGTGCTCGGCGCCGTAGGTCGCCCATCGGGCCAGCTCGCTGCCGTGCCAGATGGGTGAGACCCACCCGATCGGCTGCAACCACACCGGCATCGAGTCCAGCGGGTAGAAGGTGCCGGCGAACAGGAACATCGGCATCACCACGAAGCGCTGGATGAAGGTGAACTCCTGCCCCTCGGACTCCAGTCCGGCCGCGAAGGCCAGCAGTGGGGCGCCGAAACCCGCGGCGGAGAGCACGGCGATCGGCACGCACAGCCACGCCCAAGGCGAGTGCACCGCCCCGAACGCGGCCATGATCCCCAGGAAGATCGCCGCCTGCACGACGAAGCGCAGCATCACTCCGGCAAAGTGCCCCTCGGCGATCTGCCGCGGTGCCACCGGGGTGGCGTGCGGCCCGTGGAAGAGCCGCTCCCACTTGAAGCCGGCCATCACCGGGTAGGTGAACTCCCCGGCGGCGGACATCACGATGGTGGAGACCAGCAGCGCGGGGGCGACGAAGTCGATGTACTCCACGCCACCGACCCCGCCGGAGCCGGTGTCGACCAGGGTGCCCAGGCCGACCCCCATCGCCACCAGGTAGAGCAGCGGCTCGGCGATGGCGTAGACGAGGATCGACTGCGCCCACGCCTTGGCGGTGATCGACCAGTACTCGACGTGGTACCACCAGCCCCAGCGGCGGGCGCGGCGCGCCATCTCCTCGGGCGGTGGCACGCGGCCGGAGGAGGCGAGCCGCCGCAGGCTCGCGAGGTCGTCCCCGGCGGTGGGCGCTGCCTCGTGCTCAGTCAACGAGGGTCCGCCCCGTCAGGCGCAGGAACACGTCCTCCAGGGAGGAGCGGCGCACCAGCGAGGTGATCGGCTCCAGCCCGCGCGAGGCCACCGCGTCCAGGGCGGCCTCGGCGTCGTCGGCGTAGAGCAGCACCCGGTCGGGCAGCACCTCGAGGCGCTCGCCGAGGGACTCCAGCTGCGGCACCACCTCGGCGTTGCGGTCGGCGCCGAAGCGCAGCTCCAGCACCTCGCGGGTGGAGTGCGCGCGGATCAGCTCGCGCGGGGAGCCCTCGGCACGGATGCGGCCGTGGTCCACCACCATCAGCCGGTCGCACAGCTGCTCGGCCTCGTCCATGAAGTGCGTCGTCACCACCAGGGTCACCCCCACCTCCTTGAGGCGGAACAGCCGGTCCCAGAGCACGTGGCGGGCCTGCGGGTCCAGACCGGTGGTGGGCTCGTCCAGCAGCAGCACCTTCGGCTCGTTGACCAGCGAGCGCGCGATGGTGAGGCGTCGTTTCATGCCGCCGGAGAGGTCGTCCACCTTCGACCGCGCCTTGTCGGTCAGCTGCGCGAACTCGAGCAGCTCGTCGGCCTTCGGCCGCAGGTAGCTCCACGGCAGGCCGAAGTAGCGGCCGTAGACCATCAGGTTGTCCCGGGCGGAGAGCTCGGTGTCCAGGTTGTCCTGCTGCGGCACCACCCCCAGGCTCGCGCGCACCTCCGGGCCGTGGGAGTCCGGGTCCAGCCCGGCCACCTCCATCGAGCCGCCGGAGCGGTTCAGGGTGCCGCCGATCATCCGCATGGTGGTGGACTTCCCCGCGCCGTTCGGACCCAGCAGGCCGAAGGACTCACCCGGCGCGATGTCGAAGTCGATGCCGTCCACCGCCGTGAAGTCGCCGTAGGTCTTGGTCAGGCCGCGTGCCCGGACGACGGCGGCGGGGGAGCTCATCGCCGCATCGTCGCACGACGAGGGGAGCGGGATCGAGGCATTTTCGCGGGGCCTCCGTCCAACCGGAGTCGGGGGCGGAACCCGCCCTCGGGCCCACGTCCCGGAGGTCGTCGGGCGATTAACGTTGCGGGGCGAGATCGGGTCGCGGGGGAACGAGGGACGGGAGAACCATGAAACTCTTGCTCATCGTGGGCGTCGTGCTGGTGCTGCTTTTCCTGACGGTGGTGATGCTCTACAACGGGCTCGTGCGGGCCCGGAACGCCATGCGGCAGGCCAGGCACGGCATCGAGGTGGCGCTGACCCAGCGCCACGACCTGCTGACCAAGCAGATGCAGGTGGTGCCGGCCGCGGTGCAGGCCGAGACCGCCTTCCAGGAGCGGATGGTGGAGTTGCGCCAGGCTCGTCCGGCCCAGCAGATGTCGGTGCCCCAGCTGGAGCAGGCCGATCGCGCCATGGACCGTGCGCAATCCGCCGTGAACGTGACCGCTGAGGCCTACCCGGACTTCCGGTCCAACCAGTCCTTCGTGGAGCTGCAGCAGGCGATCACCTACGTGGAGGAGCAGCTGTCGGCTGCCCGGCGCAGCTTCAACGGCGCCGTCGCGCAGCTCGACGACCGTCGGCAGATGTTCCCCTCCAACATCGTGGCCGGCATGTTCGGCTTCGGCACCGAGCCGATGTTCCGGGCCAACGAGGAGCAGCGGGCCGACGTGGACCTCTCCGGTCTGCAGAACCGGCTCGGCGGCGGGTGGCAGCGGTGATCGCGCTGCCCGACCCGGCCCGGGTGGTCGACCGCTCCGGGGTGGACCCGGAGGCCTTCCGGGCCGAGCGGGACCGCCTGAGGCGGCAGCACCGCGTCGTCCTGGGCATCACGGTCGGGCTCGCCCTGCTCCTGGCCGTGATCGGGGTCGTCGCCCATGTGGTCAGGCCGTGGAGCAGGGATGCAGCGCAATTCTACCTGGTGGTGTGCGTCTTCGGGGTGCTCGGAGTGCACACCCTGCTGTCCCGGTGGCTCGACCGGCGGCAGCGCCCGGTGCTCCAGCGGCTGGACCGGGACCTCGTCCAGCCGGTGCTGGACTCCTTCGCCCGGGGTGTCGACCAGTTGAACGGGACCTCCGGCAGCTGGCTGCGCCTCGGTCCGGCGGAGGAGCGTCTGGTGCACGAGGTGCAGGTGGTCGACACCGGCGACGACTGCGTCTGCGACGACGGGATGTGGGGTGTCCTGGCGGGGGAGCACGTGCAGGTGGGCGAGTTCAGGACCACCGAGGAGCGGAGCTCGGGGAAGAGCCGGCGGACCGTCACCCTCTTCCGGGGGGTCGTCCTCCAGCTGCGCACGGCACGCCCGGTCGCGGCCCCGGTGTGGATCGCCCCTCGGAGGAGAGACGGCTTCGAGGGGGCGCTGCTGGGGGTGCCCGGTGACGAGGTGCGCCTGGAGAACGTCGAGCTGGGGGACGCCTACACGGTCCGGGCGGCGGTCCCGCAGGACGCCTACTTCGTCCTTCCCCACTCGGTGCAGGAGGGGCTCGTCGGGCTCGCCCACCGGCTCCCTCAGGGGGTCGGCTTCAAGACGTGGGGCGACCGGCTCCTGGTGGCCGTCGACCACCAGCGGAACGTCTTCGACATCGACACGTCCTCCACGGCCAGCATGCGCCACGACCTGGCGAGGATCGTCACGGAGCTGAACGAGTCGCTGGTGGCCGCGACCCTGCTGGGTGCCTGGGGCGGCCGGCTGGAGCGACCGCGCCTGTTGCGCTGAACCCGCCGTACGTCACCCCGCGCCGCTGAGCCGACCGATGCCCTGCACCAGCAGCACGACCCCGATGATGCCGACGACCCACCCGGCCTCCCGCCCGGCGTTGCGGTCCAGCCAACCGCCCAACCGCTCGAGGGGGCCGTCCACCCAGCGGCCCGTGGCGGTGCGCAGCGCGACGAGCGCCAGGGCGGGGGCGACCATCAGCAGGCAGTAGCCGGCCAGCACGGCCCCGCGCGCCGGGCCGGTCAGGTCGGAGTCGAGCAGGATCCCCATCGCGCCGAGGTAGGGGAGCATCGAGGCGACCTCGGCGAGGCCGGCGGCCAGGGCGACGGCCACCACCGTGCGCGGGCCGGCGTCGGGGCCGATGGCGTGGCGCATCCAGGCCCGGCTGCGGCGGGCGCGCTCGGCCAGAGGGCCGGGCAGGGGGATGGTGCCGTCGACGACGTAGCTCAGCCCGATGAGGGCCGCGCCGCCGACCACCCAGGTGAGCGGGTCGGTGAGCACAGGGGGCCACCCACCGAGGTGGGCCAGCACCTGCTGCCCGCCGAGCACCATCGCGACGCCGAGGGCCCAGTAGAAGGCGGCGATGACTGCCAGGTGCGCCACCACGCGCCGTCCCACGCGGCGGTGTGCCAGCAGCGCGATCACCGGCAGCACGAGGGTGCCGAAGCTCGGGCTGTCGAGCAGGGCCAGTCCTGCCAGACCCGCCAGTGCACCGGTCCCCATGCCACCCTCCGTTCAAGTACACCCGTGTTTCCACGGAGTGTGGAGGGCGCCGTGCGGCTTTGTCAACACAGGTGTGCCGGAATGCGTGGCACCATGGGTGCATGCCTCGTCTCGCCGACCACGCCGCCCGCCGCGCCGCGCTCGCCGACGCGGTGTTCGCCCTCATCGCCCGCGAGGGCCTCCCGTCAGCCTCGGTGCGTGGCGTGGCCGCGGAGGTGGGCTGGTCGCCCGGGGCGGTGCGGCACTACTTCTCCGCGCAGCACGACCTGCTGACCTTCGTGATGCAGGAGATGGACGCCCGCATCGGGGCGCGGGTCAGGGCGCTGCGCTCCGAGCAGGGGGCCGGACGGGATCGCGCGCTGGCGACGCTCGAGCAGCTGCTGCCCCTGGACGAGGAGCGGCGTCGAGAGGTGGCCACCTACCTGGCCTTCGTCGTCGCGGGGGCCACCGACGACCGGCTGGCCGCGGCCGCGACGGAGGCGTGGAAGGGGGAGCGGTGGCTGGTGCGGGCGGCTCTGGCCGACGTCCTCGGGGTGGACGTCCCGGCCGGGCCGGATCATGTGCTGCCCGCCGACGCCGAGGCGAAGGTGCCGGGCCTGCACGCGGTGGTCGACGGCCTCACGCTGGCCGGACAGGCGGTGCCCGGCGAGGTCGACGCGGATGTGGTGCGCTCGGTGCTGCGTGAGGCGCTCGCCTCCGCCTGCTCCGATTTGGTCCCCTGATGTGGCGGGTCTTGGCGCGACACGCCGTGTTCTGGCGCGAACCGCAGTCATCAGGGGACCACATCGGGAAGGGGCGGGAGACGCGGCGAGACGTGGAAACATGGTGACGTGACCACATCTGCCCTCACTGTCGTCTTCCTGCACGCCCATCCCGATGACGAGGCCTCCCAGACCTCCGGCACGATGCGGCTCCTGGCCGATGCCGGCCACCGCGTCGTGGTGGCCTACGGCACCAACGGCGACCACGGCGTCGCCCCGGAGGACCTGGCGCCCGGGGAGATGGTCGTGGACCGGCGTCGCGCAGAGGCAGAGGCCTCGGCCGAGGTGACCGGGGCGCGGGCGATCCACTGGCTCGGCTACGCGGACTCGGGCATGAGCGGGTGGGACCAGAACTCGCACGAGACCTCCTTCCATGCCGCCGACCCGGCCGCCGCGGGCATGCGGCTGGCGGCCGTGCTCGATGCCGAGGACGCCGACGTGCTGGTGACCTACGACTGGCACGGCGGCTACGGACACCCCGACCACGTGAAGGCCCACCGGGTGGCCCACCTGGCCGCCGATGCCGCCGAGTGCCGCCCCCGCCTGCTGGAGAGCACGATGAACCGCGACCGGCTGCGGGCGATGGCGCAGCAGGCCGCCGCGGCCGGCATGGAGGTGATGGACCCCGACGCCCCGGCGGACGACGGCAACCCCTTCGGCGAGCCGGAGGCGAACATCCACTGGGAGATCGACGTCACCGACCAGCTGCCGGTGAAGCGCGCCGCCCTGGAGTGCCACGCCAGCCAGACCAGCGACGTGGGATTCATGCTCTCGCTGCCCGAGGAGGCCTTCGCCGCCTGGTTCGGGCGCGAGTTCTACATCGAGCCCGGTCGTGAGCCGGGTCTGCTGGCCGCCAGCTGGTGGGACTGAGGCGCCCCGCCCCCTCGCCCCTTCGCCCTCCCTCCCTCCCGCCTCCCCCTCCGCTCCGCTTCGCCCCTCCGCTCCGCTTCGCCCCTCCGCAATTTGGTCCCCTGATGGCTGCGGTTCGCGCCAGAACACGCCGTGTCGCGACAAGACCGACCACATCAGGGGACCAAATTGCGGAGGGGAGTGGGACGATGGCGACGTGACCTCCGCCGAGAACTCCTCGCAGCCCAGCACCGCCGCTCCCGTGAATCGTCAGCCCACCCCGCCGCCGCGTCTGGTGGCCGACGACGGCACCGACCTGCGCCCGCTCGTCGCCCGCCTGCGCGCCGACCTGGGTGCCGCCGGGTACACGATCGAGGGCATCCGCGAGTGCATCGGCGAGGTGGCCACCGCCGCCCTGGAGCGCGAGCAGCCGCTGCCCGCCGACCTCGCCACGCGCGGTCGCCGGGAGCCAGTGGCCCTGCTGACGCGCCTGCTCGGACTGGGCCTGCCGCTGACGGCCGATGAGGTCGCCCTCGCCCTGCCCACCCTCGGCCCGGACGGGGCGCTGGCCCTCGGCATCCTGCGCACCGATGCCGCCACCGCCACCTACCGTCCCGCGGTCGACCTCCGCCCCCACGCCACCGAGCACGACTCCTGGTGGGTGGCCTCCGACCTGCCCGAGCTGCTCACCGACGGCGGGCCGCTGCCCACCGACCACGTCCTGGGCATCGGCGGGGCGAGCGCCACCCTGGCCTCGTGGACACCACGCCCGCAGGTCGCCCGCGCCCTGGACCTGGGTACCGGCTGCGGCGTCCAGGCGCTGCTGCTCGGTCCGCACGCCGGCTCGGTGGCGGCCACCGACATCTCCGAGCGCGCCCTGGAGTTCGCCCGCTTCACCGCCGCGCTCAACGAGGTGGAGCTCGACCTGCGCGCCGGGTCGCTCACCGAGCCCGTGGCCGGCGAGCAGTTCGACCTGATCGTCAGTAACCCGCCGTTCGTCATCACCCCGCGCACCGAGGGTGTGCCGGTCTACGAGTACCGCGACGGCAACACCGAGGGCGACGGCATCACCACCGGGCTGATCGGCGACGTGGCCGCCCGCCTGGCGCCCGGGGGCATCGCCACGATGCTGGGCAACTGGGAGGTCCGCGAGGGGCAGGACTGGCGCGAGCGGCTGCGTCCGGTGCTCGAGGCCGCGGGGGTGGACGCCTGGGTGATCCTGCGCGAGGTGCAGGACCCGGCCCAGTACGCCGAGACCTGGGCGCGCGACGGCGGCCACACGCCGGGTACGGAGGAGTATGAGGCGATGTACACCGCGTGGCTGGAGGACTTCGCGGCCCGCGGCACGGCGGAGATCGGGTTCGGCGTCATCGTGCTGCACCGGCCCGAGGGCGAGCGCGAGCCGTGGATCGACCTCGCCGAGGCGCGCGGCACTACCGGCCCGGCGATGGGGGAGGTGGTGCTGGCCGGCGTGCGCGCCCGCACCTGGCTGGCCGAATACTCGCGTGACGAGCTGCTCGACGCGCACTGGCACTACGCGCCGGACGTTACGGTCGAACACCACTTCGCCCACCCCGGTGACCCGGACCCGCAGGCCGTGGTCGTCCGCCAGGGCGGCGGGCTGCGGCGGGCCTTCCAGGTCTCCTCCGAGGTGGCCGGGCTGGTGGGCGTGTGCGACGGGGACCTGACTCCGCGGCAGGGGATCGCCGGCATCGCGGTGCTCACCGAGGGCGATGCCGGGCTGCTCACCGAGCAGGTGGTACCGGTGCTGCGCGACCTCGTCGCCGACGGGCTGCTCACCCGCGCCTGAGGGGGCGGCTCAGGTGTTGCCGAGGACCCGCCGTCCGCTGCGCTCGGCGAACCGATCCAGCGCCTGGAGCACCTCGGGTGCCCGCCACACGACCCGGCGCGCATCACCGGTCATGCGCGTCTCCTTGAGGATGCCGGCCTCCAGCAGCGGGTCCACCGCCCGTCGCACGTGCGTGGGGCCGATCCCGAGTTCCGTCCGCAGCACCTCGGCGGTCAGGACCGGGCGCTGGCGGAGGAGGTCGAGCACCTTCCAGGTCGTGGAGTGGCGGCGCGCGCTCACCTGCTCGCCCCACCTGGCGTGCACCGCGGTGAGCTCCTCCACCAGGACCCGGGCCTGTTGGGTTCCTCGCAGTGCCGCGTGCGCCATGCGTTCCACGATGGGGCCGGCATCACCCTGCCGGTAGGCGTCCAGGGCGGCGAAGTACGCGCCGGTGTCGGTCAGCAACCCGGCCGAGACCGGCACGGTGACCCGGCGGGTGAGTCGGTGGGCGCGCAGCATCGCGTGGACCAGGGCCCGACCGGTGCGCCCGTTGCCGTCGGTGAACGGGTGGATGGTCTCGAACTGGGCGTGGGCCAGCGCCGCGTGGGTGAGCACGGGAAGGTCCTGCCGCCCCATGAACGCCGTCAGGTCCTCGATGAGGGCGGGCACGCGTTCGTGCACGGGAGCCACGTGGGCCGCTCCGAACGGCCCCACGTCCGAGCCGCCGACCCAGACCTGCTGGGAGCGCCAGCGGCCGGCATCCGGGTCGACCTCGGCCAGGAGGGTCCTGTGCATCTGCAGGATGGCGGCGGCGTCCGGCACCACCTCGGTGTCGGTGGCCAGGGCCAGGGCGGTGGTGTTGTGGGCGATCTCGGTGGCGTTGCGCCGTGAGCGGTCGCCCACCTCGGCCGAGAGGATCGCCCGTGCGCTGGCGGTCAGGTGCTCGATGCGGGAGGAGGCGGCGGCCTCGGAGCGCAGCAGCAGCCCGGCGAAGGGGGCGAGCTCGAGGGGGGAGGTGGCGTCGAAGCGGGAGATCTCGGCGGTGATGTCGTCCAGGTCCGCGGCCAGAGGGGGTGGGGGCGACCACTCCTCCGCGGCGATGGTTGCCGGCACCGTGGCCTCGTACGTGTCCCGGAGCTCGGCCCGCTGGCGACGGGTGAGGTGCTCGGTCGCCACGCTCGGGACCCAGCGGACGGTCTCGTGGGTGACAGGGGGCCAGGCGGTCATGGGAGATGCTTACCACTTTGGCGGAAAAATGGTAAGCACCGGAGGGGTCGGGGCAATGCCCCTGTCCGGTGCGCCCTGGCCAGGACGCGGGGCTCCCGGGCCTGCGACTACTACCCGCGGTCGTGGGCTACGGTGGCCGCCGTCGACCCCGGCGCCGCAGAGCGCTGACGATTCCAGCGCACGCCGGCCGACAGAAGGAGTCGCATGTCCCCGGCAGCCAAGGGCAGCAAGCTCGTGATCGTCGAGTCGCCCACCAAGGTCAAGTCCATCGGCCAGTACCTCGGCGACGAGTACCGCGTGGAGGCGTCCGTCGGCCACATCCGTGACCTGCCGACGCCCAGCGAGCTCCCCGCGGACATGAAGAAGGGGCCCTACGGCAAGTTCGCCGTGGACGTGGACAACGGCTTCGACCCCTACTACGTCGTCGACGCCGACAAGAAGAAGAAGGTCACCGAGCTGCGCAAGGCCCTCAAGGAGGCCGACGAGCTCTACCTCGCCACCGATGAGGACCGTGAGGGCGAGGCCATCGCCTGGCACCTGCTGCAGGCGCTCAAGCCCAAGGTGCCGGTCAAGCGCATGGTCTTCCACGAGATCACCAAGGACGCCATCCAGAACGCGGTGAACACCACCCGCGACCTAGACGACCGCATGGTCGACGCCCAGGAGTCTCGCCGCATCCTGGACCGCCTGTACGGCTACGAGGTGTCCCCGGTGCTCTGGCGCAAGGTCAAGCAGGGCCTGTCCGCCGGGCGCGTGCAGTCCGTGGCCACCCGCCTGGTCGTCGAGCGCGAGCGCGCCCGCATGGCCTTCGAGGTCGCCTCCTACTGGGACGTCGAGGCCGACCTCGCTCCGGCCGGAGACCGCACCTTCACCGCGCGCCTGACCAGCCTGGACGGCACCCGCGTGGCCACCGGCCGCGACTTCACCGATGCCGGTGAGCTCAAGTCCGGCGCCCAGGTCACCCACCTGCGCGAGGCCGACGCGCAGGCCGTCGCGGCCGGCATTGAGGCGGCGCAGGTGAGCGTCTCCGACGTCTCGGAGAAGCCGTACACCCGCCGTCCGGCCGCCCCGTTCATCACCTCCACGCTGCAGCAGGAGGCCAGCCGCAAGTTGCGCCTGGGCTCCAAGGACGCCATGCGCGTGGCCCAGCGGCTGTACGAGAACGGCTACATCACCTACATGCGTACCGACTCGACCACGCTCTCGCAGTCGGCCACCACCGCCGCCCGCCAGCAGGCCCGCGACCTGTACGGCGCCGAGTACGTGCCGGACTCCCCGCGCCACTACGGCAAGAAGGTCAAGGGCGCGCAGGAGGCCCACGAGGCGATCCGTCCGGCCGGGGACACCTTCCGCACCCCGGCGCAGGTGGCCGGCGAGCTGCGCGGCAGCGAGTACGCGATGTACGAGCTCATCTGGAAGCGCACGGTCGCCTCGCAGATGGCCGACGCCAAGGGCTCCACGGCCACCGTGCGCATCGCCGCGCCGCTGGCCGGTGTGCAGGTCGCCGGCGAGGCCGTGCAGGCGGCCGAGCTCACCGCATCGGGCACGGTCATCACCTTCCGCGGCTTCCTGGCCGCGTACGAGGAGGGGCGCGACGCCGAGCGCTACGGAGCCACCCCGGCCGAGGGCGGTTCCGAGGGCGGCAAGCAGAAGGAGTCGCGTCTGCCGAAGCTGTCGACCGGGCAGGAGCTGGAGACCTCCCGCGTCGAGGCGCTCGGCCACGAGACCTCCCCGCCGCCGCGCTACACCGAGGCCACGTTGGTCAAGGCGCTGGAGGAGAAGGGCATCGGCCGCCCGTCCACCTACGCGGCCACCGTCGGCACCATCCAGGACCGCGGTTACGTCCGCACCCGCGGCAACGCGCTCATCCCCACCTGGCTCGCGTTCGCGGTGACCACGCTGCTGGAGAAGCACTTCCCGACCCTGGTGGACTACGACTTCACCGCCTCGATGGAGGAGGGCCTGGACGCCATCGCCGCCGGCGAGGAGGACCGGGTGGCCTGGCTGCAGCGCTTCTACTTCGGCGACGAGGCCACCAGCTCCGGCGGGCTGCGCGCGCTCGTGGAGGACCTCGGTGAGATCGACGCCAAGGGCGTGTCCACCATCGACATCGGCGACGGGATCGTCGTGCGCGTCGGCCGCTACGGGCCGTACGTCGAGGAGGTGGCGCCGTCCGGCACCGATCCCGCCACCGGAGAGGTCCCCGAGGGGGCCGAGATCGTCGCCCGCCCCGGCGCTGCGGTGGGCTCCGCCGGGTCCTCCGCGGGTGCGGCCGGCGCGTCCGCCGAGGAGCCCAAGCCGCTGCGCGCGAGCATCCCCGACGACATCGCCCCGGACGAACTGACCCCCGCGATGGCGCGCGAGTACCTCTCCGAGGCCGCCTCCGACGGGCGGGTGCTCGGCCAGGACCCCCAGACCGGGCGCGACGTGGTGGCCAAGACCGGCCGCTACGGGCCGTACGTCTCCGAGGTCTTCACCGACGAGGACGTCGCGCGCTTCGAGGCCGAGGGCAAGAAGACCACGGGCAAGGGCAAGGACGTCGTGAAGCCGCGGACCGGTTCGCTGCTGGCCTCGATGGACGTGCGGAC
Organism: Kytococcus sp. Marseille-QA3725; assembly: GCF_054950055.1. Classification (NCBI taxonomy): domain Bacteria; kingdom Bacillati; phylum Actinomycetota; class Actinomycetes; order Micrococcales; family Kytococcaceae; genus Kytococcus; species Kytococcus sp. Marseille-QA3725. The sequence goes on along the minus strand of NZ_JBUCLA010000002.1, from coordinate 196,649 downwards.
CGTGACCATCGACGACGCGCTGAAGATCCTCTCGCTGCCACGCGTCGTGGGTGCCGACCCCGAGACCGGCACCGAGATCACCGCGCAGAACGGGCGCTACGGGCCCTACCTCAAGAAGGGGACGGACTCGCGCTCGCTCACCAGCGAGGAGCAGATCTTCGAGATCACCCTCGAGGAGGCGCTGAAGATCTACTCCGAGCCCAAGCGGCGCGGGCGCTCCGTGGCGAACCCGCCGATCGCGGAGTTCAACGAGGACCCGGTCTCCGGCAAGAAGGTCGTCATCAAGGACGGCCGCTTCGGGCCGTACATCACCGACGGCGAGACCAACGTGACCGTGCCGCGCTCCATGCGGCCCGAGGACGTCTCCGAGCTGCAGGCCTTCGAGATGCTGGCGCAGAAGCGTGCCGAGGGGCCCAGGAAGAAGCCGGCCCGCAAGAGCTCGACCACCACGCGCAAGTCCTCGTCCAAGAAGCCGGCGTCCACCACCAAGCGCACCGTGAAGGCCGGCAGTCGCAAGAAGTCCTGACCTCGCGGCTCGACGTCCCCGAGACGAGGGCTGAGTGGGAGGAGGCCGTGGAGCGGCACCGGAACGCCTCCACGCTGACCTTCCTGCCGGAAGGTCCCGCCGACTGACACGGTGGCACGCCCTCTTCGGTGAGCGGTGGTGATCTCCTCCGCCGGAGACGTCATCTATTGGGTGATGGGTCGATCGATTCGCAGGCACCCGCCTGCTCGGTGGTCGACCTATCGCCTGATAGGACACCCCTCTCGCAGAGGACGTCCCCCGCGGGGACCCTGGCTCTCGTTGGCCATGCCGTGGCCGACACGGGCCGGGTGCGGGCGACCTGGGCCGGCGGTCCCCGGTCCACACTTGACCCTGACGCGACGTGAGGCGGTGCAGTGGTGCCCATGACCGAATCCCAGTGGGACCACGAGGGGTCCGAGGACCTGACCGTCGGCCAGGCGGCCGAGCTGCTCGGTGTCACGGTGCGCACGCTGCACCACTACGAGCAGATCGGTCTGGCCGGTGCCTCGAACCGCTCGTGGTCGGGCTACCGGCTGTACGCGCCGCAGGACATGGCGGTGCTGCGGCGAGTGGTCTTCCTGCGTCGTCTCGGGCTCTCGCTGGACCGGATCCGCGAGGTGCTCACGGGCGGTGACGTCACGGCCGAACTGCGGTCGAGGCGTGAGGAGGTCATGGGACAGGTCGAGCAGCTCACCGGGGTGCTCGACGCGATCGACACGGCACTGGAGGCCGAGATGAACAACAACCAGCAGGACAACGGCGGCTACCGCATCAGCCGGGACGAGCAGCGGGAGGTCTTCGGCAGCACCTTCGCCGAGAACCTCGACGACTACCAGGCCGAGGCCGAGCAGAACTGGGGCGACAACCCGGAGTGGGCCCGGTCGATGGAGCGTGCCAAGCAGTACGACAAGGCGCAGTGGCAGCGGATCAGTGCCGAGAGCGAGCAGGCCATGACCGAGCTCGCCGCAGCGATGCAGGCGGGTGAGCCGGCCAACTCGCAGCGCTCCATGGATGCGGCCGAGTCGCACCGGCAGCACATCTCGCGCTGGTTCTACGAGTGCACGCCGCAGATCCACCGGGGGCTGGGCGAGCTCTACGTCACCGACCCCCGCTTCACCGCCACCTACGAGGACGTGGCCGAGGGCCTGGCCGCGTACGCGCGGGACGCGCACGCGGCCAACGCCGACCGCCTGGAGGCGTGAGCCTCAGAGCTGACCGAGCGACTGCTCCAGGTCGGCGATGATCGCCTCGGCCGACTCCAGCCCGATCGACAGCCGCAGCACGTCGGCTGCCGGTCGGGCGTCGGCCGGCACCGGGCGGTGGGTGAGGGCGGCCGGGTGCTGGATGAGGGTGTCAACGCCACCCAGGCTCACGGCGTGCACGATCATCCGGCACCCCTGCGCGACCTTGGACGCCGCGGCGTAGCCGTCCTTCAGGCGGAAGGCCATCATCGTGCCGGCGCCGCGCATCTGCCGCACGACGATCTGGGCGTCCTCCTCCTTCGCGGTGCCGGGGTAGTACACCTCGGCCACCTGAGGCTGCTCAGCCAGCCAGCGGGCCACCTTGCCGGCGGTCTGCGTGGCCGCCTCCACGCGCACCGGCAGCGTCTGCAGACCGCGGTGGGCGGTGTAGGCCACCTGCGGGGCCAGCAGCCCGCCGGTGACGGCGCGCACCTGGCGCAGGCGGGTGGCCCACTCCGAGGAACAGGCGATCGCGCCGCCGAGCAGGTCGCCGTGCCCGCCGATGGCCTTGGTGAGCGAGTGCAGCACCATCGCCACCCCGTGGTCGGCCGGGTTCTGCAGCACCGGGGTGGCGAAGGTGTTGTCCACCATCACCGGCACGTCACCGGCGGCCGCGACGACGGCGTCGAGGTCCACCAGGTCCAGCGTCGGGTTGCCCGGCGTCTCGCAGACCACCAGGCCGGTGCGGTCGGTGATCGCCTCGGCGATGCCGTCGGGCTCGGCCCAGGTGACCTCGGTGCCCAGCAGGCCGGTGCCCAGCACGTGGTCGGTGCCGCCGTAGAGCGGGCGCACGGCCACGATGTGCGGCTTCCCGGCGGACACGCAGGCCAGCAGGCTCGCCGAGACGGCCGCCATGCCGGAGGCGAAGGCCACCGCCTCGTCGGTGTGCTCCATCTCCGCCAGGGCGTCCTCGAAGCGCGCCACCGTCGGGTTCCACAGGCGCTGGTAGACGAACGACTGACCCTCCAGCGGGCGACCACCGCCGGCCAGCTGCTCGTAGGCCTCGCCGCCGTGCTCGATGTCCGGAAGCGGGGAGGTGCTCGACAGGTCGATGGGGGCGGCGTGCACGCCCAAGGCGGTCAGGTCGTGGCGACCGGCGTGCACGGCGACGGTGTGCTGGTCGGCGGACGGACGGGACGGGGTCATCGAGAAGGCTCCTGTTCGGGACGACGAGGTTCCGGTCACACTAGGACACCCCCTCGCGGCCCGCTCCGGTGAGGCCGACGTCGAGAAGGCGCTCGATGCCGCGTGGAAGGCCGCCGAGTCGTGGAACCACACCACCGCCGCAGAGCGCACGCTGATCCTGCACCGCATCGGCGACCGGATCGAGGAGAACCTCGAGAAGCTCGCCCCGGCCCTGGCGGCGGGCAACTGCGTGGTCATCAAGCCTGCCGAGCAGACCCCCGCCTCGATCATGGTGCTCATGGAGGTCATCGCCGACCTGCTGCCCGACGGCGTCGTCAACGTCGTGAACGGCTTCGGCGCGGAGGCAGGCAAGCCGCTGGCCTCCAACCCGCGCATCCGCAAGATCGCGTTCACCGGCGAGACCACCACGGGTCGGCTGATCATGCAGTACGCCAGCGAGAACGTCACCCCGGTCACGCTGGAGCTCGGCGGCAAGTCGCCGAACGTCTTCTTCGAGGACGTGATGGCGGCCGACGACGGCTACCGGCAGAAGGCGCTGGAGGGCCTGGATGGCGGCTTCTGCGTGGAGCCCACCATCTTCCGCGGGGACAACTCCATGCGGATCTTCCAGGAGGAGATCTTCGGCCCGGTCCTGACGGTCACCACCTTCAAGGACTTCGACGAGGCGGTGCGGATCTCGAACGACACCCTCTACGGCCTCGGCGCGGGTGTCTGGAGCCGGGACGGCGCCACCGCCTACCGGGCCGGCCGCGCCATCCAGGCCGGCCGGGTGTGGACGAACTGCTACCACCAGTACCCGGACCACGCGGCCTTCGGCGGGTACAAGCAGTCCGGCACCGGCCGCGAGAACCACCTGATGATGCTGGACCAGTACCAGCAGACGAAGAACCTGCTGGTGAGCTACTCGCAGGACCCGGCGGGGCTGTTCTGAGTGGTCCCCGTCCGCGAGACCGGGCGTGCCCCCGGGCAGGGCGCCGATGCCGCCGGTGTCCCACCCCCCCGTGGTGGCGATGCCGGCGGGGATCGCCCTGCTGCGTCGCATCCTCGCCCGCCACGGGCCGGTGATGCTCCACCAGTCGGGCGGGTGCTGTGACGGCTTGGCCCCCATGTGTTACCGCGACGGCGAGTTCCGGGTGGGGCAGCGGGACGCGGTTCGGGGTTCAGCCTCGACGCGCCGGAGGGGGGAGCGGCTGCTCACCCGGTCCAGGGTGTTCGAGCCCGCCGAGCTCGAGGCGCTCGAGCACGCGGTGGCCCCCACCGGGGCCCAGGTCGAGGCCGGTCACGAGCCACCACTGCCCGGGCATCCGACGATGGTCACCGACATGGCCGAGGCCTGTCCGCTCCCGCTGCGCCGCTGACGCCTGCGCCCCGCGCGTGACCTGCCTCCGCCGGTGGATCCTGCAGTCGTCGGGTCCACCTGCGGGTGGACCGGGACCGTCGGGTCGACTTCTACTGTGGGTGGGGCAGTTCACAGTTCACGTGATGACACACGCACGAGGGTTCGGGGGAACGGTTCATGATGGGCAGGGGCGGACGGGGCATCCTGGCGGCGATCGGGCTGTGCGGCCTGGTGACGGCGTGCAGCCCGGGTGCCGAGGAGGACGCCGGCGGCTCGACGGCGAGTGGGTCGACCGGGAGCGAGTCGGAGGACGCGGGGGCGAGCAGCTCCTCCTCGCAGACGGAGTCGGGTGAGGAGTCCTCGGACGGCTCCTCGCGTGACGGCGCCGGTGAGCCCGGGGAGCCGGGTCGCTCCGGGGGCGAGTCGCCCTCCGAGAGCACGCAGGAGCAGTCCGGCGAGGGGAGCGACGACGCGTCCGGTGGCACGGAGGAGTCTCCCGCCGGCGGGACGTCCGGCGGCCAGGGCCGGGCCGGGGACGAGAACCCCCGGGAGGACGCGGCGGTGACGCAGCGTCGCGTGCCCGAGGGCGAGAAGCCGCCGCAGTTCGTCGTCATGTCTTGGGACGGCGCCGGCGAGACCCCGCGGGAGAAGGGTGTCTCGCGCTTCCGCAAGGCCGGTGACGAGTCCGACGCCAACATGACCTTCTTCCTGAGCGGGCCCTTCCTGGCGACGGGGCAGCAGGTGAACAAGCTGTACGACCCTCCGAACCACCCGAAGGGCATGCAGCACATCAAGCCCCGCACCGAGCAGATGGTCGTGGACACCACCAGGGAGCTCGCGGCGGCATACGAGACCGGGCACGAGATCGGCACTCACTACAACGGCCACTTCTGCGGCCCCGGGGGCGGCAACGACTGGTCGGTCGCGCAGTGGCACCAGGAGATGGACGAGTGGTACGAGCTCGTCGAGCGGTGGGAGGGCAAGACCCCCATCGAGGGCGGCACCGCGCTGCCGAAGGGGCTGGCGCGGTCGGTGGAGGGCGGCCGGACCCCCTGCCTGGAGGGCGTGCAGAACGCCCAGAAGGCGGCGGCCGAGGACGGCTGGACCTACGACTCCTCGTCGCTCGACGTCGTGCGCTGGCCGGCCAAGGACAACGGGCTGTGGAACATCCCGATGCCGACCCTCACGGTGCCGGAGCTCGACGACCGCATGATCCCGGCGATGGACTACAACTGGTTCTCCGCCTTCAACACCTGGGCGCCCGACATGCCCAACCAGGAGCGCGGTCGGGTGATGCAGGAGACCTACGACGCGGAGCTCGAGAAGGCCTTGGACGGCAACCGCGCACCGCTGATCCTCGGCAACCACCTGGCGGCCTGGGACGACGGCGTGTACCTCGACGCGATGGACCGCTTCACCCGCGAGCAGTGCCCGCGGGAGGAGGTGCACTGCGTCTCGTTCGAGCAGCTGGTCGACTTCCTGGACGCCCAGGACCCGGACCAGCTGGCCGCCTGGCGAGAGGTGCCGCCCGGCAGCCCGGGTCGCTGGTGACGCGTGCACAGGTGGTGCAGGAGGCGGTGACACCGGCCGAACGCAGCAGGAGGGGCCCCGCCACGGCGGGGCCCCTCCTGCTGCGCCGGGTCAGTTGAAGAGCTGTCCCAGGCCGCTGCTGCCGCCCTGGCTGGTGTGCGCGACGTTCTCGGCCGGCTGCACGACCACGTGACCCTGGCCGCTGAAGGCCATCTGGAAGGTCTCACCGGTGCCGCCACGCAGCATCGAACCGAGGCCACCGGTGTCCACGCGCACGTCCATGCGGGCCCCGCGGGTCCACATGACGGCCGCCTGCGGGTCGACGAAGGTGTTGCCGCCGGAGACGTCCAGGGCCACCGGGTCACCCTTGGTGGTGAAGGCGACGTAGCCCGTGCCGCGTAGACCCACGTTGTACAGGCCGCCGGTCATGGCGGCGCCACGGGCCTCGATGCGGTGGATGTCCCAGTCGATCGATGAGGAGAAGGCCAGGACGTTCTGGCCGTTGAGGCTCAGCTCGTCGTTCTCCATGTAGAGCACCTGGATCTCCGAGGCCATGTTCGCCACGAAGAGCTCACCGGTGCCCTCGGCCTCCATCATGTCGACGCCCTCGCCGCTGACGGCCTGCTTGAACATCTTGCCCAGACCGCCGGAACCCTTGTTCTTGAAGCGGATGTCGCCCTGGTAGGCCACCATCGAGCCGGTCAGGGCCGACACCGGCCCGTACTGCATCCGGATCTTCAGCAGCTTCTTGTTCTGCAGCTGGAACTGGTCATTCCCGCTGACCTCCTCGAACTGCTCGAAGAGCTTGCCGTACAGTGCCATGATCCCCTCCTGGGCTCGCTGGTCCGGTCGATTCGGCTTCTGGCCACGCTAGCCAGTGCCGGACCCGGGGCGGATCCGACCGCGGGTGGACGCCGGCGCACGTTCGACCCGAGTAGCAGGACGGGTGTCGGTGTGCGGCACTAGAGTCGCCCCATGCAGAGCGAGGGATCGACGGACAACGGCGGGGCAACGGGCCGCGTCCCGTGGCTGAGTGACTCGGAGCAGGTGGTCTGGCGCCGGTGGATCGCCCTGCGCACCGACCTGCAGGGCCACATGAACCGGTCGCTCCAGGACCACGCGGACCTCTCCATCGCCGACTACGAGGTGCTGGTGATGCTGTCCGAGGACCCGGGCTCGATGCGGGTCTCCCAGCTGGCGCGCCACATGGGGTGGGAGCGCAGTCGGCTGAGCCACCACGTCAGCCGCATGGAGAAGCGTGGTCTGGTGCGCCGCGCCGCCACGGCCGAGGACGGGCGGGGGGCGGACGTCTCGCTCACCGCGGAGGGTCGGGAGGTGCTGGAGTCGGCCGCACCGGTGCACGTGCGCGACGTGCGCTCGATCTTCTTCGACGGGATGACGCCCGAGGAGCTCGCGGTGTTCGACCGGGTCACCGCGCGCATGCTGGCGCGACTGCGCCCCGACGACCCCCTGGCCCGTCCGGTGACCGGGACGGACCTCCCGTGAGCCCGGCCGGGGACGGTCTCTTCCTGGTCTTCGAGGGCGGTGACGGCGCCGGGAAGTCCACGCAGGTGGACCGACTGGTCGCTCACCTGGCGCAGCAGCACCCGGAGCGCGAGGTCGTCGTGACGCGGGAGCCCGGGGGCACGGAGCTGGGGGCGCGCGTCCGGGAGCTGCTGCTGCACGGCGAGCACGTGGCCCCGCGGGCCGAGGCGCTGCTCTTCGCCGCGGACCGCGCCCACCACGTCGCCTCCCACGTGCGCCCGGCGCTGGAGCGCGGCGCCGTGGTGGTGAGCGACCGGTACGTCGACTCCTCCGTGGCCTACCAGGGGGCGGGGCGCGACCTCGACGCCCAGGAGGTCGCCTCGATCTCCCGCTGGGCCACCGAGGGACTGGTGCCGGACCTCACGGTGCTGCTGGACGTGGACCCGGAGCTGGGGCGCTGTCGCCGGGGTGCCGAGCACGACCGGCTGGAGGCCGAGTCGGCGGACTTCCACGCCCGTGTGCGCAGGCACTTCCTGGACCTCGCGCACGCCGCCCCGCAGCGCTACCTGGTGCTCGACGCCTGCCGACCGGCCGAGGAGCTCGCCGCCGAGGTGGCCACCGCCGCCGACGGGCTGCTGGCCGGGGCGGTGACGCCGACGGCGGGACCGACCCCGGGGGGTACCGGTGCCTGAGGGGGTCTGGGCCTCGCTGGTGGGCCAGGAGGAGCTGTCCGAGGGGCTCGCGCGGGCCGTGGCCGACCCGGGCCGGCTGACCCACGCCTACCTGTTCACGGGCCCGCCGGGCTCCGGCCGGTCCACCGCGGCTCGCGCCTTCGCGGCCGCCCTGCAGTGCCCCGAGGGCGGGTGCGGGGAGTGCCGCGAGTGCCGGACGGCACTGGACGGCAGCCACGCCGACGTCCAGGTGGTGAACACCGAGGGGCTCTCCATCTCGGTGCGCGACGCCCGCGAGCTCGCCCTGACCGCGGCCCACCACCCGTCGGTGGGGGCCTGGCGGATCATCGTCGTCGAGGACGCCGACCGGCTCACCGAGCAGGCGGCCGACGCCCTGCTGAAGGCCCTCGAGGAGCCGAGCACCCGCACCATCTGGATGCTGTGCGCACCCTCCCCGCAGGACGTGATCGTGACCATCCGCTCCCGCGCACGGCACCTGTCGCTGCGCACGCCGCCGGTCGAGGCGGTGGCCGCGCTGCTGGAGTCGCAGGGGGTCGACGCCGCGATGGCCGCCCACGCGGCGCGGGCGGCGCAGTCCCACATCGGGGTGGCGCGCTGGCTCGCGCGCGACGAGGCCGCCCGCAACCGCCGTCACCGGGTGACGCGCATCCCCTCCGAGCTGGACGGCCTCGGGGCGGCGCTGCGGCAGGCCGCGGCCCTGCACGAGGTCGCCACCAGCGAGGCCGCCGCCGAGGCCGAGGAGCGCGACGTCGCCGAGCGGGAGGAGCTGTTGCGCGTCAACGGTGCCGACCCGGCCGCCCGCACCCAGCCGCCCGCGATCCGGTCCCAGCTCAACCAGCTGGCCAAGGAGCAGAAGGCGCGCGCCACGCGACGGGTGCGCGACGTCATCGACCGGACGCTGGTGGACCTCGCGTCGGTCTACCGTGACGCCCTGCTGGTGGCGGTCGGGGCCGACGGCATCGCCCTGGTGAACCCGCAGGACGCCGCGGAGCTGGAGCGCCTGGCGCGCACGTCCACGGCCGACGACCTGTTGCTGTGTCTGGAGGAGATCGACATCGCACGCACCCGCATCACGGAGAACGTGGCGCCGCTGCTGGCGCTGGAGGCGATGCTCGTCTCCCTGCAGCAGCACCAGGTGCGGTCAGGGACCCGCACGGCCGGGGGACGCCGGTGATGCGGCCGGGACGTCGAGCCCCTCGTGCCCTGGCGGCGGCCGCGGTCCTGGCCACGGCCCTCGCCGGCTGCACGCCGGGGGAGTCCGAGCCGCTGCCCAGCGACCTGCGGGAACCCGGGTCGGCCGGGTCCGCCTCCCCGCCGGCCGAGGAGCTGCAGCGCTTCCACGACCAGGAGCTGTCGTGGTCGGACTGCGACGGCGGCGAGTGCGCGACGCTGACCGTCCCGGTGGACTACGACGACCCCTCCGGGCCGACGATGGAGCTCGCGCTGCTGCGGCACCGGGCGGGCGACGAGGACAGGCGCATCGGCTCGCTGGTGGTGAACCCGGGTGGCCCGGGCTCCAGCGGGGTCGACTACGCGCAGGCCGCCGACACGGTCGTCAGCCCCTCGGTGCGGAAGGTCTACGACGTGGTCGGTTTCGACCCGCGCGGGGTGGCTCGCTCCGAGGGCGTCGACTGCGTCGAGGACGAGCAGCTCGACGCGCTGCTCGGGGCGGACCCCGAGCCCGACGACGCCCGGGAGCGCCGCGAGGGCGAGCAGGTGCGGAAGGCCTTCGTCAACGGGTGCACCGATGCCCTGGGGGACCGCATCGGCGCGATCAACACGGCCGACGCGGCGCGGGACATGGACGTGCTGCGCAGCGCGCTGGGGGACTCGCGGCTCAACTACCTGGGCCTCAGCTACGGCACCCAGCTGGGCGCCACCTACGCCGAGGAGTTCCCCGACCGGGTGGGGGCCTTCGTCCTCGACGGGGTGCTGCCCACCGACCTCGACGCGGTGGAGATCGGTCTCGGGCAGGCCCGCGGGTTCGAGCGGGCGACCCGCTCCTACCTGGAGTGGTGCACGCAGGAGGGTGACTGCCCGCTGGGGGAGACCCCGGACGAGGCCGCCGACGGCCTGCGCGAGCTGCTGCGCGCCATCGACGAGGAGCCGCCGAGGGTGCGGGCCGACGCGCGGGTGGACGACCTGGACGTCGGGTGGGCCACCTACGGGCTGGCCGCGGCCATGTACGACGAGGCCGGGTGGCAGCAGCTCACCAAGGCGCTGCGCCGCGCGCAGGACGGCGACGGCCAGGGGCTCATGGAGCTGGCCAACGGGTACGCCGACCGGCAGCCGGACGGGAGCTACGACTCCAACCTCATGGAGGCCTTCCACGTCTACACCTGCAACGACCGCGCGCTCGGCGGTCGTTCCGAGGCCGAGGTGCGGAAGGCCTACGAGAAGGCCGCACCGTTGTGGGGCGACTTCCTCATGGGCGAGGGGTCGGTGTGCGACGACTGGCCGGTGGACCCCGCCGAGCCCTTCGAGGCGAAGGCGAAGGGCAGCGAGCCGATCCTGGTCGTCGGCACCACGCGCGACCCGGCCACCCCGCTGGAGTGGGCCGAGGACACCGCCCAGGGGCTCGACAACGGCCACCTGCTGACCCGGGACGGTGACGGGCACACGGCCTACCGTCGCGGCAGCGAGTGCGTCGACGAGGCCGTGGACGCCTACCTGCTCTCTGGCACGGTGCCCGAGGGGGACGCGGCGCGCTGCGAGTGAGGTGGGTGACGGAGCGGATGGCCGCTCCCGGATTTCACCAGCGCTGGTCGCCACCGCTATAGTGGGCGATCGCATCACGCGCCCGGCGCGTGTGGAGTACCCGCCGCCTTAGCTCAGTCGGCCAGAGCGGCTCACTCGTAATGAGCAGGTCACCGGTTCGATTCCGGTAGGCGGCTCCAGCGCAGAAGGCCCCCACCGGTTGGTGGGGGCCTTCTGCGTGTCCGGGAGGCTCAGGCCTGCGGCTTGTCCGCCTGGCTCGGCTCGCCGTCGACGGACTCGGCGCGGTCGATCGAGCGCTCGGTGTCGTCGGACTCGTGGCCCGGCAGCGGCCAGCGGGCGGTGGTCATGCCCTGCTCCTTGGCGCGGTTCAGCGCCTCGTCGACGATCTTCTCGGCCTCGGCGCGGTCGCCCCAGCTGGAGCCCTCCTCGACGTACTTGCCGGGCTCCAGGGCCTTGTAGACCTCGAAGAAGTGGCGGATCTCGTCGAGCGTGTACTCCGAGACGTCCGAGGAGTCCGTGATGTGGTCGCGGCGCGGGTCGCCCGCGGCCACGCACAGGATCTTGTCGTCGCCGCCGGCGTCGTCGACCATCTTGAACACGGCGATGGGGCGCACGCGCACGATGCAGCCGGGGAAGGTCGGCTCGTCCAGCAGCACCAGGGCGTCCAGCGGGTCCCCGTCCTCGCCCAGGGTGTCCTCGATGTAGCCGTAGTCCGCCGGGTAGCGCATCGCCGTGAAGAGCAGGCGGTCCAGGCGGATCCGGCCCGTCTCGTGGTCGATCTCGTACTTGTTCTTGTTCCCGGCGGGGATCTCGACGGTCATGTCGAATTCCATGGAGCCTCCTTGGTTGGCGTCTACGCTGGGGCCAGTCTCCCCCATCCTGTGAGCACGTCCGAAAGGTGCCCGGTGAAGCCCTCCCTCCGAAACTCCCTCATCGCCTCGACCTCCGTCGTCGCCCTGGTGGGGGCCTACGTGACCGCCGACTCCCAGGGAGCCGTCCCCGGCCCCCTCGGTGACGCGCCGGCCGCGGCGGCGGCCGAGGAGGGAGACGAGACCGACCTCCTCGACTCCACCGCCGGTGCCCCCAACGAGAGCTCGACGGCCGACCCCGACGCACCGCTGGACGTGCTGGACCAGCAGCTGGACCCCGGTGCGGCCAACAAGGTGGTCGACGGCCCCACCAAGAAGGAGGAGGTCGAGAAGATCGAGAAGGAGCTCCCCGAGCGCGAGCCGCTGGTGGAGCCCCTCGACGACTCGGGGGAGGCCCCCAGCAAGAAGACCATCGAGAAGGCGCTGGGCGAGACGCTGGACGACGAGGAGCTCGGTTTCCTCTCGCTGGACATCCGTGACGCCGCCACCGGCGAGGTCGTTTACCAGAAGAACGGCGACCGCCCCAACCACCTGGCCTCCATGACCAAGCTCGTCTCGGTGGGCGCCATCACGGAGTCCGGCTGGGACCTCGACCAGCGGCTGCCCACCCGTGCCCTGCTGGACGAGGGGAACAACATCGTCATCGTCGCCGGGGGCGACACCATGCTGTCCCGTGGCATGGGTGACCCGCTGTCCGTCGCCGGGCGAGCCGGCCTCAAGGACCTGGCGCGGCAGGTGGCCGCCGAGATCGAGGCCAAGCGCAAGGCCGGCGAGGACCTGCCGGACGAGTTCCAGGTGGCCGTCGACGATTCCCAGGGCGGGCCCCTGTACTCCGAGGACTGGTCCGACGTCGCCCTCAACGAGGGGTGGACCGGCAAGGTCACGATGCTGCAGCTCTTCGACGACCGGGCCCGGCACCTGAAGCCGACCCCGGCGGACCCGACCCTGAGCGCCGCCGGTGCCTTCGCCCAGGCGCTGCACGACGAGGGCGTCAAGGTGAAGAAGTCGGTCCCGCGCACCAAGGGCAAGTCCAATGGTGAGCAGCTCGGCGTCGTGAAGTCCGCACCGGTGCGGCAGCAGCTCATCCACGCCCTGCAGGTGAGCGACAACGCGCGCGTGGAGACCCTCACCCGGCAGGCCGGTCTGGCCAGCGGCGGGCTCGAGGTCGAGCACTCCGGTCCGTCGGACGTCGGCAAGTGGGTCGTGAAGATGACCAAGGAGCGGGGCATCGACAACTCCGGCCACAAGCAGTTCGACGCCGCGGGGCTGACCAGCAAGAACGAGATCCCGGCCCAGGTGCTCGGCGAGCTCCTCAAGGCCGGCGCCTCCGGGGACGACCCCGAGTACGGCAGGATCCTGGGCAACCTGTCCATGTCGGGCCTCTACGGCACGCTCGCGGACCGCTTCTACGGGGATGGCCGCGAGGAGGCGCGCGGCTTCGTGCGCGGCAAGACCGGCACCCTGCCGATGGCCAGCGGCATCGCGGGCACGACCGTCACCAAGGACGGGCGACTGCTCACCTTCGTGGTCAGCAGCGACGACTTCGAGCGCTCCACCCAGCCGATGGTGGCGCGCAAGGCGCACGACGAGCTGGTCGCCGCGCTGCAGCAGTGCGAGTGCAACGGCGGCTGACGGTCGTCGGCGTGCACGGGGGCTGAGGTGCCGGGCCCGCCGCCGGCGGTGGCGGCCGTCCGCCGGGCCGTCCGCGGACTCCTCGCCGAGGCGGTGGCCGCGGGGCGTCCCGTCCTGCTGGCCTGCAGCGGGGGGCCTGACTCCACGGCGATGGCGGCGGCGGTCGCCTTCGAGGCGGACGGCCTGCGTCGGCGCGGCGTGGACCCCCTCGTGGCGGCCGTGGTGGTGGACCACGGGCTGCAGGACGGGAGCGACCGGGTGGCCGCCCGGGCGGTGGACACGCTCTGGGCCCTCGGCATCGGTCGGGTCGAATCCGTGCGGGTGCAGGTGGTGGACGCCGGCGAGGGCCCCGAGGCTGCCGCCCGGCGTGCCCGCCACGCGGCGCTCGAGCGCTGCGCAGACGCGCTGACCCCGGAGGGAACCGAGGCGACCCGGCAGGCGGAGACCTGGCTGGCCCACACCCGTGACGACCAGGCCGAGCAGGTGCTGCTGGGTCTGGTGCGAGGGGCGGGGACCCGCTCGCTGGCCGGCATGTCCCCGCACCGGGGCCGGCTGCGACGACCGCTGCTGGGGCTCCCGGCGGTCACCACCCGCCGGGCGTGCGAGGACCTCGGCCTCGACGTGCACCACGACCCGCACAACGAGGACCCCCGGTTCACCCGGGTGCGGGCCCGATGGCTGCTGCAGCGGCTCGCCACCGAGCTGGGGACCGACCTGGCGCCGGCGCTGGCCCGGACCGCGGACCACGCCCGCGCGGACGCGGACCTGCTCGACGCCCTGGCCCGGGAGCGCCTCGAGGGTCTGCCCGCCACCCCCGACGGCACGTGCCCGGTGGACGACCTGCTGGCGGTGGAGGAGGCCCTGCGCCCGCGCGTGTGGCGGCAGCTCGTGCTGCGCGCGGCGGGGCCGGACGCTCCCGCCCCCGCCGCGGTGCACCTGCGCGAGCTCGACCGCCTGCTCACCGACTGGACCGGTCAGGGGCCGGTCGACCTGCCCGGTCCCCGGCGCTGGTGGCGCTGGCGGGGGCCGGGTGGTGCAGCGGTGGTCGGACCGATCAGCGACAATGACCCCGCACCGCAGGGAACGACCCCCACCCACACGCAGCCTGGAGGACCACGTGGACGCTGAGCACATGGAGGACGCCCTCGAGAACGTCCTGCTCACCGAGGAGCAGATCCTGACGGGTCTGCAGCGCATGGCCGACCAGATCGCCGAGGACTACCGGGGCAAGGACCTGCTCATGGTGGGCGTCCTCAAGGGGGCGGTCGTGGTGGTCGCCGACCTCATGCGCGCCATGCCCTACAGCGTGCCGATGGACTGGATGGCCATCAGCTCCTACGGGTCGGGCACCAAGTCCAGCGGCGTCGTGCGCATCCTCAAGGACCTGGACGCGGACATCACCGACCGCCACGTGCTGGTCGTGGAGGACGTCATCGACTCCGGGCTGACCCTCAGCTGGATCCTGGAGAACCTGGCCTCCCGCGGGCCGGCCTCGGTCGAGGTCGCCACGCTGCTCCGCAAGCCGGACGCGATGAAGGTGGAGATCGACGCCCGCTACGTGGGCTTCGACATCCCGAACGACTTCGTGGTCGGCTACGGCCTGGACTTCGACGAGCGCTACCGCAACCTGCGCTGCGTGGGGACCCTCGCACCGCACATGTACGAGTGACCGGCCGTTCCGCGGAACCCGTGCCGCGGCAGGGTGCTGTGGAACACTGAGGCGCCCTCGTGCGTTGGCGCGAGGCATCGAGCGTCAGCAGGACGTCGGCAGGACGAGACGCGGGGAGCACACCCCGCACGAGGATGGCAATGAAGAAGATGTGGCGTGGGCCGCTGGTCTGGATCTTCCTGATCATCGGCGGGGTTCTGCTCTGGTTCGGGCTGACCAACAACGAGGGCTTCGAGCGGGTGGACACCTCGGCCGCCCTCAAGCAGATCGAGGCCGGGAACGTCGAGTCCGCCAAGGTGACGCCCGACCGCGTGGACCTCACCCTCAAGGAGGGCAAGGAGTACAGCGGCGGCGGGGTGGAGAACGCCCGCAAGATCCAGTCCTTCTACGTGGAGGCCCGCGGCGAGGACGTCGTCAAGGCGCTCAACGAGAACGAGCCGAAGAAGGGCTTCACCGACGACCCGGAGAAGACCAACTGGTTCGTCGGGCTGCTCATGACGCTGCTGCCCTTCCTCCTCATCCTCGGCCTGTTCCTGCTGATCCTGCCGCAGATGGGTGGCGGCTCGCGGATCATGCAGTTCGGCAAGTCCAAGGCCAAGCTCGCCACCGAGGACATGCCGAAGGTCTCCTTCGAGGACGTCGCCGGCGCCGACGAGGTCGTCGACGAGCTCGACGAGATCAAGGAGTTCCTCACCGAGCCGGCCAAGTTCCAGCACGTGGGCGCCAAGGTGCCCAAGGGCGTGCTGCTCTACGGCCCGCCCGGCACCGGCAAGACCCTGCTGGCCCGCGCCATCGCCGGTGAGGCGGGGGTGCCCTTCTACTCGATCTCCGGCTCGGACTTCGTCGAGATGTTCGTCGGTGTGGGTGCCTCGCGCGTCCGCGACCTGTTCGAGAAGGCCAAGGCGAACTCGCCGGCCATCATCTTCATGGACGAGATCGACGCCGTCGGCCGGCACCGCGGAGCCGGCATGGGCGGCGGCCACGACGAGCGCGAGCAGACGCTGAACCAGCTGCTCGTGGAGATGGACGGCTTCGACGGCAACACGAACGTCATCCTCATCGCGGCCACGAACCGTCCCGACGTGCTGGACCCGGCCCTGCTGCGCCCGGGCCGCTTCGACCGGCAGATCGCCGTCGAGGCCCCGGACATGAAGGGCCGCCACGAGATCCTCAAGGTGCACGCCCGCGGCAAGCCGATGGCCTCCGACGTGGACCTGCTGGCCGTCGCCCGCCGAACCCCGGGCATGAGCGGTGCAGACCTGTCGAACGTGCTCAACGAGGCCGCGCTGCTGACGGCCCGCTCGAACGCGCAGCTCATCGACAGCCGGGCGCTGGACGAGGCGATCGACCGCGTGATGGCCGGTCCCCAGAAGCGCACCCGTGTGATGAACGAGAAGGAGCGCAAGGTCACCGCGTACCACGAGGGTGGTCACGCCCTGGTGGCCGCGGCGATGAACCACACCGCCCCGGTCAGCAAGATCACGATCCTGCCCCGCGGCCGCGCGCTCGGCTACACGATGGTGATGCCGCTGGACGACAAGTACTCGACCACCCGCAACGAGCTGCTCGACCAGCTGGCGTACGCCCTGGGCGGCCGGGTGGCCGAGGAGCTGATCTACCACGACCCGTCCACGGGCGCCTCGAACGACATCGAGAAGGCCACGGACATCGCGCGCAAGATGGTCACCCAGTACGGCATGAGCGACAAGGTCGGTGCCGTGAAGCTGGGCGAGTCCGGTGGCGAGCCCTTCATGGGGCGCGACATGGGCGGCGGCCGGGAGTACTCCGAGCGCATGGCCAGCGTGGTCGACGACGAGGTGCGCGTGCTCATCGAGGCGGCGCACAACGAGGCCTGGGCCGCGCTGCGCGACAACCGCGACGTGCTCGACGCCCTCGTGCTCGAGCTGCTGGAGAAGGAGACCATCAACGCCGAGCGGCTGGCCGAGATCTTCGAGCCGGTGCGCAAGCGCCCGGTGCGGGCCACCTGGCTCTCCAGCGCCGACCGTCCGGTGTCGCAGCGTCCGCCGATCCTGACCGAGGAGGAGCGCGCCGCCATCGACCGCGGTGACATCTCCTCCCCGCTGGACCAGCTGCCCGTCGACGAGCGGCCGGTGGACCCCGGTCACGGTGCCGGTGAGCCCGGCGGGACGGCCGGCCCCGGTGAGGGCCACGGCCGGCCGCCGACGCCCGGCTCCAGCCCGAGCGGGTGGGGTCCCTCCGGCCGGAAGCCCTGATGGACCACGCGCGCGCCGAGGCGGCCGTCCGGGAGCTTCTCCTGGCGGTCGGCGAGGACCCGGAGCGGGACGGCCTGCTGGACACCCCCGCCCGGGTCGCCCGCTCGTACGCGGAGCTGACCGCCGGCCTCGGTGAGGACCCGGCCGAGGTGCTGGGCACCACCTTCGCCGTCGACCACGACGAGATGGTGATGGTGCGGGACATCGAGATGTACTCGCTCTGCGAGCACCACCTGCTGCCCTTCCACGGCGTCGCACACGTCGGGTACACCCCCCGCAACGGGCGGGTGGTGGGACTGTCCAAGATGGCGCGCTTGGTGGAGCTCTACGCCCGCCGCCCGCAGGTGCAGGAACGGCTGACCACCCAGGTGGCGAACGCGCTGGTGGAGCACCTCGACCCGGGCGGGGTGATCGTCGTCGTGGAGGCCGAGCACCTGTGCATGTCGATGCGCGGGGTGCGCAAGCCGGGCGCGCGGACGGTGACCTCCGCGGTGCGCGGCCACTTCACCGACCAGGCCACCCGCGCCGAGGCGCTGACCCTGCTGAGGAACGGCTGATGGCCGGGCAGGACGCCCCGCTCGTGTCCGGGCTGCCCCAGGACCCCGACGGGCTGCCGGTGGTGATGGGCATCGTCAACGTCACCCCCGACTCGTTCAGCGACGGGGGACGCTGGGCCGATCCGGCTGCGGCGGTCGCGCACTCCGAGGAGCTGGTCGCCGCCGGCGCGCACCTGCTGGACGTCGGCGGGGAGTCCACCCGCCCCGGCAGCGGTCGGGTGCCCGAGGACGAGGAGCTGCAGCGGGTGCTGCCCGTCGTGCGGGAGCTCGCGCGAGCGGGTCGGTGCGTCTCGGTGGACACGATGAGGGCGTCCGTCGCCGCCGCCTCCGTGGAGGCCGGCGCGGCCGTGGTCAACGACGTCTCCGGCGGGCTGGCGGACCCGGACATGTTCCGGGTGGTCGCCGAGTCGCGCGTGCCCTACGTGCTCATGCACTGGCGCGGGCACTCCGACGACATGTACGGCGAGGCGCACTACGAGGACGTCACCGGGGAGGTGCTGGCCGAGCTCGAGCAGCAGCTCGAGCGGGCCGTGGCCGCCGGTGTGCGGGTCGAGGACGTCGTGCTCGACCCGGGCTTCGGCTTCGCGAAGACCCCGGCCCACAACTGGGTGCTGCTGCGCGAGCTCGACCGCTTCGTCGACGGAGCCCGGCAGCTCGGCAGCGCCTCCCTCATCGGCGTCTCGCGCAAGGGCTTCCTGGGGCGGGTGCGCCCCGGCACCCTCGGCCCCGAGGACGCACCGGCGCCGCCGGCCGAGCGTGACACGGCCACCGCGGCGACCTCGGTGCTGAGCGCCCAGGCGGGCGCTTGGTCGGTGCGGGTGCACGACGTCCAGGGCACCGTGGACGTGCTCGGGGTGCTCCGCGGCACCGCCCGGGCGGGCCGGGAGGAGCCGGGGGCATGACGCAGGCGCGGCAGGGACAGGTCATCCGGCTCACGGGCGTCCGGGCCCGGGGCCACCACGGGGTGCTGGAGCACGAGCGGCGCGAGGGGCAGGAGTTCGTCGTCGACCTCGTGGCCCAGCTGCCGGTCGGGGCCGGCGCGGGGGACGACATCGGTGCCACGCTGCACTACGGGGAGGCGGCCGAGGCCGTCGTGGCCGCGGTCGGCGACCAGCCGGTGGACCTTTTGGAGACGCTCGCCGAGCGCGTGCTCGACGCCGTGCAGGAGCTCCCCGGCGGGCGCGCCTGCCCGGTGCTCGAGGTGACCGTCCACAAGCCGCAGGCGCCCATCACGGTGCCCTTCGGCGACGTCGCGGTGACCGCCACGCGACGGGCCGTGGTGCCGGCGGTCGTGGCCCTGGGGGCCAACCTCGGGGACGCCGCGGCGACCCTGGCCGCGGCCGTGGGCTCCCTCGGGTCGCTCCCGGGGGTGCGGCTCACGGGGCTCTCGCCGCTGGTCGAGACCGATCCGGTCGGCCCGGTGGAGCAGCCGGTCTTCCTGAACGCCGTCGCCCTGGTGGAGACCACCCTGCCGGCCGAGGAGCTGCTCGCGGATCTGCACCGCATCGAGGCCGCGCACGGACGCACCCGCGAGGTGCGCTGGGGCGCCCGCACGCTCGACCTCGACCTCGTCCAGTACGGCGACCCCCGCGCAGGCACGGAGCAGTGCTCCACCGGGGAGCTCGAGCTGCCCCACCCGCGCGCGGCCGAGCGGGCCTTCGTGCTCGCCCCGTGGGCGATGGTGGACCCTGCCGCGCAGCTCGCCGGTGCCGCGGTCCCCGAGCTGGCGGAGCGGGCCGCCGACGCCGAGGGGGCCCGGCCCGGCCCGTCCTGGCCGGCGCTGCGCTGGGGAGGTGCGCGATGAGCCCGACGACCCCGCATGACCCCCGCCGCGGCGGCCCGGGCACCCGCGTCCCCCAGCTGCTGGTGGCCCTCCTGGTGGCCGGCGTGCTGGGGTGGCTCGCCTCCCGCTGGTGGCTGGGGCAGGGCAACGCCGTCCCGGTGCGCGCGGCGATGGGCCTGGTCTTCGACGTGCTGTTCAGCCTGGGCCTGCTCGGTGCGGCCTTCTGGGTCTGGCGGTCGGTGCGGGCGCAGGAGGACTCCGCGCGCCACGAGCGCATCCGCCACCACGCCCCCTCGCCGCAGACGGCCCGGCTCATCGTCGTGATCGCGATCGCCGCGGCCTGGGCGGGCTCGGTCCTGGCCGGTGCCTTCGGCGGTCTGCTGCTTGCGGGCCTGCCGAACGGCGACGTCCCCAGCGTGCGTGCCGACCTGGTCCGCACCGGTCTGCAGGTGGGCACCTCCCTCCTGCTGGCCGCGTCCGGTCAGGTGAGCCAGTGGCTGTGCCGGGTGCCTCCGGAGGAGGGGGACGACGACGAGCGCGGACCGCGCCGACAGCCTGCGCCCAGCCGGGGCACGCCGGCACTGGGACGCACGCGGCACGACTGAGCCGGGGCGCCCTCGATGGGCCGGGCTCAGCGCTGCGGCGGCTCCCCGTCCCTCAGGTAGACGGTGTCGCGTCGGACCTGCTCCCCGTCCCACACGTTGGAGAGGTGCCGTGCCACGTAGGGCGCGGCGTGCTGCGCGACCTGCTCCGGGGTGCACCAGTGCAGGGCCGCGATCTCACTGGGCTGCAACCGCGCCCGCTCGACGATGTCGGGGTGGGTGCCGAGGTCGAAGACGCAGAGCACCGCGTCGGACCAGCCCCGGTAGGCCGGCAGCCAGTTCACGCTGAGCAGCCCCTGCACCTCCATGTCCAGGCCGAGCTCCTCGGCCACCTCGCGCACGACCGTGTCCATCGGCCCCTCGTCGGGGTCCACCATGCCGCCGGGCAGGTCCCACTCGGACTTGTAGGTCAGCTCGCACAGCAGCACCCGGCCGGCCCCGTCGGTGATCACCCCCTGCGCGATGACGCGCTTCACCGGCAGCGCGCTGTCCAGGACCCCCAGACGCCCCTCGCGGGAGAGCCGCGGAGGGTCGCTGTCCAGGCGCGTGGCCAGCAGCCGGTCCCCCTCGGGGGAGGGGCCGGCGAAGGCGCGGAGGGTCCCCTCGGTGCGCAGGCCGGCCCGCATCGTGAGGCGGCGCAGGTCTCGGCGGCGAGGGTCGAGCAGCACCTCCACCCGGCGGGCTCCGGCGGCCAGCTGCGCGTCGACCTGCTCGATGAGCTCCGCGGGGTCCACGGTCTCCTCGAGCTCGGTGCGCCGCACCGCCTCGCGGGGGCTCTGCCAGTGCCATGTGTCCACGCCCCGAGCGTTCCACATCGCACCGACGCGGACGGCAACGGCGCGTCGTAGGGTGCGGCGCATGGTCAGCGACGTCCCCGGGTCCTCGAGCGCTCCGCGGCTGCGCATCGGCGTCATCGGAGCCGGACGGGTGGGCGCCGTCCTCGGGGCCGCGTGGGAGCGGTCCGGGCACCGGGTGGTGGCCCACAGCGTGGGTGACAGGGGTGCGGACCGGGCGGCCTCGCTGCTGCCCACGAGCGTCCGCTGCGCCCCGGAGGAGGTGCCCGGCCACGCCGACCTGGTGCTGCTGGCCGTGCCCCGGCAGGACGCCGCGGGACTCGTGGCCGGGCTGGTGGCCGCCGGGGTGGTGCGCCCGGGCCACCTGCTGGCCCACACCGTGCCCGGGGTGGGGGTGGAACTCTTCGGCCCGGTGCTGGAGGCCGGTGTACCGGTCCTGGGCCTCTCCCTGCAGCCCGCCATGGTGTTCTCCGGCCAGGCACAGGACGTTGAGCGGCTGGGCGACGCGGTCGTCTGCCACCTCTGTCCGGCCGAGGTCGACCCGGTGGCGCAGTCGCTCGTCATGGAGCTCGGCGCCACCCCGATGCGACTGGAGGCGGTGGACCTGCCCCGGCACGACGCGGCAGTCACCGTGGCCACCGAGGGGGTCTCCGCCCTGGTGACCACGGTGCGCCGCGCCCTGGCTGCGGGTGGGGTCACCCGCCCCGACGCCGTGGCCGGTCCGCTGCTGCGGGCCTCCCTGGAGGCGGCTCTCGGCAGTGGTGAGGCGCCGGCGGGGACCTCTCCGTCCGGGCCCGTCAGCGGCTGGGACGCCGAGCGCCTGGCCGAGCAGCTGGCGGCGGCCCGGGACGTGGCGGGGCTGCAGGCCGCCCCGGAGGCGCAGCGGCCCGTCGCGGCCGACGGCTCGGAGGCGCTCGCGGAGGTGCTCTGGGCGCTGGAGCGCGCAGCGGCACGTCACGCGGTGGCGGCCCGCATCGAGCCGCCACCGGCCGCCCGGGAGCTGCTGCACGAGCTGGGGCTGGACCAGAGCTGAGGGGCATCCCGCCGTCCACAGGTCGGACGGCAGGAGTTTTCGCCCGGCCCCGGAGCGGGCCATGCTGTGTCGCAGGCGTCAGGAACCCGACGCCCTCGTCGCCGGTGCGTCCGGCCCCGTCCCAGGAGCGAGCATGAGTGCAGCCGACACCGACCCCGTCGCCACCCGCAGCCACCGGGTGCTCGAGACCCCCGTCGGGCCGGTGACCCTCGTGGGCACCGGGGAGGTGCTCGAGGGGGTGTACTGGCCGGACCACCGGCCCGCCCCCGACCGCTCGACCTTCGGTCCCGAGGACCCGACGGCGCTGACGGCTGCCGCCGAGCAGCTCACCGAGTACTTCGCCGGGCGACGGACCGCGTTCGACCTGACCACTGACGCCCACGGCACCGCCTTCCAGGAGGCGGTGTGGGAGCAGCTGTGCGCGATCCCGGTCGGGGAGACGCGAACCTACGGGCAGATCGCCGCGGCGATCGGCAACCCGCGGGCCGTCCGGGCGGTGGGGGCGGCCAACTCGCGCAACCCGCTGTCGGTCGTCGTGCCCTGCCACCGGGTGGTCAGCGCGTCCGGGTCGGCCCACGGCTACGCCGGCAGCGTCGAGACCAAGGAGTGGCTGCTCGCCCACGAGCAGGGGGCTGGACGGTGACGCGTAAAATGGCGATGTGACTACCGACCCCGCCGCCCAGCAGTCCGCCTCGCAGCCGGCCGACGGTGCCCCCGGGGCTCCGGTCGCAGCCGACGAGCTGCCCGAGCAGATGCGGGTGCGGCGCGAGAAGCGGGCCGCACTGCTCGACGCCGGCGGTCAGGCCTACCCGGTGGAGGTGCCCCGCACCCACTCCTTGGAGCAGGTCCGCGAGCAGTGGGGTCACCTGGAGACGGGTGAGGAGACCCAGGACGTCGTCTCGGTGACCGGTCGCGTGGTGTTCTCGCGGAACACCGGCAAGCTCTGCTTCGCCACCCTGCAGGCCGGCAGCGGGGAGCGGCTGCAGGCCATGCTCTCGCTGGCCGAGGTGGGCCAGGAGGCCCTGGACCGCTGGAAGTCGGTGATCGACCTGGGGGACATCGTCTCGGTGACCGGTCGCGTCATCTGCAGCCGGCGCGGGGAGCTGTCGGTGATGGCCACCGACTGGCAGCTCGCCAGCAAGGCGCTGCGCCCCCTGCCCACCCTGCACAAGGACCTCTCCGAGGAGCAGCGCGTCCGCCAGCGCTACGCCGACCTCATCATGCGCGACGACGCCCGCCGCATGGTGCGCATCCGCTCGCTGGTCACCAGCACCGCCCGCCGCTTCCTCGAGGACCGCGGGTACGTGGAGATCGAGACACCGATCCTGCAGCTCATCCACGGCGGGGCGAAGGCGCGTCCGTTCGAGACGCACATGAACGCCTTCGACCAGCGCATGACGCTGCGCATCGCCACCGAGCTCAACCTCAAGAAGGCCGTCGTCGGCGGCGTCGAGAAGGTCTTCGAGATCGGTCGCATCTTCCGCAACGAGGGCGTCGACTCCACCCACAGCCCGGAGTTCACCACCCTCGAGGCCTACGAGGCCTGGGGTGACCAGACGACCATGGCCGAGCTCATGCGCGAGATGTACCTCGCCGTGGCCGACGCGCTCATCGAGGCGGGCCTGCTCGAGTCGCGTCGGATCCAGACCCCGGCCGGTGAGGTCGACCTCGACGGGGAGTGGCGCTGGCTGCCGGTCCACGAGGCCGTCTCCGGCGTGGTGGGCACCGAGGTGACGCCCGAGACCGACGTGGCCACCCTGCGCCGGCTGGCCGCCGAGCACGAGGTCGAGGTCGAGGACGACTGGGACGCCGACAAGATCGTGCTGGAGCTGCTCGAGCTCGTGGAGCCCGACCTGCTGCAGCCGACCTTCCTCTGCGACTACCCGCCGTCGGCCCAGCCGCTGGCCCGTCCGCACCGCAGCAAGCCCGGGCTCATCGAGGCCTGGGACCTGATCATCGCCGGGGTGGAGCGCTCCACCGCGTTCTCCGAGCTCATTGACCCCGTCGTGCAGCGCGAGGTGCTCACCGAGCAGTCGGTGCAGGCCGCCGCGGGCGACCCCGAGGCCATGCAGCTGGACGAGGACTTCCTGCGGGCCCTGGAGTACGGCGCCCCGCCGATGGGCGGCCTCGGCTTCGGCATCGACCGGATGGTCATGCTCTTCACGGGCGCCGGGATCCGCGAGACGATCCTGTTCCCCCACACCAAGCCGGAGGCATGATGTCGGAATTCCTCGACGCGGTCTGGCCCTATGTCGCGGCCCTGGTGCCGAGCATCGGCATCCTGTGGCTCTTCGGGGTCGTCATGAAGCACATCGTGGAGGGCGATCGCCGCGAGCGGGCGGCCATCGCGCAGTGGGAGGCCGAGCAGGAGGGAACCGACGAGGACCCCCTCGGCTGATTCCAGGAAAACCCGGTGAGTAATCACCGGGTTTTCCTGTCCCCTTTTCGTGTTGCGTGACCCGGCCTTTCTGGGGTGGAATGTCCCGACAGAAACCATCAAGGACGCGAGGCGACGAAAGGCAGGGCGCATGGTGCAGCGACACGTGACCATCCTCGAGGACGACCTGGACGGGGGCGAGGCCACCGAGACGGTCACCTTCTCCCTCGAGGGGGTGAGCTACGAGATCGATCTCAACGCGGAGAACGCGGCCAAGCTGCGTGACGACCTCGCGGACTGGGTGGCGCACGCGCGTCGCTCCGGCGGGCGTCGCAGCGGCACGTCCCGCCGTTCCTCGGCCGGCTCGTCCACCACGGGTGCCGCGCGCAAGCGCGAGATCGCGGCCATCCGCGAGTGGGGCCGCGCCAACGGCTGGGAGGTCAGCGACCGCGGCCGTCTGTCGGCCGACCTCGAGGAGGCCTACGCCAAGGCGCACGCCTGAGGGCGCACGTCCCCGCGCACGAAGGAGGGCCACCGGGAGAACTTCTCCCGGTGGCCCTCCTTCGTGTCCCCTCAGGGGGTCGCGCTCACTTCTTCCTGCGCTTCTTGCGACGCTTCCTGCTCTTCTTGTCGTCGCCGTAGCCGTACTGGTTGCCGTAGCCGTAGCCGTAGGACCCGTAGCCGTAGCCCTCGCCGTAGAGCAGGCGGTTGAGGCGGCTCACCGACGCGCGGTTGATGACCGCACCCAGCAGGCGGGCGTTGACGTTCCGCAGGTTCGCGGCGGCACGTTCGACGTGCTCCTTGCGGGTGTCGTTGGCGGCCACGACCATCACGGCACCGTCGGTGCTCGTGGTCAGCAGCGCGGCGTCCGTCACCGGCAGCAGCGGCGGGGCGTCCAGGATGACGCGGTGCGTCTTGGTCAGCGTGGCGATGAGATCGCGCATGCGCTGCGAGCCCAGCAGCTCCGACGGGTTCGGCGGGATGGTGCCGGCCGGCAGGACCATGAGGTTCGGGTGGCTGGTCGGCTGCGCCGCGTCGGCGAGGTCGGCCGACCCGGCGAGCACCTGGGTCAGTCCCACCGACGAGTCGATGTCGAAGATGCCGGCCAAGGCCGGACGGCGCAGGTCGGCGTCCACCAGGATGACGCGTTCGCCGCCCTCGGCCAACAGGTAGGACAGGTTCGACGAGATGGTCGACTTGCCCTCACCCATGCGTGCCGAGGTGACCACGATTGACCTCGGGGCCTGGTCGACGTTGACGAAGCGCAGGTTGGTGCGGAACTGGCGCAGCGCCTCGCGGGTGGTGAAGTCCATCTCGCCGGAGTCGCGCACAGCGCGCTCGGGCGACGCGAGGGCCTCGTTGGCCGGGATGAGACCCAGCGTCGGGGAGCCCTTGGCGGCCTCGGAGATGTCGTCCTGGGTGCGGATGCGGGTGTCCTGGCGGTGACGGAACCACGCGAGGACGTAGCCGAGGGCCAGGCCGGCCAGGCCGCCGAGGGCCAGGGCGCGGGCAGGCTTCGGCTCCGACGGGCTGGAGGGCAGCTGGGCGCTGGCCAGCGGCATGATGCTCGTGGCCGGCGTGCGCTCCTCGTCCTTGCCCTCCTCCTCACCGGAGGGTCCCTGCGTCACACCGGTGTCGGACAGGTTCTTCGTCTCGAGCTCGCGCACGTACTCGGACGTCTGGTTCACGACCGCGTCGGCGAGCTCCTTCGCCTCCTCGGGGCTGCCGCCCTCGGCGGTGACGGTGATGTTCGGGGTCTCCTCCTCGACCGTCGCCTCGATCCGGTCGCCCAGCTCGCTGGGCGTGGTGTCGAGGTCGAGCTCCTTGATGACCTTCTCGGCCACCGGCTTGGAGTTGAAGTAGGTGACGTAGGTCGTGCCCTTGGTGATGGCGAGCGAGTTGCCCGACAGGGACTCGCCGACCGTTCCGCCACCGGAGGAGGCCTGGACGACGCCGGTGGCGGTCGCGGTGTAGACCGGCGTCTGCATCGCCACCCAGCCCGCCGCCAGCGCGAGCCCGGCCAGGGTGCTGAGGAGGAGGGTGATGATGTGTCGGCGGGAGAGTCGCAGGATGTCGTCGAGCGTCAAGACGTTCTCCGTCGGTGATGAGGATGTGAGCACACTGCACCCCACAGGGTGCAGTTCCGTCACTGTAGCGTCCTGTGGCCCTGAGTCCTCGGCTCCGCGCCCCGATCCGATCGTGACACTCAGCACGCCCGGCCTAGACTCCGAATGCCCCCGTCGACCTCGCAGCACCGGAGCCCCGCGTGAACATCCTCTTCGTCTGCACCGGCAACATCTGCCGGTCCACCTTCGCCGAGCGCTGGTCCCGGCACGTCGCGCCCGCCGGGCTGCGCTTCGCCTCGGCCGGCACGATGGCGCTGGTCGGCCACCCGATGGATGCCGACATGGCCCACGAGCTCCGGCAGCGCGGCGGCGACCCCGAGGGCTTCGAGGCCCGCCAGGTGGCTCTCGGCATCCTCCGGGAGACCGATCTCGTGCTGACCATGGAGCGGCGCCACAAGGCCTACGTCGTCGAGGAGGTGCCCGGGCTCACGCGCCGCACCCACACCCTCGGCCACTTCGTCCGCTTGGTGGACGAGCTGGCCGCCCGGGGGCCGCTGCCCGCCGGACCCGAGCTGGTGGAGGCGGTCTCCGGGCTGCGGCTGCCGTCCTCCCGGTCCGAGTCCGTGGACGACCCCTACCGCCGCGGGCCCGAGGTGGCCGCTCGCGTGTCCGAGCAGCTGACGGACTGGGTGGGGCGTGCCGTGGGGGCGCTCGGTGGGTTGCAGATCCCGGCGGGGGGCGCCTGAGCAGCGGTTCGCGCACAGCGAACGGGGATCGGCCCTGTGCCGGAACACCCTGCGGAACCGCGCTGTTGAGCGAGGCAGAACGTCCCCCGAGACGGGCTGCACAGCGCGCACGGGGCGGATGGCGTGTCCACGCCCTCCGCCGAGCGGGCTCTCGTGCCTAGCCTTGGGGATCCGCGAGGCAAGGAGCTGAGATGTTCGAACGGTTCACCGACCGCGCCCGGCGCGTCGTCGTCCTGGCCCAGGACGAGGCGCGCATGCTCAACCACAACTACCTCGGCACCGAGCACATCCTGCTGGGGCTCATCCACGAGGGCGAGGGCGTCGCCGCCAAGGCCCTGGAGAACCTCGGCATCTCCCTGGACGCCGTGCGCCAGGAGGTGCAGGAGGTCATCGGCCAGGGCAAGCAGGCCCCCTCCGGCCACATCTCCTTCAGCCCGCGGGCCAAGAAGGTGCTGGAGCTCTCGCTGCGCGAGGGCCTTCAGATGGGGCACCAGTACATCGGCACCGAGCACATCCTGCTGGGCCTGATCCGCGAGGGCGAGGGCGTCGCCGCGCAGGTGCTCGTGAAGCTGGGGGCCGACCTGACCACCGTGCGGCAGCAGGTGCTGGAGCTGCTCTCCGGCTACCAGGGGGGCCAGGGCGAGCCGCAGGCCGCGGGCGTCGGCGCCTCCTCCGGTCAGGGCGAGGGCACCCCGGCCGGCTCGCTGGTGCTCGACCAGTTCGGCCGCAACCTCACGCAGGCCGCCCGCGACGGCGACCTGGACCCCGTCATCGGGCGCGACTCCGAGATCGAGCGCGTGATGCAGGTGCTCAGCCGCCGCACCAAGAACAACCCGGTGCTCATCGGTGAGCCCGGTGTCGGCAAGACGGCCGTCGTCGAGGGACTGGCCGCCGACATCGTGGCCGGCACCGTGCCGGAGACGCTCAAGGACAAGCACGTCTACACCCTCGACCTCGGCTCGCTGGTGGCCGGTTCCCGCTACCGCGGTGACTTCGAGGAGCGCCTCAAGAAGGTGCTCAAGGAGATCAAGACCCGCGGCGACATCATCCTGTTCATCGACGAGATCCACACCCTGGTGGGTGCGGGTGCCGCCGAGGGCGCGATCGACGCGGCGAACATCCTCAAGCCGATGCTGGCCCGCGGCGAGCTGCAGACGATCGGTGCGACGACGCTCGAGGAGTACCGCAAGCACATCGAGAAGGACGCCGCGCTGGAGCGCCGCTTCCAGCCGATCCAGGTGGACGAGCCGTCGCTGGCCCACGCCATCGAGATCCTCAAGGGCCTGCGCGACCGCTACGAGGCGCACCACCGCGTCTCGATCACCGACGGGGCGCTGGCCGCCGCGGTGAACATGGCCGACCGGTACATCAACGACCGGTACCTGCCGGACAAGGCGATCGACCTCATCGACGAGGCCGGGGCCCGGTTGCGCATCCAGCGGATGACCGCTCCGCCGGACCTGCGCGAGATCGACGAGAAGATCTCCTCGGTGCGCCGGGAGAAGGAGTCGGCCATCGACGGCCAGGACTTCGAGAAGGCCGCCTCGCTGCGCGACGACGAGCAGACCCTGCTGTCCGAGCGCGCGGAGCGGGAGAAGGCCTGGAAGGAGGGCGACCAGGACACCGCCGCGGTGGTGGACGAGGACGTCATCGCCGAGGTGCTGGCGGCCACCACGGGCATCCCGGTCTTCCGGATCTCCGAGGAGGAGTCGAGCCGTCTGCTCAACATGGAGGACGAGCTGCACAAGCGGATCGTCGGCATGGACGACGCCATCCACGCGCTGTCGCAGGCCATCCGCCGCACCCGGGCCGGTCTGAAGGACCCGCGCCGTCCCGGTGGCTCGTTCATCTTCGCCGGCCCCACGGGTGTCGGGAAGACCGAGCTGGCCAAGGCGCTGGCCGAGTTCCTGTTCGGGGACGAGGAGTCGCTCATCCAGCTCGACATGTCCGAGTTCGGCGAGAAGCACACCGTCAGCCGCATGTTCGGCTCGCCCCCCGGCTACGTCGGCTACGACGAGGGCGGGCAGCTCACCGAGAAGGTGCGCCGCAAGCCGTTCAGCGTCGTGCTCTTCGACGAGGTGGAGAAGGCCCACCCGGACATCTTCAACAGCCTCCTGCAGATCCTCGAGGACGGTCGTCTGACCGACTCGCAGGGCCGCACGGTGGACTTCAAGAACACGATCATCATCATGACCACCAACCTGGGTGCCCGGGACATCGCCAAGGGTGTCTCGCTGGGCTTCTCGGCCAACGCCGACACCGGTACCGACTACGACCGGCTCAAGGCGAAGGTCTCCGACGAGCTCAAGCAGCACTTCCGCCCGGAGTTCCTCAACCGCGTGGATGACACGGTCGTGTTCCCGCAGCTCAAGCAGGACGAGATCGTGCAGATCGTGGACCTCATGGTCGGCCGTCTGGACGAGCGCCTGGCGGACAAGGACATGTCCATCGAGCTCACGCAGGACGCCAAGGAGCTGCTGGCCAAGCGCGGCTACGACCCGGTGCTGGGTGCCCGTCCGCTTCGCCGTGCGATCCAGCGCGACATCGAGGACGTCATCTCCGAGAAGATCCTGTTCGGTGAGTTCACCGCCGGGGACGTCATCGAGGTGGACGTGGACCAGCCGCCGGCTGCGGAGGAGGAGTCCGAGGCGCCGGTCGGGCCGATCAACCCGGGCGTCAGCGGGTCCACGGGGCAGCCGGGGCCGAAGGGCTTCACCTTCAGCTCGCGACGCCACCCGGACGCCAAGGCGGTGGACGAGCTCACCGGTGACGCCGACCGCGCCATGGTCGGCGAGTGAGCCACGCCGGCCGCTGAGCGGGACGTGCAGGGCCCCCATCCGGTGGACGACCGGGTGGGGGCCCTGCACGTGTCCGGCCCCGGTCCCGTCCGCCGCGGTGCGGCTGACCTAGCCTTGGCCCATGTCGCCCCGCAGTCTCCACCGCGTCCTCGCCCTCGCCGAGGCCATCACCTGGGCCCTCCTGCTGACCGGGATGTTCCTCAAGTACGTCACCCGCACCACCGAGCTCGGTGTCCGGATCGGGGGTGGGATCCACGGCTTCGTGTTCCTGCTCTTCTGCGTGACGGTGGTCGCGGTGGCCGTGGACGGCCGCTGGGGCGTGGGGCGGATGCTCCTCGGTCTGGCCGCGGCGGTGGTGCCCTTCGCGACCATCCCGTACGAGCGCTGGGCCGAGCGCAAGGGCCTGCTGGCCGACCGCTGGCGCCTGCAGGACGAGCCGGGTGCCAGCGCCCCGGAGCGTCTGCTCGCCTGGGCGCTGCGCAACCCGGTGCTCGCCGTCGTGGTGGCGGTGGCGGTCGTCGCGATCGTCTTCACCGGTCTCCTCCTCATCGGGCCGCCCGGCAGCTGACCCCGGCGCAGCGGCTCGCCCGGCGCCGATGCCGGCGGTGGGGTGGGCCGGTCGTCACGGCGCGGCCTCGGCGGCGCAGATCCGCGGCTACGTTCCAGAAACCTGCCTCGTGGGGCGTGTTTCTGGGACGTGGCCGCGGATCTGTGTTCTCGCCGGTGCGAGGATGCGCCCATGCACGGTGGACGGCACGGCGGACGGCAGAGCGACCCGGGGGCCCACGGGCTCGAGGTGCGCGGCATCCACGCCCACGAGTGGCGACGGGTGTGGGACGTCCGGTTGCGGGCCCTGCAGGACCCCGCCGCCGAGGGTGCCTTCTTCCAGCGCCACGACGAGGCGCTGGCGCTCTCCCCGGAGGACTGGCAGGAGGCCGCCCGGGTCCATGGCCCCGATCCCGCGGAGCCCGAGGCGCGGCAGTTCGTGGCCACCGACGGGACGGAGTGGGTGGCCACGCTCACCGTCCGCCTGCAGCGGGCGGGGGAGCCGGAGTTCGGTGGCGGTGAGATCGACGGGGACCGGGGGATGCTGCTCGGGGTCTGGATCGACCCTGACCACCGCGGGCGGGGGCTGCTCGGCCGGCTCGTCGGGGCCGCGGCGGACTGGACCGCGGCACAGGGGGTCCCGCGGCTGGACCTCTGGGTCCACGAGGACAACCTCCGTGCGCAGCGTGCCTACGCCCGGCTGGGCTTCGAGCCCACCGGCCAGCGGGTGGTCGAGGCGATCGGCCCGGAGATCGCGATGCGCCGGGAGGTCGGCGGGGCGGCGGGGGTAGCCCCTCGGGGTGCCGGACGCAGCCTCGGGAGCTACTGCCCGGGCAGCGCGTAGCCCTCGGAGTCGTCGCCCTCGACCAGGCCGTCGGCGAGCAGTGCCCGCAGGCACCGGTCCAGCTGGACCGGGTCGCTGACCCAGAGCGCGTCGAGGTCCTCCCGGGGCGCCCGCGCGCCGGGCGCCTGCTCGCGCAGGTGCTGCACGATGCGGCCGCGCACCTGTCGGTCCGTGCCGGCCCACTTCTGGCCGCGACGGGGCGGCCCGTCGTCCGGGGGAGAGCCGGCGGCCACCCAGGCGCACCGGTCGACCAGCGGGCACTCTCCGCAGGAGGGGCTCCGCGCGGTGCACACGAGCGCACCGAGCTCCATGGTGGCCGCGTTCCAGGTCACGCTCTCTGCGCCGTCCTCCGGCAGCAGCGCCGTCGCCAGGCGACGCTCGGCCGCGGAGTAGGAGGGCGCCGGCAGCGCGCGCCCCGACACCGCCCGGGCCTCCACCCGCCGCACGTTCGTGTCCACGACCACGGCCCGCCGGCCGAACGCGAACGAGGCCACTGCCGCAGCGGTGTACTCGCCGATGCCGGGCAGCGCGCGCAGCGTCTCCTCGTCGTCCGGGACGAGGCCGCCGTGGGCGTCCCGGATCGCGGTGGCCGCCTCCACCAGGCGGCGGGCACGGCGCGGGTAGCCCAGCCGACCCCAGGCCCGGACCGCTTCGCCGACCCCGGCCGCAGCGAGGTCCGCCGGCTCGGGCCAGCGCTCCATCCACTCGGTCCAGACCGGCAGCACGCGCACCACCGGGGTCTGCTGCAGCATCACCTCGGAGACCAGCACGCCCCAGGCCGAGCAGGAGTCCTCGCGCCACGGCAGGTCCCGGGCGGTGCGGGCGAACCAGTCCTCCAGCGGCGATCGCAGGGCCCTTCCAGCGGCCACGAGCTCGGGGGCCACGGTGGCGGACCGCGCGCGACGGGTCACCGAACCGGCGTCGTCCCCGTGCGGGGTGGACACGGCGCCCACCTCAGACGTAGCGATCGAGCAGGCTCGTCTCGGCCATGCGGCTCAACCCCTCGCGGATGGCCCGGGCGCGGATCTCACCGATGCCCTCGATCTCGTGCAGGTCGTCGAAGCTCGCGCCGAGCAGGTGCTGCAGCCCGTCGAAGTGCAGCACCACGCGCTCCACGATGGCCGGGGGAAGGCGCGGGACCTGCGAGAGCAGCCGGTAGCCCCACGGCGAGACGGCACGCTCCAGGGTGTCGCTGGTGGCGGGGTGGCCCATCGCGGCGGCCACGGCGCCCAGGTCCAGCAGCTCGGTGGTGGACAGCCCGGAGACCTGCTCCAGCACGCCCTGGACGATGTCCTCCTCGCTGGCCGGGGCGTGGGCGGGGGCGTAGTCCCGGACGAGCAGCTCCCGGTCGTTGCCGAGCCCGGCGGTCAGCTCGGAGAGCTGCAGGTCCACCAGCCGGCCGTCGTCACCGAGGGTGAGGACGTAGTGGGAGATCTCCTCCCGGATGCGGTGCACCATCTCCAGTCGCTGGGCGACGGCAGCCACGTCGCGGACCGTCACCAGGTCCTCGATCTCCAGCGCCGAGAGCGTGCTCGCGACCTCGTCCAGGCGCGACTTGTAGCGCTCCAGGGTCTGCAGGGCCTGGTTGGCCCGCGACTGGATGGCACTGACCTCCTCCAGCACGATCCGCTGGTCGCCCATCCAGAGGGCGATCATCGCCATCGAGGCCGAGACGCTCACCACCGGGACGCCGGTCTGCCGAGCCACCCGCTCGGCGGTGCGGTGCCGGGTGCCGGACTCCCGCGTCTCGACGGCCGGGTCCGGGGCCAGCTGGGCGGCCGCCCGCACGATGCGCGTCAGGTCGTTGGAGAGCACGATGGCGCCGTCCATCTTCGCCAGCTCCCGCATGCGGGTGGCGGAGAAGTCGACGTTCAGCTCGAAGCCGCCGGTCGAGAGGTCGTCGATGATGCGGTCGTTGCCCAGCACGATGAGGGCTCCGGTGCGCCCCCGGACGATGCGCTCCAGGCCGTCGCGCAGCTCGGTCCCGGGCGCGAGCAGGGCAAGGACCGTGTTCACTGCCTCGTTCGCCGTCTGCACGGGGTGAGTCTAAGCATCCGGGTCCCTCCGGGCACGCCGCGAAGTGGTCCCGTGCCCGGACGTACGAGACGATGGTGAGGAACCGCCGACCGCAGCGAGGAGAACCACCCATGGACAGCCGAGCAAGCGACCGCACCTCCATGGTGCGCCACGAGGAGCGCCTCAACGCCGCCGTGCAGCAGGTGGACCGCCGCATCACGCGCGTCCGCAAGCGGGTGATCACCGAGACCGTGAACGTGGAGGTCGAGGTGCAGCGCGAGGTCATCGAGGTCGAGGAGGGCGAGGTCGAGACCGTGCCCGTGGACGCCGGCAGCGCCCCGTCGGGGACGGTCGTGGAAGGAGCCGACCTTGAGGCCCGGGACGTCACCGCCGACGCCCGCGAGGAGGAGGTGCAGGTGTTCACCCTGCACCGCCAGCGTCCCGTGGTGACGCTGGAGACGGTGCCCTACGAGGAGGTCCGCGTGGTCAAGCGGGTCGTCACCGTGCCGCACGAGGTGACCGAGACCGTGCGCCGTGAGCACGTGGACGTCGACGAGGTCGACGCCCACGGCGGTGTCGTCGGCGACTTCCGCTGAGCTCCTCCGGCTGCACCACGCTGCCCCGCTGACCCGGGCCCCGCGCGGGGCCCGGGTCAGCGGGGCAGCACTGCGTGCACCGCACGCTCCAGGGTGTCGGCCTCGAACACCCGCATGTCGGGGGGCGGTGCCTGCTCCCTGAGGGCGCCTGCCGGCACGACGGCCTTGTCGAAGCCGATGCGGGAGGCCTCCTGCAGCCGTCGGGCCGTGCCGGGGGCGTTGCGCAGGTCACCGGCCAGCCCGACCTCGCCGACGGCGACGAGCGCGTCCGGCAGCGGCTGGTCGGCCAGGGAGCTGGCCAGCGAGAGCGCGACGGCGAGGTCCGTGCTGGGCTCGGACAGCCGGACCCCGCCGACGGTCGAGACGTAGACGTCGTGGGTCGCCACCGGCACCCCGGCGTGACGGTTGAGCACGGCCACCGTCATCGCCACCCGGGAGGAGTCCACGCCGCTGGTGGTGCGTCGCGGGCTGGGGGCCTGCGTGGAGACGGTGAGGGCCTGCACCTCGGCCACCAGCGGCCGCCGCCCCTCCAGGGTCACGGTCACGCAGGTGCCGGGCACGGGGGTCGCGTGCCGGGAGACGAACAGGCCGCTCGGGTCCGGCAGACCGGTGATGCCGCCCTCGTCGAGGTCGAAGCAGCCGACCTCGTCGGTGGGGCCGAAGCGGTTCTTCATCGCCCGGATGAGCCGCAGGCGCGAGTGGCGCTCGCCCTCGAAGGTCACGACCACGTCCACCAGGTGCTCCAGCACGCGGGGGCCTGCGATGTTCCCTTCCTTGGTCACGTGCCCCACCAGCAGGGTGGCGATGTCGCGCTCCTTGGCCAGCCGGGTCACCGAGGCCGCCACCTCGCGGACCTGGGAGACGTTGCCGGCGGCGCCGTCGACCTCCGCAGAGGCGACGGTCTGCACCGAGTCGACCACCACGAGGTCCGGCTCCACCTGGTCGATTTGGGTGAGCACCGCGCCCAGGTCGGTCTCCGAGGCCAGGTACAGGTCCGGGTGCACCGCGCCGATCCGCTCGGCCCGCAGACGCACCTGCGCGGCGGACTCCTCCCCGCTGACGTAGAGGGCGGTGCCCCCGCCGGCGGCCACCCTCGCGGTCGCCTCGAGCAGCAGCGTGGACTTGCCGATCCCCGGGTCACCGGCGACGAGCACGACACCCCCGGGCACGAGGCCGCCCCCGAGGACGCGATCGAGCTCCTCGACGCCGGTCGGGCGGTGCTCCGAGGCCGTGAGGTCGACCTCGTGGATGGGGCGGGCCGGCTCGCGCACGCTGCTCGCCGGAGCGGTGCGGCCCGCCGGTCGACCACCCACCTCGACGAGCGTCCCCCAGGCCTGGCACTCCTTGCACCGGCCTATCCACTTGACGGTCGTCCAACCGCACTCGCTGCACCGGTAGGACTCCCGTGACCTGTTGCCACCACTCTTCGCTGCCACGGGGGGCACCGTAGACCCGGGCGCCGACACGCTCGTCGGCCGGAAGGGGTGGTGAGCGGCCCGTATTCTTGTGGTCATGCGCCTGGGAGTCATCGACGTCGGTTCGAACACCGTCCACCTGCTCATCGTCGACGCCCGCCCCGGGGCTCACCCCATCCCGGCCTCGTCCTTCAAGCACGAGCTGCGCCTGGCCGAGCACCTCACCGAGGACGGTGACATCGACGAGGACGGGGCCGAGACCCTCGCCCGGTTCGCGGTCGACTGCCTCGACCACGCCGCCGAGCTCGGTGCCGCGAAGGTGCTCGGGTTCGCGACCTCCGCCATCCGCGACGCCCGGAACACCGAGGAGGTCCTGGCCTGCGTCCGCGAGGTCAGCGGCGTCGACCTGCAGGTGCTCTCCGGGGAGGAGGAGGCGCGGCTGACCTTCCTCGCGGCCCGCCGCTGGTGCGGCTGGTCCTCCGGCCACCTCATGATGGTGGACATCGGCGGTGGCTCGCTGGAGCTCGCCGTGGGGCGGGACGAGGACCCTTCGGTCGCGGTGAGCCTGCCCCTGGGTGCCGGGCGACTCACGCGCCACGTGCCGGGGGAGGTCGTCGACGCCGAGGACGTGAAGCGACTCCGGCGGCACATCCGCACCAGCATTGGCGAGGTGGTGCCGGACCTGACCGTCCGCACCCCCCACAAGGTGGTGGGCACCAGCAAGACCATGCGCAGCCTGGCCCGGCTGCAGGGCGCGGCCCCCAGCGGTGAGGGTCCCTTCGTCCGGCGGGTGCTGGAGCGGGACGCCCTCAAGGACTGGGTGGAGCGGCTGACCGCCATGCCCGTCTCCCAGCGGGCGAACCTGCCGGGGGTCAACCAGAACCGCGCGCCGCAGATCCTGGCCGGTGCGCTGGTGGCCGAGGGGGCGATGGACCTGCTCGGCATCGAGTCCCTGGAGATCTGCCCGTGGGCGCTCCGTGAGGGCGTCCTGCTGCAGTTCCTCGACCACCTGGACACGACCGGCCTGCTGGAGCTCTCGTGACGCGCTGGCCGGTGGGGCTCTCCGCCTCGAGCTGCTTCCCGCAGAAGACCGCCTACACCTTCGCGATGGCCGAGGAGCTCGGCTACGACGGTGTCGAGGTGATGGTCTGGGGCGAGCGGCTGAGCCGGGACGCGGCGGCCCTGCGCCAGCTGTCCGAGGCACACGGCCAGCCGATCCTGTCGGTGCACGCCCCCACGCTGTTCTTCCTGCAGCACGTGTGGGGCACCGGATGGGACCAGATCGATCGCTCCGTGGAGCTCGCCGAGGAGCTCGGGTGCCCGACGGTCGTCGCGCACCCGCCCTTCGCCTGGCAGCGCGGCTACGGGCGGGCCTTCGTCGAGGGCGTCGCGGAGCGCCAGGCGCGCACGGACGTGCAGATCGCCGTGGAGAACATGTACCCGTGGCGCGTGCCCGGGGCCGGGGCCGGGGCAAGGTGCCGATGTACCTGCCGGGCTGGGACCCGACGCACCACCGGTACGAGCACGTGACCCTGGACCTCTCGCACACCGCGACCGCCCACTCCGACGCCGTGGCGATGGCGCGGGCGGCCGGTCCCACCCTCAGCCACGTGCACCTCGCCGACGGGTCGGGCTCGCTGAAGGACGAGCACCTGGTGCCCGGGGACGGCACCCAGCCCTGCTCGGAGGTGCTGGGGATGCTCGGGGAGATCGGCTTCACCGGGTCGATCGTGGTCGAGGTGGGGACGCGCGGGCAGGACGAGGAGAAGCGTCGCGAGAGCCTGCGCCGGTCGCTCGCGTTCGCCCGCGAGCACGCCGGCTGACCGCGCCGGCCCCCGTGTCCGAGCCACTAGGATGGTGGGTGAGACGTCCCGGAGAGGGGCCACAGCGCGTCGGCGCCGTCCGGGCCGACCAGCACGTCCCGCGGGACGGGAGGGGAAGAGTCCATGAACAAGGCAGTGCGGCGAGGACCGCGTCCGTCGGGGTCCGACACCCGCGCAGACATCCGGGCCGCCGCCACCGATCTGTTCGGGGAGCACGGCTACGAGGCGGTCTCGCTGCGGATGGTGGCCCGCGAGGCGGGGGTGGACCCGGCCCTGGTGACCTACTACTTCGACTCCAAGGCCGAGCTGTTCGAGCACGCGATGCGGCCGGTGCTCGATCCGGACCGGGTGGAGGAGCTGATCGGCTCGCTCACCACCGAGAACTGCGGCCACACGATCGTGGCGTTCGTCCTGGACCTGTGGGGTGACGAGCTCACCGCCCGGCGCATGGCCGGCACGGTGGCGGCGGCGAACTCCCAGGAGGCCGAGAGCGACTTCATGCGCGGCTTCGTCCTGGACGCCTTCCTGCTGCCGATCGCCCACCGCCTGAGCCCCGACGAGCCGGAGCTGCGGGCCACCCTCGCCGCGACGGTGCTGCTGGGCGCGCTCACCTGCGCCAGCACGCTGCGGATGCCGATGATGGACGGGCTGTCCGACGCCCGCCTGACCGAGATCCTGGGGACGGAGTGCCGCCGGCTGCTGGTCGGTGAGCTGCCGGTCGAGAGCGACCCCGCGGG
The DNA here is from genome assembly GCF_054950055.1 of Kytococcus sp. Marseille-QA3725. NCBI lineage: Bacteria > Bacillati > Actinomycetota > Actinomycetes > Micrococcales > Kytococcaceae > Kytococcus > Kytococcus sp. Marseille-QA3725. Next base: position 158,835 of record NZ_JBUCLA010000002.1, on the reverse strand, counting down.
GATCGCCCGGAAGCTCGATGCGCGAAGGGGACTCGCGTCCGGCGGGGAGGAGGAGCAGAATCAGCCCCTCCAGACCGACGAAGGAGAAGGTGCACCGTGACCCTGATCGACCCCTCGGCCCTGATGCGGGACGCGCTGCTGGCCATGAGCCGCCAGACCGCCGTCCGTGACGCGATGGTGGGGATGCCCGTGACCCGCCGGGTCGTCTCGCGCTACGTCCCGGGGGAGGGGGTCGACGATGCCGTGCGCGACTGCGAGGAGCTCGTCGCCGGCGGGCGGACCGTCACGCTGGACCACCTCGGTGAGGACGTCACCGACCTCCAGCAGGCGACGGCCACCAAGGAGGCCTACCTGCAGTTCATCCAGCGGCTGGGCGACGCCGGGCTGACGCTGGACGGCCAGGTCGAGTTCTCGCTGAAGCTGAGCGCCCTGGGCCAGTTCCTGGGCCGGGACGGCGAGAAGGTGGCGCTGGAGAACGCCCGCGAGATCGCCCGGGCCGCCGCGAACGCCGGCACCACGGTGAGCCTGGACATGGAGGACCACACCACCACCGACTCGACCCTGGGTATCCTGCGCGAGCTGCGGCAGGACTTCCCGGGCACGGGCGCGGTGCTGCAGGCCTACCTGCGGCGCACGCAGGGCGACTGCCGGGACCTCGCGGGCGAGGGCAGCCGGGTGCGGCTGTGCAAGGGCGCCTACGCCGAGCCCGAGTCCGTGGCGTTCCAGGACGACCACGAGGTCGACCTCAACTACGTGGAGTGCGCCAAGATCCTCATGAACGGGCAGGGCTACCCGATGATCGCCACCCACGACCCGAACATGATCGACATCGCGGGCTTCCTCGCGGACACCGCCGGCCGCTCCACGGCCTCGTGGGAGTACCAGATGCTCTACGGCATCCGGCCGCAGGAGGAGACGCGCCTGGTCGAGGAGGGCCACCGCCTGCGCGTGTACCTGCCGAACGGCCCGGACTGGTACGGGTACTTCATGCGCCGCCTGGCCGAGCGGCCGGCGAACGTCGCGTTCTTCGCCCGTTCGCTCGTGTCGAAGGGCTGACGTGGCGGCCGAGGGACTCCCCACGGACACGCGCATCGCCCTCATCGGCGGGGGCGTCATGGGTCGCACCGTGGCCGCGGGGCTGGTGCGTGCCGGCCACCCGGGCGATGCCATCGTGCTGACCGGCCGGGACCCCGAGCGGGCCGCCGCCACCGCGCAGGAGGTGGGCGTGGCCACGGCCACCACCCCGGAGGCGGCCGCCTCGGCAGACGTCGTGGTGCTCGCGGTCAAACCGCAGGACATGGATGTCGCACTCGGTCAGGTGCGTGACCACCTGGCCGAGGGGACGGTCGTCATGTCGCTGGCGGCGGGCATCCCCCTGGCCTTCCTGCAGGCCCGCCTGCCCGGCGGCACCCCGGTGGTGCGCGCCATGCCGAACACCCCCGCCCGGGTGGGTCAGGGCATGGCCGCCGTCTCCGCGGACGAGCACTGCACACCCGAGCAGGTGCGGGTCGCCCGCGCCGTGCTGACCTCCACCGGGCACGTCGTCTCGGTCGCCGAGGGGCAGCAGGACGCGGTGACGGCCATCTCCGGCTCCGGGCCGGCGTACCTGTTCTTCGTCGTCGAGTCGATGATCGAGGCCGGTGTGCTGCTGGGCCTGCCCCGCGCGACGGCCACCGAGCTGGTGGTGCAGACCCTCTACGGCGCGGCCACGATGCTGCGCGAGACCGGGGAGCACCCGACCGTGCTGCGGGAGATGGTCTCCAGCCCCGGGGGCACGACGGTGGCGGCCCTGCGCCAGCTCGAGGACCACAAGGTGCGGGCCGCCTTCCTCTCGGCCATGGAGGCCGCTGCCCACCGCAGCCGGGACCTCTCCGACGGGGTGGTCGACGATGACTGATCCGGCGAGTCGTCGCCTGCCCGAGGACCGCTCGGCGGGCGGTGTCGCGGTGCCGTATGGCATCGGCGGTACCGGGCGTGGGAACATGGGTGCATGACTGACATCACGGTGCGCGAGCTCGCGGCGGACGAGTGGGAGATCTTCAGGACCCTCCGTCTGCGCGCGCTGCAGGAGGACCCGGAGGCGTTCGTGGCCTCCTACGAGGAGGAGTCCGAGCAGTCCGATGGGGAGTGGCAGGAGCGCATGAAGCACTCCACCCGCATCGGCGCCCAGCAGGGCTCCGAGTGGGTGGCGCTGGCCTCGGTGGGGGACGAGGGCACCCGCCAGGACGACGACCTGGGGGAGGTCTACGGCATCTGGGTGACTCCCTCGCTGCGTGGTGAGGGCGTCGCGCGCCAGCTCATGGAGCACGCCGAGCAGGTGGCCCGCAACGCCGGCTACAGCCACCTCGTGTACTGGGTGAACACCGACAACGCTCGCGCCGTGGCGTTCGCCAGCTCCATCGGCTACCGGCCGACCGAGGGCCGCCGCGACGTGGTCGTCGAGGGCCGCGACGAGGTCGAGGCCGCCTTCGTCATCCCGCTGGGTGCCGACGTCGAGGAGACCCCGCTCGCACTGCAGAGCGACGTCGACGAGGACCTCGCCGAGTCCGTGGACAAGGGCACCGACTGAGCGACGGTCGCCCGGCGGCCGTGGCCGCGCACGGGGGAGGACCCCACGAGGCATCGCCTCGTGGGGTCCTCCCCCGTCGGGGCGGGTGTGGTCCTCAGGGGCGGGAGGCGAGCCGCTCGATCGCGGCGGCGGGACCGCTCACGATGATCGAGTGGTGGCGACCGACCATCGTGCCGGGCACCGCGTGGTGGAAGTCGTCGCCCGGCTCCTTGACCCCGACCACCGTGACGCCGTAGCGCGAGCGCACCTGGCTCTCGGTGAGGGTCTTGTCGATCATCTCGTGGGGTGGGGTCATCTTCACGATCGCGTAGCCGTCGTCGAACTCGATGTAGTCGCGCAGCTTGTCGTTGACCAGGTGGGCGACGCGACGGCCGCTGTCGGCCTCGGGGAACACCACGTGGTGCACCCCGATGCGCTCCAGGATGCGGGCGTGCTCCTCGCTGACGGCCTTGGCCCAGATGTTCGGCACGCCGGCATCGACGAGGTTCCCGGCGGTGAGCAGCGAGGCCTCCACCGAGGACCCGATGGCGACGACCGCGATGCGGAAGAGCTCTGGCTTGGCCTGGGTGAGCTCCTGGGGGTCGGTCGCGTCGAGCGCCATCACGTGCTCGAAGGTGCGGTGGTGCCGCTCGGCCAGCCGGGGGCGGGCCTCGATCGCGTGGACGCGGTAGCCGAGGGTGTGCATCTCGGTGGCCACGGCGGTGCCGAACCGCCCGAGTCCGATGACGAGCGTGTCCTCGTCGTAGAGGCGGTGGCGCTGCATGGGGCTTCCTCTCGGTAGCGTGTCGTCATGGACGACGCAGGACGGGCAACGCCTCCCAGCCCCCACGCGAGATCCCGCGGGCGGCTGGTGTGGGACGCGGCCCTGGTCAAGTATGACTTCGGGGCGACGCACCCGATGAATCCCCTGCGGCTGCGGCTGACGCACGACCTGGCCGGGGAGCTCGGGGTGCTGGACGAGCTCGAGCTCGTGGCACCGGTGGCCGCGACCGACGACGAGCTCACCACGGTGCACGACCGCGAGTACGTTGAGTACGTGCGGGCCGTGTCGGTGGACCCGGACTCCGCGGACGGAAGCCGCGGCATCGGGGACGAGGACTCGCCGGCCTTCGAGCACATGCACGACGCCTCGGCGCTGGGAGCCGGCGGCAGCCTGGCGCTCGCCGACGCGATCATGGCGGGGGAGATCGTGCGCGGGGTGAACATCGCCGGGGGGTTGCACCACGCGATGCCCGCCCGGGCGTCGGGCTTCTGCATCTACAACGACGGGGCGCTGGCCATCCAGCGGATGCTGGACCGCGGCGCCGAGCGCATCGTGTACGTGGATCTCGACGTGCACCACGGCGACGGGGTGGAGGCCGCGTTCTGGGACGACCCGCGGGTGGTCACCATCTCGATCCACGAGACGGGACGCGTGCTCTTCCCCGGGACCGGCTTCCCGGGGGACATCGGGGGGCCCGACGCGGCCGGCTCGGCGGTGAACGTCGCCCTGCCCCCGGGCACGGGTGACGCGGCCTGGCTGCGGGCCGTCCACGCCCTGGTGCCCCCGCTGGTCCACGCCATCGAGCCGACGGTGCTGGTCACCCAGCACGGCTGCGACGGGCACGCCCGCGACCCGCTGGCCCACTTCGGCCTCTCGGTCGAGGCGCAGGCGGCGGCGATGTCGACCATGCGGGAGCTCGCCGGATCGGTCTGCGAGGAGCGCTGGCTGGCCCTGGGCGGTGGCGGGTACTCGGTCGCCGACGTCGTGCCGCGCAGCTGGGCGGCGCTGCTCGGGGTGGTCGCCGGGCGGGAGCTGGACCTGTCGCAGGAGACACCCCCTCGGTGGCGGGAACAGGTCGACGAGCTCGTCGGGGAGTTCCCGCCCACGCTGGGGGACGATGGCGGCGGGTGGCCGTGGTGGCGCAGCTGGGAGACGGGCTACGACCCCGACTCCCCGGTGGACCAGTCGGTCATGGCGACGCGGGAGGCCGTCTTCTCCCACCACGGGCTGGACCCCTGGTTCGACTGAGGCGGTCGGCCGGCACGGTGGTCCGGGTGGCCGGGGCGTGTATTCTTGGCCATCACCGTCTTCGGGCCCAGGTGTCCGTGCCGACCTCCGCCTCCGCGTCGAGGTGCTGTCGAGCGCGGCGCAGGGCCCACTGGAATGTGCGAGGCCTCCGTCCATGAGAGGGGCCGTGGTCTACCCCTGAGAAGGATGTGAAGCATGGGTTCCGTCATCAAGAAGCGCCGCAAGCGGATGAGCAAGAAGAAGCACCGCAAGTTGCTGCGCAAGACGCGCCACCAGCGTCGCAACAAGAAGTGACGCGCGACGCCCCTCCGCCCACCGGGCCGAGGGGCGTTCCGCTGTCCGGGGCCGTGGTGGGCCGGGTCACGGCTCGTGGGATTTCGCGAACTACGACACGGCGGCGTACAGTGGGGCCCGCTGTTCCTGCCGACGGGTGCATCTGGTATAGCACCCCCGCCACGTGGCAGAAACCCCGAGACGTGGTCGAGCGCGAGGCACGAGCACGCGGAGAGGAGTCCGTGATCCCCCGGTGAGCCTGCTGGTCATTGGTGCGTCGCACCGCAGTGCGTCGATGGACCTGTTGGAGCGAGTGGCCCTGGGAGATGATGCAGCGGGCGACCTGGCCGTCGCCGTCCAGTCGGGGGCGGACGTCTCCGAGGCGCTGACCGTCTCCACCTGCAACCGCCTCGAGGTCTACGTCGAGGCGTCGGCCTTCCACGGCGCGGTCCACCACATCGGCACCGAGCTGTCGCGGAGCACCGGAGTGGAGCTGCCGGAGCTCGCCTCCCACCTCTACGTCCACTACGAGGACCGTGCCGTGGGGCACGCCTTCTCCGTGGCCGCCGGACTGGACTCCATGGCGGTCGGCGAGGGGCAGATCCTCGGCCAGTTCCGGACCGCGCTGCGTCGCGCCCGCCGCTCCGGCCGTGCCGGCACCCACCTGGGCTCGCTGTTCGACCACGCCCTGCGCGTCGGTCGCCGGGCCCACTCGGAGACCGAGATCGACGCGGTGAGCCGCTCGCTGGTGCAGCGGGGGCTGGAACGCGCGCAGGAGTACCTGGGCACCCTGGAGGACCGCTGTGTGGTGGTCGTGGGGGCCGGTGCCATGAGCTCGCTGGCCGCGATGACCGTGGCCCGCCAGGTGCGCACCGACCTGCACGTGGTGAACCGGACCCGTGCGACGGCCGACCGGCTGGCCGAGTCGACCGGCGGCACCGCGCACGACTGGGACGAGCTGACGAACGTGCTCGCGGGCGCCGACGTGGTGCTGACCTGCACCGGTGCGGCCGGGGCGGTCATCGGGTCGCAGGACGTGGCGGCGCTCCCGGAGCGCGACCGCGTCTTCGTGGACCTCGCCCTGCCGCGCGACGTGGACCCCTCCGTGGCCCTGGTGCCGCGGCAGGTCGTCATCGGGCTCGGTGGGCTCGGCGGCTCGGCGCAGGACGACGAGGTCGAGGCCGAGATCCGGGCCGTGCGCGAGCTCGTGGAGGCCGAGGTCGCCGCCTTCGAGGTCTCGCGGCGGCAGCTGGAGGTGGCGCCGACGGTGACCGCGCTGCGGCAGTCCGCGCGGGCCGTCATGGAGATGGAGCTGGCGCGGCTGGACCGCCGCCTGCCCGGTCTGAACGAGGCCGAGCGGGACGAGGTGGCGCGCTCGGTGCACCGCGTGGTGGACAAGCTGCTGCACACCCCGAGCGTCCGGGTGAAGGAGCTCGCCGGCGATCCGCGCGGTGACTTCGCCGGTGCGCTGCGGGAGCTCTTCGACCTGGACCCGCGGGAGACGCAGGCCGTCTCCGCGCCCCCGACCTCGGGGCCGCTGCCGCTGGTGTCCGAGGCCGACATGGACGGCCTGACGCTGGGCGCCATCCTGAACCAGCCGGGGACGACCCGATGAGCGCCGTCGACGGAGCGCGGGCCATCCGGCTGGGGACCCGCCGCAGCGAGCTCGCGACCACCCAGTCGACCACGGTCGCGGACGCCCTGCGTGCCCGTGGGCACGAGGTCGAGCTGGTGCTCGTGACCACCGAGGGTGACGTGAACCGTGCCCCGCTCAGCCGCATCGGCGGGACCGGTGTGTTCGTCAGCGCCCTGCGTGACGCCCTGCTGGCCGGGGAGATCGACGTCGCCGTGCACTCCCTGAAGGACCTGCCGGTGGCCCAGCCCGAGGGACTGGTCATCGCCGCGGTGCCGGATCGCGAGGACCCGCGGGACGCGCTGGTGGCCCGCGACGGCCTGACCCTGGACGACCTGCCCGCAGGCGCGCGGGTGGGGACCGGGTCGCCCCGCCGGGAGGCGCAGCTGCGGGTGGCTCGCCCCGACCTCGAGGTGGTGGACCTGCGCGGCAACGTGCCGCGCCGCCTCGCCCAGGTGGACGAGGGCGTGCTGGACGCCGTGGTGCTGGCCGGCGCCGGCCTGCGCCGGCTGGGCCTGGCCGACCGGGTGACCCAGTGGCTGGAGCCGCAGGTGATGGTGCCGGCCCCGGGGCAGGGAGCCCTGGCGGTCGAGTGCCGGACCGGTGACACGGCGCTGGTGCAGGAGGTCGCCGCGCTGGACGACTCCGCCACCCGGACCGCCGTCACCGCCGAGCGCGCGGTCCTGGGCACGCTCGAGGCCGGGTGCTCCGCCCCGGTGGGCGCCCTGGCACGGGCGACCGACGAGCACGTGACGCTGCAGGCCTTCGCCGGCCCCCGGGACGGGTCCTGGTCGCTCCGGGAGGAACGCGACGCAGGAGCCCCCGCCGGTGGGCGCGAGACCGGCACGCCCCTGGACGACACCGCCGAGGACCTGGGCCGACGGGTGGCCCTGGCCCTGCGCGACGCGGGCGCCGACCGGCTGCCCGGCGTCGGCGAGGTACCGGCACCCCAAGACCCGACGACCTCGAAGGAGAACTCGTGAGCACCGCACCGAGCCCCCAGCCCACGCCGCCGCGGGTGGGACTTCCCGCGCCGGCGGCCCGCATCGTCTTCGTGGGCGCCGGCCCGGGCGACCCCGGGCTCATGACCGTCCGCGCCACCCGCATCCTGGGGATGGCGGACGTGGTGGTGGCCGACGAGGGGCACCTCGAGGACGACTTCGTCGAGTGGATGCGCCCCGAGGCGCAGTTCATGACCGTGCCCGCGGCGCAGGCGGAGCTGACGGCCGCCTCGCGTGCCAAGGAGCTCGTGAGCACCACGCAGCAGGCCGTGAAGCAGACCGCCGAGGAGCGGGCGCAGGAGGGGAACGCCCGCGAGGAGCAGGTGCTCGTCGCGCGCATCGTCGACGGTGACCCGTCGATCTTCTCCTCGCTCGGGGTGGAGGCCTCGGTGGCGCGCAAGGCCGGCATCGAGATCGAGGTCGTGCCCGGGGTGTCCGCCATGCAGGCGGTCCCGGCCTACGCGGGGGTGCCGATCGCGACCGGCGCCAACCGCGTGGTGCACGCCATCGGCCCCGGTGGTCACGTGAACCCGGCGCTGGTGGACGACGACTCGACGACGCTCGTGCTCATCGGCGGCGCCGACGAGGTGGCCGACCACGCCCGCACCCTGGTGAAGGCCGGCCGGGCCGCCAACACCCCCATCGCGGTGACGACGCGCGGCACCACCACGCACCAGAGCACGAACATCAGCACGCTGGAGGAGGTGGCCGGCGGCATCGAGGAGCCCGAGGTCGCCGCCGAGGAGGTCGTCGCGACCGTCGGCGCCTGCGTCGGCGACCGCGACACACTCTCCTGGTTCGAGACCCGGCCGCTGTTCGCGTGGCGGGTGCTCGTGCCGCGCACGAAGGACCAGGCCGGTCCGATGGTGGACAGCCTGGCCGAGCGCGGTGCGACCGCCCACGTGGTGCCCACCATCAGCGTCGAGCCGCCGCGCTCCCCGCACCAGATGGACAAGGCGATCAAGGGCCTGGTGACCGGCACCTACGAGTGGATCGGCTTCACCTCGGTGAACGCGGTCCGTGCGGTGCGGGAGAAGTTCACGGCGCTCGGCCTGGACGCCCGTGCCTTCTCCGGCCTGAAGATCGCCGCGGTCGGCGGCAAGACCGCCGACGCGCTGCGCGCGTGGGGCCTGGAGCCCGACCTGGTGCCCAGTGGTGAGCAGAGCGCCCGGGGGCTGCTGGAGGACTGGCCGCCGTACGACGACGTGCTCGACCCGATCGACCGGGTCTTCCTGCCGCGTGCGGACATCGCCACCGAGGTGCTCGTCTCCGGCCTGCAGGACCGCGGCTGGGAGGTCGACGACATCGTCGCCTACCGGACGGTGCGCGCCACCCCGCCGCCGGCCCCCGTGCGGGCCGCCATCAAGAACGGCACCTACGACGCGGTGCTGTTCACCTCGAGCTCCACGGTGCGCAACCTGGTGGGCATCGCGGGCAAGCCCGCGCCCAGCACGGTCGTCGTCTGCATCGGCCCGGCCACGGCGGAGACCGCCGCGGACCTGGGGCTGCGCGTGGACGCGGTCGCCGAGGAGGCGAGCAGCGAGGCCGTCATCGACGCCCTGACCGACTTCGCCCGCGGCCGGGTGCAGGAGGCACTGGCCGCCGGCCGCGCCGTGACGCGCCCGTCGCAGGACGCGCCGAAGCGCCGGAGCCGTCGGTGAGCGCCGGGCAGCGAGGGAGCTCGAGCCCGGTCCTCGGGCCGCACCGCCGGCCGCGCCGCCTGCGGGGCACGCCCGCCTTCCGGCGGATGGTCTCCGAGACGCGACTGCACGCCACGGACCTGGTGCTGCCGGCCTTCGTCCACGAGGGCGACGCCCCGCGGGACATCTCCTCGATGCCGGGGGTGCAGCAGCACACGGTGGACGGGCTCGTCCGCCTGGCCGAGCAGTGCCGCGACGCGGGTCTCTCGGGGATCATGCTCTTCGGCGTGCCCGAGCAGAAGGACGCCGTGGGCAGCGGCGCGACCGACCCCGAGGGCATCCTGAACAGGGCCACCCGGGTGGTGCGCGAGGCGGTCGGGGACGACCTGCTGGTGATGACCGACCTGTGCCTGGACGAGTTCACCGACCACGGCCACTGCGGCGTGCTCGACGCCCACGGGCGGGTGGACAACGACGCCTCCCTGGAGCGCTATGCCGAGATGGCGGTCGCCCAGGCCCGCGCCGGTGCCCACGTGGTGGCCCCCAGCGGCATGATGGACGGCCAGGTCGTGGTGATCCGCGAGGCCCTGGACGACGCCGGCTTCACCGACGTCGTGGTGATGGCCTACACGGCCAAGTACGCCTCGGCCTTCTACGGTCCCTTCCGCGAGGCCGTGGACTCCTCCCTGCAGGGGGACCGACGGACCTACCAGCAGGACCCCGCGAACGCCCGGGAGAGCCTGGTGGAGCTCGCGCTGGACGAGGCCGAGGGCGCGGACCTGGTGATGGTGAAGCCCGCCCTGGCCTACCTGGACGTGGTGGCCTCGCTGCGGGCGGCCACGGACCTGCCGGTGGTGGCCTATCAGGTGAGCGGCGAGTACTCGATGCTCGAGGCCGCCGCGGCGAACGGCTGGATCGACCGCCGTGCCGCCGTGCTGGAGTCCCTGCTGGGCATCCGACGCGCGGGTGCGGACGTCGTCCTGACCTACCACGCGCTGGAGTCGGCCGGCTGGCTCGCCGAGGGTCGCTGACGCGATCCGGCCCCGCCGGCGAGCGGGGCGCGCGAGGCCGGTCGACCCACCGGCCTCGCAGTCAACTCTCAGGAAGGATTGAGACGGTCATGCCCATGTCCGACCCCCGTAGCACCGAGAACCAGGGCGCAACCGCCCCGTCCGTGGAGTCCAGCGTCTCGTGGATGGAGCGTGGCCGGGCCGTCATCCCCGGTGGTGTGAACTCCCCGGTGCGGGCCTTCGGGGCCGTGGGGGGTGACCCTCGCTTCGTCACCTCCGCCGAGGGGGCCGTGCTGCGCGACGCCGACGGGAACGAGTACGTCGACCTCGTCGGCTCGTGGGGCCCGATGATCCTGGGCCACACCCACCCGCAGGTGATCGAGGCCGTCACGCAGGCCGCCGCGCGCGGATTCAGCTTCGGCACGCCGAACCCGGTCGAGGTGGAGCTGGCCGAGGAGATCGTCCGACGCATCGAGCCGGTGGAGGCGGTGCGGCTGGTGAACTCCGGCACCGAGGCCACCATGAGCGCGCTGCGCCTGGCTCGCGGCTTCACCGGTCGCGAGAGGGTCATCAAGTTCGCCGGCAACTACCACGGTCACGTGGACGCACTGCTTGCCCAGGCCGGCTCCGGCGTCGTGACCTTCGCGCTGCCGGACTCCGCCGGCGTGCCGGCCTCCAGCGCCGGGCAGACGCTGGTGCTGCCGTACAACGACGTCGAGGCGCTGGAGCAGGCCTTCGCCGAGCACGGCCCGGAGCTCGCGGCCGTCATCGTCGAGGCCTCCCCGGGCAACATGGGCATCGTCCCGCCGACCCCGGAGTTCGAGCAGGCGATGCGCCGACTCACCCGGGAGCACGGTGCGCTGCTGGTCTCCGACGAGGTGATGACCGGCTTCCGCGCCAGCGCCACCGGGTGGTGGGGTCTGAGCCAGATGGACCAGGCGCCGGACCTGTTCACCTTCGGCAAGGTCGTCGGTGGAGGGTTCCCGGTCGCGGCCTTCGGTGGTCGCGCCGACGTCATGGGCCACCTCGCGCCGGCCGGGCCTGTCTACCAGGCGGGCACCCTCAGCGGGAACCCGGTGGCCGCGACCGCCGGGCTCACCACGCTGCAGCTGTGCACGGACGAGGTGTACGCGGCCCTGGACCACGCCCGCGAGGTGCTCACCGGGGCCGTGACCGAGGCGTTCACGCGCCACGGCATCCCGCACAGCATCGGCCGCGCGGGGACGATGTTCAGCATCTTCTTCACCGAGGGCCCGGTCGGCGACTTCGCCGCGGCCCAGCAGCAGGACACGGCGCGCCACGCGGAGTTCTTCCACGCGATGCTGCGCCACGGCGTGCACCTGCCGCCCAGCGCGTTCGAGGCGTGGTTCGCCTCCGCCGCGCACACCGACGACGTGCTCGACCGCGTCGTCGAGGCCATCGACGCCTCCGCACGGGAGATCAGCGCATGACGCCCGGAACGAACGGCAACCCCGCGCCGCACGGGACGAGCGGGACGGGTGGTGCGGCCGGGACCCCCGAGGACCCGCAGCCCACGCGACCGATCCGCCACGACGGCCGGCCCGAGCGCACGCTGGTGCACGTGGTTCGCCACGGCGAGGTGTACAACCCCGAGGGCGTGCTCTACGGGCGGCTGCCGGGCTACCACCTGTCCGACCGCGGTCGCGCGATGGCCCAGTTGGTGGCCGAGGCCCTGGCCGACCACGACGTGACGCAGCTGGTGGCCTCCCCGCTGGAGCGGGCGCAGGAGACCGCGGCCCCCCTCGCGGCCGCGACCGGGCTGCCGATCGGGACCGACGAGCGCGTCATCGAGTCCGGCAACCAGTTCGAGGGACGCCGCATGCGCGGTGACGACGGGGCCCTGCGCGACCCGCGCAGCTGGCGGCTGCTGTGGAACCCGCTGCGCCCGTCGTGGGGTGAGCCGTACACGGAGATCGCCGCGCGCATGGACGCCGCGCTGCGCGACCTCGCGCGTGCCGCCCGGGGCCACGAGGCCGTCCTGGTGAGCCACCAGTTGCCGGTGTGGATGCTGCGCAGCCGCCTCGAGGGACGCGCCCTGCCGCACGATCCGCGGCGCCGCGAGTGCACGCTGGCGAGCGTCACCACGGTCGACCTGGTCGGCGACGAGGTCCACGGAGTGCACTACAGCGAGCCCGCCGCCTCGCTGCTGCCCGGTGCGGCACCGGGGGCCGGGGCATGACCGGGCGCCGCGCACCCCTGCCCCGTCGGCTCGTGCTGGCCGGTGGGCTGACCGGGCTGGGCTCGCTGGCCCTGACGGCCTGCGGTGAGGACGATGGCAACACCGTCACCGGGCGGGCCCGCGGCGAGGGCGAGGCCGGGTACATCTCCGGTGACGGCTCCGTGGAGCAGCTGGGCGCCGAGGAGCGCCGCGAGCCGGTCACGCTGACCGGGAAGCTGCTGGACGGCAAGGACTTCCGGCTGGAGGACCGCAAGGAGAAGGTCGTCGTGCTCAACACCTGGGGGTCCTGGTGCCCGCCCTGCATCAAGGAGATGCCGGCGCTGCAGGACTTCTGGGAGGAGTACGAGGAGAAGGACGTGCTGCTGCTCGGGCTGGTGCAGCGCGACGGTGACGAGACCGCGAAGGCCTTCCTGCGCTCGCGCGACATCACCTACCCGAACCTGGCCGACGACGGCGGCGCGACCCTGCGGGGGCTGCAGGGTGCCGCCTCGGCGACGCCGACCACCCTCGTGCTCGACGGGGAGCGGCGCATCGCCGCACGGGTCTCCGGGCCCGTGGAGCTCAGCACGCTCAGCGGTCTGGTGGACGACGTGCTCGGCGAGGACGCCTGAATGGACACCGCGGTACCCGTCGGCCTCGTGGCCGGCATCCAGGACACCATCGCCTCGGGCTTCCTGCCCTGGGCGATCGCGCTGGCCTTCGCCGGCGGTGTGGTGAGCTTCGCCTCGCCCTGCGTGCTGCCGCTGGTGCCCGGCTTCCTCGGGTACATGACCGGTCTGGGCGGGGTGCAGGCCGAGTCGGTCCAGTCCGCCCGGACGGCGACCGGGGCCGGCCGGGCCGAGCCGGGCGACCGGCCCGGCCGCGAGGACCGGGGCGGGCGCCCTGCGGCGCGGCCGCGGCTGCTGCTCGCGAGCCTGCTCTTCGTGCTGGGCTTCACCGTCGTCTTCCTCGCGCTCGGCGTGGTGGTGAGCGGCCTGAGCATCGCGCTCTCGGACGACCGGGGGTTGCTGCTGCGCATCGGCGGGGCGGCGGTGCTGCTCATGGGGGCCGTCATGACCTTCGGCCTCGGCGGCCGCGAGTGGAAGGTGCGCTGGCGCCCGGCGGCCGGGCTCGCCGGCGCCCCGCTGCTGGGGGCGGCCTTCGGACTCGGCTTCTCCGCCTGCATCGGGCCGGTGCTCGGGGCGATCCTCGCGCTGTCGAGCTCGTTGAGCGGCTCCGGTGACGCCGTCGGCCGCGGAGCGCTGCTGGCCGGTGCCTACAGCCTGGGTCTGGGGCTGCCCTTCGTGCTGCTGGCGGCCGGGATGTCCCGGGTGGCCGGGGCGTTCGGGTGGATGCGCGACCACCACCAGCTCATCAGCGCGATCGGCGGGGTGGTGCTCATGGTGCTCGGGCTGCTCATGCTCGTGGGCGTCTGGGACCGGGTCATGGTCTGGCTGCAGACCGAGTGGATCTCCTCGTTCAGGCCGGTGATCTGATGATCGGGACACTCCGTTGGGCGTGGAGCCAGCTGACGAGCATGCGCACGGCGCTGCTGCTGCTCCTGCTGCTGGCCGTGGCCGCCGTGCCCGGGTCGATCTGGCCGCAGCGCTCCGTCGACGCCGCCGCGGTGGACCGGTACGAGCAGGACCACCCGAAGCTCGCACCCGTCCTGGACGCGCTGCAGATGTTCGACGTCTACTCCAGCCCGTGGTTCGCGGCGATCTACCTGCTGCTCTTCACCTCGCTGGTGGGCTGCATCATCCCGCGCACCCGGGTCTACCTGCGCGGCTGGCGGCAGCGCCCGCCCGCGGTGCCGCGCCGGATGACGCGGATGCCCGGCAACCGCCAGCTCGCCGTGGACGGCCGCGGCGTCGACGAGACGGCCGACGCGGTCGCCGCGATGGGCCGCTCCCGCCGGTACCGGGTGCGCGAGGAGTCGCCGCGGCCCGGGGTCCGCGAGGTGTCCCTGGAGACGGGGATGCTGCGGGAGCTCGGCAACCTGGTCTTCCACATCAGCCTGGTCGGCATCCTGGTCAGCGTGGCCATCGGCTACCTGTTCGGCTGGCGGGCCGAGGTGCTCGTGGTCGAGGGCGAGGAGTTCACCAGCAGCAACGGGCGCTTCGACACGCTCAACGCGGGGCCGTGGGTGGACACCCGGGACCTGCCCGCCTTCAGCCTGGCCGTCGACGACGTCGACGTGGAGTTCGAGAGCGACCCGGATGCCGGTGAGGGCCAGTTCGGCCAGCCGCGCTTCTTCGAGGTCGACGCTCGCTTCGACGACGGGGACGGCGAGGAGAAGCAGAAGCTCGAGGTGAACGAGCCGCTGTCCCTGGGTGGGGCCCGCATCCACCTGCTGGGCAACGGCTACGCGCCCGAGGTCAGCGTCCGCGACAGCGAGGGGAACCTCCTCTACCGCGAGGCCTCGCCGATGCTGGTGCAGGACAACCAGTACACCTCCAGTGGGGCGTTCAAGGTCTCGGCGGCGGGCACGGACTCGCAGCTCGGCCTGGCGGGTCTGTTCCTGCCGACGCAGTCGATCACCGCCGACCGGGGGCCGCACTCGACCTTCCCGGGGCTGGCGGACCCCGCCCTGGTGATGACGGCCTGGGAGGGCGAGCTCTTCCCCGGTGGCCGCCCGCAGTCGGTCTTCACCCTGAACACCGACGAGATGCAGCAGGTGCAGGGGAAGGACGGCACCCCGGTGCGGATCTTCCTGCAGCCCGGCGAGGAGTACGAGCTGCCCGGTGACCGCGGCACCGTCGCCTTCGAGGACGTGCGCCGCTTCGCCGGCCTGAACGTCCGGCACGACCCCGGGCAGGTCCCGGCCCTCGTCTCGTCGATGGTGGGGCTGGCCGCCCTGGTGCTGACCCTGACGGTGCGCCGGCGGCGCTATTTCTTCCGCGTCGAGCAGGGCGACGGACCCGGCGCGACCGTCATCGACATGGCCGGGCTGGCCAAGGGGCACGACCCGGGCCTGGGCCAGGCCGTGGGCTCCTTCGCCGACGACCTGGCGACCCGGCTGGGCGACCGGGCCACGCACGACGACGCGGACGCCGAGGCGTCGCGCACCACCCCCGAGGAGAAGTGATGAACATGGTCGGAGCACCCGTGGCGGTGCTGGCGACGGTGGACGAGCCGATGGCCCGTACCTCCGACGTACTGCTGGTCGTGACGATGAGCGTGCTCGCGCTCTCGATGCTGGCCTACACCGGGTACCTGGCCGCGACCGACGGCCGGCGCCTGGGCACGGCCGGCCAGGGGCTGGCGTGGCTGGGCACCCTCGGGCTGGTGGCCACCATCGCCACCCGTGGGCTGGCGGTGAGCCGGGCGCCCCTGGGCAACATGTACGAGTTCGCCCTGGCGGCCGCGGGATTCGCGATGCTGGGCTTCAGCCTCTGGACCATCTGGCGCGACACCCGGTGGCTGGGGCTGTTCGTGGTGGGTCCGGTGCTGCTGGTGCTGGGTGCGGCCGCGACCGCGTGGTGGACCGAGGCCTCGCAGCTGATGCCCTCGCTGCAGAGTGCCTGGCTGGTCATCCACGTCACCGTCGCGACCCTGTCCATCGGTGTGTTCATCATCGGCTTCGCGCTGGCGACTCTGTTCCTGCTCAAGCGCCGGTCCGAGGAGTCGGGGGACGGGAAGGGCCCGGCGTTCCTGCAGCGCGTCCCCTCGGCGGAGCGGCTGGACCGCCTCACCTACTCGGCGCACATCATCGCGTTCCCGCTGTGGACCTTCACCCTGGTGGCCGGTGCCATCTGGGCCGAGCGCGCCTGGGGGCGGTACTGGGGCTGGGACCCCAAGGAGGTCTGGACCTTCGTCATCTGGGTGGTCTACGCGGCCTACCTGCACGCCCGGGCGACGGCCGGCTGGACCCGCCACTCGGCCTGGCTCGCGATCGCCGGGTTCGCCTGCATCGTGATCAACTACGCCGTGGTGAACGTGTACTTCGTCGGCTTCCACTCGTACTCGGGGATGTGATCTGGTGCTTCGCTACACCCTCCTGCGGATCCTGGTGTTCCTGTTCTTCCTGTGCGGCTTCTTCCTGGTGGTCGAGCTGGCGGGCTGGCAGCTGGACACCCTGGCCATCTTCTGGCTGGTCGTCGCGGCGGCGCTGGCCTCGATGATCGCCTCGCTCTTCCTGCTGAAGGCACCCCGCGCGGACTTCAACGCGCAGATCGACGCCGCCATCGCCAAGCGGGAGGCGGCTCGCAAGCGCAAGCGCCGGGTCAGCGACGAGGAGGTCGAGGACGACGCGGCCGCGGACCTGTCCCCGCGGGGCGCCGGTGCGGACCGGCGGCCTGCGGACGCGGGGGACGACGACTTCGTCTGATCGACGGTGCCGCAGCCGGCATCGACCGGGAACGTGCGAGAGGGGCCGGACGACGTGGAGTCGTCCGGCCCCTCTCGCGGGCTCTGTACGGGGTCAGCTGCCGGGAGCCAGCACCGCGATCTCGTACGGGGTGCCCTGCCCCGGGGCGAGCACCTGCAGCACGTCGAACGGCTCGTCGGCCGTGACCTGCAGGTCGTGACGCTCCCCGTCGCAGGTGAGTTGCTGGGCGGGCCCGACCGGCTCTGTCTGCCCGGTGACGGTGGGGCGGAGGGTGACCCGGGAGCCGCCCTCACAGCGTCCGGCGACGGTGACCGCGACGCTGTCCGGTGCGATCCGCAGCGCCCTGGGGGCGCCGTTCGCCCGGCCCTTCAGGCGGTGCTCGCTGCGCTCGCCGGGGGCGAGGAGCTCCGAGGGGTCCGCGGGCGAGGACGCGGACCCGGACGGTGACGGCGAGTCGTCGGAGGGCGACGTGGACGGCGAGTCCGACGGGGAGGGGGCCGAGGTGCTCGGCGAGGGGGCTTCCGGCGAGGTGCTCGACTCCTCGGGGCTGCTCGTGGTCTCGCTCGACGGGGACGGTTCGCTCGTCGCCGTGGAGGTCGGGCTCCCGCCTCCCTCACCGCCTTCGTCGGTCGAGCAGGCGGCGAGTGTGGTCGCCACCCCGAGCAGCGTCAGCGTGGTCAGAGCCCTGCGCATGGTCCCCCTTGGTCGTGTCGGGTGACCGGATCCGGCGCGGGGGCGACGGGCCCGGGTCGATGGTCCCCTGATCATGCGCCACGAGCGGCTCGTTCGGAAGTCCTCCCAGCCAACCGGCAGGAAGCTGGCAGGTGGGGGTCAGGCTCAGCGGCTGGCCCACCAGAGGCCGAGCCCCCACAGCAGGCCGAGGACGAGCTGCATCCGCCCCGTCTGACCGAGGACGGTGACCAGGGCACGGCTGCGGGCGCGGCGCAGCACCGAGCGCACCGGCGGGACGGCCAGCGGGACCGCCAGCAGGCCGAGGACGGCGGAGCTGTGGGCCAGCCCGGAGACCAGCACCATGACGAAGGCGAGCAGGACGAGCCCCGCGTAGAGGCGCCGGGTGCGGGTGGGGCCCAGGCGGACGGCCAGCGTGACCTTGCCGGAGGCGGCGTCCCCCTCGATGTCGCGCAGGTTGTTGGTCAGGTTCAGGGCAGCGGCCACGGCCCCGATGCCGACGGCGCCGGCCAGCCCCGCCAGGTCGATGGTGCCCGCCTGCGTCAGCTGGGTGCCCAGGACGGCGACGAGCCCGAAGAAGAGGAACACGGCGACCTCGCCCAGCCCCCGGTAGCCGTAGGGGTTGCTGCCGCCGGTGTAGTTCCACGCCGCCCAGACCGCCGCGACACCGAGCAGCAACAGCCACCAGTGGCCCGACAGCAGGCAGAGGGCGATGCCCGCGACCCCGGCCAGACCGAACATGCCGAAGGCGGCCAGCTTCACCTGCCGGGGCGGGGCGAGCCGCTGGCCGACGAGGCGCACCGGGCCGACGCGGACCTCGTCGGTGCCCCGGATGCCGTCGGAGTAGTCGTTGGCGTAGTTGACGCCCACCTGCAGGGCCAGGGCGACGACCAGGGCCAGCAGCGCGAAGCCGCAGTGCCCGGCGTCCTCACCGCGCGCGAACGCGGCCCCGGTGCCGACCGCGACGGGGGCCACGGCGGCAGGCAGCGTCCGCGGACGGGCGCCCTCGATCCACTGGGCGGGCGTGGCCATGGTCCTCCTCGGCAGGGTGCGGGCGGGTGGGGGTGGACGCGTGCGATTCTCCCACCTCGCTCCCCATGCCAGGTGTGCAATCCTTCTTCGCTTGGCCTCACACTGCGCTACTTCTGGACAGAGAGCACCCGCCATGACCTTGGCATGGTTGCCTCTTGACGAAATGCGCACCCAGTCAAAGGCTTTCTCAAGACTTCCCAAAAAATGACAGCGGCTGCGTCAAGAGGGTTGCGTCGCATCGAACGGGGGGGCTCATGAAGGTGTTGGTCGACTTGACCGACATCGGTCACACACAAAGGAGAGCATCATGCGTATGCGTCGTTCCATGGCGGGGGCTGCTCTGACTGCCGTTGTCACGACCACCTGTGCCACGGCTGCTTTTGCGGCCGTCGAGACCACCAACCCGACGGCTGGCGGCACCTGGCGGCACGGCACCACCGGCTCGTTCGGCGGTGGCACCGTTGTGTCGGAGTACCTCCACGACTCCCGGGACCACAGCTCGTCCGTCCGCAACTGCGACGGTGAGGAGAACCGATCGGGTGTGAAGAGCAAGGGCACCTGGGCGAACTCGTCCATCGGTGCGTGCCAGCTGGCCACCGACCACGCGTACTACGACGTGGTCTGACGGCTGGCTCGACCTTTCGTCGCGGCGGGTCCGGGGAACTCCGGACCCGCCGCGACGCCAATGACAGGAAGGACGTGGTGTGCGGAGTACGCATCTGCTGTGGGTGACGACCACGACGAGTCTGCTGCTGGCCATGGTCATCGCGTGGCTCGGGGCGGCGGCACAGGCTGAAACCTTCCCGAACCGGGCGGACGCGAGCGTCGTGGTGTCGGACATCCCGGACAGCAGGGGGTTGGCGGTCGACATGGGTGATGCGGCCTCGCGGAGAGGGGTGCACCTTGCCCGTGTCACGGTGGACGCCCGCGGGGACAGGACCTTGCAGGCCCCGCCGTCCGCGCCACCGGTGGAGAGTGGGCCCGTTGAGCCGGTGGGTATTCCCGGTGTGCACGCTGAACCGTGGTCCGATGCGACGAGCCTCCGCGGAAAGTGGGTCGCTTGGGGCGACCCAGACCAGTTGCGGCACCTCTACACCGACCTGCATGAACTGGGTATCGACGTGTCGGTCGTGGAGCGGGCCGACGTGGGGCCACGTGATCTAGCGGCTTCCCATGCAGTCCTCAGTTCGGCCCAGTGGGTACTGGGGGCAGCTGTCCTGGCGGCTGCGGCGCTGGTCGCCTCGGAGGCCACACGACGCGTCGCTGTGGCACAGGCCTGCGGTGGGTCGCGCGCCGCCGCGTGGTGGCGCCTCGTGGGCCTCGTCCTGATGTGGATGGTGGGCACACTGGCCGTCGTCTTGCTGGTTGTGCTGGCCCATCCCGCCACACGGCCGGTCGTCGGATCATCGGTCCGGGACTCCGTTCTGGGGCTCCTCGTGTGGTCGGCGCTCGGCGTGTTCGTGGCGGCGGTGCTGGGTCTCGCAGCAGGTTTCCAGTGGGAGGTCCCGCTCCTCTCAAGGCTCCGTGGCCGACGGCCGCTTTTTGTCATCGGCCTGGCGGCCTCGCTTGCCGCCACCGTCGCCATGGGGCTCCTGCCGGCCGCGGGGGGTCGCATGATCCAGGCGGAGGCGGACAAGCAACAACTCGTCGAGAACCTGGCGGTCTGGGACCGCATGCCCCAGCTTGCCTCGCCCAAGCAGTATGGAGCCTCGGACAACGAGTCACCGGAGGTCGGACATCGTTTCCAGAAGGCCTTCGCGCAGGTGGAGAAAGAGGTCCCGCTCTTCCTCAACGTCGGGTCGAGGTCGTGTGACTTTGCCGTCGACGGGCGAGGATGCCTCATCGTGAACCAGGAGTACCTGCGACACGTGCAGCCGTCCGTCGACCTGCAGGGGGACGGCCCTTGGCTCATGGCGCCGCGGGGTGGTGGCGACGAGAAGGCGGTCAGGGCCTCGGTCGCGGACTGGATGGCCTTCCAGGCGCGGCTCACTTGCGGTGAATACGGGAAACCGGAGGGCTGTGTCGAGGTCCCGCAGGTGAGGAGTGAGCGCACCCCCGGCGACGTGGAGGAGTGGCCGGTCCTCCGTCAGGGGGATGCCGTCGAGGCGTCTGGCGGTGATGCGGAGGATCCGTGGGTCCTCGTCGTCGGCCGGGACCGGGACTGGCTCTCGGGCAACTTCCTGTCGGCGGCCATGAGCCGTTCGGAGCTGATGTTCGTCGGTGAGCCACGGAAGGTGGAGGCTGTTCTGGCCTCCTCACCGGTGGCGGATCGTGTTTCCCCCGCCGTCGACCCCCAGCAGACCGTCGAGGAGGTCCGCGCAGAACTGTCCCGGCAGGGTCAGCGGGACGCGATCTCGATGGCCGTGCTGGCCGTCATCGAGCTGACGGCCTTGGTGGCCGCGGTCCAGGCCATCACGCGGGCGCGCCGTCGGCGGCTGTTCGTGGGCTTTGTGACTGGACGGCACCCATTGCGTCGTCATGCCGTCGTCGCCCTGGCCGTCGCCGGGATGACAGGCGTCGGCACCCTCGTGGCCCTGTCGCGTGGTGTGCTCGAGGCACCCGGTGGGGGGTGGTTGCTGATTGGTCAGGTGCTCGTCGTGACCGTCGTGGTGGCCACCACCGCGTTGGTTGTCGAGCGGGGCTTGAACACCTCTGTTCTCAAGGAAGGGTGAGTCGTGCAGAACGAGTTGGTGCTGGTGGCCGAGGGGCTCTCCGCGAGTGTTCCCGTCAGGCTGCTGTGGCAGGGAGTGGACCTGACCGTGTCCCAGGGTGAGCGGGTGGCGCTGGTGGGGCCGAGCGGGTGCGGCAAGACGACGCTCCTCAACTGCCTTGCCGGACTGGAGTCGCCGGACGAGGGCCGAGTCGTGCTGGGGGAGACGGACCTCACGCGGGCCCGCGGGTGCACGCTGCGCCGTCTGCGCCGTGAGGAGATGGGCGTGCTCTTCCAGGATCACGGCCTGGTGCCCACCCAGACGATCCGGCAGAACCTCGACTACGGGTTCGGCGGCCAGCGGGTGTCGCGGGACGAGCGTGCTCGTCGTCGGGCGGCCGCCCTCGAGCAGGTGGGCATCCCGCACGAGGAGGGACGCAAGACCCTCACCCTCAGCGGAGGTGAGCAGCAGCGCGTCGCGCTGGCCCGGCTCCTCGTGCAGCGGCCACGCATCGTCTTCGCCGACGAGCCCACGGCGTCCCTCGACGGCGGCAACGTCCACGTGGTGCAGCAGGTCTTCGACGACATGGCCTCCCGGGGGACGGCCGTGGTGATGGCGACGCACGACGACCGCATGATGCGCTGGGTCGACTCCGTGCTCGACCTCACCGATGCCGTGGAGCGCGCTGCGTAAGGGTCAGGCCGTCTCGTCCGGGGCGGCGGCCAGTTGCCGCAGGGCGGCACGGTCGTACTTGCCCGGGCCGGTGAGCGGCATCGCCTCCACCCACCGCACGGCGCGCGGCAGGGCCTCGGGTGCGAGCTCACCCCGCAGGGCGGCGCGCAGGGTGGCGAGGGAGGGGGTGTCGGCACGCGGCACGGCCACCACGGTCACCCGCTGGCCCCAGACGGGGTCCGGGGCGCCCACGACGGCGCACTCGGCCACCTGCGGCAGGCGGCTCACCGCATCGGCCACCAGGTGCGGTGACACCTTGAGCCCCCCGGTGGCGATGAGGTCGTCGGCGCGCCCCAGTAGGCGCAGGCGGCCGTCGGTGAGCTCGCCCAGGTCGTCGGTGACCAGGGTGCGGCGCGGGGTGCCGTCAGCGGCCGGGTCGGCCTGCTCGATGCGGGCCCCGGCGCCCCCGGCGTGGGTGCGCTCGGTGACGAGTTGCCCGTCCACCAACCAGCCGCGGGTCACCCACGGCGCAGTGAGCGTCACCCGGCCCTCGGGCGTGAACCCGACCTCCACGCCGTCCAGGGGGCGGCCGTCGTAGACGCACCCGCCGCAGGTCTCCGTGGAGCCGTAGGTGCGCACCACGGGCAGGCCCGCGCTCGCGGCGGCCTCGGCTGCGGTCGGTGAGAGGGCCGCGCCGCCCACGAGCACCGCATCGGCCCCGGCAGCCACGCGGGCGGCCAGCGTCGGGTCCTCCACCAGGCGCACCACCTGCGTGGGCACCAGCGAGAGGTAGGTGCGGGTGGCCGGGTCGCTGGCGCGCGCGGCCTCGAGGTCGACGGCCAGGTGGGCGGGGTCGAAGGGGCGGCCGTCGCCGCCGGTGGTCACCAGCGGCTCGTGGCCGGCCACCGCGGCGCGCACCAGCACCTGCACCCCCGCGATGTGACCCGGGGGCAGCGCGAGCACCCACCGGCCCGGTCCGCCGAGGCGGGCGTGGGTGGACATTGCGCTGGCCCGCAGGTCCTCCCCGCGCAGCAGGGCCCGGGCCGGGGAGCCGGTGGAGCCGGACGTGCCCAGGGCGAGGTCGGAGCGCCCGGCGAGCACGCCCGCCAGGGCCGCGCGCACGGCATCGGTCCCGGCGCCGGGCTCGATGGTGGTGGGGACGGGTGTGGTGCTCAACGCCGGCTCAGTAGTACCAGGGGTGCGCCGACCAGTCCGGGTCGCGCTTCTCCAGGAAGGACTCCTTGCCCTCCACGGCCTCGTCGGTCATGTACGCCAGCCGGGTGGCCTCACCGGCGAACACCTGCTGCCCCATCAGGCCGTCGTCGGCCAGGTTGAAGGCGAACTTCAGCATCCGCTGGGCGGTGGGGGACTTGCCGAGCACCTCGCGGGCCAGCTGGATGCCCTCGGCCTCGAGCTCGGCGTGGTCGGTCACCCAGTTGACGGCTCCCATGCGGTGCATCGTCTCGGCGTCGTAGGTGCGGCCGAGGAAGAAGATCTCGCGGGCGAACTTCTGCCCCACCTGCTGCGCGAGGTAGGCCGAGCCGTAACCGGCGTCGAACGAGCCGACGTCGGCGTCGGTCTGCTTGAAGCGGGCGTGCTCGCGCGAGGCCAGGGTCATGTCACAGACCACGTGCAGCGAGTGGCCACCACCGGCGGCCCAGCCGTTGACCAGGGCGACGACCACCTTCGGCATGGTGCGGATGAGGCGCTGCACCTCGAGGATGTGGAGCCGGCCGCCCTCGGCTCTCACCCGTGCCTCGTCGACGCTGCTGGCGTCCGCGGCGGCCACGTCGGCGTCGTGGCTGGTGGCGTACTGGTAGCCCGAGCGGCCGCGGATGCGCTGGTCACCGCCGGAGCAGAAGGCCCAGCCGCCGTCCTTGGGCGAGGGGCCGTTGCCGGTGAGGAGCACGACGCCGACGTCCGGGGAGCGGCGGGCGTGGTCGAGGGTGCGGTGCAGCTCGTCGACCGTGTGCGGGCGGAACGCGTTGCGCACCTCGGGGCGGTCGAACGCGATGCGGACCACGCCGAGGGGAGTGGACCCGTCACCGGTGCCGTCGGGACCACCACGACCCACCGCGGGCAGGGTGCTGCGGTGGTACGTGATGTCGGTCAGCTCCTCGAAACCCGGCACCACCTGCCAGGCGTCGGGGTCGAAGGTCTCGCTCACGGGGCGGGGGCTGCTGGAGTTGCTCACCCGGTGATCGTAGGCGGGGCCTCAGTACTCCGCGCGGTCCGGCAGGGCCAGCCAGGCCTCGAAGGGGGCCCGTGCCGCCGGGTGCGGCTGGCGACTGAGCTCCAGCACCGTGGGCGACGCGCGCCGCACCTCGTGCCGGAAGGTCGAATCGTCGAATCCTGCATCTGCCGCGTCCTGCGAGGTGGCGGCGAACACGACGGAGTCCACCCGCGCCCACATGGAGGCGGCCAGGCACATGGGGCACGGCTTGCAGGAGGCGTAGAGGACGCAGCCCGTGAGCTGCTCGGTGCCGAACCGTCCTGCCGCCGCCCGGATCGCCTCCACCTCCGCGTGCGCTGTCGGGTCAGGGGTCGCGGTGACCCGGTTGGTGCCGGTCACCCAGGTGTTGTCGCTCGCGCGGACCAGGACCGCCCCGAACGGCCCCCCGCCCTCGTGCACGCTGCGTTCCGCGAGCTCGATGGCGTGGGTGAGCGGATCCCGGGCGTGGCCCGCGGAAGCGTTCTCCGGGTGCTGCTGGGTCATGTCTCCATTGTGGTGGCTCACCCTCAGGGTGGGTCCGGATCCTCCGCAGGGTGCCAGTGCCACCGGTCCCCGTCCCGGGTGGCCGTCAGCCGGTCCCGGTGCACGACGGTGTGGTGCCGCTGGCAGAGCAGCGCGAGGTTGGCCAGGGCGGTCGCCCCGCCGTCCGCCCAGTGCTTGATGTGGTGCGCGTGGCACCAGCCAGGTGGCCGGTCGCATCCGGGGAAGGTGCACCCACCGTCCCGCAGCGCCAGGTGGGCACGCTGTGCCGGGGTCGCGGTCCGGGAGGCCCTGCCGATGTCCATGGGTGCGGAGTCGCTCCCCAGGACGGCCGGCAGGATGTTCGCGTCACACGCGGCCTGTCGCACCTGGGCCGGGGTCAGGACGCTCCCGTCGAACGTCGTGGCGAAAGAGGTGGGGCCGGCGTCGTCCGCGCTGCCGGGGAGGGGCCGGGCCCACCCCCGGCGGACGCGACCGGGTCGTGCTGGTCTGGGCTCGGCCAGGGCCTCCGTGCTCGAGACGTGTCCGGACGCCCCGTCGCCCTGCCGCCCGAGCCGTTCCAGGAGGGTGTGGTGGTCCGCCGTGACGATCAGGGTGGTGGCTCCGCCGAGGCCGCACCCACCGGCCGTGGGGTTCCCGTCGGCGGCCTGGGCGCGTGTAACGAGCTCCATGAGGGCCTCGGCGCGACGTCGTGCGGGAGTGCGGGGGTCGCGCACGGGCCGTCCCTGCTCGTCGGTGTCGGACCGGGGCGCAGCCAGCCCCGCCACGGCCGTCCGCAGGCGGGTGGCGTCGGGCTGGTTGACCTCCAGCGTGAACTGCACCAGCCCCGTGGGCAGTGCCCGCTCGGTCAACGAGGAGCACTCGCGGGCACGCTCGTCCATGTCGTCGAGGGTGTCCTGCCCGTAGCGTGCGATGACCTGCCGCGTCAGCTGTCGCAGGGCTCGACGATCCGCCCGCAGGCCCTCCTGGTCGTGCAGCGTCCGCGCGTGGTCCAGGTAGTGCCCCAGCACCTGCTCCCTGCTCGCACCCGGCAGCAGGGGCCGCACCTTCTCGGACTCGCTGAGCACCACCTGGGCCGCGCCGACGCCGATCGCCCCGGACCACACCGCGTCGGCCAGCGCGCCGGTGCCCGGGTCCAGTGTTGCTGCCGCCACCTCGGACACGGCCCGTGCCCGTCCCGGCTCGGTGATCCCCGCCTGCTGGCGCACCCAGGCAGTCGGCCCCGCGCACCGCGACGCACCCACGACGCCCCGGTCGAGCGCCTCGGCGGTGAGGCCGGTCATCGCCGCCTCGGCGGACCGCACCAGGTCTCCGAGCAGTCCGAGCGCAGGAGCCAGGTCGTCTGACCCCACGCGGAACAGCTCGTCACGCACCCGGCCGAGGCCGGCCGTCACCTGCGCGGCCAGCGAGAAGACCTGTGGTGCGGTGGCCAGCACATCGTCGAGCGGGGACTTTTCCACGTGCGCCATGTCCACGGACATCACGGCATCGTCCACCTGTGTCGTCATGGAGCGTCACCCCCCGCGTCCTGTCTGCCTCGCAGCTTCCCCCTGCCCAGATGAAATGATACACGCGACACACTAGAAGTGCAACAAGTGTACTCATTCGTTCCAGTCTTCCGGTTCGACCGGCCGCTTCCGACGTGTGCGAGCCGTGCCCGGTCCGTCGCAGACCCCTTGCGGGAGAGCGGTCGCGCATCACTTCACCTCCTTGCGGGCCACGCGCCACAGCCCGAGCGCCAGGGGCAGCGCGACCCAGAGGGCGGTCACCGAGGCGAGCTGCAGCCACTGCTCACCGGTCGGCCACGTGCTGCCGGAGGCGAGTGGTGTGGTTGCGGTCGCCAGGTCGATCCAGGCGGCGTGGTCCCGGATCCAGCCCACCGTCGTCGAGGCCACGGTGATGACCGCGGGGAGCACGAAGAAGGCCGCGATGGCCAGCGGGACGTTGAGCAGCAGGGCGCCGAGGGCGGTCCCGATCAGGACGTTGAGCACCTGGGTGACGATGAACTTCCCGTAGACGGCGGCAGGGAGCGACAGGTCCATCGTCGATCCGGCGAGCGCGGTGGAGGCCACGTGGGCCAGGACGGCCAGGCCCACGGTCACGGCCAGGACGAGGAGACCGAGGGCGACGGAGGCCAGCACCTTGGCGATCATCACGCGCCACCGCCGGGGCTCGTGCGTGAAGGTGACGAGGGCCGTGCGCTGGCTCCACTCGGAGGCCATCGTGAGGATGCCCAGCACCGGGAGGAGCACACTCTGCGGGATGGTGATGGTGTTGAAGAGGCTGCCGAGGGAGGCGCCGTCCTGACGGGAGAACCACATGACCAGTCCCATGGTCAGCGCAGTGACCAGGACGACGACCCCCAGGAGCCACCGGCCCGCACGCGTGTCGACGGTCTTGCGCAGCTCCACGTGGAACAAGCAGGGGAAGGGCAGGCCGGGTCCGGTGAGGTGAGGGGTCGTGTCGTCGGTGGAGGGACCCTGTGCGGGCGGCTGGGGAAGAGTGCTCATGCGGCCACCTCGCGGGCGTCCTCGGCGGTCAGGTTCAGGAACAGCTCCTCGAGGCCGCCGCTGCTCCGGAGCGTGGTGAGGACGAGATCGGCGTCGCGTGCCACGCGGCCCACCTGCTCCGGGGTGGCCTCGGCCGTCAGGTGGCCGTCGGCCCCGGTGGTGAGGGTGAAGCCGGCACGGGTGAGGGCGGTGTACAGGGCGCTGCGGTCGGTGGCGTCCACCAGCACGCGTCCGGTGGTCAGGAGCTCGGTCTTGCTGCCCCGGGCCACGATCCGGCCCCGTCCGATGAGCACGAGGTCGTCTGCCACGTGCTCCACCTCGGAGAGCAGGTGCGAACTGAGCAGCACCGTGCCGCCCTCCATGGCGAAGTCCCGCAACAGGTCACGCATCCACCGGATGCCTGCGGGGTCCAACCCGTTGGCGGGCTCGTCCAGGATGAGCACCTGTGGGTCGCCGAGGAGCGCCGAGGCGATGCCGAGACGCTGGCGCATGCCCAGGGAGTAGTCGCCCACCCGGCGCCGCGCCTCGCGCTGCGTGAGGCCGACCCTCTCGAGGGCACAGTCCACGGCGCGGCGGTCCGCACCCACCACCAGGCCGGCGAGGGTCAGCACCTCCCGGCCGGTGCGCCCGGCGTGCTGCGCCCCTGCCTCGAGCAGGACGCCCACGTGGCGTGCCGGGTTCGGTAGCGAGCGATAGGGCCGGCCCAGGACGAGGGCCGTCCCGGAGGTGACGGGTGTGAGGCCAGTCATCATGCGCATCACGGTGGACTTGCCGGCGCCGTTGGGGCCGAGGAAGCCGGTCACGCGCCCCGGGGCGGCGGTGAAGGAGACGGAGTCCACGGCGGTGAATTCGCCGTAGCGCTTGGTGAGTTGGTCGACGTGGATCATGACTCCAGCCTGTGCCGGGGAGGGTGCCTCCCACATCGGTCATCGGGCTGTTCCGAAGGGGGCTGATGGGCTGCTCCCTGCGCCGGTACCCCTGACCAAAGGAGGGGGTGTTCGCCGACGAAGGTCTCTGGGATCGCCTCGGGGCCACTCGTACTCTTCGACCATGCCCGCCTCAGCACCTCCGGCCCCCTGTGCGCCTCTGTCGTTCTGGCAGCACGCGTGGCGGCTCGTGGTGGTGTGGGCGGTGGGGGTGCTGTCCGCGCTGGTGCTCTTCGGGGCCACCACGGCGACCCATCCCGAGCGTCTGCGGAACGAGGACCTGGCCATCGCGCTGACCCTGTTGGACTTCCTCGTCGGCCACGTGATCGTGGGTCTGGTGGCCTTCCGTCGCCGCTGGCCGGTGACGATCGCGATGGCGAGCACGGTGCTCGTGTCCGTCTCGACGATGGGCATGCCCGCTTGGGCGCTCGCCGTCCTCTCCCTGGCAACCCGACGTCGGCTGCGTCCGCTGCTGGCCGTGGGGGCAGTGAACCTCCTGGCCGTCCTGGTGGGCGAACTGTTCATCTCGCCGTGGGTCTTCCCGGTGGACTCCGAGCCTGTGACCGCCTCGGGGCGATGGGTGATGTTCGCGACCAGCGCGGTCCTCGCGCTTCTCATCCTCTCGGTCATCGCGCTGATCGGGTGGAATCTCGGCTCCCGTCGAGAGCTGCTGCGCAGCTGGCGGGTGGAGGCGGAGACGGCCCGTCGCGAGCAGACGGCCCGGGTGGCGCAGGCGCAGCTGGCGGAGCGCTCGCGCATCGCTCGGGAGATGCACGACGTGCTGGCCCACCGCCTCTCGTTGGTGGCCATGCACGCCGGGGTGCTGGCCCACCGCTCCGACCTGCCCGAGGCCGAACGCCAGCAGTCGGCGGAGGTCGTGCGCCAGGGGGCTCACCAGGCCCTGGAGGAGCTGCGGGAGGTGCTGGGTGTGTTCCGGCTCGACGAGGCAGACCACGTGAGTGCTGCCGACGCATCCGGAGGTGCCCGTCGCCCGGTGGAGGCGCCGCAGCCCGACCTCAGTGACGTGCCCACCCTGGTGGCGGAGGTGACCGGGAGCGGGCAGGCGGTGAGCCTCGCGGCTGCACCCGCCCTGTGGCAGCAGGCGCACACCCTGCCGCGGAGCACCGGGCGTCACGCCTACCGGGTGGTCCAGGAGGCGCTCACCAACGCGCGCAAGCACGCCCCCGGCCAGCCGCTGCGCGTGAGGATCACCGGAGCGCCGGGTCAGGGCCTCTCGGTCACCGCGGCCAACGCCCTCGGGGTGGGTGTGGAGGGCCGGGGGGACCCGGAGGTGGAGGGGACGCTGGGGATCCCGTCGGGTGGGCGGGGCCTGACGGGCATGGCTGAGCGTGTCCAGCTGGCCGGTGGCCGCTTCCAGGCGGGGCCCGACGACGGGGGAGACTTCGTCGTGCGGGCCACCTTCCCCTGGCCGCGAGAGGAGCAGTGATGGCGCACGCGCGACCCCGGGTGGTGCTCGTCGACGACGACCCCCTGGTGCGCACCGGTCTTCGCCTGCTCCTCAGTGGCCCCGATGGTGTGGACGTCGTGGCCGAGGGGGAGGACGGCGATCAGGTGGTCGACCTTTATGCCCAGCACCGGCCCGATGTGGTGCTCCTGGACATCCGCATGGCCCGGGTCGACGGTCTGGCGGCCATGCGGGCTCTGGTGGCCCAGCATCCCGACGCCCGCGTGCTGGTGCTCACGACCTTCGACACCGATGAGTACGTCATGGAGGCCCTGCGCGCGGGTGCCCGGGGTTTCGTGCTCAAGGACACCCGGCCACACCGGCTGGTCGCGGCGGTGCACGAGGTGGCGGCCGGTGACCACGTGCTCTCTCCGGCGGTCACCGCCCTGCTGGTGCGGCAGGTGTCGGACGCGCCCGTTCTGGACGATCGCGCTGCCTGGGCTCGGGGGCAGCTGGCTCAGCTCACGGAACGGGAGCTCGAGGTGGCCGGTGCGGTGGCCCGGGGTGGCGCGAACGCCGACATCGCCCGGGAGCTGTACCTCGGGGTGCCCACCGTGAAGGCACACGTCTCGAGCATCCTGGCCAAGCTCCACCTCACCAACCGGGTGCAGATCGCCCTGCTGGTCCACGATGCGGGCCGCGACTGAGCGCACCGCCTACGCTCCCCACATGCCGATCCCGCAGTTCATCCTCGACCTGCGCCGCCACGTCGGCACCGCCCCGCTGTGGCTCAGCGGGGTGACCGCCATCGTGCTGCGCCCGACCCCGGGGCTCCCCGTGGCGTCGGAGCACCGCGAGCTCCTCATGGTCCGCCGCAGCGACAACGGGCGCTGGACGCCCGTCACCGGCATCGTCGATCCCGGCGAGCACCCGGCGGTCGCCGCCGTCCGCGAGGTGGCCGAGGAGGCGTGCGTCACGGCGCGGGTCGAGCGCCTCGTGTGGGTCTCGACGACCCCGTTGGTCACCCACGTCAACGGCGACCGCGCTCGCTATCTCGACCACTGCTTCCTCTGCACCTGGGAGGCGGGGGAGCCGGCCGTCGGCGACGACGAGTCGACCGACGCCCGCTGGTTCCCGCTCGGCGACCTGCCCCCGATGCAGCCGGTGTTCCGGGATCGCCTGGCCGTGGCCCTGGCTGACGAGGTCGCGTGCCATCTGGGGGAGTCCGCCCCGGCGTTGCCTGCCTACGTGCGGGTCGCCTCCTCCTGAGCCGTCGCCCCCTCCTGGGTTGGCCACCGAGCGCCCGGGCACGAGAGCGGGGCCCGGGCGATGCGCCCGGGCCCCGCTCGTCGGTGGGTTCGCTCAGTTGCGTGCTCGGTGCCCCGGCAGCAGGGCGTCGAGGGACCAGAGGCCCGGGCCGGCCGCGGTCAGCGCGAGGGCTCCGGCGGCGATGGTGCCGACCAGCTCCCAGCCGCCGCCGTCGACGAAGACGCCGTTGCCGAGGTGGGCGAACCACGCGGCGAAGGCCATCTGCACGGCGACCAGAAGGCCGGCCACGCCGGTGAACAGGCCCAGGATCAGCAGGATGCCGCCGATCCCCTCGATGCCGACGGCCACCCAGGCCGCCAGCGTCGGTGCGGGGACGCCCATCTCCCCGAAGCTGGCCGCGGTGCCGTCGAGGCCCCACTCGGTCAGCTTCTGCCAGGCGTGCGCGATGAGCACGGCCCCCAGGATCAGGCGGGCGAGCAGGAACAGGGTGTCCTTGAGCGGGCGGGGCATGAAGACTCCGAACAGATAGATGACAAGTCCCCTAAGCGTGCAGGAGTGTTTGGTTCGACGCAAGCCGCCGTTACCGATGGGGCGTGGGGAGCTGCGCCGCCATCCCCTCGCCACGCCGCGTCGTGCGGCCGCTACCGTCGTCGGATGCTGCCGTGCCCGAACGAGCGACCCCCCGCGATCGCCGACCCGACCCTCGGCCGTCCGCTGCCACCGGTGGACGAGCTCCTCGAGGAGCTCGTCGTGGTGCGGCTCCCCATGGCCATGCGCTTCCGCGGCCTCACCGTGCGGGAGACGGCCCTCGTGCGCGGACCGCTCGGCTGGGCGGAGTTCGCCCCCTTCGTCGAGTACGACGACGCTGAGTCCTCCCGCTGGCTCGCCGCCACGCTCGAGGCCGGGTGGTGGGGCTGGCCGGTGCCGATCCGCCCGACCGTCGAGGTCAACGCCACCGTCCCCGCCGTGGACCCGGCCGAGGTGCCGTCCGTCCTCGCGCGCGTCCCCGGCGCCGGGACCGCCAAGATCAAGGTGGCCGAGCGCGACCTGCTCGCGCGCGACGAGGCCGCCTCCTTCCGCGCCGACCTCGATCGAGTCGCGGCGGTGCGCTCCGCGGCCGGGCCCGACGCCCTGTTGCGCGTCGACGCCAACGGCGCCTGGTCGGTCCACCAGGCCGCTCACTTCCTCGAGCAGGTGGCGGCCGCGGGGGAACGACTCGACTACTGCGAGCAGCCCTGCCCCACCGCAGCGGAGCTCGCCGAGCTCCGCGAGCTGCTGGCCGCCCGGGGCGTGCCCGTGCGCATCGCGGCCGACGAGTCCGTGCGCCGCGCCAGCGACCCGCTGCTGGTGAGCGCGCTCGGCGCGGCGGACCTGGTCGTCGTCAAGGCCGCACCCCTCGGCGGTGTCGCGGCCGCCCAGCAGATCGTCACCGCCGCGGGGCTTCCCGCCGTCGTGAGCTCCGCGCTGGAGTCGAGCGCCGGGCTCGCCGCGGGTGTCGCGCTCGCGGCCTCGATGCCGGAGCTCGCCGGTGCCTGCGGCCTGGGCACCGCGGCGCTGTTCACCCGTGACGTGACCTCCGCCCCGCTCCTGCCGGAGGGAGCGCGGCTGTCCCCGCGGCGGGTCGATCCCGACCTCGTCGCCGGTGTCGAGGAGCCCGGGCGGCGGAAGTGGTGGGCCGAGCGGCTGCAGCGCTGCCACCGGCTTCTGCAGGAGGGACGCGCGAACGGCTGAGGCGCCCCGGTGAACCGTCAGATCGGCCGCCAGCCGTAGACCATCACGGCGAGGAAGACCACGAGCCCCGCGAGCGCCACGGCGTTGACGATCGCCCGGACCACGAGCGCGCGGTGGGTCGGCTCCGGCGTCCGGCGCCAGAAGAAGACGCGGCTGAAGGCCTTGTGCTGGCCGCGCGGATTGAGCGCGCCCATGAAGGTCACCACCACCGCCAGCAGGCACAGGGCGACGACGGACTTGACCACGGTGGGCATGGGGCATCCTCTCGGCGGGCGGGGGAGAACAGCGTGTCACATCACCGCAGGGGTGGCGGTCCGCGCACGGCAGCCTAGAATTCCGCCATGAGCCACGTGACGGGGGGCCAGCCCGGCCCGTACGCCTACCACCCGCAGCAGCAGCCCCGGCGGCGCGGGCTGATGCCGCTGATCCTCGGTGGGCTGACGCTCCTGGTGGGCACCCCGCTGGCCTTCCTGCTGCCGATCGCGATCGGCATGGGCGACCTCTTCGGGGCACTGCTCAACCCTGCCTCCGAGGGCGACACGCGCTACCTGCCCGGTGGCGAGGAGCGCATCCTGTACGCCGTCGACCAGGACGCCAGTGCCGTCGACGAGGGGGCCTGCAGCGTGACCGACCCGTCCGGCAAGGAGCTCCCGCTCGAGCACCGCGACCTCGCCGAGGGCGGTGGCGGACCGGAGAACTTCTGGGCCTTCCGCACCACCGAGGACGGGGACTACACCTTCAGGTGCGGTCCCGACGCGGTCATGGCGATCGCCCCCGGCGACGCCCTCGACGGCATCGTGGGCTGGTCCGTGGCGGCCTTCCTGCTGGCCCTGCTCGCCTTCCTCCTGGGGTTCGGGCTCATCATCTGGGGGATCGTCCAGCTGGTGCGCACCGGACGCAGCGTCCAGGCGAAGCAGGGTGCGCACGGTGCGACGCCGCACGGCTTCCACCAGCACACCGCCCCGCACGACCACCAGCAGGCGGGAGCCCCCGGCACCCATGCGCCCCACGGCGCGACGGAGGCCTACCGCGGCACGCCCCACCACGGCCCGGGGCAGGACGGCGGGACGGGCCAGGCGCCCGACCCGCGCCGCCCTCACCCGCTGTCCGGCACCCGCGGGCGACCGGCCCCGCAGTACGGCCAGTACGCCCCCGGGTACGAGCCGCAGGCGGAGGAGTCCATCGGCGAGGGTGAGCGCGACGGTCGCCGTCCCGGCGGAGCCCACCGCGGCTGACCCGCCGGCCCGTAGGATGGGCCCGGACTGAGCGTGCGGAGGCCACCAGCGCCCGCACCCCCACACATTCGTCGCCGCCCCCCGGCAGGGGGCGGCCCCTTCGTGGAACAGGAGTTCCCCAGTGCCCACCGGAAAGGTCAAGTGGTACGACGCCGACAAGGGCTTCGGCTTCGTCGGTGACGACGCCGGCAGCGACGTCTTCCTGCGGGCGGCGGCGCTGCCCGAGGGCGTCACCACGCTGCGCCCCGGCGCCCGGCTGGAGTACAGCATCGTCCAGGGTCGCAAGGGCGACCAGGCCATGCACGTGCAGCTGCTGGACGCCCCGCCGTCGGTGCAGCGGGGGCGGACGCTGCGCGACCGCAAGCCGGCCGACGACATGGCCGTGGTCGTGGAGGACCTGATCGCCCTGCTGGACGACGCCTCCAACCAGCTGCGCCGCGGGCGCTACCCCGACGCCCGGCACGGGCAGTCGCTGGCCAAGGCGCTGCGCGCCGTGGCCGACCAGTTCGAGGCAGGCCGCTGATGGGCGCCGCAGCCCCGCGAGGCGGCCGCTCCGCACGTCCTGACGCCGTGCTCACGGAGGCCGTGGAGGCCGCCCGCGAGGGACTCGACGGTGTCGCCGCGGCCGGTGCCGTCGGCGAGCACCGGGGCGCCCGCACCGTCGGTGAGCGCCTCGTGACGCACTCCTTCGAGTGCCTGCTGCGCGGCTACGGCGGCTGGCAGTGGGAGGTCACCATCGCGCGGGCCCCGCGCAGCAAGCGCGTCACCGTCTGCGAGGCCCACCTGGCCCCCGCCGAGGGTGCGCTGCTGGCGCCCGAGTGGGTGCCCTGGGCCGACCGTCTGCGCCCGGAGGACTTCGGCGTGGCCGACGCGAAGGCCGAGGAGCCGCAGCTGGTCCTGGTCGCCCCCGCGGCGCTGCCGGTGCGCCCCGGCGTGGCGCAGCCGGAGCGCGTCGCCGCCCGGTGCGAGAACTGCGACTGCGCCGGCTACCTCGTCCCGGTGGAGTCCCTGCGCGCCGACCGCGCCGCGCTCGCCGAGCCCGAGCCGGACCCGCTGCCGGACCCGCTGGTCGACGACTACGAGCTGGAGGCCGTCGTCCTCTCCGAGGAGGCCGAGTGACCGGCCTGCTCGACCGCTGGTTCGAGCTCGACGCTCGGGGGACGACCCTCGCCCGCGAGGTGCGCGGCGGCGTCGTCACCTTCTTCACGATGGCCTACATCATCGTGCTCAACCCGCTGATGATCGGCACGGTCGCCGACGGCACCGGGCAGTTCCTCGGCGGTGGTGACAGCCCGAACATCGGCATGGTGGCCGCGGCGACCGCGCTGGTGGCCGGCGTCATGTCCATCCTCATGGGCGTCGTGGCCAACTATCCGCTCGCCCTGGCTGCCGGGCTGGGCCTCAACGCCTTCGTCGCCTTCGGCGTGGCCAGCCTGCCCGAGGTCACCTGGGCCGACGCGATGGGGCTGGTGGTCCTCGAGGGCCTCATCATCCTGCTGCTCGTGCTCACCGGTTTCCGGCAGGCCGTCTTCCAGGCCATCCCGGCCGAGCTCAAGACCGCCATCAGCGTCGGCATCGGCCTGTTCATCGCGTTCGTCGGCCTGGTCGACGCCGGCATCGTGCGCAAGCCCGCCAGTGGTCCCGTCCCCGTCGAGATGGGCGTGGGCGGCTTCCTCTCGGGCTGGCCCACGCTGGTGTTCGTCCTCGGGCTGCTCGCCATCATCGTGATGCTGGTGCGCGGCGTCCGTGGCGCGATCCTCTACGGCATCCTCGGCTCGACCGTGCTGGCGATGGTGCTGGAAGCCGTCCTCGGGATCGGCTCCCAGACCGACGCGAAGGGCGAGCTCGTGAACCCCACCGGCTGGGGCCTCAACGTGCCCGCCCTGCCCTCGCAGTGGGTGCAGGTGCCGGACTTCGGGCTGCTCGGCCAGTTCAACCTGCTCGGCTCCTTCAGCTCCATCGGCGTGGTGGGGGCGAGCCTGCTCGTCTTCACCCTGCTGCTCACCGACTTCTTCGACACGATGGGGACCATGGTCGCCGTCGGGGCCGAGGCCGACCTGCTGGACGAGGAGGGCAATCCTCCCCGGGCCCAGCGCATCTTGGTCGTCGACTCGCTGGCCGCCGCAGCCGGTGGCATGGGCTCGGTGTCCTCGAACACCTCGTTCGTCGAGTCCGCCGCGGGTGTCGGTGAGGGCGCCCGCACCGGGCTGGCGAGCGTGGTCACCGGGGTGCTCTTCCTGCTGGCCACCTTCCTCTCGCCGCTCGTGGCGGTGGTGCCCTACGAGGCCGCCACCCCCGCGCTGGTGGTCGTCGGCTTCCTCATGATGCAGCAGGTCACCGGCATCGCCTGGGACCGGCTGGAGATCGCCGTCCCGGCGTTCCTGACGATCGTCCTCATGCCCTTCACGTACTCGATCACCGCCGGGATCGGTGCCGGGTTCGTGACCTACGTGGTGCTGCAGGTGGTGCAGGGCCGCGCGAAGCAGCTGCACCCGCTGATGTGGCTGATCGCGGCCATGTTCCTGCTCTACTTCGGCATCGACCCGATCCGCGACCTGGCAGGTGTGTGATGAGTGCCCAGACCCGACGTGTCATCGTCCTCGTGACCCTCGTGGCCCTGATCCTGGGGCCGGTGGTTGCCGCGCTGTTCAGCTGACCGGCGCAGACGACGGACGGCCCCCTCCCGCGCTGCGGGTGGGGGCCGTCCGTCGTGGTCGGTCCGTCAGCCGGCCGACGGCGGGGTCGTGGTGTCCGTCGGCTGCTCGATGCTGGGAATGGTGATCGTGCCGTTCCCGGGCGACGGGCTGGTGACGCTGGGGTCGGGGGATCCCTCGCTGGGTTCACCGGTCGGGCTCGGTGACTCCTCGGCGGGCGCGTCGGTCGGGGAGTCGCTGGGCGCCGGCGAGCTCTCCGAGCTCGTCGGGTCGCTGCTGCTCGGGTCGTCGCCGGAGTCCCCGCTGCACGCGGTGAGGCCGCTGAGCGCCAGTGCCGCGACGGCCCAGCCAGCCGTACGGGTGCTGTGTGTCATGAACCCTCCCTGGGTGGTGACGGTCACACCACCGTGGACCACGAGGGTCCCGGTGCCAAGCCGACGGGCCCGACTGTGAGGGACCCGTGAGGTGGGCGCGGGCGCCGGGGTGACCGACCGGCGCCCGCGCGCTGGGTGGCGACGCTCCGTCAGGCCACGTCCACCGGACCGGCCTCGGTGGCCAGCTGCTGGGCACGCAGCGAGCGTCGCAGCCCGTCCAGCTGGTCGACCACGATGCGGCGCAGCGCCGCGGGTGCCTCGGGGTGCTCCTGCAGCCAGGTCTCGCTCGCCGGCACGCTCTCGGCGCCACCGGGGTACATGCCGGGCACGATGCGCTCGGCGATCTCCATGCCGTGCTGGCCCCAGATCTCCTCGAGGCGGGCGAAGTACTCCGCGGGCAGCCACGCGAGCTCGTCGCTGCGCAGCGGCTGGCGGACTCCCGCGATGGTGGCCGAGACGTGGTCGTTCGTCATCGACAGCGGGGTCAGCAGCCGCTCCCACGCCTCGCGGCGGGCCTCCTCGCCGGGCAGCGAGGAGACGGCGGCCAGGTGGTGCGTGATCGTCGAGTTGTTGCGCTCGGCCTCGAGCTCGGCGTCGAGCTCCTCACGGGTGGTCCCGCCGGTGGCCGCGAGGGCCTGCAGGAGCTCCCAGCGGCGGTCGGACTCCCAGGTCACGCCCTCGATGCTCTCGGTGCCGTCCAGCAGCACCCGGACCACCGTCGCGGAGGCGGGGTGGGTCGCGGCGGCCGCGGCGAAGGCGCGCTGCCAGACCAGCTGCGCGTCCGAGCCCGGCTCGGCTGCCCGGAGCCCGGCCAGGCAGGCCTCGGCCCAGGCGGCCCGCCAGGCGTCCCGCTGCTCCTCGGGGAGGTAGTGCTCGACGGCGCGCTGCGCGTTCGCCGCGACGGCGCCCAGCATGCCGCCGTGGGTCTCGCTGCTGAGGTTGGTGATCGCCGCCCGCACGTACTGGGCGGCGTGCAGTCGGCCGTCACGGGTGGCGTCCCACAGGGCCCACCAGGCGGCGGTGCGGGAGGTGTCGTCCTCCAGCGTCCCCAGGTGCTCCACCAGCGTGGTCATGCTCCGGTCGTCCAGCACCAGCTTGGCGTAGGTCAGGTCGCCGTCGTTGAGCAGCACCAGGTCGGGGCGGGCCGAGCCCACCAGGTCCTCCAGGCCCTCCACCTGCGCGAGGTCGAGGCTCGGGCCGGCCAGGTCCAGCTCCGCCCGGCGGGTCCTGCGCAGGCGACCGTCCGCCAGCTCGTAGGTGCCCACGGCCAGGCGGTGCGGGCGCAGCACCTCCTGCCCCGTCACGGGGTCGGTGCAGTGCTGCGTGAGCAGGGCCTCGGACACCGCGTCGTGCTCGTCCGTCCGCAGCTCCAGACCCAGCGTCGAGACGCCGGCGGTCCGCAGCCAGGGGCCCACCCACGCGTCGAGGTCGCGTCCCGAGGCCTCCTCGAGGGCGCGCAGCAGGTCCGGCAGCGTGGTGTTGCCGTAGGCGTGCTCCCGGAAGTACGCGGTCGAGCCGGCGAAGAACTGCTCCCGGCCCACGTAGTTCATGAGGTTCTGCAGCAGCGCGGCGCCCTTGGCGTAGGTGATGCCGTCGAAGTTCTGCCGGGCGGCCTCGAGGTCCTGGATCTCCGCGACCACCGGGTGCGTCGAGGGCTGCTGGTCCACCTGGTAGGCCCACAGCTTGCGCGCCGTGGAGAAGGCCACCCACGCGTCGGTGAACTCGGTGGCGTCCGCGCTGGCCTGGGTGCCCAGCAGCTCGGCGAAGGACTCCTTGAGCCACAGGTCGTTCCACCACTCCATGGTCACCAGGTCGCCGAACCACATGTGGGCCATCTCGTGCAGGATCGTGTTCGCCCGGTTGGCGCGCTGGGCCCGGGTGGGCGTGGAGCGGAACACGTAGTTCTCGGTGAAGGTCACGCAGCCGGGGTTCTCCATCGCGCCGAGGTTGTACTCCGGCACGAACACCTGGTCGTAGGTGCCCCACGGGTAGGCCACCCCGAAGGTGCGGTGGAAGAAGTCCAGCCCCGCGAAGGTGATGCCGAAGATCTCCTCGGCGTCGAAGTGCTCCACCAGGCTCTGGCGGCACAGCAGGCCGACCGGGACCTCGAGGGTGTCGCCGTCGGCGGTGGTGCCGCTCCAGGTGCGCTCGATGCGGTGGTACTCCCCGGCGCACATGGCGGTGATGTAGGTGCTCATCGGCAGCGTGGGCGCGTAGACGTGGCGCGTCCCCGCCGCGACCTCGGCGCCCGCGACGGTGCCGGCCGGTGCTTCCTCGGTGGTGGAGTCCTCGGCGTTGCACCGCACCACCCAGTCGCTCGGGGCGGTGATCTCCCAGGTGAAGGTCGCCTTGAGGTCGGGCTGCTCGAAGGTCGTGTACAGGCGGCGGCAGTCGGCCGGCTCGAAGTGCGTGTACAGGTAGGTGCGACCGTCGGCGGGATCGATGAAGCGGTGCAGCCCCTGCCCTGTGCGGCCGTAGGTGCCCACGCCCTGCACCACCACCCGGTGGCGGCCGGCGGCCAGCTGCGGCAGCTGGATGCGGGCACCGTCGAAGGCCTGCTCCACGTCCAGCTCGGTGCCGTCGACGGTGACCGAGTCCACGCCGCCGAGGAAGTCGAGGAAGGTCGACCCGCCGGCGCTCGTGAAGTCGAGGGTCGTCGTGGTGCCGAAGGTCGTGGCCTCCGGGTCCGGGGCCGTCCGGACGTCCACCTGGACGAGGTAGCTCAGCTCGCTCACGAGGGCCGAGCGCTCGGCGGCCTCGGTGCGGGCGAGGTTGCGGGAGGAGTGCGGTGCGGTGGGGCTGTGAGTCACGGGGGTCAGTCAAACAGAGCCGACCGACACCCTCGCCGTGACCCGGACGGTCACGGCACCCGCCTCAGGGGGTGTGGACCGTGCCGGTCAGCGGCTCGTCGTCGTCCGGTCCCCGCGTGCCGTCGGTGCCGGCGCCCGCTCCACCGGCGGCGCCGGGCGCGGTGCCGGTTCCCTGCGTGCTGCCCACGCCGGTCGTGCTGCCGGGACTCGTGGTCGTGCCACGGGACCCACCGGCTGCCGGGCGGGGCCGCCGGCGCGCGCCGAGGTCGGCGTGGCGCAGCAGCTCGCTCCAGGGGACGTCCACGTGCGGGTGCGTGGCCACCGGCTCCTCCCCGGAGAAGACCACCCACACCGGGCGGGAGTGCAGGAAGGTCTGCAGCACCGAGCCGTCCACCACGGAGCGGGCGTGGTTCTGGGCACGTCGCTTGGCGGCCGCGGCACCCAGCGGGGTGCGGTCCACGAAACCACCGGTCTGTCGCGGCGTGGCGTCGGTCATCCCCGCGTCCCGCACCGACGAGCCGCCGGGCACGGGGCGGCCGGTGCGTCGCTCCACCTCGTCGACCACGCCCGGTGCGTGCTTGCGGGCCTCCTTCACGAGCGTCGGGCCGTACTTCCGGGCGGCACCGGCGACCACCGGGCCGTACTTGATGACGCTGCGGATGACGCGGGGGTTGACCATGGTTCCTCCTGAGGGCGGCGGGGACGTCCGGGGCGCCATCTTGCCCAACGTCGAAGGGGTCCGTCGCCTTCCCGTCGGTGCGACCCCGGTTGGTGCCGCCCCGGACCGGTCCCTAGGTGTTCTCGGCCATCAGGTTGGTGACAGTCGGCTGGTGGGTGGGAGTCCTCCCAGGGCGCTGTGGCCGCGGTCAGTGTTGTAGTGCTCCAGCCAGGGTGCAAGCGCCTCGCGGCGGGCCTGGTTGCTGGTGAAGACCTGTCGGTAGGCCCACTCGCTTGCCAGGGTCCGGTTGAAGCGTTCGACTTTCCCGTTCTGCCACGGGCAGTGCGGGCGGATGAAGACCTGCCGGGCCCCCAGGACGGCCACCGCTTGGGCGAAGACCGTGCTCTTGCGGTAGGCCAGCGCGTTGTCGCTCATCACCCGCTCGATCGTGCCGATCCCGTGGGCGGC
The DNA here is from genome assembly GCF_054950055.1 of Kytococcus sp. Marseille-QA3725. Lineage (NCBI taxonomy): Bacteria > Bacillati > Actinomycetota > Actinomycetes > Micrococcales > Kytococcaceae > Kytococcus > Kytococcus sp. Marseille-QA3725. Next base: position 118,391 of record NZ_JBUCLA010000002.1, on the reverse strand, counting down.
GAAGTAGGCCGCGGCCCGGGCGAGGAATCCCGCGCAGGTGGTGGCCTTCTCGTCGTCGTGGATCTCGCTGTAGGCCAACCGGGAATGGTCATCGACCATCGAGTGCACGTAGTCGTACCCCACCGGGCCCCGCCGACACTTCGCCACCTGGGTGGCCGCCCGCCCACGGGCCCGCCACCCACCACCGTCGGGGATCTTCCCGATCTTCTTCACGTCCACGTGGACCAGCTCACCGGGACGGTCCCGCTCGTAGCGGACCGTGGTGGCCTTCGATGCCCGGATGACCTGTCCGGTCAACGGGTCGCAGTCCCGCAGCAGGGCCACACCGTGACGGTGCAGGATCCGGTTGATCGTGCGCGCTGGGACACCGACCCGGGCCGCCAGGACGTCCTGCCCGACCCGGTGACGCGCCCGGGCCGCCACCACCTCGGTCTCGATGTGCGGGGCCGTACGCCGCGGCATCGAGTGCGGCCGGGAGGACCGTGTGAGCAACCCGGCCTCACCCTCGGCGGCATACCGGGCGATCCACGTCGCCACGGTCTTGCGAGAGACACCCATCGCCGCGGCGATATGAGCCTGTTTCCACCCTGCCTGGTACCGCTGAACGATCAACCGCCTGCCATGGACAGTCAGACGGGCACTACCGTGGGACACGAGAACCTCCGCTGGTTGTGGGCCCTAGACAAGCCACATCCCAGCCGGAGGTTCTCCCACGTCCAAGCCCCTACCACTGCTACCAACCTCCTGGCCGAGAACACCTAGGCTCGGGTCATGCATCCTTCCGACCTGGGCCGCCGGCGCGGGCGCCGTCTGGAACGTCTCGAGTACACCGGCGAGGGACTGGACTCTGACCAGATCCCCGACGCCCCGTGGGGCGTCGTGAAGGAGTGGATCCACACCGCGCACCACCGTGCCCTGGAGCGGGGGGACGTGCCCGAGCCGGGAGCCGTCGCGCTGGCGACCGTCGACGCCGACGGTGCTCCCGACGTCCGCATGGTGCTCTGCCGGGACGTGGACACCGACGGGCTGCGCTTCTACACCTCGCTGGTCTCGGCCAAGGCGGAGCAGATCGCCGCCGACCCGCGGGTGGCCGTCTCCTGGGCGTGGCCCGGCATGTTCCGGGCCCTGCGCTTCCGCGGCGTGGCCGAGGTGCTGCCCCGTGAGGACGTCACCGCGTACTTCCAGCAGCGCCCGTGGGGTGCCCGGATCAGCGCCCACGCCAGCCAGCAGTCCCACCCCCTGCAGGACCGCCGGACCCTGGCCCGCCGCGAGGCCGAGTTGGCGGAGCGCTGGCCGGACCGTGCCCGGCAGGACGACGTGCCGACCCCGGAGCACTGGGGCGGCTACCTGGTGCGCCCCTACCAGGTGGAGGTCTGGACGGGCCGGCAGTCGCGGATGCACGACCGGTGGCGCTGGCAGCTCACCGAGCCGATCGACCTCAGGGCGCCGGTGGAGGAACAGCGGGCCCTGCTTCTGCCGATGGACGACGTGACGGCCTGGATGCACACGCTGCTGCAGCCCTGAGCTGCACCACCCGCCCGGGTGAGGGTCGCCTAAGCACGTGTCGGTGCACTGCCCTACGATGTGGGCTTCGCACGTGCCACGGAAGGGCGGGCCCAGGTGAGTGACCTCATCGACACCACCGAGATGTACCTCAAGACCATCTACGAGCTGGACGAGGAGGGCATCCCGGCCCTGCGCGCGCGCATCGCCGAGCGCCTCGGCCACTCCGGCCCGACCGTCTCGCAGACGATCGCCCGCATGGACCGCGACGGCCTGGTGACCCTCGGCGACGACCGACGCCTGAACCTCACCGAGGAGGGGCGTCGGCTGGCCACGCGCATCGAGCGCAAGCACCGGCTGGCCGAGCGCCTGCTGGTCGACGTCATCGGCCTCGAGTGGGAGTACGTCCACGACGAGGCCTGCCGGTGGGAGCACGTCATGAGCGACCGCGTGGAGCGCAAGATCCTCGCCCTGCTCGAGAACTCCGACGAGTCCCCCTACGGCAACCCGATCCCCGGGCTCGAGGAGCTCGGCGGGGCCGAGGGCAAGACCTTCGGGGACGGCGTCGAGAAGCTCGTCGACGTCGTCCGCGACGGGCACGACACCGTCTTCGTGCGCCGCATCGGCGAGCCCGTGCAGGTCGACGGCGAGGCGCTCGCCCTGCTCACCGAGGCCGGCGTGCTGCCCGGTGAGCGCGTCCACGTCGAGGCCCGTGGCGAGGACCGCATCGTCGCCCGCGGTCTGCGCGAGGACGTCACCGGTGGCGTCTCCCTGCCCCACGAGATCGCGGCGCACGTCTTCGTGAGCCGCGTGGACACGCGAAGTCCGCACCCCCACTGACCCCCACCCTCCCGGAGCTGTTCCCTCTTGCTAGTCGCCCTCGGCGTCCTGACCGTCCTGGCCCTCACGGCCCTCACCGGGTTCTTCGTGGCCCAGGAGTTCGCCTACGTCTCGGTGGACCGCACCGAGCTGCGGACCCGCGCCGACGGGGGTGACGACCTCTCGCGCCGTGCGTACGACCTCACGAGCCAGCTCTCCTTCGTGCTCTCGGGGGCGCAGTTCGGCATCACCGTGACCACCCTGCTGGTCGGTTACGCGGCCGAGCCGCTCATCGGTGCCGGCCTGCGCGACCTGGTGGGGGCCGAGGCGGCCTCCCGCGCGGTCACCGCGATCGCGATCTCGCTGGGTGTGCTCCTCTTCAGCACCATCGTCCAGATGGTGCTCGGTGAGCTGGGCCCCAAGAACCTCTCCATCGCCCGTGCGGTGCCGGTGGCCCGGGCCATCGCGGGACCGACCGAGGCCTATCTCAAGGTGGCCGGTCCGGTCGTGCGCTTCTTCGACGACTCGGCGAGCTGGCTCCTGCGCAAGGTCGGCATCGAGCCGGTGGAGGAGCTCTCCTCGGGCGCGACACCGGAGGACCTCCAGCGCATCATCGACCAGTCGCACGCCAGCGGCCTGGTGGACGACGAGCTGCAGGACCTGCTGGACCGCGGTCTGGCCTTCCGCCACCGCACGGTGGGCGAGGTCATGACCCCCCGCGTCGACGTGGAGACCATCAGTGCCGACGACACCGTGGCCGAGCTGGTGGAGCTGTTGGAGAGCGGCCACAGCCGCTACCCGGTCTACGGGCGCGACATCGACGACATCGTGGGTGTGGTGAGCGTCTCCGACGTGCTGGGCATCCCGGTGGCGGAGCGCGCGGCCACGCCGGTCAAGCGGATCGTCGACGAGGCGGTGCTGCTGCCCACCTCGCTCGGGGTGACCAAGGCGCTGGAGGAGATGCGCCGCCGCCACCGGCAGACCGCGGTCGTCGTCGACGAGCACGGCGGCTTCGCCGGGGTGGTGTCCTTCGAGGACATCGCCGAGGAGGTGGTCGGCGACATCCTCGACGAGGACGACGAGGAGGAGTCGCCCGCGACCGAGCGGTCCGATGGCACGTGGCTGCTGCCGGCCAACCTGCGCCTGGACGAGGTGCGCAAGTTCACCTCGATCGGGCTGCCCGAGGGGGAGGACTACGACACCCTCTCCGGCCTGGTGCTCAAGACGCTGGGCCGGGTGGTCGAGTCCGGTGACGTGGCCGAGCTCAGCTGGATCGTGCGCGACGCCGACGGGGCGCCCATGCGGGCGAGCACCTCGCTGGAGGTCGTGTCGGTGGCGCGGCACGTGCCCGACGAGGTGGTGCTCGCCCCGGTGTCGGTCGAGGACGTGGAGGAGGTGGCCTGATGGGCGACGTGGAGAAGATCCTGCTCTCGGTGCTGCTGCTCGGCGTGAACGGCTTCTTCGTGGCCGCCGAGTTCGGCATCATGGCCGCCAAGCGCCACCGCCTGGAGGAGCGCGCGGAGACCGGGGGCCGGGCCGCCCGGGCCGCGGTGGCCTCCAGCAAGGAGCTCTCGCTCATGCTGGCCGCCAGCCAGCTGGGCATCACGCTGGCCACGCTGGGCCTCGGCGCGATGGCGGAGCCCGCCATCGCCCACCTGCTGGAGCCGGTGCTCGAGCTGCTGCACGTGCCGCACGCGCTGACCCACCCGATCGCGCTGGTGATCGCGCTGACGTTGGTGACCTACCTGCACATGGTGGTCGGCGAGATGGCGCCGAAGTCGTGGGCGATCGCCCACCCGGAGACCGCCGCCATCGGCATCGCGCTGCCCTTCCGGCTGTTCGCGATGATCACCAAGCCGTTCATCTGGCTGCTCAACGAGTTCACCAACCTGCTGCTCAAGCTGGTCGGCGTGGAGGCCGTGGACACCATCGAGGAGGAGCACGGCCCGGCCGAGCTGCAGCGCCTGATGTCCTCCTCGCAGGAGGCCGGCTCGCTGCCTGACGAGGACGCCCGCCTGCTGGCCGGCGCCTTCCGGCTGGAGAACCAGGACCTCTCGCAGATCACCCGCCCGGTGTCCGAGCTGGTGACCATCGGCGTGGACGCGTCGGCCACGGAGGTCGAGCGCCTGAGCCGGGAGACCGGCCGGTCGCGCCTGATCGTCACCCACGGCACGCGCCACGTCGGGCTGGTCCACGTGCGCGACGCGGTGACGGCGCTGGCGACCGGGTCCGACCCGAGCGTCGCCGAGCTGCGCCAGCAGATGCCGACCCTGCGGCGGGAGCTGCCGCTCATCGACGCCGCGGCGCTGATGCGTCAGCACCGGGCCCAGCTCGCGATGGTCGCCGACCCGGCCGGGCGCAAGGTGGGCATGGTCGCGCTGGAGGACATCCTCGAGCAGATCCTGGGCCAGTTCGACGACGAGACCGACGGCCTGGTGGTGGCCGCCGGGACCGGGCGCCGGCTGCGGCGCCGTCGCTGAGGGCCCGGTCCGGTGTGGCGGCCGCTGTGCCTGGTGGCGCTGGGCGGCGCGCTCGGCTCCGTGGCCCGGGTGCTGCTCTCGGAGGTCTGGGGCGCTGAGGCGGGACTGCTCCTGGTGAACCTCCTCGGTGCCCTGCTGCTGGGCCTGGCCGAGGCGCTCTGGCGCGGGCGGCGTCCGCTGTTGCTCACCTTCTGCGGCACCGGGGTGCTGGGCGGCTTCACCAGCGTGAGCGCCTGGGCGGTGCTCACGGCCGGGTCCTGGACCTGGTTCTGGACCGGACCGGTGCTGCTGGCCGCCGGGCTCCTGCTGGCGTGGGCCGGGATGCAGCTCGGGGAGCGTATGGGCCGGACGGGCGGTGCGTCGTGGTCGTGAGCGGCTGGGTGGTGCTGTGCGTCGCCGTCGGCGGGGCGCTCGGGGCGGTGCTGCGCTGGCTGGCCGACGCCGCCGGGCGGCGCTGGAGCCCGTCGGTCGCGGAGACCGGAGTGCTGGTCGCCAACGTCGCGGCCAGCGGTCTGCTCGGCTGGCTGGCCGCGGGGGACGTGCTGCTGGGGCCCGAGGCCGTGCCCGCCGCCGCGACGCCCTCCCCGCTCGCCGCACCCGTGCTGGGCTGGCAGTGGTGGCTGCTGGGCGCGGGGCTGGCCGGGGCGCTGAGCACCTGGTCGACCGCGGTGGTGCAGGTGGTGCGCCGCTGGCGGGCGGGGGACCGCTCGGTGGCGCTGGTGCTGGCGGTGGCCACCTGGCTGCTCGCGGCGGGGGCCGCACGCTGCGCGGCGACCCTGTCGGTGGCCGCCCCTACTCTGCCCGCATGAGGTTCTTGCAGACCAGTGACTGGCAGTGGGGCATGACCCGCCGCTGGCTCTCGACGGCCGACCAGGCGCGTTTCACGCAGGCCCGCAACGAGGCCGTGCAGCGGGCCGGTCAGGTGGCGGCCGAGCACGACTGCGCCTTCGTGGTGGTGGCGGGGGACGTCTTCGACTCCAACCACCTGGGGCGGGAGACGGTGCGCCGGGCGATGGAGGCGCTGCGCCAGGTGCCGGTGCCGGTCTACCTGCTGCCCGGCAACCACGACGCGCTGGACGCGGCCTCGGTCTACGACCAGGAGGCCTTCACCGAGGCGGGACTGGACCACGTGCACGTGCTGCGGGACAGCGAGCCGGTGGAGGCGGCCCCCGGGATGGAGCTGGTGGGTGTGCCGCTGACCACCAACCAGCCGGACCACGACGTCGTCGCCGAGGTGCTCGACGCGCTGGAGGCGCCCGCGGACGGGGTGCGTCGGGTGCTCGTCGCGCACGGGCAGCTGGCCGAGCTCGACCCCGGGAACCGCGTCTCGGCGCTGGACGGGGACCGGATGCGCCGGGCGCTGGACGACGGGCTGGTGCACTGGGTGGCCCTGGGGGACCGGCACTCCCGCTGGAGCGACTCCTCGGGGCGCATCCACTACTCGGGGGCGGTGGAGGTGACCGACTTCCGCGACGACCCGGTGGGCGACGTGCTGGTGGTGGACCTCGGGGAGGACACGGCCGCCGAGCCGACGGCCGAGCCGGTGCACGTCGGCACCTGGCGCATGCTGCGGGTGGCCCGCGAGGTCGGGTCGGCGGAGGACGTCGCCGCGCTGCGGGCGGAGTGGACGGCCCTGGAGGACAAGGCCACGGTGGTGCTGCGTCACGCGCTGACCGGCACGCTCTCGCTGGCCGACGACGCGGCCCTGCAGGAGCTGCTGGAGTGGGCCTCGGAGACCTTCGCGGCGGCCTTCCCGTGGGAGCGGCACACCGACGTGGTCGTCGTGCCGCAGGACGCCGAGCTGACGGACGTCGGCATCGGCGGGTACGTGGCCCGCGCGGCCGCGGACCTCGAGGAGCAGGCGGAGTCCGGTGGCGAGGGAGCCGCGGCGGCCTCCGACGCGCTGCGGCTCCTGTACCGGTACGCGACGGCAGGGGAGCGGGCATGAGGATCCACCGCATCGAGGTGCAGGACCTCCGCGGCATCGACCACTACGCGCTGGAGGTGCCCGACAGCGGCGTGCTGGTGGTCGAGGGACCCAACGAGGCCGGCAAGAGCACCCTGGTCCGGGCGCTGGACATGCTGCTGACGGAGAAGGCGACCTCCCGCAAGCAGTACGTGAAGGACGCCCAACCGATCGGGCGCGACGAGGCGCCGCGGGTGACCGCGGAGCTGACCGTGGGCGGGCAGCGGTTCACCTACACCAAGCAGTGGCTGCGCCAGGTCCGCACCGAGTTCCGCGGGCACGGCCCCGGTGGTCGCCAGCTGACCGGCGACGACGCGCACAAGCACGTCTGCGCCCTGCTGGAGGAGCACGGCGACGAGACCCTCCGCCGCGCGATGCAGCTGCTGCAGGAGGGGGCCCTGACCCTCTCCGGCCTGGACGGCTCCCGCAGCCTCGCCGCGGCCCTGGACGCCGCGTCGGGTGGTGACACCGGTCAGGACGTGGACCAGGCCGCCAGCCTGGTGGAGCGGGTCGAGGCCGACGCCGCGGCCTACTGGACGCCCACTTTCCGGCCGACCGGGGAGCTCAAGCGCCTGCAGGACGAGCACGCCGCGGCGTCCGCACGCGAGGAGGCGGCCCGGGCCGCGGTCACCGAGATCGAGGGCGACGTGCGGCGGGCCGCCGACCTGGCCGCGGCCGCCGAGCGCGCGGAGGAGAGGCACCGGACGGCCCGCGCGGAGCAGGAGGACCTGACCCGTCGCTGGACCGAGACCGAGGCCGAGCGCACCGCGGAGGCCGCGGCGCGGGAGGCGCTGGAGCGGGCCGACCGCGAGCACGCCCGGGCCGAGGCCGACCAGCGGGCGCGGGTGGTGCTGGTGGCGGAGCTCGAGGAGGCCATGGCCGCCGAGCGGACGGCGCAGGAGGCACTCGAGGAGGCCACCGGGCCCCACGAGCGGGCACGGAAGGCGCTGGAGGAGGCCGGCCGGAGGCGGAAGTCCGCGGAGGACGCCGAGGGTGCTGCCCGCACCGAGTTGCGGGAGGCCGAGTCGCTGGTGGCGACCGCCCGGGCCGGCGCCGAGCTAACCGCCCTGGAGCGCACCGTCGAGCGGCTGGAGTCCCTGGTGACGCGGCAGCGGGAGGTCGCCGAGCGGCTTACCGGCGAGGTCGTGGACGACGAAGCGCTGGAGCGGATCACCGCCGCCCAGGACGCGTTGCGCTCGGCCACCGCACGTCGGGACGCGACGAGCCCGCGGGTCCGCATCGGCGGGGACGCGTCCGTGCCCGTGACCGTCGACGGCGAGGAGCTCACCGGTGACCGGCCGTGGGAGCGGGCCGTGACGCACCCGACCCGCATCGGCGTCTCGGGCGTGGAGGTCGAGCTGCTGCCGCCCCGCGGGGCGGACGACTCCGAGGTGCAGACGGCCGAGCGCGAGCTGGGCGAGCTGCTGCGGACGGTCGGGGCCGAGGACGTCGCGCACGCCCACCGCCTGCACGCTGCGGTGCAGCGGGCCGAGGCCGACCGCGTCGAGCTCGACCAGCAGTTCGAGGCCGCCCGCGAGGGACGGACGCTGGAGGAGTGGCGGGACGCCCGGCAGGAGGCACGGTCCCGGGTGGACCGCGCCGCAGACGGGCTGCCCGATCCGGAGGAGGCCGAGCAGCGCCTGGAGACCGCCCGGGCCGAGCAGGAACGGCAGCGCGAGGCGGCCGAGCAGGTGCGTGCCGAGGAGGCCGCCGCGCGGGAGACGCGGGACGCTCGCCGTGCGGCGGTGGACCGGGCCGAGGTGCAGCGTGACGCAGCGGTCGCCGCGGCCACCCGGGTGCGGGAGCGCGTGGCCGCGGCACGGGAACTCGCCGACGACGAGGCCGTCGAGCAGGCGCTCGCCGGGGCCGTGACCGCCCGTGACGAGGCCCGTGAGCTGCTCGCCCGGCGGAGCGAGGCCCTGCAGGAGGCCGGCTCGGTGGAGGAGGACGACCTCGAGGCCGCGCGGGTGGCCGCGGAGCAGGCCGAGGTGCGCCGGACCCGGGCCCGTGAGGATCTCGTGCGGGCCGAGACGGTGCTCGCGCAGGCCGGGCAGGAGGGCCGCGCGGAGGTGCTCGCGGAGGCCGAGGCGGCCCTGGAGCACGCCACCGAGGCGGTGGTGCGGGTGCAGGCCCGGGCCGACGCGCTGAAGGTGCTGCTGGAGACCCTGCGGGCCCGTCGCGCCGAGGCCCAGGCTAGCTACGTGCGCCCCTACCGGGAGGCCCTGGAGGAGCTCGGCTCGGTGCTCCACGGGGAGGACTTCGCCGTGGAGGTGGCGCCGGACCTCACGATCGTGTCCCGCTCCGTGGGCGGGGCCCCGGTGCCGGTGGAGGCCCTCTCCACCGGTGCGCGGGAGCAGCTGGCGGTCCTGGCGCGGCTCGCCGTCTCCCGCGTGGTGGACGGCGAGGAGGGGATGCCCGTCGTGCTCGACGACGCCCTCGGCTGGTCGGACCCCGAGCGGCTCCGACGGATGACGCGGGCGCTGCAGCGGGCCGGGGCGGACGCCCAGGTGATCCTGCTGACCTGCTTCCCGGGACGGTACGACGGCATCGCCGGGGCCGTCGTGCGGACGGTCGAGGACCTGCGGACGGCAGCCGGCGCCTGAGTGGTGGGTGACCGGCGAGGATGACCGGGGCGGGCGGTACCGGTCGCCCGCATCGGACACGGGCGTTAGCGTGGAAGGGATTCCTCGCCGACAGCGGGGCCGGGCGTGCTGGGCACGTCCGGACGAACACCCAGGAGGTGCTCATGAACGACCAGACCACCAGCATCAGCGCACAGCGGGAGATCCCGGCCTCGACCGAGGCGATCTTCGACGTCCTGACCCTGCCGGAGAACCACGTGAAGCTCGATGGCTCCGGCTACGTCCGATCCGTGGACCACGGTGACCGCATCACCGAGACGGGGCAGGTGTTCACCATGAACATGGAGGGTGAGCACATGGGCGGCGAGTACCAGACCGACAACCACGTCACCGGGTACTCCAAGAACCAGCGCGTGGCCTGGAGGACGGCCCCGGCCGGCACCGAGCCGCCCGGCTGGGAGTGGACCTGGGTCCTCGAGTCGCAGGGCCCGGAGTCGACGCACGTCACCGTGGTCTACGACTGGAGCGAGGTCACCGACCAGGCGCTGCTCGAGAAGGTCGGCTTCCCGCTCGTGCCCCAGGAGGGCCTCGAGGACTCCCTCGAGAAGCTGGCCGCCGAGGTCGACTGACCCGGAGCCAGCCGAGGGCGCTCCACCCGCCCCGGAGCACCCTCACCGGAAGGACCGGCGCCCCCCGTGGCGGCGTGCTGACCGCACGCAGAGCGCACGGCAGGTGCACGAAGGCCCGTCGACCGCCGAGAAAACGGCGGAACGACGGGCCTTCACGTGCGCCCCCGGCAGGATTCGAACCTGCGACACCTTCTTTAGGAGAGAAGTGCTCTTCCCCTGAGCTACGAGGGCGGGCGCGATGAGCGCGGTGGCACAGTCTACGGCGGTCGGGGCAACTACCCTGCTGGGGTGAGCACCGTGTCCCAGCCCCAGGCCCCCATCGGGCGCGCCACCGCGTCCACGTGGTCCTCTGCCCTCGCCGATGCCGGAGGGCGCAACAGCCTCATCTGGGGCACTGCCCCCGGCCTGTCCCTCGACCTCGTGGCCGCGCACCCCGGTGGCGTGGCCAAGCTGCTGTCGGGGCAGGCCGTCCTGCTCAGCGACCTCGTCCGAGCACCCGGCCCCCGGACACGTGCGCTCACCACGTGCCTCGCGATCGCCGACCGCGCCGAGGAGATGGAGGCCGACTGGGGGCTGGCCACCTGCTTCGTCACCTCCGGCGTCGCTTCCTGGCAGGTGCCCGGCACCCGACCCCCGGCGGCCCCGGTCGTCCTGCGCCCCGCCCACGTGACGGTGGTGGACGACCGCCGCACCGAGGTCGAGATCGCGCTGACGGGCATCCCGCAGGTGAACCCGGCGCTGCTGCGCTTCCTGCGCGTCTCCCACGGGGTCGACCTGGACCCGGTGGTGCTGGCCGAGATGGTCGACCGGCTGCACGCCCGCACCGACGAGCCCCTGCTGCGCCACCTGGAGTCCCTCTGCCGCGCGGTGCCGGGCTTCACGGTGCGCTCCGGGCAGCACCTGGCCGGTGTCACGCTCGCAAAGGACGCCGGCATCGCCGACCTCGCCGAGGTGACCGCCGCCCCCTCCCGTCTGCTGATGCTGCTGGCCTCGGCCGCGGCCGGGCGCAGCTCGGGCCCGGTGGCCCCGCACCTGCCGCGCGTGGCGGGGGTCCGGCGCGGCGTCGTCTGCCCGCTGGATGCCGCCCAGCTGCAGGTCGTGGACCTCGTGGCCGCCGGGCAGGACGTGCTCGTCGAGGCGCGTCCGGGCACGGGCCGCACCAGCCTGCGCTCGGCGCTGGTGGCCGATGCCGTGAGCCGCGGGGAGACCGTGCTCGTCGCGGCAGCCGACGAGACCGTGCGCCGGCAGGTGGCGGCCGTCGTCGACAACTGGGCGGACACCGAGGTTCCCGTCGCGTGGGACGTCGCGCGCACCCGCCAGGAGCAGTCGGACCAGCACGCCCGCCTGGTCGCTGCGCTGGAGCGCGTCATCGAGGGCAGGGACCCGGCGCCGCAGCGGACGGCCGGCGCCTCGTGGTCCGAGGTCGAGCGCGCGCTGGGCCAGCACCTGGACCACACCGCGATGGTGCACGACAAGCGGCACCCGTGGGGTGTCAGCGTGCACGACCTGCACCAGCGCCTCGCGGCCCTGGCGAGCCTGCCGAACCCGCCGTCGATCGTCGTCCCGCTCGAGGACGAGGTGGTGACGCACCTGACCGTCGCCGACCTGCCCGGTCTGCAGCACGACGTCACCGAGCTCGCCCGCCGTGGAGCGTGGACCCTGCCGAGTCGGGACAACCCGTGGTTCGACGTGCACGCCGACGACGAGCCGGAGGCCGCCCGCCTGCTGTCCCTCGCCGAGGAGATCTCGGGTGGCCGGCTGCAGCGCACGCGCGACGACCTCGCGGCCGTGGCCAAGGCGCTCTCGGTGCCGCAGGCCCGGACGCTGGAGGAGGGGCTGCGGCTGCTGCGGCTGGCCCGGTCGGCGCGCATGGCCCTGCGCCGCTTCGGCCAGGACGTGTTCGAGCAGGACCTCGACACCTGGTCGGCGGCCTTCGGCGGGCGCTCCACGCAGTCCCTCGGCCCGCTGCAGACGCGTCGCGTCCGGTCGCGGGTGCGCTCGCTGCTGGAGTCCCGCGGCACCGAGCCGGAGGACGGTGCGGCTGCGGCCGTGGCCCAGGCGGTCAGCACCGACCAGCGGCTCGCGGCGTGGCCCGGCCGTCGTCCCGGGGCGCCGGTGGACCAGCTGGGGCAGGAGCTCACGGAGGTCTCGGAGCACTTCGAGGCGCTCTATGACGACCTCGTGTGGTTCGAGAAGCACCTCGAGGGCGCGGGGCGGGGGGACGACCTGCTGCGCGCGGACGTGCAGGAGGTCCAGCAGCGTCTGGAGCGGATGGTCGCCCACCACGAGGGTGCCCGGGTGCTGCCGCAGGTCTCGCCCCGGTGGCGCGAGCTGGTCGGTCGTGGCCACGAGCCGGTGCTGCGGGAGTTCGCCCGCCGTGCGCTGCCGACCGACCGGGTGGCCGCCGAGCTCGAGCACGTGTGGATCCGCGCGGTGCTGGCGCTGCTGGAGCGGGAGCAGCCCGCGCTCGCTACCCACGACCGGGAGACCTCGCAGGAGGCCCTGGCCGAGCTGGAGCAGGCGGTCGCGGACTCGCAGGCCGCGGCCCGCGAGGCGGTGGCCGAGGCCGTGCACCGGGCGCGCTCCTCGGTCGCCCGGACCCGCCGCGCGACGGCCCTGCTGGAGGCCGCCCGCCGGGACGGCCCGTGGAGCCTGGCCGAGTGGTGGCGCCGTGCCCCGGACGTGATGCGGGCGCTCACCCCCGTGGTGGTGGTCTCGCCGTGGGTGGTTGCCGATGCGCTGCCCCCCTCGGCCCGCGTGGACCTGGTGGTCGTCGACGACGTGTCCGGGGCGACCCCGGCCCGGCTGGCCGGCGTGCTGGCCCGGGGCGGCACGCTCGTCGGCTTCGGCGACCCGGAGGTGTCCCGTCCCCGGGAGCCGCAGCCCAGCACGCCGGGTGAGCCGGTGGCGCCCGCTCCCGGTGACTCGGCCTGGACCGTGCTCTCGCGCCGCGTGCCCCAGCTGACCCTCACCACCCAGTGGCGCCCGCTCTCGGCGGACCTGGAGCCGCCGGTCCCGGGGCGGGCCCCGTTGGCCGCCGTGCCCGGCCTGCAGCCGCGCGCCCGTCACCGGCACGTGGTGGAGCAGGAGGGCGTGCCTCAGGCCGTGTGGAACCTGGTGCGGGGTGCTCTGGCCCAGCCGTCGGGGAGCCGGTCGGTGCTGCTGGCCACCCCCACCGACACCGAGGCCGTCTGGTGGCGCCAGCGGCTGGACCGGCACCTGGCCGGTGACCACTACACCGGTGGGGTGCGCAGCCAGGTCGTCGTGCTGCCCTGGCGCCGCGCGCACCGGACGACGGCCGACGTCGTCGTGGTGCTCGCCGACGGCCACGGGGAGCACTTGGGCTCCACGGTCACCCGGCAGGGCAGCGACGTCGACGTGCTGCCGGTGCTGCGCCGGGCCCGCCGGTCGCTGGAGCTGGTGGTCACGCGGTCCTCCGAGCGCGAGCTGCGGGGAGCCCGCTCGGTGCCGGACTCGGCCGGTGGCCTGATCACCCGCTGGTTCGACGCACCGTCGGTCGGCGACCAGACGGTGCCGGAGGCCGACCTGCCGCCGCTGCACGCCCGTTTCGTGCGGCGCATGCGGGCCGAGGGCCTGGTGGTCCGCCCCGTGCACCACCCGCTCCTGGGGTGGATGGTGCACGTGGCCCCGGGCGTGGGGCGGCCGGAGATCACCACGGTGCTCTTCGACGAGCCGGTCACCCGTGAGGGCCTGGAGATCGACGCCCACGTGCGCGTGTGGCCGGAGCAGTTGCGCCGGGCCGGGTGGCTGGTGGAGTCCGTCTCGAGCCTCGACCTGCACCGGGACCTGGGGCGGGAGGCGATGCGCGTGCGCAACGCGGTGCTGCGGGCCTCGGCCCAGCAGCACGGGCGTCACGCGTGACGGGGCGCCGGCGCCACCGTCGGGTGCAGGCTCCCCCCACGGCCGCGGACGCCACGCGCGACTGGGAGGACTCGACGCCCACCGCACGGCCCCCGCGGGAGCCGGAGCCCGCACGGCCGGCCCCCACCGCCCAGCAGAGCACGGGGACCCGCCGGGTGGTCAGCGATCGCCCCTTGTCCGCCGCCGACCGCCGCTGGCTGGAGGACCGCCCTCCCCACTGGGGGTGATCCACACGGGCCCACCACCCTGCTCGCACGCGAGAGTGCCGCAGCCCCACCGGGGCTGCGGCACTCTCAGGTCGGCGCCGGGGGCGCGGGGTCACTGAGAGGTGACCGGACGGGTCACAGGCCGCGGTTGGCCCGGAGCAGGTCGCGGATCTCGGCGAGCACCTCGGAGTCGGTCTGCGGGGCGACGTAACCGCGGCGCTCGTTGAACGTGTTCATCGGCAGCACGAAGATGAAGTAGACGACGGCGGCCGTGATCAGGAAGGTGATCAGTGCCGTGATGATGGCGCCGAAGTCCATGAACGTGGCCGGGTTGCCGGCGCGCAGGTGGAAGCCGAGACCGGAGGCGTCGGCGCCGCCGACGGCGGCCAGGATCGGGTTGATGAGGTTCTCGACGACCTTGGTGACGACGGCGGCGAAGGCGCTGCCGATGACGACGGCGACGGCCAGCTCGACCACGTTGCCGCGGAGGATGAACTCCTTGAAACCCTGCATGGGGTGCTCCTTGCGAAATGTGTGTGGGCCCCACGAGCGGGGCCGAGGGGCGGAAGATTACCGGGTCCCGGCAGGGTGGATGACGCATCACCGTGCGCTCTGCGTCACTTTTCCGACGGGGTCTTCCCGCCCTGCTAGGAGCCCTTCTCCTCCGGGCGCACGAGGGTGACGGCCACGGGGGTCTCGGTACCGGTCTGCTGCACTCCGGCCAGCGAGACCTCGTCGGCCTCCTCGGGGGTCAGCGCCACCCACAGGCCCCCCACGGCCTCCGGTGACTCCGGGTCCGCGCCGGCGGCCCCGTGGACCACCGCGTGCGGGGCCAGGGTGTCGCCGGTCGCGCGGTCGATGAGGCGCACCGTCCCGCCCGGTCGCGCGGCGTCGAGCACGGGGGCGTCCAGCACCGGCAGGAAGAGCAGCTCCTTCCCGTCGGGCAGCTGGTCCTCGCCCAGCACCGACCGCGGTGTGAGCGGGTCCCCCTGCTCGACCGGAGTAGCCAGCGTCCGCCCCACGAGCCGGTCAGCGGAGCCGCCCCAGCCGGCCGCCTCGGCGGGCAGCTCCACCGTCTGCAGGTGCTCGTCGGTCAGGACCGTCCCGGCCGCCAGCGCCTCACCGGCCACCAGGGCCCGGGTGGTCTCCGGCGGGCTCGGTGAGACGGCCTGCACGCAGGTGCCCACGGCCAGGGCCGCGCACCCGATCGCGCCGAACCGCCGCCAGCGTCGCATCCGGTGCGCCGTGGGGCGGTCGCTGGGCGCAGGGGTGCTCCCGCGTCGTCGCAGTCGGTCCAGCAGGTCCATGGTTCCTCCCGAGGTCGTCGGGAGCAGCGTCGACGACGACCGGCCCCGCACGGTGTGCGGAGCCGGTCGGGGTGTGGACGGGGTGACGGGGCCGGGGCCCTGCCCTCAGCCGCTCAGTCGTCTGAGCCGCTCGAACCCCCGGAGCCGCCGGAGTCGCCGGAGGAGCCCGAGTCGCCGGAGGAGCCCGAGTCGCTGCCGGAGGACATCGGCCCACGGCTGTCGTTGCGGTAGAAGCCACCGCCCTTGAAGCTCACGCCAACCGAGCCGTAGACCTTCCGCAGCCGGCCCTCGCACGCTGGGCAGGTGGTCAGGGTGTCGTCGGTGAACTTCTGCGCGATGTCGAAGGCGTTGTCGCACTCGGTGCAGGCGTACGAGTAGGTGGGCATGGCGGGATCTTATGACGGTCCGGCGGCCGGTCGGTCCGCTGCGCCCGGCGGTCGGCTCAGAACCAGGTGACGCCCGCGGGGCGGAGGACGCCGTCCACCGGCCGGTCGTGCTCCTCGGACGGCACGGAGGCCACCAGCTCGGTGTCGTGCAGCAGCGTCACCACGGGCACCCCGCTGCGGCGTCGGGGGAGGGTGCGGTCGTAGCAGCCACCGCCCTGCCCCAGGCGCATGCCGTCCCGTCCGACGGCCAGCCCGGGGGTCAGCACCAGGTCGGCCTGCGCGATGCCGTCGAGACCGAGCGGCTCGGAGGTGCCCAGCGCGTCCTCGGGGACGACCTCCCCCTCGGGGAGCTCGCGGAGCTCCACCCAGTCGAGGTCGAGCGAGGGCAGGGTCACCGGCAGCAGCACGCGGACCCCGGCCTCGAGCAGGCCCCGTGCCAACCGTGCGGTGGGGGGCTCGGTGGCCCATGCGGTGAACAGGGTGACCACTCGGGCACCCTGTTCGTCCACCAGGGCGAGGCCGTGGCGGGCGACCGCGGCACCGTCCTCGGCGTGCCGGCCCTCGGCGGCCCAGGCCCGGCGGGCGGTGCGGACGGCCCAGCGGGCGCCCGGCTTGTCGGCGGGCAGGTCCAGGGGAGCGGTGGGATCGGCCATGCCCAGCAGTATCCCCGCTCGCCGGGATCCCGTCAGGGCCAGGGCCGCTCGCCTCCTCGGCCGGAGAGGGTCAGGACTGCGTTCGGACCCCGGGAGTGCTCGCGCACCGGGTGGCGGGGTCGCCTACTGTGAGCCCATGAGCACAGAACGTCGGGTCCGCAAGGCCGTCATCCCCGTGGCAGGACTGGGAACCCGCTTCCTGCCGGCCACCAAGGCCATCCCCAAGGAGATGCTGCCGGTGGTGGACAAGCCGGCCATCCAGTACGTGGTGGAGGAGGCGGTGCGCGCGCAGGTGGGCAACATCGTCATGGTCACCGGCCGCAACAAGGGGGCCCTGGAGGACCACTTCGACCGCCACTGGGAGCTCGAGCAGGCCCTGGAGAAGAAGGGCGACGAGCTGCGCCTGCGTCGGGTGCAGAAGTCGAACGAGATGGGGGCACCCCACTTCGTGCGCCAGGGCGAGCCGAAGGGACTGGGGCACGCCGTGCTCTGCGGTCGTGCCCACGTGGGTGACGAGCCCTTCGCGGTGCTGCTGGGCGACGACCTCATCGGCGCCGACGAGCACCTGCTGGAGCAGATGATCGCGACGCAGGAGCAGCGCGGTGGCTCGGTCGTGGCCCTCATGGAGGTGCCGCAGGACCAGGTGAACATGTACGGCTGCGCCGCCATCGACGGCGAGCCGGACGAGAACGGCGTGGTGCGCGTGACCGGTCTGGTGGAGAAGCCGGACCCCGCCGACGCACCCAGCAACCTGGCCATCATCGGCCGCTACGTGCTGGACCCGAGCATCTTCGACGTGCTCGAGGAGCTCCCCCCGGGGCGTGGCAACGAGATCCAGCTGACCGACGCGCTGGAGGAGCGGGCCACCGCCGAGGGTGAGGGCAGCGGTGTGTGGGGCGTCGTCTTCCGTGGCAACCGCTACGACACCGGCGACCGGCTGGACTACCTCAAGGCGATGGTGCGCCTGGCGCGCAGGCACGGGGAGTTCGGCGACGAGTTCGACCAGTGGCTGCGGGAGTACGTCCAGTCGCTGGACGCCCCCGCACAGGGCTGAGCCCCGCCACCCGACCGGCAGGAACACGTGGGTCCGAGGCTGAGCTGGCCGGTCCGTCTCCAGGGGCGGACGGTTGCGGGTGATCCGGTGCGGCTGCGGCCGCTGGTGCGGGCGGACTGGCCGGCCTACCAGCGGCTGCGGCAGGAGAACCTGGACCACCTGACCCCGGGGACGGCCGACGACCCCCGGGCCCCGGGGCTGGGTGCCGTGCCGCCGGTGCGCTCGGCCTTCCTGCGCATGGTGCGCTCCGCGCGCTCCCGGGCGGTCTCCGGTCAGGTGCTGCACTGGGGCATCGAGCACCGGGGCGCGCTGGCCGGGGAGATGGTGCTGGACGACATCCGCTGGGGCGGGCAGTGCTCGGCCTCGGCCGGGTACTGGGTGGACCGCGCGGTGACCGGACGCGGCATCGGTCGCACCGCGCTGCTGCTGGCCGTGGACCACGCGCTGACGCAGGTGCACCTGCACCGGGTGGAGGTCGCCGTCGCGGTCCACAACCACGCCTCGCTGGCGATGGTGGAGGCCCTCGGGCTCCGCGAGGAGGGGGTGCGACGCGAGGCGGTCTTCATCGACGGTGCGTGGCGCGACCACCGGGTGTTCGCGGTGACGGCCTCGGAGTGGTGCCGCCGCCCGGACGTCACCTGCTGAAGTGCTTCCGGGGCGTGTTGAGCCCCCCGAATCACACCGGTGTGTTTCTAGACTGCGACCATGCCGCCCAGCCTCCTCGTCCTGGTCCTCGTCGTCCTCGTGTGGGTCGGGTTCGGCGCGCAGTGGTGGTGGCGTCGCCGCGACCACCTGCGCACCGTCAAGTCGATGGACGCCTTCCTGGACGCGATGGACGCGCTGGATCACTCCGTGCAGGTGCCGGAGCCGCGTGGGGGAATCGATCACCGTCCGGCGCAGTGGGTCTCCCCGAGCGCCCCGGCGGAGCCGACCGTCACCGTCAAGCCGCGCCGGGACGCCGCGGACATCGCCCGGGTGCGCGCCCGCCAGGCCGAGGGCACCCGCGGTGCGGCCGAGGGGGAGCTGTTCAGCCCAGGCACGGTGCGGGAGCTGCTCGCCTCCAAGCCGGTGCGTGCCGGCCTCCTGCTCGCCCCGGCCCTGGGGCTGCTCGTCTCGTTCGTCGGCGCGCTGGCCGGCGGGGTCAGCTGGTTCTGGGTGGTGCTCTGCGTGCTGGCGCTGAGCGCGTCGGTCGTCTGGTCCCGAGTCTGCGCCGAGGCGCAGCTGCGCGGCCAGGGTCTTCGCCCCTCCCCGGTGCGCCAGGGCGCGCGCGAGGTCCCGGCGGGTGGCCGCTCGGGGTCCGGGCGGGCCCGTGTGGCCCGGACGTACCGGCCCCGCAGCTCGGCGCCCGTCCGCGCCCAGCGCAGCCGCAGGGTGGCCCGGACCGGTCACGCCCCGACCGGTCGGCCGGCATCGCGAGGCACCGCCGGTGCCCGCCGGCGACCGGCCCAGCGCCGCATCGCCGCCTGACGCCGAGCACCCCGGCGCGTGGCCGTCTTGGCCACGTGCCGGGGTGCTTGCTATAGTCGGCGGTCGCACACGGGGCTATGGCGCAGTTGGTAGCGCGTCTCGTTCGCAATGAGAAGGTCAGGGGTTCGAATCCCCTTAGCTCCACCAGTGGTCACAGGAGAAGGCCCCCTCTTCGGAGGGGGCCTTCTCCTGTGACCGGGCACATCGACCCGGGCGTCGTCCTCAGCGGGTGACGAGTCCGTGGTTCCCGCGCCGCTCGAGGAAGAAGCTCAGGAAGGCGAGGGTGCAGCCCGCGCCAGCCAGGAGCATCCCGGCCCAGGCTGGGGAGGTGTACCCGTAGCCGGCCGCGATGGTGCTGCCGCCGACGACGGCGCCCAGGCTGTTGTCGATGTTGATGGCGCCCCTGGTTGAGCGATCCGGCCAGGCCGGGGCTCTCGGGCAGGACGTCCAGCATGCGGGTCTGTGTGGTCGGGGACAGGGACATGGCCGTGAGGCCCACCACGAACAGGGCGATGAACAGCAGCGAACCGTGCCAGAAACTCCTGGTGGAGTTGTCCCGAGAGCTCACCGCGCTGGACGAGCGACTGAACTGCCTGACCCGGAGCAGGGTCACCGTGGCGCAGTACCTGCAGCGCGCCGGCGACGGCCTGCTCCAGGTCGGTGCTGGTGCTCACGCGGGCCAGTGCGGCGTCGAAGGCCTCGTCGGTGAAGTCAGGAAGGTCGCGACGGTAGTGGCGCCGCAGTCCCTCTCACCGGTCCGTCAACGGATGGTGAGGGGAGGAACCCCTCGGAGAGCCCCCCGGCGCTTCGAGTCCAGACCTGTTCAGGCCCTCGATTTCGGCGTGTTCATGCGACACCGCCGACCCCCAGCAGGGAGTCGGTGGTGTCGGTGCGAGCCAGTCGTTGGCCCGATCGGCAGCGGCGGTCAGGCGGCCGAAGCGGCGACCTCGTCCCGGGTGGGATCGACCTCCCGCTTGGGGCGCTCCGGCACACCGCGCACCAGGTCGAGCACGCCGCCCACGATGGCCGCGGCCAGGGTGGGCAGGGTCCAGCCGAGCTGCTGCGCATGGCCCGGCGCCCAGTCGATGAGCGGCTCGATGACCGAGCTGCCCCAGCCCAGCGAGCTGAGCGTCATGAATGCCGACCAGAGGAGCGCCATGGTCAGCGCGAACACGAAGGCCAGGTGCAGACGCACCCGCAGGAGAGGCTCCAGCAGGGTCAGGAAGATCAGGGCCATCGCGGGCGGGTACAGGAAGCCGATGATCGGCGCGGCGACGGCGATGACCTGCTCGAGCCCGGAGGTGGAGATGAGCAGCGACAC
This sequence comes from Kytococcus sp. Marseille-QA3725, assembly GCF_054950055.1. Lineage (NCBI taxonomy): Bacteria > Bacillati > Actinomycetota > Actinomycetes > Micrococcales > Kytococcaceae > Kytococcus > Kytococcus sp. Marseille-QA3725. The sequence continues at coordinate 98,136 of NZ_JBUCLA010000002.1, read as the reverse complement.
GACCGTGAAGAGGATCGCCCAGGTGCGGTAGGAGACCGACGGCACCAGGCGGGAGAAGAACGAGGAGGTCGCGCCCAGCAGGCCCACCGAGGTGGTCAGGCAGGCCAGGATCACGATGAGCGCGAAGATGACCGTGCCGGTGGTGCCCATGGTCTGCTCGGCGGCGTCGGACAGCATCGTGGCGCCGTCGCTGTACGCCTGTCCGTTCGGCAGGCGCTGACCGATCATCGCCAGACCCAGGTACACCGCGCCGAGCATCAGACCTGCCGCGAGCCCGGCCAGCGACACGCTGCGCACCAGGGTCGGCCCGGGCTTCACTCCTGCGTTCGAGAGCGAGGACACCACGATGATGCCCAGCGCCAGGGCGGCCAGGGAGTCCATCGTCAGGTACCCCTCGAGGAAGCCGGTGACGAAGGGCTGCTCGGCGTACTCCCCGCTCGCGGGGGTGGGCTGACGGTCCATCGTGAAGATGCTCAGGGTCACCAGCACCACCATCAGTGCCACCAGGGCGGGCGTCAGGTACTTGCCGATGGTGTCGATGATCCCGTCGGGGTTCATGGCCAGCAGGTAGGTGAGGCCGAAGAAGACCACCGCGAAGATCGCCTTGGCAGTCCAGGAGTCCCAACCGGTCAGCGGCGGGACGCTCGAGGCATAGCTCACCGCACCGGTGCGGGGCAGGGCGTAGGCGGCGCCGATGGACAGGTACACCAGCACCGGGAAGAGGACGCCGAAGGTGCGGCCGCCGCGTGAGGTCATGTCGCGGATGTCGTTGCCGGTCAACGCGATGGCCATGACGGCCAGGATCGGCAGCGCCACCGCCGTGAGCATGAAGCCGATGAGGGCCGACGTGAAGCCGTCTCCGGCCTGGGCGCCCAGCATCGGCGGGAAGACGAGGTTGCCGGCCCCGAAGAACATGGCGAACAGGGAGGCCGCGGTCATGGACAGCAGGACGGCTCCGGACCGGTTTCCGAGCATGGTGTTCACAGACCCCTTCGACGTGTGTGTGGGCAGACACTAGCGGCTGGGCGTGACCCACCACACATCCGGCCGTGCGGGGTGTTTGCTGGCCGGGATGCCGGTCACCGGTGATGACGGATCCGCCGCATCCGGAGGGGGTGCTCATGACGTCCGGCGACACGGTCCCCCGTGCCCTCCCCGCCGTCCCTGCTCGAGGCCTCCGAGGTGGCCGCCCGGCAGGGGGTGGACCCCGAGTGCGGCCTGACCGCCGCCGAGGCCGCCGACCGGTTGGCGCAGCACGGCCCGAACGAGCTCCGGTCGGTGGACGAGGACCCGGCCTGGAGGCGCTTCCTGCAGCAGTTCGCCGACCCGCTGGTGCACCTGCTGCTCGCGGCCGTCGTGGTCTCCGGGCTGGCCTGGGTGGCCGACGGGGCCGAGGGCGTCCCGGTGGACGCCGTCGCGGCGCTGGCGGACATGACCGCCACCCGCTCCACGGTCCTGCGCGACGGGCGCCTCATCGAGGTGCCGGCGGCCCGCTCTGCGACGGGCGCTGCAGGAGCGCCGGTCACGGCGGCCCTGGTCGGGGCGGGCGGTCAGCCCGGCTGGCCGAAGGTGTCCGGGTCCACCGGACGCTCGCGGCGCGGCAGCTTGGCCACCACCAGCAGGTAGGACTCGGTCACCAGGTCGTCCACCAGCTGCGCGTCCAGCTCGTCGCCGGGGTGCAGGGAGATCCAGTGGCGCTTGTTCATGTGGTAACCGGGCGTCACCTGCTCGAAGGCCTCCTGCAGCTGGCGTCCGTCGGCCGGGGCGGCCTTCAGGATCACCAGCGGCTCACCGGTGATCTCGGACTGCAGCATGAACACCTTGCCGCGCACCTTCCACACGTCCCAGTCCTCCCCGAACGGGTGGGTGAGGTCCGCCCCGGGCAGCTCCTCGGTGCGCCGGGCGGCCCGGCGCTGCACTGCGCGAACGTCCACGGGTGGCTCCTCTCGGGGGACGGTGTCGCCACGGTATGCGGGCCGGGTGCCGAAGGGGACCGGCGGAGGGGCACGGGCACGTCCTCTGGTCGGCCCCGGGGCGGGAGGCCGTCTGCCGGTGGGGCATCCGCCACAATGGCCCGGTGACCCAGCAGCCGACGTCCGAAGTGCTCGTCGCCGACCCCGGCCGCCCCGAGGTGGCCGTGCTGGAGGAGCCGCGTCATCGGGTCTCCGAACGGGCGCCGGCGTACTGGCGGGTCAACGAGGTCGTCGGGCTCGTGATCACCGCCGTCATCGCCTCCGGCGTCCTGGGCACCTGGTGGGTGCTCGGCGAGGGCGCCCCGCCGTGGTGGGCCTGGGCGATCGTGGGGGCGATCCTGCTGCTGGAGCTGGTCACGCTGCTGGTCGCCCCGCGGCTGCGCTACCGCTGGGCCCGCTGGGAGGCCACGCCCGATGCGGTCTACACGCGCCGCGGGTGGCTCAGCATCGAGCGGCGGATGGTGCCGCTGGCCCGCATCCAGACGGTCGATGTCTCCCGCGGCCCGATCATGCGCCACTTCGACCTGACCGACGTCAAGATCACGACGGCCTCCTCGGCGGGGGACATCACCATCGAGGCGCTGGACGACGCCCGCGCGCAGGTGCTGCTGGAGCAGCTCACCCGGGCCGCGAGCGCCGTGCGGGGGGACGGGACGTGAGCACCCCGATGGGATGGAGCCGGCAGGACGCGGGCGAGGTGGTCGGCGCGGCCGGCGGCGCGGGTGAGCAGCCCGGGCTGGGCCCGGGCGCACCCGGTGTGACGTCCGGTGCCCCGGAGGCGCCCGCCCCGCCGGAGGAGGCGACGGGCGCGTGGCACCGCCAGCACCCGCGCATGTTCCTGGTGCACCCGGTGAAGCTGCTGCGCCAGCTGCTGCCGCTGCTGGTGGTGGCCCTGGTCGGAGGCCAGGGTGAGGGCTGGTTCCAGGTCCTGAGCACCGGGCTGGCCGCCGTGCTCGCGGTGGTGCTGACGCTGGTGCAGTTCCTCACCCTGCGCTACCGGGTGGGGGAGGAGACGGTCGAGGTGCGGCAGGGGTGGCTTTTCCGCTCCACCAAGACCGCGCGGCTGGAGCGGGTGCGCACCATCGACGTCGAGGGCGACCTGCTGATGCGCCTGCTCGACCTGCGCACGGTGAAGATCGGCACCGGGGTGGACGACACCCAGGTGGAGCTCGAGGGGCTGCGCACCGCCGACGCCCGGGAGCTGCGCGAGAAGCTGCTGCGGCGCACCCGGCAGGTGCAGGGCGGTCGCGGGCCCGGGGTGGCGCCCGGGGAGGGCGCGGCGGTCCGGGGCGCAGGGGGTCTCGAGGCGGGGCCGGGCGCGTCCGCGGACGGTGGAGCTGGGGCTGCGGGTGCCGTCACCGAATCGGAGCAGGGGGCCGCCGAGGAGCGGCCCCTGGTCGCCTGGGACACGGGCTGGCTGCGCTTCGCCCCGCTGGGGGCCAGCGGGCTGATCGTCGCCGGTGCCGTCATGGGTTTCGGCAGCCAGTTCTCCGGGGAGCTGGCGGAGTCGGCGTTCGTGCAGCGGCTCGGCGGGCGGCTCCTGCACCTCGTCGAGGGGCTGGGCGTGGCGAGCTCCATCGGGCTGGTGGTGGTCGGGACCGCGGCGCTGGCGCTGCTCACCTCGTTCATCGCCTACGTCATCGGCTGGTGGGGGCTGCGGGTCACGCGGAGCGGCCACGGCACGCTGCACGTCACGCGGGGGCTGACCACCACCCGCTCGGCCACGTTGGAGGAGCGCAAGGTGCGCGGCGTCATGGTCACCGAGCCGTGGCAGCAGCGCTGGCAGCGGGGCGCGTCGTTGAGCGCCGTCGTGACCGGGGCCGAGGAAGGGAGCGTCGAGCTGCTGCCCACCGTGCCCCGGCGGACGGCGCGGGCGGTGGCCGTCGACGTGCTCGGCAGCGGGGAGAGCCACCCCGTGCCGGCGGACCTGTTCACCATGCCGCTGCGCTCCCACGGTCTGCGGGCTCTGCGGCGCATGGTGGTGGGCGCGCTGCTCGCGACGCTGTGGGTGGGGCTGCTGCCCGTGGTGGCGGCGATGGTGCCGCTGCGGCACTACGGGGTGGTCGATCCCCTCGGCTGGGGTGGCCCGTGGCAGTGGGCCTGGCTGCTGGCGTGGACGGTCCTCGTCGGGGTGGTGATGCTCGCACCGGTGTGGCCGGCCTGGCGCTCGCTGGGGCACGCGGTTACCGATCGGCACCTGGTGGTGCGGGAGGGCGCGGTGCTGCGGCGGCACCTGGCGCTGGAGTGCGAGGGGGTGCTGAGCTGGAACCTGCGGCAGTCCTTCTTCCAGCGGCGGCTGGACCTGTGCGACGCCGTGGCCACGGTGGCCGGTGGGGACGAGTCCTACGAGGTGCCCAACGTGCCCGTGCCCGACGCGGTCGCGATGATGCGGGCCGTCTCCCCGGACCTGGTCGGCCAGTTCTCCCGCCCCGCCTGAGGTGCTCTGCCCGCCCCGTGCGCCCCTCTCCCTTCCGAGGCGCCCCGTGTGCCCCCCCCTTCTGAGGCGCGCGCCCGCCCCTTCTGAGGCGCGCGCCTTCCCCTTCCTCTCCCTTTCCCCGATTTGGTCTCCTGATGACTGCGGTTCGCCGGGGAACTCGGCGTGTCGTCCCAAGGTGGACCACATCAGGGGGCCGAATGGGGAGAGGCGGGGTGGGAGGGACCCTGCCGGGGGCGGTTGATCGGGGCAAGAGGAACGCCCGCGCTGGCGTGCGTTTCAGCCGATGGGTGATCGCTGCGTGCGGGGTGGTGTGAACCGTTCCTGTTGGTGTGAGCCTGGTTCGCTTGGTGGAGGCTTGGTCCGGCTGGCAGGGGCTTGGTCCGGTTGGCCCGGGGTTGGTCCTGAAGCGTGGTGAGTCGACCCCGGTCAAGGTGATGAACCCCTGCCCAGGTGGACCAAGCGCCTGCGCTCGCCTGCCGTCCCCGTCGTGCCCCTTCCCTTTCCCCGATTTGGTCTCCTGATGACTGCGGTTCGCCGGGGAACTCGGCGTGTCGCCCCAAGGTGGACCACGTCAGGGGACCAAATCGGGGAAGGGGGCGGCTCGGAAGAGAAGAGGGCGGCTCGAGCGGGAGGGGCGCGCTGCCGTCAGATCCAGCTGGCGAACCACATGCGGTCCTGCCAGGCCGAGTGCGGGATCACCTGCGCGGTCCAGATGGGCCAGAAGTACCAGAAGTTCAGCACCACCAGCGCCAGGTAGCCCCCCACCGCCCAGACGCCCCAGCGGTGCCGCAGCAGCAGCCCGAGCAGGAACACCACGGCCAGCACCATGAACGGCTCGAAGGCGATCGAGTAGAACTGGTAGATCGTGCGGTGCTGGACCGGCAGCCACGGCAGCCACCCCGACAGGATGCCCAGCGCGATCGCCCCGGCGCGCCAGTCGCGCTGCGTCGCCCACCAGAAGACGAGCACGAAGAACGCCAGCGTCGCCACCCACCAGATGGAGACCGACCCCACCGAGTTGATGGCCTTGGCGCACTTCTCGACGGTGCAGCCCTCCTCGCCCAGCTTCTTGGTCTCGTAGAAGAACGAGGTGGGGCGCAGCTGCAGCGGCCAGCTCCACGGGCTCGAGCGGTAGGTGTGGTCGCTCGTCAGCCCGACGTGGAAGTCGTAGATCTTCAGGTGGTACTCCCACAGCGAGCGCAGCGGCCCGGGCAACCACTGCACGCCCTGCCCCGGGTTCTCGGCAGCCCACTGGCGCATGTGCCCGTCTGTGCTGCGGAACCACCCGACCCACGAGGCGAGATAGGCCGCCAGCGCCGCACCGCAGACCGCCACGAACGCGAACGGCCCGTCACGCAGCACCAGCCCCGCCGACCACGGCTGCGAGATGCCGGCCCGCTTGCGCGCGGACACGTCCCACAGCACCGTCATGAGCCCGAACGCCGCGAGGGCGTAGAGCCCCGACCACTTGACGCCCGCGGCCAGCCCCAGGCTCAGTCCCGCCGCCCAGCGCCACGGCCGCAGCCCCAGCCACGGCCCGTAGACGGTCCCGACCACCGGCCGCCGGACGCCCCACCGCCACGCGTCGCCGTGGTACCGCGCGGCCACCTTGCGCGCCAGGATGCGCCGGGAGGACGACCGGTCCAGCAGCAGCATCCAGAAGGCCACGAGGACGAAGAACATGAGCACGATGTCGAGCAGCCCGGTGCGGCTGTGGACGAAGTGGTGCCCTTCGAGCATCGTCAGGAACGAGGCGAGCGTCGCCAGCGTGGCCGAGCCGAAGAGCTCCCAGGCCACCCGGCCCACGACGAGGATGGACAGCGTCCCGAGCACCCACACGGACACGCGCCACCCGAAGGAGGACTCGATGCCGAAGGCTTCCTCGCCCGCGGCGATCACCCACTTGCCGACCGGCGGGTGGACGACGAAGTCGGCCTTGTCGTCGTAGACGGTCTCCCAGTTGCCGGTGGTGAAGTGCTCGTCCGGCTCCTCCATGCCGTCGGGCTTGTCCCGCTCGTAGCCCCACTCGGCCAGCGACCACGCCTGCTTGACGTAGTACGTCTCGTCGAACACGAGCTGATGGGGCTGGTCGAGCTGCCACACCCGCAGACCCCCGCCGACCACCATGCACAGCAGCGGCCCGATCCACGCCCACAGCGCGATGCGCCGTGCCAGCGCCCCCCGCCGGGCGAGGGGGCCGAGCAGGTCCTCGTGCAGCTGCTGCTCGAGGTCCGGGGCGGCCGCCTTCGCGGCACCGGCAGTGGGGGACATGGCCCGCATCCTAGGGCCGTGCCGTGCGTCCTCCCGGCGGATGAAGGCAAGCCTCACCCAAGAGTCTGAGGCGCGGACGTAGAATCCGGCCCGTGGCACTTGACAACGCGGCTCCGGTAAAGAGGTCGGCCACCACCACGACGATCTGGAACAAGATCCTCATGGCGGTCACCGGCCTGCTCTTCATCCTCTTCGTGCTCGGGCACATGCTCGGCAACCTGAAGATCCTCCAGTCCCATGAGGCGTTCGACTCCTACGCGCACCACCTGCGCGTGATGGGGGAGCCGATCCTGCCCCACGAGGGCGCGCTGTGGATCGTGCGCATCGTGCTGCTGGCCGCCGTGCTGGCCCACGCGGTGCTCGCCTTCAAGATGTGGGGCCGCGCGGGCAAGGGCCGCAGCACGCGCTACGCGGTGAAGAAGGCCGTCACCTCCAGCCTCGCCTCGCGCACCATGCGCTGGGGCGGCATCGCGCTGCTGCTGTTCGTGATCTTCCACATCCTGCACTTCACCACCAAGACCATCCACCCGCAGGGCGAGCTGGCCAGCCCGGCCGCCAACTACGTGCAGAGCTTCGAGATCTGGTGGGTGCTGCTCATCTACGTGGTCGCGATGATCGCGCTGGGCATGCACATCTTCCACGGCTTCTTCTCGGCGATGCAGACGCTGGGCTGGACCAAGACCAAGAACATCCCGGCCATGCGCACGACCGGCGCCGTCCTGGCCGCGATCGTGGTCATCGGCTTCCTCGTGCCGCCCTTCGCGGTGTTCTTCGACCTCGTCAACTGACGCGCCCCAGGAGGAGCAGAAACATGGCAACACTCTTTGGCGACAACGCCCCCTGGAAGCGCAAGCGCGACGACCAGCAGGCCGACGCCGAGGCGCTCCGGCAGGAGGCCGTCCAGCAGGGCCAGCCCGGTGCCACCGCTGCTGGTGCCCTGGACGAGCGTCCGGTGAACAAGGCCGCCTCGGACAGCAACGGCCCCTGGCGCGTCGGCGAGCCGATCGCCGACACCAAGGCCCCCGGCGGCCCCATCGAGACGATGTGGCAGCGCCGCCAGTTCGAGACCGCGCTGGTGAACCCGGCCAACCGCCGCAAGATCGACGTCATCATCGTCGGCACCGGTCTGGCCGGCGCCTCGGCCGGCGCGACGCTCGGTGAGGCCGGCTACAACGTCAAGTCGTTCTGCTACCAGGACTCGCCGCGCCGTGCGCACTCGATCGCCGCGCAGGGTGGCATCAACGCTGCGAAGAACTACAAGAACGACAACGACTCGGTCTACCGCCTGTTCTACGACACGGTGAAGGGCGGCGACTACCGCTCCCGCGAGACCAACGTGTACCGCCTGGCCGAGGTGTCCGCGAACATCATCGACCAGTGCGTGGCCCAGGGTGTCCCGTTCGCCCGCGAGTACGGCGGCCTGCTGGACAACCGCTCGTTCGGTGGCGTGCAGGTGCAGCGCACCTTCTACGCCCGCGGCCAGACGGGTCAGCAGCTGCTGATCGGCGCCTACCAGGCGCTGGAGCGCCAGATCAGCGCCGGCACCGTGGAGATGTTCAACGCCCACGAGATGCTGGAGCTCGTCATCGTCGAGGGCCGGGCGCGCGGCATCATCGCCCGCAACCTGCGCACCGGTGAGATCGAGACCCACCTCGCCGACGCCGTGGTGCTGGCCACCGGTGGCTACGGCAACGTGTTCTTCCTGTCCACCAACGCGATGGGCTCGAACGTCACCGCCGCTTGGCGCGCGCACCGCAAGGGCGCCTACTTCGCCAACCCCTGCTACACGCAGATCCACCCGACCTGCATCCCGCAGCACGGCGACAAGCAGTCCAAGCTGACCCTGATGTCGGAGTCGCTCCGCAATGACGGCCGCATCTGGGTGCCGAAGGACGCGGCGGACTGCGACAAGGACCCGCGCGAGATCCCGGAGGAGGCGCGCGACTACTACCTGGAGCGCATCTACCCCTCGTTCGGAAACCTCGTGCCGCGTGACATCGCCTCCCGCCAGGCGAAGAACATGTGCGACGAGGGCCGCGGCGTCGGCCCGGCCGTGGCCGAGACCTCGCCCGACGGCGAGGAGCGGATGGTGCGCCGCGGTGTGTACCTGGACTTCGCCAGCGCCATCGAGCGCATGGGCAAGGCCGCCGTCACCGCCAAGTACGGCAACCTCTTCGACATGTACGAGCGCATCACCGGGGAGAACCCCTACGAGGTGCCGATGCGCATCTACCCGGCCGTGCACTACACGATGGGTGGCCTGTGGGTCGACTACGACCTGGAGTCCAGCATCCCGGGCCTGTTCGTGGCCGGTGAGGCCAACTTCTCCGACCACGGTGGCAACCGCCTCGGCGCCTCCGCGCTGATGCAGGGCCTGGCCGACGGCTACTTCGTGCTGCCGAACACGATCAACGACTACCTGGCCAAGCAGGGCCACTCGGTGGTCGACCATGACCACCCGGAGGTCGTCGAGGCGCGGCGCGACGTCGAGGCCCGGGTCGAGAAGCTGCTGAGCATCAACGGCACGCGCTCGGTGGACTCGATCCACCGCGAGCTCGGCAGCATCATGTGGGAGTACTGCGGCATGGAGCGCACCGACGCCGGTCTGCGCACCGCCATCGACAAGATCCGGGCGCTCCGCCAGGAGTTCTGGACCAACGTCCGGGTGCCGGGTGCCGCCGCCACCCTCAACCAGTCGCTCGAGAAGGCCGGCCGCGTGGCCGACTTCCTGGAGCTGGGCGAGCTCATGTGCGTCGACGCACTGCACCGCACCGAGTCCGCGGGCGGTCACTTCCGTGCCGAGTCCCAGACCGAGGACGGCGAGGCGCTCCGCCACGACGACGAGTTCGCGTACGTCGCGGCCTGGGAGTACACCGGTGCCGGCCAGGAGCCGGTGCTGCACAAGGAAGAGCTCGAGTACCACGCCATCGAGATGAAGCAGCGGAGCTACAAGTGAGAATCACACTGAAGATCTGGCGCCAGGCCGGCGCCGGCGACAAGGGCCAGTTCGCCACCTACGAGGTGGACGGCGTGACCGAGGACATGTCCTTCCTGGAGATGCTGGACGTCCTCAACGAGGAGCTCACCGAGGCCGGCGACGAGCCGGTGGCCTTCGAGTCCGACTGCCGCGAGGGCATCTGCGGCGCCTGCGGCTTCATGGTCAACGGCATCGCCCACGGTCCGGAGCGCACCACGCTGTGCCAGCTGCACATGCGCTCGTTCAAGGACGGCGACACCCTCACCCTGGAGCCCTTCCGGGCGGACGCCTTCCCGATCGTCAAGGACCTGGTTGTCGACCGTTCCTCGTACGACCGCATCATCGGTTCCGGCGGCTACATCTCGGTGAACACCGGTGCGGCCGTGGACGCCAACACCGTGCCGGTGCGCAAGGAGGACGCGGACCGCGCGTTCGACGCCGCCACCTGCATCGGCTGCGGCGCCTGCGCGGCGGCCTGCCCGAACGCGGCCGGCATGCTCTTCCTGGGCGCGAAGGTCACCCACCTGGGCCTGCTGCCGCAGGGCCAGCCGGAGCGTGACTCCCGCGTGGTGAGCATGGTCAACCAGCACGACGAGGAGGGCTTCGGCGGCTGCACCAACATCGGTGAGTGCGCGGCGGTCTGCCCCAAGGGCATCCCGCTGGACGTCATCAGCCAGCTGAACAAGGACCTGCGCCACGCGCTGTGACCTACCGACACGTGCGGTGACGCCGCACGCGTTCTGCCATCTCGACGCACCGTCCGCCGGTTTCCGGCGGGCGGTGCGCCGTCGTGTGGGCCCCGCGTCCTCCCGGTCGCACGGCGTGCGACAGGATGGCAGCCCGTCCCCGCCAGCCCGACCGAGGAGGACCCGTGTTCGACCGTTCCCGAGAGGGCCGCATCTGGCAGCGCTACGTCGCCCTGGGGGACTCGTTCACCGAGGGCATGGTGGACCCCACCGACGACGACCCCGAGGTGCACCACGGCTGGGCCGACCGCCTGGCCGCACGGCTGGCGCTGCGCAACGCCGCCCTCAGCGGCCCCGACGGCGAACCGGCACCGGAGCCGTTCGGCTACGCCAACCTGGCCGTCCGCGGGCGTCTCATCGGGCAGGTGACCACCGAGCAGCTGGACGAGGGGCTCACCCTCACCCCGGACCTCGTGAGCCTGAACGCCGGGGGCAACGACTACCTCCGCCCGCGCGTGGACCGCGACGCCGTGGTGGACCAGCTGGAGGACGCGGTCGCCCGCATCCGGGAGACCGGGGCGGACGTGCTGCTGGTGACCTCCCCGGACATCAGTCGCATCCCTGTGCTGCGCCGGGCCTCGCCCCGGTTCGCCGAGTTCACGGCCAACGTGTGGGGCATCGCGCAGCGCTACGACTGCCACGTCGCCGACATCTGGACGTTGCGCTCGCTGCGGGACGCCCGCATGTGGGCGCCGGACCGCATCCACCTCTCCACCGAGGGGCACCGGCGGGTGGCGCAGCAGGCCGCCTGGACGCTCGGCCTGCAGGTCGAGGGCGCCACCGAGCGGGCCTGGGACGCGCCCCTCACCCCGGTTCCGCCGCTCACCCGGTGGGAGTCGATGCAGGCGAACCGGCAGTGGGTCGCTCTGCACCTGCGCCCGTGGGTCGAGCGCCGGCTGACGGGGCGCTCGTCGGGGGACGGGCGGATGCCGAAGCGACCCACCGTGGCCGAGCTCGACGTCGAGCGGCTGCGCGAGCAGCGCCACCGCATCTGACGCCACGAGGCCCCGGGTGCGGGCTCAGGCCGGGGTGCGCAGCTCCGGTGAGACGAGGGTGCCGAGCAGGATCTCCGCGGCCCGGCGCGGGTCGTCGAGGTCGTCGCCGAAGAGCTCGCGCAGCTGGTTCATGCGGTAGCGCACCGTCTGCGGGTGCACGCCCAGCTGCTCGGCCACCAGCGAGCGCTGCCCGCGCAGCAGCATCCACAGCCGCAGGGTCTCCACCAGGCGCTCCCGGGTGGTGGTCGGCAGGTCGGCCAGCGGCTCCAGCGCCGAGGTCGTGAGCTCCCGGGCCGCGACCGCGTCACCGTGCACCACCAGGTGCGGAAGCACGCGGGCCAGATCCTGCGGTCCGGCCGGGCCGGGCAGCGGCTCGGGGGGCATCGCCACCCAGCGGCTGGCCAGGCGCCAGGTCTCCGGGGCGCGGGCACGGTCGACGGCCGGTGTCACCAGGCAGTGCACGGACGCCTTGGTCAGCGCGGTGTGGGCGTGGTCGACCTCCTCGGTCGACGGATCGGGCACCACGAGCGTGCTCCAGCCGGACCCCTCCGGGCCGAGGCCCACCTGGTCGATCACCAGCGTGCGCAGCGGCAGGCGGGAGGTGAGGGCCCCGACGTCCTCGGTGCGGCAGATGAGCAGCGCCACGGTCTGCGGCGCGCTGAGCCCGGCGGCCCGGGCATGGTGGTCCAGTTCCGCCGAGCGCGCACCACGGACGATGAGCAGCCCCAGGTTGGCGCGGGCCTGGTTGCGGCGGCGGTCGTTGCGGGAGCGCTCCTCGGTGTGCCCGGCGACCGTGGCGGCCGACAGATCGTCGATGTAGGCGAAGGTCAGGCCGGCGAAGGCCTGCAGGTCACGGGCGGCGAAGCCGTGCTCCAGGGCGACGTCGGAGAAGGTCACCCAGCACACGCGGGCTCCCACGCGGTAGGCCGCGAGCACCGCCTCGACCGTGCGACCGGCCCGGGCCTCCGAGCGCCCCAGCGAGCGCGCACCCAGCGTGGTGGCCGGGGTCGGTCCGGTGGCCGGGCCGGGGGCCTCGATGAGGTCGAGGAAGCCGTGCAGCGCCATGGAGACTGCCTCCTTGAGCACCGCGGAGCGACCGTGGCGGAACTCGTCGGAGTAGACCGCGACGTCCTGCATGATCGCGGTCACGCTCTCCTGCGAGGCGTCGTCCACCACGGCGCGCAGAGCGGTGACGACCTCGGGGGTCCAGAGCGTTCCGGAAACGGCCTCGTCCATGGGGAGAGTGTCCGGCTGTTGTACTCAGCGCACAAATCGAGGGGTGGAACTCCACGCCGACAGTGGATCGATAGTTCCCTCGGAGCAGTCAGTATGGATCCCATGACGATTTCCGAGCGTCGCGTGGCCCCTCGCCCCGCCTGGGTGGAGCGCCTCATCGAGGCCGCCACCGTGGTCACGACCCCGGTGGTTCCGCACGACTACGTGGACATGGTCGCGCCGCTGCAGTCCCGCGTCGAGCTCATGGCGAAGGTGGAGCGGGTGCGCCGGGAGACCGACCGCACCGTGTCGCTGTGGCTCCGTCCCGGGGTGCTCTGGCGCGCCCACCGTCCCGGGCAGTACATCCGCATCGGGGTGGACGTCGACGGCGTGCGCCACTGGCGCACCTACAGCCTCACCAGCCGCCCGGCGCCCGCCGGCACGCGCGGCGAGGAAGGACTTCTCCAGATCACCGTCACCGAGGTGCCCGGCGGCCTGGTGAGCACGCAGCTCGTCCGCCGCACCGAGGTGGGCGACGTGGTGCACCTGGACGCCGCCGACGGCAACTTCACGATGACCGACCCGCGCCCCGGCAAGATCCTCTTCCTGGGCGCCGGCTCGGGCATCACGCCGATCATGGGCCTGCTGCGCGGGCACCGCTGGCACGGCCCGGACGCCCCGGACGTGGTGGTGGTGCAGTCCGCCCGCACGCCGGAGGAGCAGCTGTTCGCCGACGAGCTGCCCGCCATCGCCGAGCGCTTCGGCATCCGCCTCATCACCCGCCACACGGCCACCGAGGGGCGCTTCGGCCTCGACGAGCTGGACGCCGAGGTGCCCGACTGGCGCGAGCGCACCGTGTGGGCCTGCGGACCGGCCTCGATGCTGGACGAGTGCGAGGAGCACTGGGAGGCAGCGGGTCTGCGTGACCAGCTGCTCACCGAGCGCTTCCGCACCGTCGAGATCACCCCCGGCGAGGGCGGGCTGGCGACCTTCGCCGGTGACGGCTCGGCCACCGAGGTGGATGCCGACGGCTCCACGAGCCTGCTCGACGCGGGCGAGGAGGCCGGGCTGCTGCTGCCCAGCGGCTGCCGCATGGGCATCTGCCACTCCTGCGTCCTGAACCTCACCGAGGGAGCCGTGCGCGACCTGCGTGACGGCTCGCTCACCCTCGCGACCCCCGAGGACCCCGCACTCGTCCAGACCTGCGTCACGACCGCCGCAGGCGACTGCCACCTGGAGGTACCGGCATGACGATCACCCCCGCCCGCAGCACCCAGAACGACCCGACCCGCCCCGGGGGCGCCCGTTCGCGCGTGACGCCCAGCGGCTTCAGCGACTCGATGCGGGTCAACAAGCAGTTCGCCCGGTCTCGTCGCGACACCCGTCGGACCGTCAACCGCGTGCGGTCGACCGAGGCGCCCGAGCGGCACTGGAAGCCCAAGCGCTCCGGCGGCGACGACCCGGCCGCGCACCTGTCGATCGACCAGATCGAGGAGATGGGGCGCGAGCTGGACGCCATCCGCCAGTCGGTGATCGACTCACGCGGGGCGAGCGACGCCGCGTACATCCGCCGCGTCATCGCCACCCAGCGGGCGCTGGACCTGGGCGGTCGGCTGGTGCTGCTGGTGGGCAGCCGCACCAAGGTCGGGTTCCTGGTCGGCACCGGTGCGCTGTCGGTGGCCAAGATCCTGGAGAACATGGAGATCGGCCACAACGTCCTCCACGGGCAGTGGGACTGGATGCGTGACCCGCGGATCCACTCGAGCACCTGGGAGTGGGACCACGCGTCGACCGCCGAGGCGTGGAAGCACTCGCACAACGACCTGCACCACACGTACACGAACGTCATCGGGCGCGACAACGACCTGGGCTTCGGCATCGCGCGCGTGGACCCGGACCAACCGTGGAAGCCGTGGATGGTGTGGCAGCCGCTGCTGAACGCGATCAACGCGGTGACCTTCGAGTACTCCATCGCGCTGTACGACCTGGAGCTCGGCCGGTACGCGGGCAAGCCGCTGAAGGCGTGGAAGCCCGCCGTGCCCGGGCTGCTGGCCGTGGGCAAGAAGGTCTCCAAGCAGATGACCAAGGACTACGTGGTGACCCCGGCGCTGTCCGGGCCGGGCTGGAAGTCGACGCTGCTGGCCACCTGGACCGCCAACCTGGTGCGCAACCTGTGGAGCAACGGCGTGATCCTGTGCGGGCACTTCCCGGACGGCGTGCAGACCTTCAGCCGCGCCTCGACCGTGGGGGAGACCCGCGGTGAGTGGTACCTGCGGCAGATGCTGGGCTCGGCGAACATCTCTGGCTCGCCGCTGATGCACATCATGACCGGCAACCTGAGCCACCAGATCGAGCACCACTGCTTCCCGGACCTGCCGAGCAACCGGTACGCGGAGATCGCGCCGCAGGTGCGGGACCTGTTCGACCGGTACGGGTTCGACTACGTGACCGGGCCGCTGCCGGTGCAGCTGGCCAGTGCCTGGGGCAAGATCTTTCGCTACGCGCTGCCGAACGGGGCCTGGGACGGGCTGCGGCGTCAGCCCGTTCGCTCGGTGGCCGCCGGGGCGCGCTGGAGCGTGAAGCGGCTGCTGCCGCGGAAGGCCCGGAAGGCGCTCGCCGCGCGCTGAGCGGGGCTGGCGCGCCCGGGTCGGGGCGGGTCGCAGGGCGCCCCGCGCCGGTTCCCTTGCCTGGCCGGCCGGGTCCTCGGGTGTCTGCTGCGTCGTGTTGCTGCAGGTGCGAGGGAGCCCGGCGGTCCGGCCCTGCTCGGCGGCCGACCCTGGCTGACGTGACGCCGCACTTTCCCGAGTTGACTCGGTCAAGGTGGGGGCAACGCGGCGTCGACGGCGCGTTACCCCGCACTTTCCCGAGTCACCCCACCCAGCATGGCCCCGAGCCCCGAGCCCCGAGCCCCGAGCCCCGAGCCCCGAGCCCCGAGCCCCGAGCCCCGAGCCCCGAGCCCCGAGCATCCGGAACGGTCCCGTCAGCCGCTGTGCCCACGTCCGCTGCCAGGCCACCGGGCCACGTCTGCCGCCGGGCTGCTGAGCCCTTCGGCGCGTTGGGCCGCTGGGAGCCGCTGTGCCGGATGACATGTCCGCTGCGGGTAACGCCAATGCCCGGCGACCGGCGACTCGGCGGCCGAGCCCGGCGCAGCGCCCGGGCCACCGGGCCGCCGGGCCCGCCTCAGGCGCTCTCGTTCTCCAGCACCACGGCCAGGGCCTGCCCGACCCCGATGCAGATCGCGGCCACGCCCCAGCGCACGCCGTCGGCCCGCATCGCGGCGGCGAGGGTCCCGAGCACGCGCGCGCCGGACGCACCCAGCGGGTGCCCGATCGCGATCGCACCGCCGCGGGTGTTCACGATGCCCGGGTCGATGCCCCACGCGTCCACGCACGCCAGCGACTGCACGGCGAACGCCTCGTTGAGCTCCACCAGGCCGACCTCGTCCCAGCCGATGCCGGCGCGCTCCAGCGCCTTGTTCGCCGCCTCGATCGGCGCCAGGCCGAAGCGCTGCGGCTCCACGGCGTGCGTGCCGCGCCCGGCGATGCGCGCCATCGGCTCGCGGCCGAGCAGCGCACCGGCCTCCCGGGAGCCCAGCACCACGCCGGCCGCGCCGTCGGTCAGCGGCGACGCGTTGCCCGCGGTGATGCGCCCGTCGGGGCGGAACACGGTCTTCAGCCCCGCGAGCTTCTCCACCGTCGAGCCGGGGCGGATCGTCTCGTCGCGGGGCAGGTCCTCGGCGTCGACACCGGGCACCGCGCAGGTCCACTCGTCGTAGAAGCCGTCCTCCCAGGCGGCCGCGGCCAGCTCGTGCGAGCGGGCGGCGAACTCGTCCATCCGCGTGCGGTCGATGCCGGTGGAGTCGGCCACCTGCTCGTTGCACTCACCGAGGCTGGCGGTCCACTCGGTCGGCATCTCCGGGTTCACCAGGCGCCAGCCGAGGGTGGTCGAGGCCATCTCGGCGTTGCCGGCGGGGTAGGCCTTCTCGGGCTTGGACATCACCCACGGCGCACGGCTCATCGACTCGACGCCGCCCACCAGCACCAGCTGCGCGTCGCCGGTCTCGATGGTGCGGCTGGCCACCATCGCGGCGTCCAGCGACGAGCCGCACAGCCGGTTCACGGTGGACCCGGGCACGCTCACCGGCAGCCCCGCCAGCAGGGTGGCCATGCGTGCCACGTTGCGGTTGTCCTCACCGGCCTGGTTCGCGGCGCCGAAGACGACCTCGTCGATGCGGGCCGGGTCCAGCTCGCCGGAGCGTCCAACCAGCTCGCGCACCACCGTGGCCGCGAGGTCGTCCGGGCGCACCTCGGCCAGCGCACCACCCAGCTTGGCGAAGGGGGTGCGCACGGCGTCGTAGAGGTAGGCGGTCTGGATCTCGGTCATCGGTACTCCTCGGGGGCGGGTCGTGGGCCCATCGTCTCCAACGTGCCCGACGAGGTCGCGGCCTGCCTCGCCCCGCGCGTCAGCGGGACTCGGCCAGCAGGAGCTCTGCGCCGGCCGCGCCGGAGGCCATGGCGCCCTCGATCCCGGGACGCCGGTGGTCGCCCACCAGCACGAGGCCGGACGTCGGGGTCAGCGCCGCGTCCCCCGGGTCCCCGGTTCCAAGGTCCGGCACCGCCCAGCGGTCCTCCTGGTGGGCCACCACCTCCCAGTCGAACGCGGGGCCGTCCCACAACTCGGAGAGGTGCACGCGCACCGCGGCCTCGGTCCCGGCCGGCCCGCCCGCCGGGTGCGGGACGACCGCCGCCACCAGCGGCCGCCCGCCCCCGGAGTACCCCGGCGCCACCTGCGAGACCAGCAGGGTCGCCACGACGGGCCCGCGCACCTGCCGACCGTCCACCCGCAGCGCCCGCGACGCCGCCGGCCGCTCGGCACAGGTGAACCACCACGTGCTCGCCCCCTGCCAGCCGGGCGACCCGGGCAGCTCCACCCGCGATCCGTGCAGCAGGTCCGCCGTCACCTGCGGCGGCGTCGCGAACACCACCTGCGGCGCGCTCCACGTCCCGTGGTCGCCGACCACCACCCACGAGCCCCCGCGCCGCCGCACCGACTCCACGTGGTTCTCCGTGCGCACCGGTTGCTCCAACCGCCCGGCCAGCTGCACCGGCAGCCCCACCATCCCGTGCCCGGGCAGCGCGAGCCGACCGCCCGCCGGGGTGCCGAGCAGCCCGGTCGGGTCGTGGTCGCCCAGCGGCTCGCGCAGGAGCACCGCCCCCTCGGGGCCGACGTCGGCCAGCACCTCCCGGTCCTCGTCCAGCGGCTGCAGCGCCAGCAGCTCGAGGTCCAGGTGCCGTGACAGCCCGGGCGAGTCCGCGCGCAGCAGGTGCAGCCCGTGGTCGACCGTGAACCCGTCCACCAGCGCCGAGCCCACGCGACCGCCCACGGTCACGTCCGCCTCGAGCACCTCCACGTGCCGCCCGGCCGCGGTCAGCTCCGCCGCCGCCGTCAGCCCGGCCATCCCGGCGCCGATGACGATGACGTCCGCGTCCGCCGGGCGCAGCGGCACCCGGACGAGCCCGAGGCGGGGCCTCATGCGCCTGCCCGGCCGGCGTCCGACGCCGTGTACGTGACTCCCAGCGTGTGCGCGCCGCCGGGCTCCAGGTGGATGGAGTGGTCGACCCCGTCGGCGCGCTCGCCGATGCAGGCCGACTCCACGCACAGGAACCCGTCCCACGCCTCGGCCGGCACGTCGGAGAGCTCCCCGCCGGGGCTCCACACGACGGTGTCCGCGGCACCCTGTGACTCGATGGTGATGCTGCGGCGCGCGTCGTCCAGCCGCACCGGCCCCGCCAGCCGGTGGATGCGGTCGATCGCCCCGTCCGGGCGCAGCAGGCCGTGCTGCTCCACCACCTGCCCGGTGAGCTTGTCGACGACGCCGGCGCCGTCCAGCCCGTCGAGCGCGCAGTCGCCCACGGCCGAGACCGCGAGGTAGCTGTGCAGCGCGGCCTCCACGCGGCGCGGCCCCGCGTCCTGTGGCAGGGCGAGCGTCAGGTCCACGTGCAGCTGCCGGCCGGCCGCGATCTCCAGCCGCAGGTCCACGCCCTCGGCGCGCGTGGTCAGGGCCAGCGCGACGGTGCCGTCCTCGGCGACGGTCGCCGTCTCCAGCTGCCACGTCTGCGTGCGGGCCGGTCCGTGGTTGGGGGAGCGGTCGCCCTCGGGGCCGCCGGCGAACCACGGCGCGCACACCGGGACGCCACCGCGCACCGCCGCCCCCGGGGCACGCACCGCCCCGGGGCTCACCCAGAGCAGGTCGGTGCCGCCGGCCGGCACGTGGGAGAGCAGGTGCGCACCCTGCAGGTCCAGCCGCAGCGAGCAGGTGGAGGTGCGAGCCACCAGCTCCCCGGCACCCGACCCGCTGGGGCGCAGTTCGACCCCCTCGGGCAGCGGGGGCCCGTCCGGGATGTGGGGAGGGGGCGTCGCGGCGGCGTCGTCGGGGGACATGCGGCCCACCCTAGGAGGGCGTCGGGCCCGACCGCGGGAGCGATCTGACCCGGGGCCGGGCGAGGAGGAGCCCGCTCTCGAATCCCCGTGGGCGGCTGGTGGGTAAAGGTTTCCCCCGTAACCGGGACTCGGTGCGACGCGGGGCCCGTGGACGGGTCACGATGGTGCGCACCACAGGGGCCGGGATCTCCCCGTGGTGTGTGAGTGCTCCATCGGCGAAGGAACGGGACACGTAGAGGGCGTCGATGGGGTGGTCGAGCGGGCCGGAGAGGTTACTTTCCGGCCCGCTCGACGCTTTCCCTGGGTGATTCGCCCAGCAGCGTCGCCATCCACCGGTTGCCCGGCACGTGGTCGACCAGCACGGCCTTGACCAGGATGGTCGCGGGGACGGCCACCAGGGCACCCAGGGCGCCGAGCAGGTAGGACCACAGGATCAGCGAGACGAAGATGACCGTCGCGTTCAGGCCCACCATGTCGCCGGTCACGCGCGGCTGGATGATCGTCTGGAACACGAAGTTGATGGCCCAGTAGCCGACGGCCACGGCCATCGCCACCAGCGGCCCCTTCTCCAGCAGGGCGACGAGGGTGGGCGGCACCAACCCGAGGACGAAGCCGACGTTGGGGATGTAGTTGGTGACGAAGCTGAAGACGCCCCAGGTGAGCGCCAGCGGGATGCCCAGCGCCCACAGGAACACCACGTCCACCAGCGCCACGGCCAGGCCGAAGACCGTGGTGACCAGCCAGTAGGAGCGCACGCGGCGGGCGAAGTCGCCGAACGCGGCCGCGGCGGCCGGGCGCTCACGGCGCAGGGCGGCCATCCGGTCCTCGATGCTGCCGGTGTCCAGCACCAGGAAGATCAGGCCGATGACGAGCAGCCCCATCAGCGAGGCGCCGCCGGAGAGCTGTCCGGCCACCTGCCGGGCCACCCCGGCGACCTGCCCGGGGTCGATGCTGGAGGACAGGCCGCGCAGGCGGTTCTCGTCGACGCCGAGGTCGGCGAGCAGGTCGATCGTCTGCCGGTACAGCGCGTCGCCCTGCTCGACGTACCGCGGCATGACCTCCACCAGCCGCACGACGGACCACACCATCGACCACGCGATGGCGGCCAGCACCGCGTAGATGACCACCAGCGAGGCGAGGGAGGCCAGCGGTCCGGGCACCCGGTGGCGGCGCATCCAAGAGACCATCGGGTAGGCGGTGATCACCAGGGTGAGGGCCAGGAACATCGGGCCGAGCAGGGCGGCCTGCGTGCGGATGCCGGCGCCCAGCACCACCAGCGCGGCCAGGCCGAGCAACGCCGGGACGGGGCTCCCCCCGGAGCGAGCCGGGGCGCCGTGGTCGTGGTGCGTCGGGTGGTCGGTGGCCTCATCGGGGCGGGGCAGGCGGGTGGGCCCGGGGGGGGGGGGGCGGCCGGCCCGGTGGGGCCCCCGTCGGGTGGTCGTGCTGGAATGGGAGGCGTGTCCTCCCTCGTCGCCGCCGAGCTCGTCGCCGTCGTCATCGGCGTCGAGGGCGGTGCCCCGGTGGTGCTCGGTGCCGCGGAGGACGACGCCCTGCCGCACGGACCGCTGGAGCCGGCGCACCGTTCGCTGCAGGCGGGGGTGCGCTCGTGGGTGCGGGAGCACAGCGCGGTGGAGCTCGGCTACGTCGAGCAGCTCTACACCTTCGCCGACCGGGGGCGTGCGACGCAGGAGCGCACCGTCGCCATCAGCTATCTCGGGCTGACGCACGCGACGGACTCGCCGCGCTGGCGGGAGCTCTACGAGCTGCTGCCGTGGGAGGACCGCCGTGCGTCGGGGGCGGGCCTCGACGCCGGGGTGGAGGACGCGCTGCGCCGCTGGGCGGGCGACGACGAGGAGGCCCGGGCCAGGGTGGCGCACACCTTCGGGCTGGGCGGCGAGCCGTGGCAGCCGGACCTGGTGCTGCAGCGCTACGAGCTGCTCTGGCAGGTGGGGCTGGTGGCCGAGTCCGCCGGGGAGGACGCACCGGGGGCCACCGGGCGCCCGATGGTGCACGACCACCGCCGCATCCTGGCGACGGGGCTGGCGCGGCTGCGCTCGACGCTGCAGTACCGGCCGCTCATCTTCGAGCTGCTGCCCGAGGAGTTCACCCTCGGCCACCTGCAGGCGACGGTCGAGGCGCTCGCGGGGCAGGGCGTGCACAAGCCGAACTTCCGACGGCTGGTGCTGCAGCAGGCGCAGCTGGTGGAGCCGACGGGCCGCACCTCCCGCGCCACCGGTGGGCGGCCGGCGCAGCTGTACCGTTTCCGGCGGGAGGTCCACGCCGAGCGCCGCCACGTGGGCACCAAGCTGCCGCGCCCGAAGGTCCGCTGACCCGGGGCCGGCCGGGCGTCGGCATCAGGGCGACCGGGGCACAGGTGCGCCCCCACTCCCACGTGCGCCACCCGCCCGCACCACGTGCACCCGCCCACCCTCATGCGTGCACCTCACCTCCGCTCGTGCCTTACCCTTGTGCTCACTCTGAGAATGTTCTCACCATGAACACAAGGGAGGGTCCATGACCGCCACCACCCCCACGCCGCTGGCCACGCCCCGCGTCCGCCGCCGCGCGAGCACCGCCGAGCACCTGGACGTCGCCGCCGCCGTCGAGGCCACCCGCGAGGAGTACGCGCGCGTCCGCCACGTGGTGCCCGAGGCCGAGTGGGCCACCTTCGCGCAGGACGTCGTGGCCATCCGCGAGCTCAAGCGCACCCGCGACGCGGTGGTGCTGGCGCACAACTACCAGACCCCTGAGATCTTCCACGGCGTCGCCGACCTGGTGGGCGACTCCCTGGCCCTGGCGCGGATGGCGCAGGAGGTCGAGGCCTCCACCATCGTGCTGGCCGGCGTGCCGTTCATGGCCGAGACCGCCAAGCTGCTCAACCCCGGCAAGACCGTGCTGGTGCCCGATGCGGGCGCCGGCTGCTCGCTCGCCGACGGCATCACCGTCGAGGACGTCCAGGGCCTGCGCGCCGCCCACCCCGGCGTGCCGGTGGTCACCTACGTGAACTCCAGCGCCGCGGTGAAGGCGGTCAGCGACGTCTGCTGCACGTCCGGCAACGTGGAGAGGATCGTCCGCCACCTGGGGGCCGAGAGGATCATCTGCGTGCCGGACGAGTACCTCGCGCGCAACGTCGCGGAGGCCACCGGCGTCGAGGTGATCACCCACCCCGCGCGCTGCGAGGTCCACGAGCGCTTCTCGGTGGCCGACGTGGAGCAGATCCGCGCCGAGCGCCCGGGCATCACGGTCATCGCTCATCCCGAGTGCCACCCGGACGTGGTCGCCGCCGCTGACGTGGCCGGCTCCACTGCCCAGATGCTCGACCACGTGCGCACCGAGAAGCCGGCACAGGTCGCGCTCATCACCGAGTGCTCGATGGCGGACAACATCCGCGCCGCGCAGCCGGAGACCGAGTACGTCCAGCCGTGCAACCTCTGCCCGCACATGCGACGCTCCACGCTGGCCGGCATCCGTGCCGCGCTGGAGACTGGCGGCCCCGAGGTGGTGCTGGACCCCGGGACGGCCGAGGGCGCCCGGCGCGCCGTCGAGCGGATGCTGGAGCTCTCGTGACCACGCCCGTCGTGGTGGTCGGGGCCGGGCTGGCCGGGATGGTGGCCGCCCTGCGGGTCGCGCCGCACCCGTGCGTGCTGGTCTCCCCGCAGGCGCCGGGGCGGGGTGGGTCCACCGAGCTCGCGCAGGGCGGGCTGGCTGCAGCAGTCGGTGCCGGGGACGATCCCGCGGACCACGCCGCGGACACGCTCACCGCGGGGGCCGGGCTGTGCGACGCGGCGACTGTGCGGCGCATCACGGCCGCCGGGCCGCATGTCGTGCGGCTGCTGGCGGACCTCGGCGTCGCCTGGGACCGCGCCGGGTCCGGGGCGGACGCCGAGGGGGCGGGCGCGGACGGCCGGGGCGCCGCCGGGGCAGGGGTTGCCTGGGCCCTGGGCCGCGAGGGTGGCCACGGGCGCCACCGCATCGTGCACGCGGGAGACCGCAGCGGCGCCGTCATCGCCGCCGCGCTGGCCGAGGCCGTGGCCCTCTCCGGGCACGTCACCCACCTGGCCGGCGAGGTCGTCGAGGTGGTGGTCGAGGCAGGAAGCGTCACCGGCGTGGTGGTGCGCGCCACGGAGCCTGATGGTGCGGGTTCGGGTCAGGGGGTCGGCCCGAACGACCGGTCCGACCGGCCCGGCCTGCAGCGGATCGCGACCGAGCGGGTCGTCCTCGCCTCCGGCGGGGCGGCCGGGCTGTTCCGCGACACCACCAACCCGGCCGGCAACCGCGGACGGGGCATGGTGCTGGCCGCCCGGGCCGGGGCGCGGCTGGCGGATCTGGAGTTCGTCCAGTTCCACCCGACCGCGCTGGATCTCACCGCGACCCCGGCGGGCCCGGACGCGGGCGGCCCGGCAGCTGGCCCCGGCGTCGACGGGGGTTCGCCGTCGACCCCGGCCGGTCGCCTCCCACTGCTCACCGAGGCCCTGCGCGGCGCCGGTGCGGTGCTGCGCGCGGACGGTGAGCGCTTCGTCGACGAGGTCGCACCCCGCGACGTCGTGGCTGCCGCCGTGCACGCCCAGCGTCTGGCGGGTCGTCGGGTCGAGCTCGACTGCCGCCGGGTCGACGGCCTCGAACGCTTCACGGCGCTGGCGGCCACCGCGGCCGCCGTCGGGCTGGACCCGCGCCGTCACGGCCTGCCCGTCTGCCCCGCTGCGCACTACACGATGGGTGGCGTGCTCACCGATCGCCGCGGGCGCACCGACGTGCCCGGGCTCTGGGCGGTCGGCGAGGTCGCGTGCACCGGGCTGCACGGTGCCAACCGGTTGGCGTCCAACTCGCTGCTCGAGGCCGTCGTGACCGGGGCCGCCACCGCGGCGGACGTCGTGGGTGCTGGCCCGGACGGCCGCGGCGCCGGTCCTGGCACCGAGTGCGGCAGCGATCGTGGCCCCGGCGCGAGCTGGCCCTTCGGCGACCCCGCCGAGCCGGAGGAGGAGCCCCCGCTGGATCCCGAGCGCACGATCGTCCCGGACGCCGACGACCTCGTGCTCGCCGCCCAGGGCACCCCCGCCGAGGGGGCCACCGACCCGCTGGCCGCCGACCCGCTGGCCGCCGACCCGCCCACCACCGACCCGCTGGCCGCCGACGCGCTCGTCTCGCAGCTGCTCTCCACGCACGCCGGGGTCGCCCGGACGCCGGAGGGCGTGAGCGCCGCCCTCCGGGCGCTGGCGCACCGGCCCGGCCCGGACGCGCTGTTCGGCCGGCTGCTGCTCCGTTCGGCGCTGCGGCGCACCGGGTCCGTCGGCGGTCACCGGTGGGCGGAGGCCCCGGCCGCCCCGCACGCCGCGGAGCTCGCGACTCCGGGGGCGGCCCGATGCAGCCCTTCTCGCCCCCCCCGCCCCCCCGCCCGCGCCCGGACTTCGCTCCCCAGCGCCCCGGCCTCACCCTCCAACACCGCCGCCCCGCGCCCGCGCGAGGTCGACGCCGTCGTGGCCGCCGCGCTCGCTGAGGACCTCGGCGCCGGCGGGGACGTCACCGCGCGCGCCACCATCCCGGCCGGTGCCACGGGCGCGGCGCTGGTCGTGGCTCGCGAGAAGGGCGTGGTCTCGGGGCTCGACTTCGTCGTCGCCGCCTACGAGCAGGTGGACCCGCGGGTGCAGGTCGAGCTGCTCGCCGCCGACGGCGACCGCGTCGCGGTCGGAACCGCCCTGGCACGGGTCGCCGGCCCCTCGCGCGGCATCGTGACCGGTGAGCGGGTGGCGCTGAACCTCCTGGGTCTGCTCAGCGGCGTGGCCACGGCGACGGCACGGCTCGTCGACGAGGTCGCTGGCACCGGCACCCGCGTGGCCGACACCCGCAAGACGGTCCCCGGCCTGCGCGCCGCGCAGAAGCGGGCGGTGCGGCACGGTGGCGGGGTGAACCACCGCCTCGGGCTCCACGACGCGGTGATGGTGAAGGACAACCACATCGCGCTGGCCGGCGGTGTGACCGCGGTGCTGGAGCGGCTGGCTGACGGGCCCGACGCCCCGGGCCACATGGTCACCGTCGAGGTGGAGGTCGACACCCTCGAGCAGTTGGAGGAGCTGGCGGCCTTCGAGTCTGCCCGCATCGAGGCCGGTTCCCGCCCGCTCGTGGGTGTCGTGCTGCTCGACAACATGGGCCCTGACCAGGTGCGTCACGCCGTGGAGCTGCTGCGCGAGGCGCACCTGCACCCGGTGGTCGAGGTGTCCGGCGGGGTCACTGTCGGCGGGCGCGCCCGGGCGCTGGCCGAGGCCGGTGCGGACGTGCTCTCCTCCGGTGCCCTCACGCACTCGGCCCGGTGGCTGGACGTGGCGCTGGAGGACGAGCCGGCCTCCTAGACTCCCGGCATGGAGCCGACCCAGCCCGCCCGCCGCACCGTCGTCGTGGGAGGAGCGGGTGCGCTCGGCTCCCGGTTCGTGGAGTGGTTCCGCGCCGAGGGCGACCTGGTGCAGGTCATCGACCCCGCAGCCCCCGCGGGACCTGGACCGGACGGCCTGCCCGTGGCCATCCCGGTGCCCGACCCGCAGGCCGACGCCGCCGCCCTGGCCGCCGCGGACCTCGTGCTCGTGGCGGTGCCGATCTTCGCCGTCGAGCAGGTGGTGGCCGACCTGCCGCCGCTGGCCCCGCACGCTCTCCTGGCCGATGTCACCTCGGTGAAGGCCCCGGCCCTGCAGGCGATGCTGGAGGCTCACCCGGGCCCGGTCGCCGGGCTGCACCCGATGTTCGGGCCGGACGTCGCGAGCCCGGCCGGCGAGGTGGTCGTGCACAGTCCAGGGCGCGGCGACGTGCAGTGGCTGCTGGACCGCATCGAGGGCTGGGGCTGCCGCGTGGAGACGGTCGAGGCGCCCGAGCACGACCGCCTCATGGGGGTGGTGCAGGCGCTGCGGCACACGGTGACCTTCGCCTACGGGGCCGACCTGCGCCGCGAGGGGGCGGACCTGGACGCGCTCCTCGCGCTCTCCTCGCCCATCTACCGCACCGAGCTGATGATGGTGGCCCGCCTGTTCGCGCAGGACGCCGGGCTGTACCACGACATCATCACCGCCAGCGACGCGAACCTCGATCTGCTGCAGCACTTCCACACCACGCTGGGGGAGGTCGTGCAGAAGCTGCGGGCCGGCGACCGGGACGCCTTCCTGGAGGAGTTCGAGGCCGTGCGCGAGTACTTCGCCGGCCACTCCGAGGCGTTCCTGGACGAGAGCCGGGGGCTGCTCGCGGCGGCCAAGGCGCAGCGGGCCGAGGCGCGTGACGAGGCCGGCGAGGTGCTGGGCGCCCGGGCCCGTCGGGGCGAGGGGCCGCTGCCGCCCACCGGTCCGGCGGACCCGGACGAGCTGGCCGAGCGGCTGGCCCCCCACCGGGCGGAGATCGACCGCATCGACCGCGAGCTGCTGCGGCTGGTGAACGAGAGGGCGACGCAGGCGCGCGCCATCGGCACGCTGAAGGGGACCGGCGCGGCCTACCGGCCTGAGCGCGAGGCGCAGGTGCTGCGCGGGCTGGTGGAGCGCAACCCGGGCCCGCTGCCGGACGACGCGGTGCGGCGGGTGTTCCGCGAGGTGATGAGCGAGTGCCTGGCCGTGGAGCGTCCGCTGACGGTGAGCTACCTCGGGCCGGCCGGGACGTTCACCGAGCAGGCGGCCGTGCGGCACTTCGGTGGGGCGGCGCGGCCGGTGCCCGCGGCCAGCCTGGACGAGGTGCTGCGCGAGGTGGAGGCCCGGCAGTCCGACTACGCGGTGCTGCCGGTGGAGAACTCCACCGAGGGCGCCGTCGGGCGGGCGCTGGACCTGCTGGCGCGCAGCCCGCTGCAGGCGGTGGGCGAGGTGCGGCTGCGGATCGTCCACCACCTCATGGGGCTCGGTCCGGCCGAGGGGGTGCACCGGGTCTACGCGCACCCGCAGGCGCTGGCGCAGTGCCAGGAGTTCCTCACGCGGCACCTGCCCGCCGCGGAGCGGATGCCGGTGAGCAGCAACGCCGAGGCCGCGCGGCTGGTGGCCGAGCTGGCGGCGCGGGGCGTCACGGACGTGGCGGCGCTGGGGCCGGAGGGCGCGGCCGCGCTGTACGGGCTGGACGTGCTGCAGTCCGGGGTGGAGGACGACCCGGAGAACACGACCCGCTTCCTGGTGCTGGGGCACGAGTCGCCGCCGCCGAGCGGGCACGACCGCACGAGCCTGGTGGTCTCCCCGCCGCGCACGGACCGCGACGGCGCGCTGCTGGACATGCTGAAGCCGCTTGCCGCCCACGGGGTCTCGATGACCAAGCTCGAGTCCCGGCCCATGCGCGGCGTGCTGTGGCAGTACCTCTTCTACCTGGAGGTGGACGGCCACGCCGAGGACCCGACCGTGGCCTCGGCGCTGGCGGAGCTGCGCGACCAGGCGGTGTTCTTCAAGCTGGTCGGGAGCTTCCCCCGCGTGGACTGAGGGCGCCGGGCGTCCAGCCCGTACAGCGAGGCCGCGCCCTCGCTTCCCGCGCGTGGACTGGGCGGTGCCGGGTGGCGCCCGGGGCGAGCCGCGGGGACTGGGCGGTGCCGGGCAGCGCGCATGGACTGTGGGCAGGCACGGGGTGGGGCGGATGGCTCTCCGCCTCCCACACATCGGGCGGGTGGCTCCTCGGTGCCGGGCGGTGCGTAAACCACGCCGACGTGCCGAAACCGGCGTTCCGGGGCCTGTCCCAAGGCAGCGGATCCTGAACCCAACGCGGTGGAGTGCGGGGTAGCTCGGGAAGGTGTGGGGTGACTCGCCGTGGACGCCGCGTCGGCCCGCACTTTCCCGCGTTGGGTTACGGGGTGCCGGGTTGCCGCTCCGGGTTGCCGGGCCGTCCCGCGCCGGGCCCCACCCAACCCGCCCCGGCACGCGCTTGCCGCGAACCCCACCCGGGTCTAGGTTCGGGAGGACGAAGCCCACCACCGGGAGGAGCCCGTCGTGCCGCTGTACGCCGTCCGTTGCGCGGAGTCGCACGAGTCCGAGGTGACCATCCCGCTGGCGCAGGCCGACGACCCGATCGCCTGCCCCGACTGCGGCGCCACCGCCCGCCGGCTGTTCACCTCCCCGCGCCTGGGCCGGGGCAGCGATCCGAGGGCCCGCCTCATCGAGTCCACCGAGGCGACGGCGCAGAACCCGCAGGTGGTCAGCTCGGTCCCGGGCGCCGGCAACCGCCGCCCCACGCCGGTCAGCCAGGACCCGCGCCACGCGAAGCTGCCGAGGCCCTGAGTCCCCAGAACTCCGCCTCGGGACCCCGGGGCGGCCCCCGGAAGGAGCACGAGATGCCGAAGAACATCTTCCCGCTGGACTCCGCCAAGTCCTTCACCGAGCAGGAGAAGCTGGGCCACAACCGCTGGCACCCGGAGATCCCGCCGGTGGTCACCGTCAAGCCCGGCGACACCTTCCGGGTGGACTGCCGCGAGTGGTTCGACGGCTTCATGAAGAACGACGACTCGGCCGAGGACATCCGCGACGCCCCGCTGGACAAGGTGCACACCCTCTCCGGTCCGTTCCGCATCGAGGGCGCCAAGCCCGGTGACCTGCTGGTGGTCGACATCCTCGACGTGGGCCCGATCCCGCAGGAGGAGGGCCCGCTCGCCGGCCAGGGCTGGGGCTACACCGGCATCTTCGCCAAGAAGAACGGCGGCTCCTTCCTCACCGACGAGTTCCCCGACGCGTACAAGGCCGTCTGGGACTTCACCGGCCAGACCGCGACCTCCCGCCACGTGCCGGGCGTCAGCTTCACCGGCATCATCCACCCGGGCCTGATGGGGACCGCTCCCTCGGCCGACCTGCTCGGCAAGTGGAACACCCGCGAGGCCGCGCTGATCGCCACCGACCCCGAGCGCGTGCCGCCGCTGGCCCTGCCGCCGCAGCCGAAGGACGCGATCCTCGGCGGCGTGCCGGAGGGCGACCACGACCGCGTCGCCGGCGAGGCCGCCCGCACCGCCCCGCCGCGCGAGAACGGTGGAAACCAGGACATCAAGAACCTCTCCAAGGGCACCCGCGTCTTCTACCCGGTGTACGTCGACGGCGCGAACTTCTCCGTCGGCGACCTGCACTTCAGCCAGGGCGACGGCGAGATCACCTTCTGCGGCGGCATCGAGATGGGTGGCTACATCGACTTCCACGTCGACGTCATCCCCGGCGGCATGGAGAAGTACGGCGTCACCGAGAACGCGATCTTCATGCCCGGGAACGTCGAGCCGCGCTACAGCGAGTGGCTCAGCTTCTCCGGCACCTCGGTGACCCTCGAGGGCGAGCAGAAGTACCTCGACTCGCACCTGGCCTACCAGCGCGCCTGCCTGCACGCGATCGACTACCTGAGCACCTTCGGCTGGTCCAAGGAGCAGGCCTACCTGCTGCTCGGCGCCGCGCCGATCGAGGGCCGCTTCTCGGGCGTGGTGGACATCCCGAACGCCTGCGCCACGGTGTACCTGCCCACCGAGATCTTCGACATCGACATCCGGCCCACCGCCGGTGAGGTGCCGAGGATCGACCCGGGCATCGGCGCCCCGCGCGCCACGGTCGCCTGACCGGGCCCGCCCCGGTCCCCGGCGGCGGTCAGCGTTCGTCGATCCGCTCGCCGGGGGTCCACAGCCGGGGTGCCGTGGCGTCGTACGGCCCGCGCGTACCGGGCCGCCCGACCGACGCGTAGAACGCCTCGGAGCGCTCCTGCGCGGAGCGCTCCGCCTCCTGGTCGCCCTGTGCCGCGTACAGGTCGACCAGGTCGCGCAGGGCCCGGGCCACGCAGCCCGGGTCGTCGATCTCCTGCAGCAGCCCCACCGCCCGCTGCAGGTCCGCGGCGCCCTCGTCCACCCGGCCCAGCAGGGCCAGGGTCTGCCCCCGGCCGCGCAGCGCCAGCCCGAGGCGGTGGTCGTCCTCGCCGCGTGCGGCCTCGACGATCGCCTCCTCGTAGCTCTCCAGCGCCTCCTCGTGGCGCCCGGCGGCCACGTGCAGACCACCGGCCACCGAGAGGCCCGCAGCCCGGATGCGGGGGACCGTGCTGGCCGCCACCGCCTCCGCGTGCTCCAGGGCCTCCTCGGGGCGGTTCAGCTCCCGGGCCGCCGTCACCAGGTGCAGGCGGGCCAGGCACACGCCGCGGTGGTCGTCCTCGGCGGTGAACAGCTCCAGCGCCTGCCGGGCGAGCATCTCCCCGGCCTCGTGGCGGGTCCGGTACAGCTGCAGGTGCGCCCGCGCGCGGATCATGCGGGCGCGCGCGATCCGCATGCCGGCCGTGCGCTCGGCCTCCGGCACGCGCTCCAGGGCGGCCAGCGAGACCTCGGTGGTGCGGCCCCAGTCGGTGTGCAGCCACTCGTAGTCGTGGAAGGGCAGCATCGCGCCGGTGAGCGATGCCGCGAGCTCCGGCCAGCCCTGCTCGGCGGCCAGCTCCACCGCGCCGGCCAGGCCGTGGCGCTCGGTGCGCATCCAGGTGCGCGGGTCCTGCAGCGAGCGCAGGGTCCCGGCGTTCAGGTCGGTCGCCGGTGCCGGGACGCGCTCGTCGGCGGCGGGGTCCAGCAGCAGCGGGTCGTGCAGGCTGGGCGGCAGCGAGGCGGAGGCCTGGTGCGCCAGCGCCCACCAGGTGCTCACCAGGCGCCGGGTGGCCGTGCGCACCACCTCGGGGTCCAGGCGGGAGGCCCGGTCCCGCGCGACCGCCCGGGTGAGCGTCTGCAGCGTGTACCGCGCGTAGCCCGGGGCCGCGGAGCCGACCTCCACCAGCAGGTTCGCCTCGACCAGGGCCTCCACGACGGTGAACCACTGCCGGGTGCCGGTCAGGGCGCCGACGGCCCAGCCTGGGAAGGAGTCCTCGTCCAGCAGCGGCAGCAGGTCGAAGGTGGTGCGCGCCAGCGGCGGCAGGTCGGCCAGCAGCATCTCGATGCCGGAGCCCAGGTCCAGACCGCTGGCGGCCAGGTGGGGCAGCAGCAGGTCGGTGCTTTCCACGAGGTCCAGCACCCGGGCCAGGTCCCAGCCGGGGTTCGCGCGCAGCTTGCTGCACACCAGCTGCAGCAGCACGGGGTGGTTGCCGCAGGCCTCGGCCACGGCGCGGGCCCGGTCCTCCTGCGGCGTCACCCGCTCCGAGCCGAGCGCGGCCTCGAGCAGGGCCAGCGAGTCCGTGGTCTCCAGCGGCCCCACCGGCACGTGCTGCACGCCGCCGGACCCGGGGAAGGCGCGCTGGCTGGTCACCAGGGCCACGCCTGCCCCGCGGGGCATCACCTGCTCCAGGAAGCCGGGGCCGGGCACGTCGTCGATCACCACGAGCGCCCGACGGGTGGCCAGCGCCTTGCGCCAGGCCGCCTGGCGGGCGATGAGGCTCTCCGGCACCGCCTGGCGCGGCATGCCGGACTGCGCGAGCAGGTCCTCGAGCACCTCGGCGGCGGACTGCTCGGTGGGGCGCCCGCCGTGGGCGGAGACGTAGTACACGCCGCCGGGGAAGCCCGAGCTCACCCGGTGGGCCCCCTGCACCGCGAGCGCGGACTTGCCCATGCCGAAGGGGCCGTGCAGCACCACCCGGGCGGTGCTGGACGAGAGGGCCCGCTCCATCTGGTCCAGGTGCCAGGTGCGGCCGACGAAGATGGGGACCGGCGGCGGCAGGTGCCCGCGGGGCTGGTCGTCGGCCCCGGGGTCGCCCGCGTTCGGTCCGGTCTCCCCGCGCAGGATGCGGGTGTGCAGGGCCAGGATCTCCTGCGAGGGGTGCACGCCCAGCTCGTCGCGCAGGGTCCTGCGGAGGCGGGAGAAGGTCTCCAGCGCCTCGGCCCGGCGGTCGGCCCCGGCGAGCACCGTCATGAGCGCCGACCACGCGTTCTCGCGCAGCGGGTTCAGCGCCACCAGGCGCTCCAGCTCGGCCACGGCCCGGGACGGCTCGGTGGTGCCGACGAGCTCCCAGTAGGTCTCGCACAGCGCCAGGTGGGTGCGCTCCAGCTGCACCGCCAGGCCGGCGGCCCGGGTGCCGGGGGCGGCGTCGGGGAAGGGGGCGTCGCGCCACAGGGCCAGGGCGGCCTCGAACTCGGCCCGTGCCTCGGCCGGGCGCCCCTGCGTCAGGGCCTCCTGCCCGCGGCGGTGGTGGGCGCGGAAGTCCTCCAGGTCCACGTGCACCCCGTCGCCCAGGCGGTAGGCGCCGGCGGTGTGCACGACGACCGAGCCGTCGTCCGGGAAGGCCCGGCGGATGCGGGAGCAGCACCCCTGCACCTGGTTGTCGGCGCTCTTGGGCGGGTTGTCGCCCCACAGGGCGTTGATGATCTCGGGCACCGGCACGGGACGGCCCTCGGCGGCGGCGAGCAGCTCCAGCAACCGTCGTTCGCGCAGGGGGAAGGCGTGGTTCTCCCCGTCCCCCCGCCGGGCCTCGAGGGGGCCCAGCACCACCAAATGCATCCGTCGTCCTCCCGGCCCCTGTGATGTGCTTCTGGGCACACTAGTCAACGGCGGCGCCCCGCCCCTGCGACGACGGTCGCAGGAACGGGGCCGGGGGTCCTCCGGGGGGGGGGGGGGGGGGGGGAGAGGGCCGGGGGCTCAGCTCTCCAGCGGAACGCCTGCGCGGGAGGCGATCTCCTGTCCCAGGGTGCGTGCGCCGTAGCTGCGGGAGCTCGCGCCCCGGCAGGCCGGACTATGGTGCGAAGGATCCACCCGGATCACGCCCACAGGAGGCCGCCGTGTCCCAGCAGAATGCAACCTTCGTCCTGACCGGGGGCCGCGTGTTCGACGGCACGCGGTTCCTCGACGGTCCCCACGACGTCGTGGTGGCCGACGGTCGCATCACCTCCGTGCAGCCCACCGCCGGCGACCCCGCCAGCGGCACCGGCGACGCCACCGCAGCCGACCAGCCGCGCGTGGACGCCACCGGCCAGGTGGTGCTGCCGGGTCTCATCGACTGCCACGTGCACGTGAACGCCGAGCGCGCCGGCTCCCTGGAGGCGGTCCACGAGCCGTTCTCGATGGAGTTCTTCCAAGCCGTGCGCAACCTGCGGGACACGCTGGCCACCGGCATCACCGCGGCCCGCGACGCCGGCGGGGCCGACCTCGGCGTCAAGCGTGCCGTCGAGCAGGGGCTCGTCGAGGGGCCGGAGCTCGCCGTCGCCGTGCAGGTGATCGGCCAGACCGGCGGCCACGGCGACCACCGCGCGGTCTCGGGGGCGGACCTGCCCTTCTTCCAGCAGCACCCGGGGCGGCCGCGCAGCATCGCCGACGGGCCGGACGACTTCCTCAAGCTCGCCCGGGAGCTCTTCCGCGCCGGCGCTGACCAGATCAAGGTGTGCACCACCGGTGGCGTGCTCTCGCCCACCGACGACCCGCGGCACAGCCAGATGCTTCCGGCCGAGATCGAGGCCGTGGTGGCCGAGGCGACGGCCCAGGGCAGTTACGTCATGAGCCACGCCCAGGGCAGCGAGGGCATCAAGAACGCCCTGCGCGCCGGGGTCCGCTCCGTCGAGCACGGCATCTACCTGGACGACGAGGCGATCGACCTGTTTCTGGAGAAGGACGCCTTCCTGGTGCCCACCCTGCAGGCCCCGCTGGAGGTCATCCGCGGCGCCGAGTCCGGGGCGGTGTCGCTGGCGCCTGCGGTGGTCGCCAAGGCCCGCCGGGTGGTGGACACGCACAAGGAGTCCATCGCCCGGGCCGTCGAGAGCGGCGTGCGCATCGCGATGGGCACCGACGCGGGCGTCGGCGTGCACGGCACCAACCTCGAGGAGCTCGGCCTGCTGCAGGAGGTGGGCATGTCCCTGGAGGACGTGTTGACCGCCTCCACCGCGACCGCGGCCGAGCTGCTGCAGCGCGACGACCTGGGCCGCATCCGCCCCGACGCGACGGCGCACCTGGTGGCGCTGCCGGAGGCCGACCTGGAGCGCATCGGCGAGTTGCGGGCCGGGGACCTGCGCGTCTGGAAACACGGCCTTGAGGTGGCGACCGCCTGAGGGCGGCCTCCCGCGCACGACGAGGGGCCCGTCAACACACCGGTGACGGGCCCCTCGTGCGGGTAGCTCAGAGCGTGGAGACCAGCACGCTGGCGATGACGATGGAGCCGGCGCTCACCGAGGTGAACCCGCCCACCAGCATCGGCGGCAGGATCTGGCCGAGCGCGCGATCCTGCACCTCCGGGTCGTCCGAGGCGCTGCGCGAGACCTCCTGGCTGACGATGAAGTCGCCGGGGAAGCCCATCATCGTGGTGAGGGCCACCGGCACGCCCAGCCGCCAGTCCCAGCCCACCAGGCGGGAGACGACGAAGCCGCCGAGCACCACGCCCAGCAGGCCGAGGAGCAGGATGGCCACCACGGCGGCCAGCGAGTCGACGATCTCCTGCATCGAGGCCAGGGCCAGCGGCGCCATGACCGCCGCGATCACACCGGTCATGGCCGGGGTGAAGGCGTTCGCGCGGTCCAGGGCGCGCTGCGGCAGCAGACCCAGCCAGGCCAGCAGGATGCCGGCGCCCAAGCCCCAGAGGCTGTAGCTGATGCCGGTCAGCTCACCGACCCACCAGGCGACCGCACCGACGCCGACCACCAGGAAGAACAGGATCGGCTGGCTGGCGACGAAGCTGGCGGGGATCTTCAGCCGCGAGTCGTCGGTCTCCTCCAGGCTGAACCCGGCCGGGGCACCCTCGGAGACCTCCGGGCCGCCCCGCACGATCCGCTGGGCGTACTGGCGCAGCAGCAGGTTGGACAGCGGCATGGCCGGCAGGAACTGCAGCATGAGGATCAGCGGCGGGATGGTGGCCAGCGCGGCCCGGTCGGCCGAGTTCAGGCCCTCCACCGTCAGCAGGGTGGAGACGGTGCCGCCGGCCACGGGACCGGCGCCCGCCACGGCCGCGCCGTAGCCGAACAACATCGTGACGATCGGCAGGATCAGCGCGCAGGCCCCCACCATCGCGCCGACGGCGATGAGCACGGACTTGTAGTTGGTCTTCAGCACCGACAGGGGCAGCAGCGTGCCCATGTGCACCATGACCGCCGGGGTCAGGATGGCGCTCATCGCCACCAGCGAGGAGGACTCGACGATCTCCTTGGGGAACAGGCCCAGCTGCACGGCCACGACGAGGGCCAGCAGGGCCACCAGCATGGACGGCACCCGGGCGCGGGTGACGATCGAGACGACCTCACCGAGCGCGATGGCGCCCAGGATGGCCGTTGCGGCGTAGATGGCTTCCATGTCACTGCTCCTGTGCGAGGTGGTTCAGGGCCAGGTCGGCCAGCACGGCCGCCTGGGTGGGCAGCACCGCGTCGTCGAAGAGCACGAGCGGGGAGTGGTTGTAGGCGGCGGTCGCGGGGTCGACGTCGTCGGGGCTGGCGCCGAGGAACAGGAAGGTGCCGGGCACCTCCTGCGCGACGAAGCTGAAGTCCTCCGAGCCCATCAGCGGGGTGTCGCGCTCGATCACGCGCTCGGCGCCCAGCAGCTCGCGCGCGCCGGCGACGGCGCGGGTGGTCTGGGCCGGGTCGTTGACGGTGACCGGGTACTCCTCGATGAAGTCGACCGTCGCCGTGCAGTGGTGGGCCTCGGCCACGCGCTCGGCCAGGTGCTGGGCCTCCTCGCGGAAGGTCTCCAGACCCTCGCGCGAGAGGGTGCGCACGGTGGCGCCGAGGGTGGCCGACGGCGGGATGACGTTGATCGCCTCACCGGCCGAGAGCGTGGTGATGGAGGCGACCACCGGGTCGAACACGCTGATGCGCCGGGTGACGGCCACCTGCAGCTGGGAGCCGAAGTCGAGCAGGGCCGGCACGGGGTCGACCGCCTCGGTGGGGGTGGACCCGTGACCGCCCCGGCCTTGGAAGGTGACGTGCAGCTCGTTGGCACCGGCCAGCGCCGTGCCGGTGCGGTACTGCAGGTGGCCGCGCGGGCCGGGGAAGACGTGGAGGGCGTAGGCGCCGGTCACCTCGTCGCCGGCCGCGTCGAGCAGGCCCTCGTCCAGCATGTACCTGGCGCCGCCGAGGATCTCCTCGCCCGGCTGGAACATGAACACCACGCTGCCGTGGAGCTCGTCGCGGCGCGCGGCCAGCAGACGGGCCGCGCCCACCAGGCCGGCGACGTGCAGGTCGTGCCCGCACGCGTGCATCGCGCCGTTGGTGGAGCGGTAGGGCAGGTCGTTCTCCTCGGTCACCGGCAGCGCGTCCATGTCGCCGCGGAGGATCACCGCGGGGCCGGGGTGGCTGCCGCGCAGCACGGCGACCACGCTGCTGAGCGAGTCACCGGTGGTGATCTCCAGCGGCAGGTCGGCCAGGGCGTCGAGCACGCGCTGCTGGGTGCGGGGGAGGTCGAGCCCCACCTCGGGGTCGGCGTGCAGCGCGCGGCGCAGGGCGACCAGGTCGTCGGTCAGGGCATCGGCGTCGGACAGGAGGCTCATGGGTGCTCCTTCTGCTCGGGAACCCCGAGTCTGGGGGCTGGAGCAGGAGGGGTGGTGCCCGGAGCCGGCCTCGTGACTGAATTGTTACGCGAGAGCGTATGACCATGTGGCAGGTGCCACATCCGTGCGGGCTGGGCGGCCGGCGACGGCGCGCGGTGGTGGCGCGGTCAGACGGTGCCGCGCTCCTCCTCGTCGGGCTCGATCTCCTCCGGGTCCTGCAGGGCGAGGCCGACCGCCAGGGTGATGCCCGCCAGGCCGGCGCAGATGATCAGCGAGCCCCACCCCTCGGTGCTGCGGAAGGAGGGCCAGTGCCCACCCAGCACCCACCAGGAGAGGAAGAAGACCACGAGTGCGGCGATGCTGGCGCCGGCGACCCGCTTCTGGCGGCGCTCCGCGGGCGTCGAGCGGGGGAGGTCGTCCGGGCTGTCCATGCCCAGAGATTACGCGGCGAGTGGCCTCAGCTGGGGGTGCCGCCGCCGAGGAGGTGCTGGGCGGCCAGGCCACCGGCGGCCACGAGGGTGAAGAAGCCCAGCGGGATCGGCAGGCAGCACCCGCCCACGGCCACGCGGGGCGCCGCCCGGCCCCAGGTGCGGGGCTCGGCGGCCAGGTGCCCGAGCGCCAGGTCGGCCAGCATCGCGGCCATGGTGGGCAGCGCCGCGTCGTCGAACAGCACCTGCGGGGAGTGGTTGAACGCGGCCGTCGCGGGGTCCACGCCGTCGGGGCTGGCGGCGACGTAGAGGAAGGTGCCGGGCACCTCCTGGGCGACGAAGCTGAAGTCCTCCGAGCTCATCCGCGGAGTCTCGCGCTCGGTCACGCGGTCGGCGCCCAGCAGCGCCCGCACGCGCTCGACGGCCGCGAGGGTCTGCGCGGGGTCGTTGAGGGTGGCCGGGTACTGCTCGCGCAGCTCGG
Source organism: Kytococcus sp. Marseille-QA3725 (assembly GCF_054950055.1). Lineage (NCBI taxonomy): Bacteria > Bacillati > Actinomycetota > Actinomycetes > Micrococcales > Kytococcaceae > Kytococcus > Kytococcus sp. Marseille-QA3725. The sequence continues at coordinate 60,865 of NZ_JBUCLA010000002.1, read as the reverse complement.
CAGTCACCGTGCAGCCGTGCGCGGCGGCGATCCCCTCGGCCAGGTCGCGCACCAGCTCGCGGGCGGCCTCCAGTCCCTCAGGGGAGAGGGTCCGCACCGTGCCGGAGAGCGACGCCTCGGGCGGGATGACGTTGATCGCCCCGCCGCTGACGTCCACCTGTGTGATGGAGGCGACCATCGGGTCGAACACGCTGATGCGCCGCGTGATCGCCACCTGCAGCTGGGAGCCGAAGTCGAAGAGCGCCGGCACCGGGTCGATCGCCCCGCTCGGCTCGGAGCTGTGGCCGCCGCGGCCGTGGAAGGTGACGTGCAACTGGTTGTTGCCGGCCATGGCCGGGCCGGTGCGGTACTGCACGGTGCCGCGCTCGCCGGGGAAGACGTGCAGCGCGTAGGCGCCGGTCACCTCGTCGCCGGCGGCGTCGAGCAGCCCCTCGCGCACCATGTGGCGCGCCCCGCCGACGCTCTCCTCGCCCGGCTGGAACATGAGGATCACGGAGCCATGGAGCTCGTCGCGGCGCTCGGCCAGCAGCCGGGCGGCACCCACCAGAGCAGCGGTGTGCAGGTCGTGCCCGCAGGCGTGCATCGCGCCGTTGGTGGAGGCGAAGGGCAGCCCGGTGTCCTCGGCCATGCCCAGGCCGTCCATGTCCGCGCGCAGGACCACCGCCGGGCCCGGGTGCTCACCGCGCAGCACGGCCACGATGCTGGTGAGCGACTCCCCGGTGGTGACCTCCAGCGGCAGGCCGTCCAGGGCGTCGAGCACCTGCTGCTGCGTGCGCGGCGTCTGCAGGCCCACCTCCGGGTCGGCGTGCAGCGAGCGGCGCAGGGCGGTCAGGTCGTCGGCCAGGGCCTCGGCATCGGCCAGCAGGGTCATCGCGGCTCCTTCGGGCGGGCCTCCCAGTGTGGTGGTCGGCACCGCCGGGGGCCAGTCCCGCGCAACGTGCGGTATGCCGACCTCATGAAGGTGTGCGAGCACCACTTCGGGCCCCCGCGGAGGTCGGGCGGCTTGCATGCGGTGTTCAAGACCCCGTGGCCGGGTGACCCCCGCGTCAACATCCAGGACGACCGAGGGAAGGCGAAGACCTACCAGGTGCGGCAGGTCCTCGCCGCGATCGACAAGAAGGAGGCAGGAGCATGAAGACGGTTCCCGACGTGACGCACTACGGGTACACCGTGGCCTGGTCCGAGGAGGACCAGGAGTTCGTGGCCACCTGCTGGGAGATGCCGTCCCTGTCGTGGCTGGCCGAGACGCAGGAAGAGGCGCTTGCCGGGCTCCGGCAGGTGGTCGCCGAGACCGTCGAGGACATGGTGGCCGAGGGTGAGGAGGTGCCCGAGCCGCTGGCGACCCGCCGGTACTCGGGCAAGCTCAACCTGCGGTTGGGGGAGCACCTGCACCGACAGCTGGCCATGGGGGCGGCCCAGGAGCACCTCAGCCTGAACCAGTACCTCGTCCGGAGGCTGTCCGGAACCCCCTGACGCTCAGCGCACCTGGCCGTCGCCCTCCACCACCCACTTGGTGGTCGTCAGCTCGGGCAGTGCCATCGGGCCGCGGGCGTGCAGCTTCTGGGTGGAGATGCCGATCTCCGCGCCGAAGCCGAACTCCCCGCCGTCGGTGAAGCGGGTGGAGGCGTTCACCAGCACGGCGGCGGCGTCCACCTCGGCCGTGAACTGCCGCGCGGCGGCCCGGTCGCCGGTGACGATCGCCTCGCTGTGCCCGCTGGTGTGCTCCTGCACGTGGGCGATGGCGGCATCGAGGGAGTCCACCACCCGCGTCGAGATGTCCGCGGAGAGGAACTCGGTGTCGTCGTCCTCGTCCGAGATCGGCACGTACTCCGCGCCGGCCGCCCGCGCGTACCCCTGCATCGCCTCGTCGCCGTGCACGGTCACCCCGGCGGCGGCGAGCTCGGCCATGATGCCCGGCAGCGTCGCCTCGGCGGCGTCGCGGTGCACCAGCAGCGACTCGGCCGCGTTGCACACCGAGTTCCGGTGGGTCTTGGCGTTGGTGACGATCGCGACCGCCATCGCCGGGTCGGCCGCCGCGTCCACGTAGACGTGGCAGTTGCCGGTGCCGGTCTCGATGACGGGGACGGTCGACTCGGTGACCACCGTCTGGATGAGGCTCGCGCCGCCGCGGGGGATCACGAGGTCCACCAGTCCGCGGGCGGTCATGAGCGCCCGGGCGGCGTCGCGGCCGCCGTCGTTCAGCAGGTTCACCGCGTCGGCGGGCAGGTCGAGCTCGGACAGCGCGGCGCGCAGCACCTCCACCAGGGTGGCGTTCGTGCGGGCGGCGGCCGAGCCGCCGCGCAGGATCACCGCGTTGCCGCTCTTGAGTCCCAGCCCGGCGGCGTCGACGGTCACGTTCGGGCGGGCCTCGTAGATCATGCCGACCACGCCCATCGGCACGCGCAGCTGCCGGATCTGCAGGCCGTTGGCCAGCGTGGAGCCACGCACCACCTCACCGACCGGGTCGGGCAGACCGGCGACGTCGCGCAGCGCCGCGGCCACGGCGTGCACACGGTCGACGTCGAGCGTCAGCCGGTCCAGCAGGTTCTCCGCCAGGCCCTGCTCACGGCCGCGCGCCAGGTCCTCGCCGTTGGCGGCGACCACCTGCTCGGCGGCGGCGTCGACGGCATCGGCCAGCGCCATCAGGGCGGCGTCCTTCTCCGCGCGGGTCAGCAGCGCGAGGCGGCGGGCGGCCACTCGGGCGCGGCGGGCCACCTCGTGCACCTGCTCGGTGACCGCGGGGTCGATGGGGGCGGTGTTCGTCATCGCGGGGCTCCTCGGGTGCGGGTGCGCGGTTCGGGGGTTCGCGCGCGGGGTTCGTCCGGGCGTCGGGTGGTACGAGTCGGCGCAGGCCGGTGGCGTGCTGTCGGCGCGGCCGGTGGTCGCGGCGCGGTTCAGAGCACCACGAGGTCGTCGCGGCGCACCACCGGGCGTCGGCTGGCCGGCACGCCGCGCGGTCGTCCGACGTCCAGCCCGTGCGGCAGACGCTGGCCGATGAGCGGGCGCAGCTCGAGCGCGTCGTAGCCGGAGAGCCCGCGTGCGACGACGTGGCCGTCCGGGGCGCACAGGTCGACGGTGTCGCCGGCGCGGAACCGCCCCTCGATGCGCGTGATGCCCACCGGCAGCAGCGACGTCTGCCGGGCGACCACGGCCTCGACCGCGCCGCCGTCGAGCACCAGCCGGCCCGTGCTGCGGGTGGCGTGGGCGATCCACTGGCGGCGGGCGGGGCTGCGCCGGCCGGTCGGGGTGAAGAAGGTGCCCACGTCCTCGCCGGTCAGGGCCTGCTCGGCCTGCGCGGCGCTGGTCAGCACCACCGGGATGCCCTCCTCGGCCGCCAGTTGGGCCGCGGACAGCTTGGTCGCCATGCCGCCGGTGCCCACCGCCGAGCCGATGCGGGAGACATCGACGCCGCCCACGTCATCGGGCCCGGCGACGTGCGGGATGCGCTGGGTGCCGGGCTCGTCGGGGTGGCCGTCGTACAGGGCGTCCACGTCCGAGAGCAGCACGAGGGCGTCGGCGTCCACCAGCTGTGCCACCAGGGCGGCCAGGCGGTCGTTGTCGCCGAAGCGGATCTCGTCGGTGGCCACCGTGTCGTTCTCGTTGACGATCGGCAGGACGTCGAGCTCCAGCAGGCGCTCCAGGGTGCGCGAGGCGTTCACGTAGTGGTTGCGGCGGTGCAGGTCGGCGGCGGTCAGCAGCACCTGGCCCGCGCGGACCCGGTGCAGGCCCAGCGCGTGGGTGTACTCGGACATCAGGGCGCCCTGGCCCAGGCTCGCGGCGGCCTGCTGGGTGGCCAGGTCGCTCGGGCGGCGCTCCAGGCCCAGGCCGGGCAGGCCGGCGGCGATCGCACCGCTGGAGACCAGCACCACCTGGCCGCCGTCGCGCACGCGGCGGGCCAGCACCCCGGCGATGGAGTGCAGCAGCGCCCCGTCGACGCCACCGCCGGGGGCGGTGAGTGAGGAGGAGCCGACCTTGACGACCACGCGGCGCGCGGTCGACAGCGTCTGGCGGGTGGGCTCGTTCATGGAGGAATGGTAATCCATTGGGGTGAATGACCATGCAGGCGGGGGCGTGCTGCGGGGTGCGGGGTTGGCAATGTGGTGTGGGTGGCGTGGTCGTGGCCGAGCGGGCGGCTCGTGCCGGGAGGGGGCCGACCGCTTCCGGGAGCACCCCGGTCTCCGCCGGAGGGCCGCTGGCTATGGTCGGCCGCGTGACCACCTCTTCCGCCGCCGCCACCTGGGAGGGGCACGAGAAGGGCACGCCGGAGTACCGCCGCATGCAGTGGGCGCTGTTCGCCGCCGGGGTCGCCTGCTTCGCCCAGCTCTACTCCCCGCAGGGGGTGCTGCCGCTGCTGGCGGTCGACCTGGGCGTCACCGCCTCGCAGGCCTCACTGGCGGTCTCGGCGGCCACCATCGGGCTGGCGCTCTCGGTGCTGCCGTGGTCGCTGGTGGCCGACCGGATCGGGCGGCTCACCTCCATCCGTATCGCCCTGGTGGGCGGCACCGGGCTGGGGATGGTGGTGCCCTTCTGTCCGTGGTTCGAGCTGATGCTCGTGCTCCGCGTGCTCGAGGGCGCGGCCCTGGGCGGGGTGGCGGCGCTCGCGGTGGCCTACCTGGGGGAGGAGGTCACCGCGAGCGCGGCTGCGGTGGCCGCAGGCACCTACGTGGCCGGCACCAGCCTCGGCGGCCTGATGGGGCGCATCGTCGCCGCCCCGGTGGGTGACTGGCTCGGGTGGCGGGCCGGCGTCTCGTCCGTGGCCGGGCTGGCGGCGGTGGCGGTCATCGCGTTCTTCGTGCTGCCGCCGCAGCCGCAGGGGTTCCGGGCGCAGCGGTCGTCCGTGAGGCGGGTGGCGGGCATCTGCCGGGACCACCTGCACCGGCCGGGGCTGGTGGCCGTGTACGCGCAGGCGTTCCTGCTGATGGGCGGGTTCGTGGCCATGTACAACTACCTGACCTTCCGGCTGGAGGGGGCGCCGTACGGGTTGTCGGTCGGTGCGGCGAGCCTGCTGTTCCTGGCGTACCTGTCGGGCACCTGGTCGGCGCGGGTGGCTGGCGGGCTGGCCGGGCGTTGGGGGCGGCTGCCAGTGATGCTCGGGTCGACGGCGTGCATGGTGGCCGGGGCGCTGGTGACGCTGGCGGTGTGGCTGCCGATGGTGATCGTGGGGTTGGTGCTGTTCACCGCCGGTTTCTTCGGGGCGCACTCGGTCGCGTCCGGGTGGGCCGGGGCCGCGGCCGAGCACGGACGCTCGCAGAGCACGTCGCTCTACACGCTGGCGTACTACGCGGGGAGCTCGGTGGTCGGGTACGCCGGTGGGTTCGCCTTTACCGGGATGGGGTGGGGTGGGTTGGTCGCGGTGATCGTCGGGTTGGCCGTCGGGGCAGGCGTGTGGGCGGTGGTGGCGTTGGGTCGGGAGTGGGTGAGGGGGGACGCAGTGGTGCGACGCCGAACCCGATGTTGAGCAGAGTTGATGGTGACGCGGGCCTACCAACGACTCACAGGAGGCTCCGAAGGAATTGTCGCCAACCGCTGGATTTGGGTTCGGATTTCGCGGTGGGGCTCCCGTCGGGATTGAAGTGATGAGCCCGGAGTAGGCCATCGAGGGCCCGGTAGTAGGCCTGCCTGCGAGAGGAAGAGCAGGATGCTGCGAGGAATTTTATGACGCCGATGAGGTAGCGAACAAGCGCCAGACCTATGAGGGCATGGCTCAGTGTGATGAGGGCTCTCGCCGCCGGAGCGCTTCCGGGGTCAGCCCAGAAGTACCCTCCGGCCGCTGCGGCCACCGCGACAAGGGCCAGCCAGAGGCTCGCGGTGAGGTGTGCTCTGACTCTCATGCCGGGGCTCATCAGGTCTGCGTTCAGCCATCGCTCAACGGCCCGTCTATCTACGGCCGCAGTGCGATCTCGAGCCTGCTGGGCGTTGAGCGATGCTGGGCTTAGCGTGATTCGACGCCGTTCCTTGGCGAGATCCGAAACGATGTCGTTGAGATCCTCGGGGCTCCAAGGCCGTCGTCTGCTGATCCAGCTCACGCCGGCCAAGAGCACGCCTGAACCCAGTTCCCATGCTTTGATCCATTCGTTCGGGCTCATGGTCACGTCTGCCATGTCTGCAGGTAAGCAGAAGGCTCCGACAACCTTGCGGGCTCTCACGGTAATCGAGGGACTCACAGGTCTACTGCCACGCACTGGTGGGCGCCGAAGCGACCACGCCCCCTGCGGTGCGGCCCATGGGTCCAGCGGCTAGTCACCTACTCGCGCCGTGGGAATGGCTCAACCTGGGGCCAAGGCGAGTCCAGGCCAATGTGTCCAAGAGGATCGATGTCACTGTGGTGCGGGATGACCTGGCCCTCTTGCGGTGTCCAGTCGGTGATGGGTAGGTAGCGGTGCAGGGGCAGGAATGTCGTCTTCTGTGCCGGATTCTGCCAGCGGTCCAGTCGTGCCTTGTGGAAGGAGGATGGGGTGATGCCGTCCACGATCAGAACCCCCTCGACGTCCTTCCCCAGCATTGGTGGGGGAGGGGTGAAGAGCCCGCTATTGACCCTTCTCGCTTCGTCAGCAGCCAGCGCGCCGTCGTGTTCTGTGAGGGGTATTTCCAGTTCGCCGTAGAGGGTGTTCGTGGTATGCCAGTGATCGTGATCGAGAATATGAGTTCCAACGGCGATGACGAGTGGGGCGTCAAGCTGGCCGTAGGCGCCGGCCTTCTTCCGGACGACTTTGCGCAGGGTGGGAGCATGGTCGACGATTTGAACACCGCCGTCCGAGACTATGCCCACGATGGAGTGGTCCTCCCGCCCCCGGCAGTCGCGACCGGCGGGGAAGGCAGACACGGTGGTGGTCCAGCCCTCATCGGACCAGGTCATTCTTGGGCGCTGCTCCACGGCGCCTTCTGTGTCCGGGTCTAAGGACGACAACCACTGATCGATAGCGGCGCGCAATCTCCGCCCTGCTGCGGGCCGATCGCCGACGGTGAGCTGTTCGACCCACAGGTAGAAGTCCTTGTTCGTGGATCGTTGCAAGGAGTCCAAGAAGTCTTGGCGGCGTCTGCCCCGCCCGCCGTCAGCGTCTGCAGCGTTCATGGTGGTTGCTTCGAGGTAGAACCGAACACCATGGCGGCTCTTCCGATCTGAGGGTGTAGCAGTGGTGGTGTGACCGGGCCGAGGTAGGGGTCGAGGTCCCCTGATGATGGGGGTTCCTACACCGACCCGACCAGAAGACCTCGACGTGCGTGAACTTACCTTTGATGCCCCTGATCTGACGACCTTCGCCCGCCTGGACGAGCTTGGCCTCGTTGCGGTTGGCCAGCGCGTGGAGCCTGACCGGGCGGTGCTGGAATGCCGGGTGGTCGCGGGCGATGACGACGCGTTCTGCCGGCACTGCGGGGCCGAGGGCGCCGCGCGGGGCACGGTGACCCGGCAGCTGGCGCATGAGCCGTTCGGGTGGCGGCCCACCACGCTGCTGATCCGGGTGCGTCGCTTCGGCTGTCAGGCGTGCCGGCGGGTGTGGCGCCAGGACACCACTGCGGCGGCGGACCGGCGGGCGAAGCTGTCGCGTGCAGCGGTGCGGTGGGCGCTGGTGGCCCTGGTGACCCAGCACCTGACTGTCGCCAGGTTGGCCGAGGCTCTGGGAGTGGCCTGGGACACCGCCAATGACGCGGTCCTGGCCGAGGGCCGACGGGTCCTGATCGATGACCCCACCCGGTTTGACGGCGTCACCGTGGTCGGAGTGGACGAGCACGTCTGGCGCCATACCCGAAGCGGCGAGAAGTACGTCACCGTCGTCATCGATCTGACCCCGATCCGCGACGGGACGGGTCCAGCACGCCTGCTCGACATGGTCCAGGGGCGATCGAAGAGCACTTTCAAGACCTGGCTCGCTGCCCGCACCCAGGCATGGCGCGACAGGGTGGAGGTGGTGGCGATGGACGGGTTCACCGGGTTCAAGACTGCTGCGGCCGAGGAGCTCCCCGACGCGGTCGCGGTGATGGATCCCTTCCACGTGGTCCGGCTCGCTGGTGACGCCCTGGACCGTTGTCGCCGACGGGTCCAGCAAGATCTCCACGGCCACCGCGGCCGGGCCGGCGATCCGCTCTACTGCGCGCGGCGGACCCTGCACACTGGCGCCAACCTGCTCACCGACAAGCAGGCCCGCAGGATCGAGTCCCTGTTCGCCGACGAGGAGCACGTCGAGGTCGAGGCGACCTGGGGCATCTACCAACGCATGATCGCCGCCTACCGCCACCCAGACCGGCGCGAAGGCCGGGCACTGATGACCGCCGTGATCGACTCGGTGACTCGTGGCGTTCCCACCGCCCTGAGCGAGCTCGTCACGCTCGGGCGGACGCTGACCAAGCGGGCCGAAGACGTACTCGCATTCTTCGACCTGCCGGGCACGAGCAACGGCCCGACCGAGGCGATCAACGGCCGCCTCGAGCACCTCCGAGGGTCCGCCCTCGGCTTCCGCAACCTGACCCACTACGTCGCCCGATCCCTCCTCGAAGCCGGCGGCTTCAGACCACGACTACACCCTCAGATCGGATGAGCCACCATGGCCTGACACCAGGAAATCAGGGTGGTGGGGCTATCCATGAGATCTGGGTGTGGAAGCATTTTGAATCCACCACGGCGGAGCATCTCGTGGAGGAAGAGTTCGAGGAGGGCGGCTGCGCCGACTTGGGTGTTCTCCCTCAGCCGCTCGCGGAGATCTGATCGCCCCTGCCTCGGGTACTCCCGGTACCAAGCTTCGGCCACATCGCGGACCTGCGCCCCGTACTGGCCACTGACGCGGTCGAGAAAGCTGAAAGAGCCTTCGTTCCACCGGGAGGGTGAGGGGTCAGACCGGTCCCGATCGCTGAAGATGGTGTCGCGGTGCCCGTTCATATGGTTCCCGTGCTGCTGCGAGGTTGCACTGGCGTCACCTTTGGAGATCTCCTTCGCTGCGATGCCGTCAGGAGTAATCAACCAGCCCGACGGAACTCGTCATACGTCCCCGCCAAGAACGACACCACATGCTTTCGGAACTCCAAGTTCCCGAAGAACATGGAGAGCAACTCCCCGTTGGCCTCCTCGCGGTCAAGGATGATTTCGCCCACCCGGTCGTCCAGCACAGCCTCGTACTGCGACCTGTCGTTGTGCCGTGCCACGTCCCGCAGGTCGTCGTCGTCCATGACCACGGTCCACTGCTGGTCCATCCACACCCGGTCGGCGTCGCCCAGGTCGGCGCCGTACTTCTCGTTCATCACCGCGATGAGGGCCGAGAGCTTGTCCGTCACCGGCTCGGTTCCCGATCCCTTGCCACCACCTGGCAGCGCGGGCACCGGCTCCTCATCACCCTCCAGTGTGATCGCGCCGGACGAGGTCGCGGTGATGCGCAGGTGACTCAGCTGCACGGACTTGCTCACCTGCGGCATGGGGTCGCTCTCGCGGGCGGGCAGCTCGGCCAGCAACAGCCGTCCGTAGAGGAACAGGCGCTCCATGTCGCGGTCGGTCCACGGCATCACCTGTGCCAGGAACGAGTACGCGCGACAGAACGAGTCCAGCGTCCCGCGGAACGACTCCGCGGCCTCCTCGTCCCGTTCACCCAGCTGCAGGAACCGCCCGGTCGCTGTCCCCAGCAGTGAGTACATCTCGCCCTGCGTGCACGGCTCTCCAGCCAACAGCAGCTGGACGACCCGCTCCATCTCCTCGGGCACCAGCACGCCCGCGGTCAGCAGGTCGTGCTCCATGGTGGCCAGCACCTGCGGATCCGTGGTCTCGGCCAGGCTCTGCTCGTAGAACGGGTTGAACGCCTTCTCGATCTCCTCGGCCGTGTTCGCGAAGTCGAGTACGAATGTGTCGTCCTTGCCGTCGTGGATCCGGTTCAGCCGCGAGAGCGTCTGCACCGCCGCCACACCGGAGAGCTTCTTGTCCACGTACATGGTGTGCAGCAGCGGCTCGTCGAAGCCGGTCTGGTACTTCTCGGCCACCACCAGCACCTGGTAGTCCGCGTGGAACTTCTTGGGCAGCTCCCCCTCGGAGAATCCGTTGAGCTGTGCCTCGGTCACACCGGGGGCGTCGGGCGCGTCCGAATCCTTCACCGTGCCGGAGAAGGCCACCAGCGCCTTCATCGCATCGGGTCCCCGGTCATAACCCATCTTCGAGATGTAGTCCTGGATCGCCTTGTGGGTGCGCACCGCGTGCAGCCGTGAACGCGTCACGACCATGGCCTTGGCCCGCCCGTCGATCTTGTGGGCCGTCTTCTCGCGGAAGTGCTCCACGATCACCTCGGCCTTGGCCTCCATCATGTGGCTGTGCAGTGAGGCGTTCCGCGCGAGCATGGCCTTGCCCTTGCGGACCTCCACCGAGGGGTCGTTGCGCGGGTGGGTCTTGGCCAGCTTGTAGTAGACGGCGTAGGTCGTGTAGTTCGCCAGCACGTCGAGGATGAACCCCTCGGCGATCGCCTGCCGCATCGAGTACGTGTGGAACGGGCGCTTGATGCCGTCCTGGCCGGTCTGCCCGAACACGTTCAACGTCTTCGGCTTGGGTGTCGCGGTGAACGCGAAGAACGAGATGTTGCTCGACTTGCCTCGCGCCGTGGCGCTGTCCAGCAGCGCGTCCTCCTCCTCGGACGTGGCGTTGCCGTCGGTCGCCTCGGCCCGCTCGGCCTCGTCCAGCGCGGCGTCGCCACTGAGCACGGTCTTGAGCTCGCCCATGGCCGCCCCGCTGGTGGAGGAGTGGGCCTCGTCCACGATCACCGCGAAGTTCTTGGGCTGACCCCGTTTCGTAGGTCCAGTCGTTATGAGAGTCGTCCTGTTGCCCGCGGTCGCGGGCAGGGAGACTGGTCAGATCATGACGAACAGCAGGAAGCGTCACACCCCGGAGCAGGTCGTCCGTAAGCTCGGGCAGGCCGACAGGATGCTCACCGATGGTCAGGACGTCGCGGCGGTGTGCCGGGAGCTGGGGGTGTCCGAGCAGACGTACTACCGGTGGCGGAACCAGTACGGCGGCCTCAAGGCCGACGACGCAAAGCGCCTGAAGGAGTTGGAGAAGCAGAACGCGACCCTGAAGCGTCTGCTCGCGGAAGCGGAGCTGGAGAAGGCCGCGCTCAAGGAGCTGGCTGAGGGAAACTTCTAAGCCCGGACAGGCGCCGCGCCGCCGTCGATCACCTCAAGCGCAAGTTGCGGGTAAGCGAACGGATGGCGTGCCGTCTGGTCGGGCTGAGCCGCTCCGCGTACCGGCGACCGCTCAAGGGCGACACGGTCACGGACCCGGATCGGGCGCTCAGGGAGTGGCTGCGCGCCTGGGCGAAGGACCATCCCCGCTACGGGTATCGGCGGGCGTATCACGACGCCCGCGCCGAGGGGTGGGTGGTGAACCACAAGAAGATCCAACGCCTGTGGCGTGACGAAGGGCTCCGGGTCCCGCAGCGGCGTCGACGCAAGCGCGTCGGGTCCTCGACCGTCGACGCGCCGACGGCGGACGCGCCGAACGTGGTGTGGGCGGTGGACTTCCAGTTCGACGCCGACGAGCACGGACGACCGATCAAGATCTGCTCGATCGTCGACGAACACACCCGGGAGTGCATCGGCGGCCTCGTGGAGCGCTCGATTACCGCCGACCGACTCACCGCCCACCTCGAGGACCTCGTCGCCGCCCGGGGCGCCCCGGCGGTGCTCAGGTCGGACAACGGGCCGGAGTTCATCAGCGAGGCGATGGCCGACTGGGCCGGCACCCGCACCGGCCTGTCCTACATCCCTCCGGGCTCGCCGTGGCGCAACGGGTACGTCGAGTCGTTCAACAGCCGGATCCGCGACGAGTGCCTCAACATCAACAGCTTCTACTCGCTGCTGCACGCACAGGTCATCATCGGCGACTGGAAGGACGAGTACAACCACCACCGCCGGCACTCCTCGCTCGGCTACCTAACCCCAGCCGAGTACGCTCGGCAGTGCACCCATCAAATGGAAACCGACGACTCACAGAACGTCCGGACCGAATGAAGGGGGCGGCTCATTCTGGCCGGCGATGCTGCCGGCGTCCTTGCCGTTGCGCTGAGCGTCGCGGGCGATCTCCAACACCACCGGGAACTTCTGCAGGGTGGTGATGATGACGCGTGCCGCGTTGCCCTCCAGAGCCGCCTTCAACTGGGCGGAGTTCTTGTCCACCCGCACCACCGTGCCCTCGGTGTGCTCCAGCCCGGCGACCGTGGCCTGCAGCTGCCTGTCCAGCACCTTGCGGTCGGTGATCACCACCACCTTGTCGAAGATCGGGGTCTCGTCCACCCCGTGCAGGCGGCTGAGCATGTGGGCGCTCCACGCGATGGTGTTGGACTTGCCCGAGCCGGCCGAGTGCTGGATGAGCCGGTCCACGCCTGCGCCGTCCCGCGCAGTCGCCTCCAGGATGGAACGCACCGCGTGCCACTGGTGGAAGCGCGGGAAGAGCACCTGCCAGGTGCCGGTCTTCTTGTCCTTGCGCTGCTGGATGAACGAGTCGAGCAGCTCCAGCCAGTTGTCCCGCTGCCACACCTCCTCCCACAGATAGGCCGTCTCGTAACCCGAGGCAGCGGGGTTGCCGGAGGTGCCCGGGTTGCCCGGGCCGGCACTGCCTTGGTCGAAGGGCAGGAAGCGCGTGTCCTGGCCTGCCAGACAAGTGGTCATGGCCACGTGGTGCGGGTCGACGGCAAAGTGCACCAGTGTGCGGGCGCGGAAGATCAGGTCGTGCGGGTTCCGGTCGGTGCGGTACTGGCTGATGGCCTGCTCCAGGCCCTGCCCGGTCAAGGGGTTCTTCAGCTCGGCCGTGGCCACCGGGATGCCGTTGACCACCAGCGCCAGGTCCACCGAGTCCAGGGGGCGCGATTCCGAGTGGTGCAGCTGGCGCACCACGGCCACCCGGTTGGCGGCGTACCGCACGGCGGTGTCGGGGTTCAGGCCACTGGCCGGCTTGAAGGTGGCCAGGTCGATGTTCACGCCAGAGTTCTTGAGGCCGTCCCGCAGCACGCTCAGCGTGCCGCGGTGGTCGATGGCGTCGGCCACTGCCTGCACGACCTTCTGTCGCGCGAGCACCTCCCCGCCGTGCCGCGCCGAGAGGTGCTCCCACTGCTTGGGCTGGCTCTCGGCCAGCCAGGTCGTCACCTCGTCGGGGAAGAGCCCGAGCTTGTGGTCGTACCCGTCCGGGGCCAGGGACTGCCACCCGTTGGCCAACAGGTGGGCCTCGATGTTGCCCTCGAAGGTGGACTCGGTGGTGTTCGACATGGCGTCACTCCGGAATGCGGGTGCTGGCGGTGGTCACGTCCAACTGCCCGGTCACGGCAGCGGTGATGAGGGACTGCTTGTACTCGGTGAGGAGGTCGATGGAGCGGGTGAGGGCGGCGGTGCGAGCCACCAAGTCGAGACGTTGCCTCTTGTCGGACAAACCAAGCGCGCGCTGGTCTGGAAGTGGGGCGTTTGGGACGGAGAGCCCGCGGAGGTCCTCCCCGCGGAGCTTGGGCATCGACCCGGATGTCCCCCGGGCGATAACCGAAATCTCCTGTCGTGCGGCAGAGGTCCGCAAGCACGTCGAGATGAAGCGCGGATCCGCCTGCTGAGGCTTGACGCGGTAGATCAGATCACTGAGATAGAGCGGACAGTCACCCACTTCGTCCACAACTGCGACGTCGCCGACGAGCGCTGGTGTGTTGGCCCGAGTGATGAGTAGGTCCCCATGTCTGATGCGGTACTCCTCGCGAGGAGTCACCGATTCGGGGAACGCCTTGTTCTGGTCCGGGCGAAACTCGCCTCGCCTCACGGATCCCAACTTCAGGAGACCGGGTTCCCCCGTGAGCGCAGGCGCCGCGTCAACCTGGGGGCTCCAGCCCTGCTCGATCGTGAGCTGTAGCCGCCTCAGAGGGGCCTCTCCACATCGGGCCCGCAGTTCGGCGCAAGTGGTGTCTAGCCATGCCTCGTAGGACTCGTCGGCAAGAACCTGCTGCCGCTCTCGGGCGGCGATGATGCGGTCGATGTGGCCCACGCGGTCGTCGAGGAAGTTCGCGATGCGCTCCTGTTCCTCGAGTGGGGGTGACATTACGGGAGTGCTGCCCACGGCCTCACTCGAAAGCTCCATGAAGGTGGAGCCGCTCCCGGATGCCTGCAGGTCTGCTGTCGCGACCATGAGATAGAACTGCAGGAAGCGGGCGTGCGTAACCAAAGGTAGTGGCACGAGCGCTTTGCAGCCTTGATTGAAGGCCATTGCTCGCGTGGTCGTGGCGACGTAGCCAATAGGTGCGCGGCTCGAAATCAGCACTGAGCCAGCGGGGGCGATAGTGCTGCCGGTGCGGGCGCCCTGTCGTGACAAGTGCCTCTGGGTCTCCGTCACGTGGCCGCCGTTCACCGGTCGGAGGTCCACCGGTGTGGCCCACGGAACTTCACCCTCCCAGTTCATCGGGTCAGCGGTGGGAGTGCCGCCGTTGAGCACCGTGGCAACCCGGCGCAGCGGGACCGTCTTCACAGTCCGAGCCCCGTCATCCAGCCCTGGATCTGCTCCTCCAGGTCCTTGATCTCCGCGGCGATCTCCTCCACGGGGCGCGGGGGCTCGTAGACGTAGAACTGGCGGGTGAAGGGGATCTCGAAACCGACCCTCGCCTTGCTGTAATCCAGCCACGCATCGGGCACGTAGGGGTGGATTTCGCTCTCGAGGTGCTTCTCCGCCGCATCCTCCAGCGCCGTGAAGCGCTTGCCGTCGGGCAGGTCCATCCACCCCTGCGGCAGGGGGATGTTCTCGTGGTCGCGCAGGTCAGGGTCCGGTGCGGGCTCGCCCTTGACCATCACCACTGGCGCCTCGGGGTCAGTGACCGCGGCGGCCTTCACCAAGGCGTTGCGGGCCTTGGTGTCCAGCGACTTCAGCTCGTCCTTCAGCGCCTTCTCGGAGTCGAAGGTGCAGCCCACCAGGTGGTCGAGTCCCTCGAGATCGCCCACGGCATCGGCCGTCGCCTCCCAGCGGCGGTGCAGCTGGGCTGACCCCGTTTCGTAGGTCCAGTCGTTATGAGAGTCGTCCTGTTGCCCGCGGTCGCGGGCAGGGAGACTGGTCAGATCATGACGAACAGCAGGAAGCGTCACACCCCGGAGCAGGTCGTCCGTAAGCTCGGGCAGGCCGACAGGATGCTCACCGATGGTCAGGACGTCGCGGCGGTGTGCCGGGAGCTGGGGGTGTCCGAGCAGACGTACTACCGGTGGCGGAACCAGTACGGCGGCCTCAAGGCCGACGACGCAAAGCGCCTGAAGGAGTTGGAGAAGCAGAACGCGACCCTGAAGCGTCTGCTCGCGGAAGCGGAGCTGGAGAAGGCCGCGCTCAAGGAGCTGGCTGAGGGAAACTTCTAAGCCCGGACAGGCGCCGCGCCGCCGTCGATCACCTCAAGCGCAAGTTGCGGGTAAGCGAACGGATGGCGTGCCGTCTGGTCGGGCTGAGCCGCTCCGCGTACCGGCGACCGCTCAAGGGCGACACGGTCACGGACCCGGATCGGGCGCTCAGGGAGTGGCTGCGCGCCTGGGCGAAGGACCATCCCCGCTACGGGTATCGGCGGGCGTATCACGACGCCCGCGCCGAGGGGTGGGTGGTGAACCACAAGAAGATCCAACGCCTGTGGCGTGACGAAGGGCTCCGGGTCCCGCAGCGGCGTCGACGCAAGCGCGTCGGGTCCTCGACCGTCGACGCGCCGACGGCGGACGCGCCGAACGTGGTGTGGGCGGTGGACTTCCAGTTCGACGCCGACGAGCACGGACGACCGATCAAGATCTGCTCGATCGTCGACGAACACACCCGGGAGTGCATCGGCGGCCTCGTGGAGCGCTCGATTACCGCCGACCGACTCACCGCCCACCTCGAGGACCTCGTCGCCGCCCGGGGCGCCCCGGCGGTGCTCAGGTCGGACAACGGGCCGGAGTTCATCAGCGAGGCGATGGCCGACTGGGCCGGCACCCGCACCGGCCTGTCCTACATCCCTCCGGGCTCGCCGTGGCGCAACGGGTACGTCGAGTCGTTCAACAGCCGGATCCGCGACGAGTGCCTCAACATCAACAGCTTCTACTCGCTGCTGCACGCACAGGTCATCATCGGCGACTGGAAGGACGAGTACAACCACCACCGCCGGCACTCCTCGCTCGGCTACCTAACCCCAGCCGAGTACGCTCGGCAGTGCACCCATCAAATGGAAACCGACGACTCACAGAACGTCCGGACCGAATGAAGGGGGCGGCTCACAGCGGACGCTCCACGGTGATGCGCTGGTAGCCGAAGTCGTTGCGGTCCATCACGCGGACCTTGTCGGGGTCCGCATCCTCGGTGAGGGCGTCGCCATAGAGCCGGACGATCTCGGCGATGGCCGCCGGCGTGAGTTCCTTGCGCTTGTCACCCAGGGACTTGCGCATCTTGGTGCCCAACTCGCGGGCATCGATCAGGCGGACCTTGCCGCGGCTGGCCTCGTCCTTCTCGTTGGTCAGGATCCACACGTAGGTGTTGATGCCGGTGTTGTAGAACATCTGGTCCGGCAGGGCCACGATGCCCTCCAGCCAGTCGTTCTGCAGGATCCAGCCACGGATCTCCGACTCCCCGCTACCGGCCTGGCCGGAGAACAACGGCGATCCCGAGAGGACGATGCCGATGCGCGAGCCACCCGGCTTCATCTTGCTGATCATGTGCTGCAGGAACAGGAACGAACCGTCCGAGACACGCGGCAGACCGGCGCCGAAGCGGCCGTCGGAGCCGAGGGACTCCGCCTCGTCCTTGATGGGGGCGGCGTACTTCTTCCAGTCCACGCCGTAGGGCGGGTTGGCGAGCATGAAGTCGAACTGCTCGTCGTCGAAGGCGTCCTGTGTGAGGGAGTTGCCGTTGCGCATCCGTTCCGGCGGGATGTCCTGAAGCATCAGGTCCGACTGGGCGATGGCCCAGGTCTCGTCGTTGAGCTCCTGGCCGGCCACGTGGACGGTGGCGTGGCTGTTCAGGTCGCGAATGCGGTCCATGGCACCCACGAGCATGCCGCCTGTGCCAGCCGCCGGGTCGTACACGCTGCGCACCGGGGCGGGATTGTTGAGGAGCTCGGTGTGAGTGCGGCCCGAGAGGAGGAGCTCCACCATCAGGGAGATCACCTCGCGCGGGGTGTAGTGCTCACCGGCGGTCTCGTTGGACATCTCGGAGAACTTCCGCAGCAGCTCCTCGAAGATGTAGCCCATGGCCTCGTTGCTGACGCTGGTTGGGCTGACGTCCAGGTCGGCGAAGTCCGCCAGCACGCCGTAGAGCAGGTCGTCCTTCGCCATGCGCTCGATCTTGGGGGCCACGTCGTAGGCGTCGATGATGGCCGAGGCGTCGGGGGAGAGGCCATGGATGTAGTCGGCGAGGTTGTCGCGCAGGTCCTTGGGGTCCGCGAGAAGGGTGCGGAAGGTGTACTTGGAGGTGTTGTAGAAGCGACGGCCGGCCGTGCGCTTGAGCAGCGCATCCTGGCCGGGGCCGATGGTCTCCATCGTCTTGGCCTGGGCCACGACGGCGTCCTTGGTGTCGGCCAGTGCGGCATCCATGCGGCGCAGCACCAGCAGCGGGAGCATCACCGAGCCGTACTCATGGCGCTTGAACGAACCACGCAGACGGTCGGCGATGTCCCAGACGAACTGGACCTTGTCGTCAAAGCGGCTCATCCGATCTGAGGGTGTAGTCGTGGTCTGAAGCCGCCGGCTTCGAGGAGGGATCGGGCGACGTAGTGGGTCAGGTTGCGGAAGCCGAGGGCGGACCCTCGGAGGTGCTCGAGGCGGCCGTTGATCGCCTCGGTCGGGCCGTTGCTCGTGCCCGGCAGGTCGAAGAATGCGAGTACGTCTTCGGCCCGCTTGGTCAGCGTCCGCCCGAGCGTGACGAGCTCGCTCAGGGCGGTGGGAACGCCACGAGTCACCGAGTCGATCACGGCGGTCATCAGTGCCCGGCCTTCGCGCCGGTCTGGGTGGCGGTAGGCGGCGATCATGCGTTGGTAGATGCCCCAGGTCGCCTCGACCTCGACGTGCTCCTCGTCGGCGAACAGGGACTCGATCCTGCGGGCCTGCTTGTCGGTGAGCAGGTTGGCGCCAGTGTGCAGGGTCCGCCGCGCGCAGTAGAGCGGATCGCCGGCCCGGCCGCGGTGGCCGTGGAGATCTTGCTGGACCCGTCGGCGACAACGGTCCAGGGCGTCACCAGCGAGCCGGACCACGTGGAAGGGATCCATCACCGCGACCGCGTCGGGGAGCTCCTCGGCCGCAGCAGTCTTGAACCCGGTGAACCCGTCCATCGCCACCACCTCCACCCTGTCGCGCCATGCCTGGGTGCGGGCAGCGAGCCAGGTCTTGAAAGTGCTCTTCGATCGCCCCTGGACCATGTCGAGCAGGCGTGCTGGACCCGTCCCGTCGCGGATCGGGGTCAGATCGATGACGACGGTGACGTACTTCTCGCCGCTTCGGGTATGGCGCCAGACGTGCTCGTCCACTCCGACCACGGTGACGCCGTCAAACCGGGTGGGGTCATCGATCAGGACCCGTCGGCCCTCGGCCAGGACCGCGTCATTGGCGGTGTCCCAGGCCACTCCCAGAGCCTCGGCCAACCTGGCGACAGTCAGGTGCTGGGTCACCAGGGCCACCAGCGCCCACCGCACCGCTGCACGCGACAGCTTCGCCCGCCGGTCCGCCGCCGCAGTGGTGTCCTGGCGCCACACCCGCCGGCACGCCTGACAGCCGAAGCGACGCACCCGGATCAGCAGCGTGGTGGGCCGCCACCCGAACGGCTCATGCGCCAGCTGCCGGGTCACCGTGCCCCGCGCGGCGCCCTCGGCCCCGCAGTGCCGGCAGAACGCGTCGTCATCGCCCGCGACCACCCGGCATTCCAGCACCGCCCGGTCAGGCTCCACGCGCTGGCCAACCGCAACGAGGCCAAGCTCGTCCAGGCGGGCGAAGGTCGTCAGATCAGGGGCATCAAAGGTAAGTTCACGCACGTCGAGGTCTTCTGGTCGGGTCGGTGTAGGAACCCCCATCATCAGGGGACCTCGACCCCTACCTCGGCCCGGTCACACCACCACTGCTACACCCTCAGATCGGAAGAGCCGTCAAAGCCCTTGGGCGGCATGCGGCGACCTCTCGCGTGGGGTGTGGGTTGCTCTCGGCACCGTAGCCGCGCGGTCTCCGCGTGGAGCGGCGCCGCACCGGAGCTGAGTACGGAGGTTGTCGGCACGCGCGAGTATGTCTATGCGCATGCCGAGTTCATCGTGGGAGTACCTGTCAGACAAGAATGGAACTGCTCGACTGTCCTGGAGCGTCGACCGTGAGTTGGCTCTTCCGCTCTCTCAGTCGTCGGGCCTGTGGTTGATGTCTGCTGCCCCGTTCGTGCTTGCACTCTATGGTCTGAAGCAGTCCGATGTGCTGCCTACATGGGCCCGGCACGCATTGACTGAATCTCCAATCCCCGGTGACTATGTGGCGGGTCTTGTGGTGAGCCGCCCCCTTCATTCGGTCCGGACGTTCTGTGAGTCGTCGGTTTCCATTTGATGGGTGCACTGCCGAGCGTACTCGGCTGGGGTTAGGTAGCCGAGCGAGGAGTGCCGGCGGTGGTGGTTGTACTCGTCCTTCCAGTCGCCGATGATGACCTGTGCGTGCAGCAGCGAGTAGAAGCTGTTGATGTTGAGGCACTCGTCGCGGATCCGGCTGTTGAACGACTCGACGTACCCGTTGCGCCACGGCGAGCCCGGAGGGATGTAGGACAGGCCGGTGCGGGTGCCGGCCCAGTCGGCCATCGCCTCGCTGATGAACTCCGGCCCGTTGTCCGACCTGAGCACCGCCGGGGCGCCCCGGGCGGCGACGAGGTCCTCGAGGTGGGCGGTGAGTCGGTCGGCGGTAATCGAGCGCTCCACGAGGCCGCCGATGCACTCCCGGGTGTGTTCGTCGACGATCGAGCAGATCTTGATCGGTCGTCCGTGCTCGTCGGCGTCGAACTGGAAGTCCACCGCCCACACCACGTTCGGCGCGTCCGCCGTCGGCGCGTCGACGGTCGAGGACCCGACGCGCTTGCGTCGACGCCGCTGCGGGACCCGGAGCCCTTCGTCACGCCACAGGCGTTGGATCTTCTTGTGGTTCACCACCCACCCCTCGGCGCGGGCGTCGTGATACGCCCGCCGATACCCGTAGCGGGGATGGTCCTTCGCCCAGGCGCGCAGCCACTCCCTGAGCGCCCGATCCGGGTCCGTGACCGTGTCGCCCTTGAGCGGTCGCCGGTACGCGGAGCGGCTCAGCCCGACCAGACGGCACGCCATCCGTTCGCTTACCCGCAACTTGCGCTTGAGGTGATCGACGGCGGCGCGGCGCCTGTCCGGGCTTAGAAGTTTCCCTCAGCCAGCTCCTTGAGCGCGGCCTTCTCCAGCTCCGCTTCCGCGAGCAGACGCTTCAGGGTCGCGTTCTGCTTCTCCAACTCCTTCAGGCGCTTTGCGTCGTCGGCCTTGAGGCCGCCGTACTGGTTCCGCCACCGGTAGTACGTCTGCTCGGACACCCCCAGCTCCCGGCACACCGCCGCGACGTCCTGACCATCGGTGAGCATCCTGTCGGCCTGCCCGAGCTTACGGACGACCTGCTCCGGGGTGTGACGCTTCCTGCTGTTCGTCATGATCTGACCAGTCTCCCTGCCCGCGACCGCGGGCAACAGGACGACTCTCATAACGACTGGACCTACGAAACGGGGTCAGCCCAGTGGCCTTGGCCATTGCCGTCGCTGCTTTAGCCCATTCAGCGGCTCAGCACAGCAGCCGGGAAGATGAGAGGATCGGTCGTAAGGGGGGATGGTCAGTTGTCATCTTCTGTACATGTCTGGGCGGTTTCTTGGCCGCGTACACGTGGTTGCCGGTCTGGGCTTGCTGGCCCGGTGAAACCCCCTCGAGCTGCGAGAGCGTTATGGACATGAGTGCCCTTTGGCAGAGGGTCGGTGTTAGCAGCGGCGCTCTGGGTGTCCTCGTGCCGTGGGTTCTCTTTCCAGTCCAAATTTTCAGCGGCAGAGATTCGCACGCTCGCGAAAGGTCCTACCGCCGGCGGGCAGCTGATCGCCGTGCGAGGTTGGCGGAACTCATGGTGAAGCTGCCCGTGGGGTACCTCCCGACGTTGGGCAACGGTGACGACGGTGTGCGCCTGCGTGGGGGTTTGCGAGAGAAGGCTGCCCTGCGTGTCGTCTTCGGTCTCATACTCACGATTGGCACCATCGTCACGCAAGGGGTTGTAGGCTCCTCCACGATGGAGTCGGTGGTGCTCGCCGTTGCGGCCGTCGGGCTCTTGTGGATTTCAGTTGAGATCCTTCGTCTCGGCCATGATTCGTGGCGACATGGTAGGAGGGAGCTGTTTGCATCAGCCACGCCCGGATGGGTGAACCGGACCCTCGGTTGTCTACTCATCGCCTCCTCGGCGCTCTTGTTGTTGGTGCTGCTGCTCGTGGCCTCCCGCTGGGGCGTAGGCATGGTCTTGTGGATGTTGGTGGTGTCGGCTCTCGGGTGGAGGGTCTCTCTGTGCTCCTCCGTGTGGCGTGACGAGTCGAGTTTGCGTTTGGAATGGGAGTCCTTGGACCGCCTCCGCTGGACGGAAGGTGCCACTGCGAAGGCGCCACACGCTCGTCGAGATCAGATCGCTTCGTAGGAGTGATCGAAGAGGCGCTTCGCCCGTTCGAGGTCTTCGACCGCCCGGACGCGCACCTCGAGTTCGGCATGAGGCCGGCTGAGGTGATCTGGCCGGTGATGATGGCGGGTGCCCTCTTGGGACTGCTGCGCGGATAGGTGACAGTGGTTAGTCACGCAGCCTGAATAGCTGGCGTGGTCATGAATGTCTCGAACTCGATCGGGGTCAACCGGCTGAGACGGTCTTGACGACGACGTCGGTGGTGAGTCCGCTCGATCCAGGTCACGATCGCGATCCGCAGGTCTTCACGGGTGGCCCATGAGCGGCGGTCGAGGACGATCTTCTGTAGCAGTGCGAAGAACGATTCCATGGCGGCGTTATCGCCGCAGGCACCGACTCTGCCCATGGATCCGACCATGTCGTGACGGTTCAGGGCGTGCACGAATTTCCGGCTCCTGAATTGAGATCCTCGATCGGTGTGAACTACGCATCCGGCGACGTCACCTCGTCGGGCGCCGGCGCTGTCCAGGGCCGTGACAGCCAGAGGTGACTTCATCCGCGAGTCGATGGAGTACCTGACGATCCGGTTGGAGTAGACGTCCTTGAACGCGCACACGGAGAGCTTTCCTTCACTTGTCCAGTGCTCCGTGATGTCCCCGATCCAGAGCCGGTTCGGCCCGTCGGCGCTGAATTCGTGCCGGGTTCGGCCCTTGTCATCGGTGACGGCGCAGAGGTCGTCGTGGACCGGTGGTCCGGGCTTCTTGGTGCCGCTCTTGCGCTTCCCGAACACTGACCACCAGCCGTTGCTGGAGCAGATCTTCCACGCGGTGCGTGGCGTCATCAGCTCGCCGGCCTCGCGGGCCTCGTCAACGAGGAACCGGTAGCCGAACTCGGGGTCGTCACGGTGGGCATCGAACAGGGCGTTGGCGCGGTAGGCCTCGTCGAGTTCGGCGGTCGTGATCGGATTCTCGAGCCAGCGGTAGTAGGGCTGGCGGGCGATCTTGAGCACCCGGCACGTCACCGTCACGGGGATCCCATCGGCGGCAAGGTCGCGGACGAGCGGGTAGCTCATTTTCCCGGCAGATGAGCTTGGGAGAAGTAGGCCGCGGCCCGCCGCAGGACCTCGACTTCTTGCTCAAGGGTCTTGATCCGCTTCTTCGCTTCCCGCAGCTCAGCCGACTGCACGGCGGTGGTCCCGGGGCGTTCACCGTCTTCGATGTCGGCCTTCTTCATCCACGAGTACAGCGTCGTGAAGTGGATCCCGAAGTCCTTGGCGATCTGGGAGAGCTCAACACCGGGCTCACGGTTCCTGGCGACGCGAACCACATCGTCGCGGAACTCCTTGGGGTACGGCTTCGTCACGGGGACATCCTTCCAGCCCAACCATCTGGTGAGGACCTGTCGGTGTCACCTATCCGTGCAGCAGTCCCCCTGTACGGGCAGATACACCGTGCTGCGGTGAAGTGGTCGCCTGCTCCTCGGCACAGTGTGGGTGTTCACTGAGGGCAGCCAAGCGAGAAGAGGTGCGTGGGTATGCGGCCGGTTCGATACGTCGGAGGGTGTCTGACTCTGGCGCTCGCCTTCCTGTGCTGGATGGGCGCCCTCAGCTTGCTGATGGACGGCGACGTGGGGGCCTTCGTCTTCGGCCTCCTCTTCGCGGCTGGGATGACCCTCTTGGGCAAGCGGCTGTGGCCAGGTGGGGTGAATGGGGTGCAGGGTGACGAGCGAGCCGGTCGGCAGGGGGTGCCCACGCCATCCGCTTCCCCCGCTCCGCGTCGCGATCGCCCTGAGCTGGCGGCGTCCGAGGATGCACGCCAACCGACTTTCCCGTCGGACCTGACGCAGGAGTCCTCAGGGGCGGAACCGACGGCGACCGCTGTGGAGACCGGGCATGAGGCGCCCCCGCCTGAACCGTTGCCATCGCGGGCGACGCCGCGAGCCTCCACCTCGCATCGCACTCCCCGCGGCGTCGTCCAGACCCGACTCACCCGCAAGCGCCGCGACCACGACCCCGCCGGCGCGGTCTTCGCCGTGCTGGACGTCGAGACGACCGGCATCGAGCCGCCTGCCGCGCGCGTCGTCGAGGTCGCCGTCGTCCTGGTGACTAGTCGTGGTGAGGTCCTCGACGAGTTCACGACGCTCGTGGCCGCACCGGGTGGGGTGAAGGACTCCTGGCAGTTCCACGGCATCACGGATGTGGACCTCGTAGGTGCCCCCACGTGGTCGCAGGTGTGGCCGGAGCTGTCCTCGCTGCTCGAGGGTGCGGTCCTGGTCGCCCACAACCTGGAGTTCGACCTCGGCTTCCTCGCGGCGGAGACCAAGCGCATCAAGGGCCGGATGCCCAACATGCTCGCCCTGTGCACCCTGGAGACCGCGCGGGAGCAGCTGGACGGGCAGGCCTTCAGCCTGAAGTCCCTGCACAAGACGGTGAGCGGCGGATGGCGCAACGACGACCACAGCGCCCTGGGTGACGCCCGGGCCACTCGTGACCTGCTGCAGTGGCTGCTCCACGAGGGGCCGACACCCCTGCGACTCAACAAGCCCGTGCCTGAGTGGCAGGGGGCCGGCGCAGCCCCGACGGCGCCGGTGAAGGTGCGGCCCACCGAGTCGCCGGTGAGAGACCTCAGCGTGGTGGTCAACTCACTCCCTGACTCGCCGCGCCCTCGCCTGCCCGATGAGGAGCAGCGCGCTCGGTTCGTCGGGGAACTGCGAGATGCCTTGTCCGACGGTCGCTTGTTCGCCGATGAACTGGAGACTTTGGCTCGTCACGCCTTCGAGCTGCGTGCCACGAGGCAGGAACTGCTGGCCCTCGTCGAACCGGTGTGGACCGAGATGATGGCCGGCCGGGCCGGCCACAGCGCGGCAGAGGACCAGCGAGTTCGGCGGACGGCATCCGAGCTGGGCCTGGATGGCGTGGTGGTCCTGCCGGAGGCGGCGGTGCCCGAGTCAACGGCCGGTCCTTACGCGCGCATCCTGAGTGACTGGCGGGTCGCCTTCGTGGGTGACTCGGTCGAGCTCGAGGAACTCCGGGAGTTGGCGCTCGCCCACGGAGTGCGGGAGGCCAAGCGCGTGACCGAGACCGTGCGGGTCACGGTGCTGGAGCCAGGCGCCGCGGAGAACCGCAAGGTGGAACGGAGCCGTGAACTCGGCATCGACATCGTGGAGCCGGAGCGGTTCCGGCCCCTGTTGGAGCGTGCCATCGCGTCCGGCCGGGCGGCGGAGGACGCTCGCCGCGCCGAGCAGGCTGCGTGGCTCGAAGCGCGAGAGGCCCAGCGTGAGGAGGCGGAGGCCTACTGGCGCCACACGTGGAAGCGGTGAGGTGAGGGCAGGGGGTCCTGTGTGCCGGTGCTCTTCGGGTGCAGGAGTTCCCCTGCCCTGCGGCGGTGGGCGGAGTCAACTGGCTCCGCCCACCGCCGTCTCGTCCGCTACCGGCCGGGTGTCACTTGTCCTCGACGGCCTTCTTCTGCGCATCGAGCACCTTCAGCACGTCCTCCTCGGACACCTGCTCACCGTTGACAGCAACCGTGTTCTCGCCCACCTCGGCTGCTGCCAAGGTCATCGTCTGGGTCTCGCCCATGGCGCCGATCTTCATCTTGATGCCCCGGGCGTCCTCGTTCTCGAGCTTCTCGAAGGCCATCTTCATGCCGTAGGGCCCGCCGGAGAGCTCGCCGCAGTCGTCAGCCAGCTTCTCGACGGCGTCGATCCGCTTGCCGAACTCTTCCGCGCCGGGGCTCAGAGAGACCTCAGCAACCTTGTCCCCCTTCTTGAAGGTGGCGGTCGAGTTGTCGTCCTCGTTGGACGGCCCCAGGTCGTCCATGGCCTTCCCGGCGTCCTTGCACTCGTCGGAGACGTCTTCGAACATGAAGATGAAATCCTCGAAGGTCTGCTCGTCAGAGTCGCCGGATTCCTCGTCGGAGGAGTCCTCGGACTTGCTGGCCTTGTACCCGTCGAGGGGGAAGTTCTCCTCGGTCAGGAGCGCTGCCTTGGCATCCTCCTCGGAGAGTGCCTCGGGGCCACCGCCACAGGCGGACAGTCCGGTGGCGGCGAACATGGTGGTCAGTGCAGCAACTGCAATGCGGCGACGCATTCTTATCCCCTTTTTCTGGTGTGTGAGGCCTCAGAGTAAGGGGCTCGAAAGCGGCTCATCCGATCTGAGGGTGTAGTCGTGGTCTGAAGCCGCCGGCTTCGAGGAGGGATCGGGCGACGTAGTGGGTCAGGTTGCGGAAGCCGAGGGCGGACCCTCGGAGGTGCTCGAGGCGGCCGTTGATCGCCTCGGTCGGGCCGTTGCTCGTGCCCGGCAGGTCGAAGAATGCGAGTACGTCTTCGGCCCGCTTGGTCAGCGTCCGCCCGAGCGTGACGAGCTCGCTCAGGGCGGTGGGAACGCCACGAGTCACCGAGTCGATCACGGCGGTCATCAGTGCCCGGCCTTCGCGCCGGTCTGGGTGGCGGTAGGCGGCGATCATGCGTTGGTAGATGCCCCAGGTCGCCTCGACCTCGACGTGCTCCTCGTCGGCGAACAGGGACTCGATCCTGCGGGCCTGCTTGTCGGTGAGCAGGTTGGCGCCAGTGTGCAGGGTCCGCCGCGCGCAGTAGAGCGGATCGCCGGCCCGGCCGCGGTGGCCGTGGAGATCTTGCTGGACCCGTCGGCGACAACGGTCCAGGGCGTCACCAGCGAGCCGGACCACGTGGAAGGGATCCATCACCGCGACCGCGTCGGGGAGCTCCTCGGCCGCAGCAGTCTTGAACCCGGTGAACCCGTCCATCGCCACCACCTCCACCCTGTCGCGCCATGCCTGGGTGCGGGCAGCGAGCCAGGTCTTGAAAGTGCTCTTCGATCGCCCCTGGACCATGTCGAGCAGGCGTGCTGGACCCGTCCCGTCGCGGATCGGGGTCAGATCGATGACGACGGTGACGTACTTCTCGCCGCTTCGGGTATGGCGCCAGACGTGCTCGTCCACTCCGACCACGGTGACGCCGTCAAACCGGGTGGGGTCATCGATCAGGACCCGTCGGCCCTCGGCCAGGACCGCGTCATTGGCGGTGTCCCAGGCCACTCCCAGAGCCTCGGCCAACCTGGCGACAGTCAGGTGCTGGGTCACCAGGGCCACCAGCGCCCACCGCACCGCTGCACGCGACAGCTTCGCCCGCCGGTCCGCCGCCGCAGTGGTGTCCTGGCGCCACACCCGCCGGCACGCCTGACAGCCGAAGCGACGCACCCGGATCAGCAGCGTGGTGGGCCGCCACCCGAACGGCTCATGCGCCAGCTGCCGGGTCACCGTGCCCCGCGCGGCGCCCTCGGCCCCGCAGTGCCGGCAGAACGCGTCGTCATCGCCCGCGACCACCCGGCATTCCAGCACCGCCCGGTCAGGCTCCACGCGCTGGCCAACCGCAACGAGGCCAAGCTCGTCCAGGCGGGCGAAGGTCGTCAGATCAGGGGCATCAAAGGTAAGTTCACGCACGTCGAGGTCTTCTGGTCGGGTCGGTGTAGGAACCCCCATCATCAGGGGACCTCGACCCCTACCTCGGCCCGGTCACACCACCACTGCTACACCCTCAGATCGGAAGAGCCTCGAAAGCGGCAAGGCGGTCGCCCGCCCCGCACCCACCGCAACGCCCCGCTACCGTGACCCCCTCCGTCCGCGCGCCCGGTGAGGGGTTCCCTTGTTCAAGAAGATCCTTGGCGTCCTGATGATCCTGCTGGGCCTGCTGTGGTCCCTGGGCACCCTGCTCTTGCAGCTCGCGAAGCTCGGTGGAAGCGCGTACGGGCAGACCGGCAACAGCGTGTTCAACCCGGTCATCTGGCAGAACGACCCGTCCTATGCCATGGGCGCCATGGTCGCGCTGCTGATCATGCTGGCCATCGGGGCCCTCCTGATCTTCTTCGGCGTCCGCCTGTTCGGGGGCAAGCGACGCGCACCGCAGCAGCGCATCCACTGAGCGCCCGAGGACAACCCGCCCCGTTCCCGCGCGGACACGTCCGCGCCATCCAACGGTCATGTGGGCCACCTAGGTTCGCCCCCATGTGCCGCGAGAACTCCTGCGCCCCCGGCGACACCCCGTCCCGCCGCGCCGTCATCCTGGGCAGTGGAACCGCCGGCCTGACCGGTGTGCTCTCCGGCCTGGGGTCCGGCCCCGCCCACGCCGCCGACGCGACCGACACCCCGGCCGATGCCGAGACGGTCACCTCCCGCCCGGTCGGCGGCCAGTGCGCCGGCGACCGCCAGTTCACCCTGGCGGTGATGCCCGACACCCAGTACCTGTTCGACGACGACTCCATCCACCCCGAGCCGCTCACCGCCTCGCTGAAGTACCTGCAGCGCGAGCGCCGCCGCCAGGACATCGCGTTCCTGGCCCACCTGGGCGACCTCACCGAGAACGGCCTGCGCCACGAGGTCGAGGCCTTCGACCGCGCGTGGGACCGGCTGCGCCACACGGGCATCCCGTTCTCCCTGCTGGCCGGCAACCACGACGTGGGCAACGACACCACCGACGACCGCGGGCAGACCCCCTACCTGGACGCCTTCGAGCGCTCGACCTCCGACCCGGGCGTGCTGTCGGTGAGCCCCGACGGCTACAGCACCGCCCACACGTTCACCGCCGCCGGGCGGGAGTGGATGGTGCTGGCGCTGGACTGGCGCCTGTCGGAGTCCGGCCTGGCCTGGGCCGACCGCGTCCTGACGCGTCACCGCATCCCCACCATCCTCACCACCCACGAGCTCGTCCACGCCGATGCCGGGGACGGCGCCGCCCAGCTCTCGCCCTACGGGGCGCAGCTGTGGGACCGCCTGGTGCGCCGCCACGACCACGTGTTCCTCACCCTGAACGGCCACTTCTGGCCCTCGGGGCGCACCACGCTCACCAACGACGCCGGCCACGAGACCCACCTGCACCTGGCCAACTACCAGCAGCGCTACTACGGCGGCGCCGCCATGATGCGGCTCTACCTGTTCGACCTGGAGCGTGGCGTCATCGACGTGGAGACCCTGGCCCCGTGGGTCTCCGAGCGCGACCCGGAGCGCCGCAACGAGCAGATGGCTGAGGAACTCGTGGTCACCGGTGAGCTGGACCGCTTCACCGTGGAGATCGACTTCGACGAGCGCTTCGCCGACTTCGCCCCGGCCCCCGAGATGCCCGAGCAGTCCCCGGCGCAGGTTCTGGTGCGCGACACCGTGGCCTACTGGCGCTGGGACGACCAGCGCGGCGCCACCCTGCTCCCGGGGCAGCAGGTGCGCGACCTCTCGGGCAGGGGCAACCACCTGGAGGTGGTGGCCGGTGGCCACGCCATCGAGGTGACCGAGGACCACCACCCCGAGCAGCCGGGCCACGCCAGCATCGCCCTGGGCGGTCCGGAGAAGGCCTCGGGCGATCACCTGCGCACCGTCGCCGCGGCGCCGCTGAACACCGAGACCTTCGAGCGTGGCTACACCGTGGAGGCCTTCTTCCGGATGCCCGAGCAGTGGACCGACCGCGATGCGTGGACCGCGCTGCTCTCCCGGGAGGGCGCCGCCGAGCGCGCCGGCAAGACCGGGGGCGATGCCGAGGAGCCGGTGGTGACGCTGAGCCTGTCGGGCGAGCGCCAGCTGCAGTGGGTGGCCTACCCGACCTCGCTGGACACCTCGCTGACCAACTGGGGCCACGAGCTGCGCCTGGGCCGGTGGTGGCACGTGGCCGTGGTGAACGACCACCGCCACACGACGATGTACGTCGAGGGCTGCCCGGTGGTGCGCAACCCGCTGACCCGCAACCGCGGCCTGACCACGCTGGACGAGCGCTGGCTGCTGGGCGCCTACACCTGGGACGGCGCCATCGACGCGATCACCCGGTGCAGCCTGGGCGACGTGCGCATCGCCGCCCGCGCGCTGGACCCGGAGGAGTTCATGACCCGCTGCTGAGGGCACATTCACCCCGCGTTCTCCCGCCTGTGGTGACCTGGCGTCCATGCGCTCCCTCATCGCCCGCCCCGTCCTCGCCCTCACCGCCCTGGCCCTGGCGGCCACTGCCGCTCCCGCGTCCGCCAGGACCGTCACCGACGGCGTCGAGCCGCTACCGCAGGCCCACGCCCACAACGACTACGAGCACGACCGCCCCCTGCTCGACGCGCTCTCCCACGGCTTCACGTCGGTGGAGGCCGACGTCTGGCTGGTGGACGGCCAGTTGTGCATCGGGCACGTCGCGCCGGACTGCGACCGCACGCTGCAGGACCTCTACGTGGACCCGCTGGTGGACATCGCCGCCGAGAACGGCGGCGACGTGTACGAGGGCCACGCCGAGCCCGTGCGCCTGCTCGTGGACGTGAAGTCCGGCGGCGAGGGCGTCCGGGAGGTGCTGGAGCGCGAGCTGCCCGCCCACGGGGACGCCATCACCTCCTGGAAGGACGGGCAGGAGCGCGCCGGCGCGGTCGAGGTGGTGCTCAGCGGTCAGCTGGCCGACACCACGTGGCAGGACGACGAGCGCTGGGTGGCCTCCGACGGCCGGTTCGACAGCCCCACCACCGACGCCGCCGATGCGGGGGAGGTGCCGGTGGTCTCCGCCAACTGGTACGACCACTTCAGCTGGATGGGCATGGGCTCGATGCCGAGCGAGCAGCGGGAGCGGCTGCACGCCATGGTGGCCGACGCCCACGCGGACGGACGTGAGGTGCGCTTCTGGGGCACCCCGGACACGATCTGGCTGCGCGAGAACGTCTGGCGCGAGCTGCTGGACGCGGGCGTCGACCGGATCAACACCGACCACCTGGCCGAGGCGGAGGAGTTCCTGCGGGTGCGGCAGGCCTGAGGGGGCGGCCACCACCTATAACCCAACGTTCACCAGGCCATCACGCGGAAGACAGAGCGTTCTGTCCCACGGTTCACTCCCGTGACCTGTCCTGTCCCGCATGCCATCTTCCGCCCAGCGCCTGCCCCTGCCCGTCACCAACGTCTCCCGCCGCACCCTCCTGGGGGTCGCGGGACTCTCCGCCACCACGCTGGCCCTGGGGGTCGAGGCGCCCGCCGCGGCAGGCGGCCCCGCGCCGACCGCTCCCCCGTTCACCCTGGGCGTGGCGGCAGGTACGCCCACGGCCACCTCCATGGTGCTCTGGACCCGGCTGGCCACCGATCCGCTGGCCGCGGACGGTCACGGCGGCATGGCCGGCCGACCGGTGTCGGTGCACTGGGAGGTGGCGCGCGACGCGGCGTTCACCGATCGCGTGGCCACCGGGCACGCCCTGGCCCAGCCGGAGCTGGCCCACTCGGTGCACCCGCAGGTCACCGGCCTGGAGCCCGGGGTGGAGTACCACTACCGCTTCCGCACCGGCCCCCACACCAGCCCCGCCGGTCGCTTCCGCACCCTGCCGGCCGTCGGGGCGGAGGTGGAGTCCTTCTCGTTGGGCCTGGCCTCCTGCCAGGCCTGGTACCACGGCCACTTCACGGCCTGGAAGCACATGGCCGCCGAGCAGGACCTCGACCTCATCGTGTTCACCGGCGACTACATCTACGAGTACGGCATCCGCAGCGGCGACAACCTGTGGCGCCAGGGGGAGCAGCTGGGTCCCGAGCACGCCGAGGAGGTGCAGACGCTGGCCCAGTACCGGCTGCGCTACTCCCTGTTCAAGACCGACCCCCACCTGCAGGCCGCCCACGCCCGCGCCGCCATGGTGGCCACCTGGGACGACCACGAGGTGGAGAACAACTACGCGGGCAGCCAATCCCAGTACGACCTGGACGAGCAGGACTTCCTGCTGCGCCGCGCCGTGGCCTACCGCGCGTTCTACGAGAACCTGCCGCTGGGCCCGCAGGCCCTGCCCGACGGTCCGCACAGCCGCATCCACCACAGCCTGGACGTCGGTCGCCTGGCAAGGCTGTCGCTACTGGACACCCGCCAGTTCCGTGACCCGGTGCCGGAGGACGAGGCCCGCCTGGACGACCTCGAGCGCAGCATCCTCGGCGCCGAGCAGGAGGCCTGGCTGAGCGACCAGCTGAGCACCTCCCTGGCCACCTGGAACCTGCTGGCCGACGGCGTCGCGATGGTGCCCGTCACCGACGACCGGGTGGACCAGTGGGACGGGTTCCCGGCCGCCCGCCAACGGCTCATGCAGCAGCTGGCCCGAGTGAGCAACCCCGTGGTGCTCACCGGCGACATCCACCACCACGCCGCCGCCGAGCTGTGGGCCGACCCGGACGCGCCCGAGGCGGAGGCCGAGTCCGTGGCCGTGGAGCTCATCTGCAGCTCCATCGCCTCCGATGGTGACGGCCACCCCGGTGGCCCCTCGGACTGGACCAGCCACCCCTACGTGCGTGCCATGGATGCCCGCCGCGGGTACGTGCACATCACCCTGACCCCGCAGGAGATGCACTCGCGCTTCGTCATCGTGCCCTGGATCGAGGCCGACGACACCGCCCCGGCCGACACAGTCTTCGCGTTCCGCACCCCGGCCGGCTCGCGCCGACTGTTCGCCTGAGCCGCATCCCCCTGCCCACCCGCTGAGAGGACCTCCTCATGACCACCCGCCCCCGCCCCGTCACCGGGCTGACCGCCTCCGGTGACCTCATGGCCATCCACCTCACCTGGGACGCACCCGAACACGGTCTGCTGGTGGACCACCACCGCGTCCACGCCCTGCCCACACCGCAGGTCACCCGCCGCTTCCTCCGCGATCCCGGTGAGGAGACGGTGGCGGCCCGCACGCTGTACCCGCACGCCGACCACGAGGGACTCTCGCCGAAGGGGGAGGACTGGACCCACGTGGTCGTGACGGTGGATGCCGCCGGCCAGGAGTCGCGGCCCACCGCTCCGGTGCGGGCGCGCTCGCGGACCTCCGTGACCACCGCTCGCGCCGTGGCCCAGATGGGGGAGTTCGACCGGCGCAGCCTGGAGTTCCGCCACGCCCCGGACGGCTACAAGACGATCCCGGTGGACCACCCCGACGGCGTGATCACGGTGGGGCCGGAAGACGGCCCCGAGCAGTGGCCCTTCCTGCTGCCCGGGCCCGGCGACGCGTGGGCCGGCTCGCGGCCCTACACCCTGCGCTGGACCGTGCGCGTGGAGGAGCCGGTGTCCCAGCCCGCCGTGGCGCTGTGGGGCATCGACACGACGCGCCTCGGCAGTCGGCTGGAGGTCGAGCTGGGCGCGTGGCAGGAGAGCGTCGACCTGCCCGCCGGCGGCACCCGCGGCTCCCGGGAAGGCGATGCCACGGTTCCCGGCACCGCGCTGACCCCCTTCGCCCTCGAGCGGACGCTGCCTGACACCCTGCCCGCGGGCGAGCACACGCTCACGGTGCGGGTGGCCGAGGGTGGGTGGCTGGCTTGGGATGCCGCGGGGCTGTTCGACCTCTCCTGATCCCTCGGGGGGCACCTTGGCCAACTTGGTGGTGCTGCCGGCCGCCTGGGCGTTCGACATGCATCTGCTGGCCCACCGCAACCCGGCACCGATGCCGCTGTTGGACGTCACCGGCCCCGGTGGCTCGGTGACGTCTCGGTCTTCTGGGCCTGTGGTGTCACCCCGCAGGTGGTGCTCGAGGTCTCCGGCACGCCGTGGGATCTCGCGCACGCGCCGGGTCACGACTCCGCAAAGGGCCGCGCGGCGGCGTGCCGTGCCCCCGGTGCGGCCGGTTCGCTGACCCGCATGAGCCACTTCATGCCACCGGTGCCCAACGAGGACCCCACGGCCCCGAACGCGTCCGCGCAGGCGACCACCGCCCAGCTGGTGCGCAGCCTGCTGGCCAGCCTCGTCGGCATCCTGGCCTTCTTCGTGCCCTTCACGGTGGGTGGCACCAGCTCGATCGCGCTGGACCACATCGTCACCTGGGTCCAGGAGGCGGTGCCGCAGGTGGTGCCGTGGGTGCTGTTGGCAATGGTGATCGGCGGCGCGATCGTGCCGTTCGTCCAGGGCTCGTGGCGGCGCAGCACCACCGACGTGGTGTTCAGCGTCGCCAAGGTCATCGGTGCGGTGGTGGGCTGCCTCATCGTCTTGGACGCGATGCCGGGGTGGCTGGCCGCGCCGAGCATGGGCCCCTTCCTGTGGGAGAAGCTCGTCACCTCGGTGGGCCTGCTCATCCCGGTCGGTGCCATCTTCCTGGCGCTGCTGGTCAGCTACGGACTCATGGAGTTCGTCGGGGTGCTCATGCAGCCGATCATGCGGCCGGTCTTCCGGACGCCGGGGCGCTCGGCCATCGACGCCGTCGCCTCTTTCGTCGGCAGCTACTCCCTCGGCCTGCTCATCACCGACCGCGTCTACCGCGAAGGGCGCTACTCCGGCCGCGAGGCCGCCATCATCGCCACCGGATTCTCCACCGTCTCGGCAACGTTCATGGTGGTGGTGGCCAAGGCGCTGGACCTCATGGGCCACTGGAACACCTACTTCTGGGGCACGCTGGTCATCACCTTCGTCGTCACGGCCGTGACGGTGCACATCTGGCCGCTCAGCTCCATCCCGGACGAGGGGTACCAGGGCCGCGAGGTGGAGCCGGAGGAGCGCCCGGAGGGCTCCCGCCTCGCGGCCGCCTGGCGCGCGGCCGAGGAACAGGCCGCCGTGGCGCCGTCGCTGCCGCGCGCGATCTGGGAGAACCTGCGCGACGGCCTGCTGATGGCCATGGCGATCCTGCCATCGATCCTCTCGGTGGGCCTGGCCGGCCTGCTGCTGGCCGAGTACACGCCGGTCTTCGACTGGCTGGGCTACGTCTTCTACCCGATCACCAAGCTGCTGGGCCTGCCCGAGGCGATGCTGGCGGCCAAGGCCAGCGCGCTGGGCATCGCCGAGATGTTCCTGCCGGCCTCGCTGGTGACCGGGGCGCCGATGGTCACCAAGTTCACCGTGGCGGTGGTGTGCGTCAGCCAGATCATCTTCTTCTCGGCCCTGGTGCCCTGCATCGTGGCCACCGAGATCCCGCTGAAGATGCGCGACCTGGTGATCATCTGGTTCGAGCGGGTGGTGCTGACGCTGCTCATCACCATCCCGGTGGCGCACCTGCTGTTCTGAGGGGGGTCGCGTGTGGGCGCCGGTTGGCCCCGTCGGCCACCGGCACCATCCCAGCGCCGAGCGCCACGGCCCCGCCTACGCTCGATCCATGACATCGCCTGCTGCACCCACCCCACCCGCCGTGACCGCCGCCCGCGAGGCCCGGGCCCGCTACCGCGCGGGCGAGGTGCGGCCCACCAGCGGCGTCGCGCCGGGCATCACGCAGGCCAATCTGGTGGTGCTGCCGGCGGACTGGGCGTTCGACATGCTGCTGCTCGCGCATCGCAACCCGGCCCCGATGCCGCTGCTGGACGTCACCGACCCCGGCGACCCGACCACCTCCTGGGCCGAGGGGGCCGACCTGAGCACCGACCTGCCGGCCTACCGCATCTGGCGCGAGGGCCGCGTGGTGGACGAGGTGCCCGACGCGACCGAGCACTGGGCCGCCGACGCGGTCGCCTTCCTGCTGGGCTGCTCGTTCGGCTTCGAGCACGCGCTGCAGTCCGCCGGGGTGCCGGTGCGCAACATCGACCAGGGGCGCAACGTGGCGATGTACCGGACGAACCGTGCGCTCGTCCCCGCCGGTCGGCTGCACGGGGAGCTGGTGGTCTCCATGCGCCCGATACCGCTGTCGCTGGTGCCGCTGGCCACCACCGTCAGCGAGGGCGTGCCGTTGGCGCACGGCGCCCCGGTGCACGCCGGTGACCCGGCGGCCCTGGGCATCGACGACCTGGGCAGTCCCGACTTCGGGGAGGCGACAGACCTGGAACCCGACGACGTGCCCGTCTTCTGGGCCTGCGGCGTCACCCCGCAGGCGGTGCTCGAGGCCTCCCGCCCGCCGTGGGCGATCACGCACGCCCCGGGCCACATGTTCGTCACCGACGTGCTCGACGGGCGACGCTGAGGCCCGGGGTGCTGCCGGGGGGTCGGCCCTCGAGCGGCCCCGGCGCCCCCGCCCTCAGCCCATCCGCACCAGCGCCTGCACCGGGGTGTGGTCCGACGGCCACACCCCGCGCGGACGGGCGGTGTTGATGCCGACCTCGAGCACGCGCACCCCGGGGGTGGCCAGCACCCAGTCGATGCGCTTCTCGCCCACGACCGGTGCCTCGTAGTCCGGGAAGGTGCCCCACCGCGGGGTCAGGCGCTCGCCGGCCACGTGCCAGGTGTCCCGGTAGGTGGCGGTCAGCGTCGAGTAGGGCGCCGACTCGTCGGCGAGGGCGTTGAAGTCGCCGGTCACCAGCACGGGCACGCCGGCGAACCGCTCGCGCAGGGCGGCGACCACCTCGGCGCTGCGGCGGCGGGCGTTCTCGGACTCGTGGTCGAAGTGGGTGTTCACGTGCACCAGCTGGGTGCCGGTCTCGGTGTCGGAGAAGCGACCCCAGGTGACGATGCGCGGCACCGAGTTTCCCCAGGTGGCCGAGCCGATGACGTCCGGGGTGTCCGAGAGCGCGAACTGGTCCCACTCCAGCAGCGTGAAGCGGCGGGCGTCGTAGAGGATCGCGCTGTACTCGCCCTTCGAGCCACCCTCGCGGCCGAAGCCGATCATGCGGTGGTGAGGCAGGCTCTCCTCCAGGGCGGGCAGCTGGGTGAACTCGGCCTCCTGAACGCCCAGCAGGTCGGGCCGCTCCGTGCGCAGCAACTGGGTGACGGCCGGGCGGCGGGTCGGCCAGTGGTCCGGGCTGGAGGGCGGCGTCCCCTCCTTGTCGAAGCGGATGTTGAAACTCATCACGTGCACCAGACCGCGGCGGGAACGGCCGATGACGGGGTGGCTGGCGCGGCCGGTGTTGGCGCTGGCCGGGTGGACGGCCATGCTGGCGGCCGCGGCCGCGCTCATGCCGGCGATGGCCGAGCGACGCGACGGGTGGTTGCTGCTGATGTCCACTGTTCCTCCTGGGGGTGTGAAGGGCAGTGCGACGCTAGGAATCTCAGGTGTCCACCAGGTGGCCGGGCGATGTGTGGGGCGTGGACGGAGAGCACAGAACGAGCAAGCGTTCCGTTCACCGGCGTCTCGACGAACGTGTCACGCCTCGGTGACGAATCCTTGGTCCAGCAGCCACTCCCACGCGACCTCGGCGGGGGCTCGTCCCTCGACGTCCACCTGGGCGTTGAGCTCCATGAGCGCGTCGTCGGTCAGCTTCTTGCTCAGCGGCGCGAACAGCTGCTCCACCTCGGGGTGGGCCGCTGCGAACTCCTCGGTGACCACCAGGGCGGCGTTGTACTTGGGGAAGTAGTCCTTGTCGTCCTCGACCACCTGCAGGTCCAGTGCCTCCAGCCTCCCGTCGGTAGCGAACACGACTCCCAGGGTGCAGCGCCCGCTGTCGATGGCCTCGTACACGGCGCCGGTGTCCAGCTCGCTCACCTGGCTGCCGGACACCGCATCGGCCAGCCCGTACTCCGCGAGCCACGGGTCGAACCCGTCGTCACGGGCGGCGAACTCCGCGTTCACGCAGAAGCTCAGGTCGTCCGAAGACAGGCCCGCGAGCTCGCTGGACTTCTTGATGCCCAGCTTCTCGGCGGTCTCGGCCCGGGTGGCGAAGGCGTAGGTGTTGTTCATGGGGGCGGGGTTCATCCACACCAGGCCGTTCTCACGGTCGGCCCGGCGCACGGCCTCGAACTGCTCGTCCTCGTCGGCGATGGGCTCGGTCTCACCCAGGTAGCTGATCCAGGCGGTACCGGTGTACTCCCACTGCAGCTGCACCTGGTTCTCGACCAAGGCCTGCCGCGCAGCGGTGGACCCCGGGATGTCGGTGTAGTCCGCGACCTTCGCTCCCGCCGAACGGAGCATCTCCACGGTCATCTTGCCCAGGATCACCTGCTCGGTGAAGTTCTTGGACCCCACCGCCACCTCCGCACCGGTGAGGTCGATGTCGGCCAGCTTCCCCTGCAGCGCGCCGGACGGGGTGTGACCACCAGCGGTCCCCAGCCCGCACCCGGCCAGCGGGGCGAGGGCAGCCAAGGAGAACCCGGTCAGCACCAGGCGGCGGGGCAACTCTCGGTGAGGACTCATCTCACATTCCCTTCGGGCGGGCGAAGTACTCCAGGACCCGCCCGGCCCAGTCGATGACGAGGGCCAAGAGCGCCACGAGCAGGCCGCCGGAGACGAGGATCGACGGGCGGAACAGGTTGATGCCGGTGGCGATGAGCGTGCCCAGCCCACCGGCGTCGATGAACGTGGCGAAGGCGGCGGCGCCGACCAGCAGCACCAGGGCGGTGCGCAGGCCGGTCGCGATCACGGGTACGGCCATCGGCAGCTCGATGCGGGTGAGCACCCCCCATCGGGACATGCCCATGCCCCGGGCCGCCTCCACCAGCGTCGGGTCCACCCCCTCCAGTCCGGTGATGGTGTTGCGCAGCACCGGGAGGAACGCGTACACGGTCAGTGAGCCGACGGCCGTCCAGAAGCCGAAGCCGAGCCAGATGGCCAGCAGCACGAGGATGCCGATGACCGGGGCCGCCTGCGCTGCGTTGGCGATGCCGAGGACCACGGGGGCGGCCCGGCGCACCCCGGGGCGGGTCAGCGCGACCCCCAGGGGGACGGCGGTCAGCATCACCAGGACGGTGCACACCAGCGTGAGCACGACGTGCTCCTGCGTGAGGGACCAGATGTTCGCCCAGGCCAGGGTGCGCTCCTCGATGCTGTCGAGGTCGGCGGTGCTGCGCCAGACGGCCCAGGCCCCGCCGGTTGCCAACGCCAGCAGGGGCATCCCCAGCAGGAGCCCGAGGCTCTCCCGGTCGAGTGTGCGTCGGGTCGAGGCGGTGGTGTCCGTGCCGGCCATCGTCGGGTCTTCGGTGTCGGCTGCCGTCATCGCCCGACCTCCTCCGCCTCGGCATGGGCCGCCCGCAGGTGG
Source organism: Kytococcus sp. Marseille-QA3725 (assembly GCF_054950055.1). Lineage (NCBI taxonomy): Bacteria > Bacillati > Actinomycetota > Actinomycetes > Micrococcales > Kytococcaceae > Kytococcus > Kytococcus sp. Marseille-QA3725. The sequence continues at coordinate 22,493 of NZ_JBUCLA010000002.1, read as the reverse complement.
TCGGTCACCGTGTCGAAGGTGGCCACCCCGGCGTACGTGCCGTCCCGGTCCACCACGATGGTGCCACCGTGTGAGGACGACAGCATCACGTCCATGGCGTCGTGCAGCGTGGCACGTCGGTCCACCACGGTGAGGTCGGCGGAGGGCGCGGCCACGTGGTCCCCGCGCAGCCCCCGCACGTGCACCCACCCCACCGGACGGTCCCACTCGTCGAGGAGTACCACGCTCCGCTCACCCGCGGACTCGACTCGGTGCCGCACCTCGGTGACGGGTTCACCGACGTGGGCGGTGGGGCGGCGCTCCATGCGGGCGTCCTCCACCCGGGTCAGCGTCAGCTGCTTGAGGGCGGAGCCCGACCCGACGAAGTCCTCCACGAACTCGTCCGCCGGGGCGGCCAGCACGTTCTCGGGGGTGTCGTACTGGGCGATCCGCGCGCCCTCCCGGAGGATCAGGATCCGGTCGCCCAGCTTGATGGCCTCGTCGATGTCGTGGGTGACGCACACGACCGTCTTGCCGAGTTCGGCCTGGATGCCGATCATCTCGTCCTGCAGACGCTGGCGGGTGATGGGGTCGACCGCGCCGAACGGCTCGTCCATGAGGATCACCGGCGGGTCGGCCGCCAGTCCCCGGGCCACGCCGACGCGCTGCTGCTGACCCCCTGAGAGCTCCCGCGGGTAGCGGTCGCGGTACCGGCTCGGATCCAGTCCCACCATGTCGAGCAGCTCGTCCGCCCGGCGCCGGGTCCGTGCCTTGCCCCACTTCAGCAGGCCAGGCACCAGGCCGATGTTCTGGGCCACGGTCATGTGCGGGAAGAGGCTGCCGCCCTGGATGACGTACCCGATCTGCCGCCGCAGGGTGTTGAGGTTCTTCTCCCGGACGTTCTCGCCCCCGACGAGGATGCGGCCCGCGGTCGGCTCGATGAGGCGGTTGACCATCTTGAGCGAGGTGGTCTTGCCGCAGCCGGACGGGCCGACGAACATGACGAATTCGCCCGCGGGCACGGTCAGCGACAGGGCGTCCACGGCCGGCTGGGAACCGGGGGAGTATCGCTTGGTCACCTCCTCGAACACGATCTCTGCGCCGGTGGTGTGGTTGCTGTTCATACGGAGATCCCCTTGGAGGTGGTGAGGCGGGCGAGTCCGGACAGCAGCGCATCCAGCAGGAGGGCCAGGGCGACCACGCCCACGGTGCCCACCAGTGCGTAGTTCAGGGCGTTCACGCCGCCGATCTGGGCGAGTCCGGTGAAGATGTAGCCGCCGAGCCCCGGCCCCAGCGCGTATGCCGCGATGGCGGCCACACCCATCGCCATCTGGGTGGAGACCCGGATGCCGGTGAGGATCACTGGCCACGCGAGCGGCAGGCGGACCCGCCACAGGGTGGTCAGCCACCCCATCCCGAGGCCGTGCGCGGACTCCACCAGGGTGCCGTCGATCTGCTGCAGGCCGACCACGGCGTTTCTGAGGATCGGCAGGGTCGCGTAGAAGGCGACGGCCAGCACGGACGGGAGGGTGCCGATGCCGACCAGGGGCAGCAGGATGCCCAGGAGGGCGAAGGAGGGCAGGGTCAGTCCGATGGAGGACAGTGCGTTGGCCACCGGCGCGAGCCCGCGCACCTGCGTGACGAGCACTGCGAGTGCCAGTGCCACCACGGTGGCGAGGGCGACGGACTGCACCACCAGCGACACGTGCTGGAAGGAGCGGAATCCGATGTCCGTCCACCGGTCGGCGAGGAAGTCGCCCACGAGGGTCTCCGTCTGGTTGAGTGCGGGGGGGGCTCCTCGAGAGTAGGCGGTGGGTGAGCCCGGGGCCGGCAGGGCCCGTTCAGACGCTGGGAGGTGCTGACCTCGCGGGCCGACCATCCTCAGGGTCCGGACCCTCCTCCAGGGGATCCTCTCCCTTGCAGGGGGATTCGGTGCATGTCGAGGGATTTCTCGCCTGTGCCGCGGCCTCCCGCCGTGACGGTGCCCATGAGGGCGCCTGCGGGCTCTGCGCCCGCCCACCCCTCAGCCGGCCAGGAAGCTCAACCGCACGGTGCGCACCGGGTTGTCCACGTTGAGGTCCACCAGACACACCGACTGCCAGGTGCCCAGCATCATCCGCCCGTCCACCACCGGCACGGTCGCGTGCGGCGGCACGATCGCCGGCATCACGTGGGAGCGCCCGTGACCGGGTGTGCCGTGCGCGTGGCGCCACCGGTCGTCGGCGGGCAGCAGGTCGCCCAGCGCGGCCAGCAGGTCGTCGTCACTGCCGGCGCCGGTCTCGATGACGGCGATGCCCGCCGTCGCGTGCGGCACGAACAGCTGCAGCAGTCCGTCACCCTGCCCGGCGACGAACTCCGCACAGTCGCGGGTGATGTCGAGAACGACGTCCTGACTGCCGGTGCGGTACTCGCGCGTCGTGGTCTGCATGGGGCGATCCTAACGAGAAGGAACCATGGTGTAAGAGGTGAGGTGTACGGTGTATCCATGGCGCTGAACATCAAGAACGAGCGGGTGCACGAGCTCGCCCGCCGGGCCGCGCAGGTCGGGGGGACCACGCAGACCGGGGCGCTCGAGGTGGCGCTGGAGGAGTACCTCGCCCGGCACGGTGCCACCGGGGCCGAGGGGGAGGGCCGACTCGAGCGGGCGACGGTGCTCGTGGAGCAGATCCGTGGCGGGCTCGTGCTCGACGGCGGCGCCTCCCTGAGTGACGACCTCGCGGACCTCTACGACGCCGAGGGGCTGCCGCGGTGATCGTGGACAGCTCGGCGATCGTCGCCGTGCTGCAGGGGGAGCCCGAGGCAGAGGCGCTCCTGCGTGCGATGGCCACCGCGCCGGCCCTGTCGATGTCGACCGCCACCTTCGTGGAGTGCGCCGTCGTGGTGGACCGGCGGGCCACGGCAGCCACCCGGCGTCGACTCGACGAGCTGTTCGAGGTGCTCGGGATCGAGCTGGTGCCGCTGACGGCGGAGCACGCCCACCTGGCGCGCGAGGCGTACCGCGACTTCGGGAGGGGCAGCGGCTCACCGGCCCGGCTCAACCTGGGGGACTGCTACTCCTACGCGCTGGCGGCGCAGACGGGGGAGCCGCTGCTGTTCGTCGGGGAGGACTTCACGCACACCGACCTGGTGGCGGTCGAGTACTGAGTGCGGACCGGGTGGATTCGCCCACGTCCTGTCCGCTACCCCCTCAGAAGGCCCCGACGGCCAGGCCCAGCCCGGCCACGGTGAGCGCGCCCAGGAAGGGGATGGCCACCGTCAGCACGAAGATGTCCTTGTACGACTCGCGGTGGCTCATGCCGCAGACCAGCAGCAGGGTCACGATCGCGCCGTTGTGCGGCAGCGAGTCCCAGCTGACGGCGGACATCGAGGAGACGCGGTGCATCAGCTCCATAGAGATGCCCTGGTCCTGCGCCTGCTGCACGAGCTGCTCGCCGAACGCCTCGAGTGCGATCGTCAGGCCTCCCGAGGCCGATCCGGTCACGGCGGACACCGCCGAGGTGGACAGGCCGGCCGTCACGACCGGGTTGTCGCTCACGCCGAAGACCGCGTCGCGGATGCCGGCGAAGGCCGCCAGCGAGGCGATCGTGGCGCCGTAGCCCACCTCGGAGGCGGTGTTGAAGATCGGCAGCACCGCGTTGCGCGCACCCTCGGACAGGTCACCCATGAACTGTCCCGCCTGCCGGTGGTTGAGCAGCACGATGAGCAGGCAGCCGGCCACCATCGCGGTGGTCACCGACCACAGGGCCGCGACCGCCGAGAGCTTGACGCCGCCGAACTTCTCCTCGGCCAGGTACGAGGTGTCCATCTGCTCGAGCACCACGTAGGTCATGAGCGCGTTGACGGCGACGACCACCAGGATGGGCAGCAGCGCCAGCAGCCCGCGACTGGTCGGGGCCTTCTCACCCGGCTCCTTCTCCTGGCTCTCGCGCCAGCTCGCCGTCAGGTCGTCCGAGCGGGTGGTGCCCTGTTGCTCGGCCTGCGACAGGTCGTGGAAGGACTCACCGGCCGCCTTCAGCGAGCGCTCGCGGTAGGTCAGCCAGAGCATGCCCAGCCCGAACACCAGTGCACTGCCGAGGAGGCCCAGCCCGGGTGCGGCGAAGCTGTCGGTGCCGAACCACTTGGTCGGGATGATGTTGTGCACCTGAGGGGTGCCGGGCAGGGCCGCGCTGGCGAAGGTGAACACGCCGAAGGCGACCGCTCCCGGCATCAGGCGGCGGGGCACGTCGGCGGCCTGGAAGAGGGTCATGGCGATGGGGAAGATCGTGAACACGACCACCCACCCGTTCACGCCGCCGTAGGTCAGCAGGCCGGTGGCCGCCACCGTCACCAGCAGCGCGTGCCGGGGTCCGAGCACGTGCATGGCCAGGTCGGCCACGGCCGTGGCGTAGCCGCTGGAGGTCATGAGCTGACCGAAGATCGCCCCCACCAGGAAGAGCGGGAAGAACGAGGTGATGAAGCCGCCGGCCGCCGGCATGAAGACCTGCGTCACGGGGACCCGGCCATGATGCGGACCCTCGGCCGGCCCGGCTAGCCCCTCTTCCCCTCGTGGCCGAATCGTGATGCACCAGCCGTCAGGGGCTGTTGCGGCTCACCGTCCGGGTCGGTCCGTCGAAGCGGGCGCCCTCGAGCGTCGAGGGCATGACCGACATGACGAAGACGACGAAGGCACCGACGAAGTTCACGAACGGGATGACACCCAGCAGGTACCACCACCCGGAGAAGCCGGCGTCGTGCAGGCGGCGCACGCCGACCGGGACGAAGGCCAGGCCGATGACGAGGCAGAAGACGTAGTAGACGATGATGCACGCGACGAACAGCGGCGTCGGCTCACCGGAGCTGTCCGTGGTGGCCAGTCCGACCACCGCCATCACGATCGCCGCCGGGATGCTGATCAGGAGGCTCATCAGGGTCAGCCACCAGTACTGACTGCGCGACGAACGGCCGTGGAACTGCGTGAGACGACCGATCCAGTCCTTGACGGCCTCCAGGAATCCGACGGACGGGGGGTGGGCAGCGGGCCGGGGCCGTACCCGGGGAAACCCGGGCCGTAACCGGGCCCGGGGTAGCCGTACGGAGGAAAGCCGGGCTGACCGTGGGCGCCGGGGCCGTAAGCGGGCGGGAAGGGCTGTGACACGTGATGCTCCTGTGCGAGGTGTGCCCCGGCACAGACGACGCTCGGCCGGACCGGGCTGCGGGTGTGTTCTGCTGCGTCCTCGCAACGTAGAGCGGGTGCCTGTCGTGGTCCTTCCCACCATGGTGGGGACCGTGCGGTGGGTTGCCCTGCCGGGGTGGTGGCCCGCCTCCACCCCGGTGTGAACCCGTGGTCGTACGGGCTCAGTCCTCCACGTCCTCGCCGGCCAGCGCCTTGGCGGCCAGTCGCTCCTCGGTGGCCACCTCCCAGACCTCCTTGGCCGCACCGACGTTCAGCAGGATGATGAAGACGCCCAGCACCAGGTCCGGCCACCCGTTGCCGACCCAGGCGGTGAGCACACCCATCGTGATGATGGCCAGGTTCACCAGCACGTCGTTGCGGGCGGTGAGGAAGGCCGCGGCCGTCATCGAGCCGCCGTGGTGGCGCACCCGCATCAGCAGCAGGGCGCAGATGCCGTTGACCACCACCGCGCCGCCGGCGGTGAGCACCAGGGAGAGCACGTCCGGGGCGGCCGGGTCACTCGCCTCGCGGAAGGCACCCCACGCGGCGGCCAGCGCCGGCACCAGGATGATGCCCGCCATCACCTTGCCGGCCAGCGCACGCCGGGCCAGCGGCCACCCCAGGGCCAGGAAGATCAGCAGGTTGACCGCGGTGTCCTCCAGGAAGTCCGCGCTGTCGGCCAGCAGCGAGACCGAGCCGATCGACAGTGCGACCGCGGCCTCGACGAAGAAGTAGGCCAGGTTCAACCCCGCGACCGTCAGGACGATGCGGCGCAGCAGGCGGGGCTCGACCAGGGGGCGGTCGACGGGCTCGTCCGTCGCGGCGTCGTGGCTCGTGGGCATGTGCTCAGGGTCCCACCGCGAGATCGCGTCCGCCGCCGCCACCCGGCCCTAGGTGTTCTCGGCCAGGAGGTTGGTAGCAGTGGTAGGGGCTTGGACGTGGGAGAACCTCCGGCTGGGATGTGGCTTGTCTAGGGCCCACAACCAGCGGAGGTTCTCGTGTCCCACGGTAGTGCCCGTCTGACTGTCCATGGCAGGCGGTTGATCGTTCAGCGGTACCAGGCAGGGTGGAAACAGGCTCATATCGCCGCGGCGATGGGTGTCTCTCGCAAGACCGTGGCGACGTGGATCGCCCGGTATGCCGCCGAGGGTGAGGCCGGGTTGCTCACACGGTCCTCCCGGCCGCACTCGATGCCGCGGCGTACGGCCCCGCACATCGAGACCGAGGTGGTGGCGGCCCGGGCGCGTCACCGGGTCGGGCAGGACGTCCTGGCGGCCCGGGTCGGTGTCCCAGCGCGCACGATCAACCGGATCCTGCACCGTCACGGTGTGGCCCTGCTGCGGGACTGCGACCCGTTGACCGGACAGGTCATCCGGGCATCGAAGGCCACCACGGTCCGCTACGAGCGGGACCGTCCCGGTGAGCTGGTCCACGTGGACGTGAAGAAGATCGGGAAGATCCCCGACGGTGGTGGGTGGCGGGCCCGTGGGCGGGCGGCCACCCAGGTGGCGAAGTGTCGGCGGGGCCCGGTGGGGTACGACTACGTGCACTCGATGGTCGATGACCATTCCCGGTTGGCCTACAGCGAGATCCACGACGACGAGAAGGCCACCACCTGCGCGGGATTCCTCGCCCGGGCCGCGGCCTACTTCGCCGCCCACGGGATCGGCACGATCGAGCGGGTGATGAGCGACAACGCGCTGGCCTACCGCAAGAGCACGGTCTTCGCCCAAGCGGTGGCCGTCCTGGGGGCCCGGCAGGTCTTCATCCGCCCGCACTGCCCGTGGCAGAACGGGAAAGTCGAACGCTTCAACCGGACCCTGGCAAGCGAGTGGGCCTACCGACAGGTCTTCACCAGCAACCAGGCCCGCCGCGAGGCGCTTGCACCCTGGCTGGAGCACTACAACACTGACCGCGGCCACAGCGCCCTGGGAGGACTCCCACCCACCAGCCGACTGTCACCAACCTGATGGCCGAGAACACCTAGGCTCGGGTCGGAGGGCGGCCGATCGGTCGCCCCGCACCGCGGCAGCGCCGCCCCCACACAGGAGGTCCCCGTGACCGAGCACACCAACATGCTCTCCCCGTACATCCAGTTCAACGGCCGGGCCCGTCAGGCGCTGGAGTTCTACGCCTCGGTCCTGGGTGGCACCCCGCGCATCCTCACCTTCGGCGAGGCCGGGGTGGAAGGCATGGGCGCGCCCGAGGCGGTCATGCACGGTCAGCTCGAGACCGAGGGCGGCTACGTGCTCATGGCGGCCGACGGCACGCGCCCGGAGGACGAGGTGGTCCGGGGCGGCATGAACCTGGTGCTCTGGGGCAGCGACGAGGCGACCCTGCGCGGGTACTTCGACGGCCTGGCCCGGGGAGGCAGGGTGAACATGCCGATGGAGAAGCAGATGTGGGGCGACGTCTACGGCGACCTGACCGACCGGTTCGGCATCAACTGGGGCTTCAACGTGGGCACCTCGGAGCCGTCGGTCTGAGCCGCTGCCGTCGGGGACCTGCGCGGTGCCCCTACCAGGGGTGGAGGCGCTCGAATCCTCGTGCCTGAGTCGGGTTCGAGCCGCTGGCTTCGTGGGCTGTAATGGCCCGGAGCCACCTGAGGGGAGACCACCATGTCGGCAACACCGCCGCCCGGCCCGAACCAGCCCGACGACAGCTCGCCGTACCCGCCGTACGGGGACTCGCCCTACCCGCCCTACGGCGATGGCGGCGCGCAGGACCAGTCGCCGTACTCGGACGCGTACGGCCAGGGTTCGCAGGACCAGCCCGCCTACTCCGACGCCTACGGCCAGCAGGGCCAGCCGGGCCAGGAGGGGGCCGCCGACCCGTCCTGGGGCCAGGGCTCGCAGCCCTGGGGCCAGCAGGACCAGCAGCAGGGATTCTCCGAGGAGTTCGGGGCCCCGCAGCAGGGGTACTCGGCCTCCGCGGCCTACGGTGAGCAGCCTCAGCAGTCCACCTACCCGGCCTACGGCGAGCAGTCCGGTGGCCAGCAGAACCCGTCGGCCTACGGCTACGCCCCGGGTGGGAACGGCCCCGGCGGCAAGCCGCCGAAGTCGGGCGGTCGGGACTGGCTGCCGATCGGGTGCCTCGGCGCCGGGCTGCTGGCCGTGCTGGTGCTGGTCGCCGCTCTCTGGTTCGGTCTCGGCAATCTGGGGTCGGACGACTCGGACAACGACTCCTCGGACGACACGAGCACCAGCTCCGAGACGGACGACGAGCCGACCGACGGGGAGACCACGGAGGAGGAGCCGACCGAGGACGAGCCGACCGACGGGGAGACCACGGAGGAGGAGCCGACCGAGGACGAGCCCACGGACGGGGAGACCACGGAGGAGTCCACTGAGGACGACCCGACCGACGGGGAGTCGACGGACGACGAGACCACCGATGGCACCGACCCGACGGACGGCGGCGGAGGCGACGCCGGTGCTCTCAACGGCAGCTTCGGCGAGGCCCTCGAGGGTGCTGGCGGTGTCGAGATCACTGCCGGTGAGCTGGAGTCCTTCTCGCCCAGCGACAGCGCTGCCGGCTTCGACGACTTCCCGGTGAACGTGGTGCAGGAGGTCACCATCACCAACAACGGTGACAGCCCCGTCGATCCCATCAAGATCAGCTTCACGGCCAAGGTGGGTGATGAGTACGCCCACCAGGGGTTCGACTCCAAGAGCGGCGTCAAGCCGCCCAGTGACCCGCTGGAGCCCGGGGACAGCGTCACCTACAAGGTCGCGTGGAACACGCCCTCCAAGGAGGACCTCGAGGTGAAGGGGGTCTCGGACCGTGGCGGGCTGGACGAGCAGGAGTACTACTGGAAGAACGGCTGATCCCAGTCACCCACGACGGGAGGGGCGGTGCTGCACGTGCAGCACCGCCCCTCCCGTCGTTCCGGGGCCCTGCAGCGGTTCGGGACCAGGTTCAGGGAGCGGGCTGCGATGGGGTGTAATGAGAGCGAGGCTGGAGGGGAGCTGATCATGACGGGGACACCGCCGAACGAGCCGCTGCCGCCCGAGGACGACTCGCCGTATCCGCCGCCGGAGGAACCTCTGGGCGGGCCCGGGGACGACCACGTCGGGAGCGCGCCGACGTGGGATGCGGGGGCCGGCCGAGGTTGGGGTCGGTACGACCAGTCCGGACACGAGGGGTACGAACAGCCTGCGGGGGCAGCGGACGAGTGCGCCGACACGAGCTACCCGTACGACCCGGGTGCGCACGTTCCGGTGGGGCCGCCCCCGGCATCCGGCGGTCGGGACTGGACCGCCGTCGGGTGCATCGGGGTGCTGGTGGTCGTGGCGAGCCTGGCGGGTGCCCTGCTGCTCGCGTTCGGTCGATTCGACCTGGGTGGCCTCGGTGGCGAGGACCCCGAGAAGACCGTCGCCGCCTCGGAGAGCGCTGACGCGGACGGCGAGCGTGCGGACGGCGCCGACGCCGAGACCACGGGTCCGACCGAGGGGACCGGGGCGGAGCCGGAGGACGGCGCCGCGGGCGGGAGCCCGGGAACGGATCCGTCCACGGAGCCCACGGACGCGGCCGTTCCCTCCGCGCCCTCCTCGTCGGAGCGGACCCGTCCGGCGGGCAGCGAGGGCACCGCGTCCTCGCCGTCGGGTCAGAACACCGGCTCGGGGCCCGTGGTCCGGTTCGGGGAGCCCCTCCAGGCCTTCGGGGCGGAGATCACCGTGAGCGAGCCGCGGGACTTCACGCCGAGCGGCAGCGCGGCGGGGGTGCAGGAGGGGCACGAGGTGCTGGTGCAGGACGTGACCGTCACGAACAACCACCACACGTCCTTCAGCCCGCGGGTGGTCTCGCTGTACGGCGTGGCCGAGTCCCAGTACGTCTGGCAGGTGTACGACTCGGCGCAGGACGTCGGGCCGCCCTCGGGCATGCTGGCGCCCGGTGAGAGCGTCACCTACCGGGTGGCGTGGAGCGTGCCCAGCAAGGAGGGCTTCTACGTCCTGGGCTGGCTGCGGGCGACGACCGGGGAGTCCCAGTCGCTCTACTGGAGCAACGGTTCCCACGGCTGATCCCGGTGGGCCTCAGCCGCCGAGGGCGTCCAGCATCTTGCCGGGGTTGAGGATGCCCTTCGGGTCCAGCGCCTGCTTGACCGCCAGGTGCAGCTGCTGGGACGCCGGGTCCAGCTCGCGGGCCAGCCAGCCGCGCTTGAGGTAGCCGACGCCGTGCTCGCCGGTGATGGTGCCGCCGAGCTCCAGCCCCAGCTCCATGAGGCTGTCGAACACCTCGTGCGCCCGGGCCGTCTGCGCCTCGTCGGCGGAGTCGAAGAAGACCGACGGGTGCAGGTTGCCGTCGCCGGCGTGCGCCACCACCGCGACCGTCATGCCGGAGTCGCGGCGCACCTCGGCGAGCCGTTCGAAGAACTCCTGCATGCGCCCGCGCGGCAGGCAGATGTCGTCCAGCAGCTGGCCGCCGCCGTGGGCGTGGGCGTACTTCTCGAACGCCGGCTGGGCCAGGCGGCGGGTGGCCACCATCGCGTCGCTGTCTGCGGGGTCGTCGGTGAAGCCGACGTCGAGCGCCCCGGCCGACTCGGCGATGCCGGAGAAGCCCTCCACCTCGCGCTGGGCGGTCGCGGCGTCACCGGAGCCGTCGGACTGCACCAGCAGCATCGCGCCGGCGTCGGCGTCCAGGCCGAAGTCGCCGTAGTCGTTGAGCATCGCCAGGCTCGCGCCGTCGAGCAGCTCGACCATGCTCGGCCGCGCGCCGGTGGCCATGAACTCGGCCACCACCGCGGCCGCGGCGGCCTCGGTGGGGAAGGTGGCCACGGCCGTCAGCGGCGGGGAGAGCTGCGGCACCAGGCGCAGCGTCACCTCGACGACGACGCCGAGTGTCCCCTCGGAGCCGATGAACAGGCCCCGCAGGTCCAGACCCGCCACACCCTTGGCAGTGCGCGGGCCCAGCGTGGTGAGCGAGCCGTCGGCCAGCACCACCTTGAGCTGGCGGACGTAGTCGCGGGTGACGCCGTACTTCACGCAGCACAGGCCGCCGGCGTTCGTGGCCACGTTGCCGCCGATGGAGCTGATGGCCACCGAGCCCGGGTCCGGCGGGTAGGACAGGCCGTACTCGCGCAGGTGGTCCTTGAGCGTCTGGTTGATGATGCCGGGCTCCACCGTCACGGTCTGCTCGGCGGTGTCCACCTGGAGCACCCGGTCCATCTTCTCCACGCTCAGCAGCAGCGAGCCGGGCACCGCGTTGGCACCGCCGGAGATGCCGGTGCGGGCGCCCTGCGGTACCACCGGCACCTCGTGGGCGTGGGCGAAGCGCAGGGTGGCCTGCACGTCCTCGACGGTGCGGGCACGCACCAGGCCGACGGCGCCCTCGGCCGCGCAGAACAGCGCCAGGTCGCGGGAGTAGGTCTCCAGCAGGTCGGCGTCCAGGCTCAGCGCCCCCTCGGAGAGGGCCGGGGCCAGCTCGTCCTGCAGCAGGGTCACGAGCTCGGTCGGGGTGGGGGTGACGGTCATCGGGTGGCCTCCAGAGGGGTCTCGGGGTCGCGGTCGGGGGCAGGGGCGGCCTTGAGCACCAGCACGATGGCGGCTGCGGCCAGCATCGCACCGCCGACCACCCACATGCTCGCGTTCTGGGTTCCGGTCAGGTCGGCCAGCCAGCCGGTGATGTACGGCGCGGCGAACCCGCTGGCGTTGCCGACCGAGTTGATGAGCGCGATGCCGCCGGCCGCCGCGGCACCGGAGAGGAAGTGCGTGGGCAGCGGCCAGAAGTTGGGCAGGGCGGCGCAGATGCACATGCACACCAAGGTGACCGCGGCCATCGCGGTGAACGGGGAGTTCAGGTAGAGCGCGGCCGGGATGATCACGCCGCCCAGCAGCAGCGGCAGCACCAGGTGCCACACGCGCTCGCCGGTGCGGTCGGCGTGGCGGGCCCACAGCACCATCGCGACGGCGGCGAAGGCGAACGGGACGGCGGTGATGAGGCCGATCTCCATGACCGAGTACTCCACGCCGAAGGTCTCCTGGAAGCCGGCGATGATGCTGGGCAGGAAGAAGCTCATGGCGTACAGGCCGTAGGTGGTGCCGAAGTACACGAAGGCCAGCGCCCACACGCGCCCGTTGAGCAGGGTCCTGCGCAGCGGGTAGTGGAACTTCTGGTCGGTGCTGGCCCGCTCGCGGTCCATCTCGGCGGACAGCCAGTCGCGCTCGTCCGGTGCCAGCCAGGTCGCCTGCGCGGGGCGGTCGGTGAGGAAGAACCAGCACACGATGCCCAGCAGCACGGCCGGGATGCCCTCCATGAGGTACATGAAGCGCCAGCCGGACAGTCCGAAGACGCCGTCACCGGCGCTGACCAGCCAGGCCGAGAGCGGGGCGCCCACGACCGTGGAGAGCGGGATGGCCAGCAGGAACAGGGCCGTGGCGCGGGCGCGCTCGTGGGCCGGGAACCAGTAGGTCAGGTACAGGATGATGCCGGGGAAGAAGCCGGCCTCGGCGATGCCGAGCAGGAAGCGCACCACGTACAGCCAGGTGGCGTTGGGCACGAAGGCCAGCAGGGAGGCGAGCACACCCCAGGAGAAGATGATGCGCGCGAGCCAGCGGCGCGCTCCGAAGCGGTGCAGCGCCAGGTTGCTGGGCACCTCCAGCAGCAGGTAGCCGGCGAAGAAGATGCCCGAGGCCAGGCCGAACATCGTGGCCGTGAGCCCCAGCTCCTCGTTCATGCCGTTGGGGCCGGCGAAGCCGATGTTGGTGCGGTCCAGGTAGTTGACGAAGTACAGCGCGATGAGGAACGGGATGAGTCGCGCGGTGACCTTGCGCATGGTGCGGCGCTGCAGCGCGTCGTCGGTCACGGGCGGGCGGAGCGTGTCCGCGGGAGCCGGTGGGGTCATGGGGGTCTCCTGTGTGTGCCGGTGCGCCGACCGGCGCGGGTTGGCGAGAACGCTAGGCCGGCGCCGCAGGGCGCACAATGGTCGGATGGACCACTCTGCAACCCCTGCGATGGGCGATCCCTCCAGTGGGGACGGTGGATGGCTGGACCTGCTGCTGCGCGACGCCCCGGTGGACGCGCTCATGGTCCACGGCCGCGGTCTCGGACCCGACGGGAGCCGGCAGACCGTGCAGGCGCTGGAGCTCAAGGCGCGGCTGCAGGAGCGCGCCCGGCGGGCCGGTGAGCTCGGGGCGCTGAGCGACGTCGCGGGTCGGCTGTCGAGCGTGCACAGCCCCACCGACCTGCTGCCGGAGATCGTGTCCCACGCCCACCACCTGCTGCGGGTGGACCTGGCCTACCTGGCGCTCGTCCGCGACGACGGCCGGGGTGGTGAGCTGCTGCGCATCGAGGTGACCGACGGAGCCATCACACCCGAGCTGGTGGGGGTCGAGCTGGCGATGGACCACGGGGTGGTCGGCTGGGTGATCGCCCACGGACGCCCCCGCTGGAGCAGCAACTACCAGCGGGACCCGGGGTTCACCCACTCGCCCTCGGCCGACGCGGCCGCCAGCGCGGAGAACATGCACGCCACCCTCGGGGCGCCCCTGACGGTGCGCGGACGGGTGATCGGCGCCCTGTTCGCCGGGGTGCGCAGCCCGCGGGACTTCTCCGAGGCCGAGGTGACCCTGCTCAGCGCGCTGGCGCTGCACGCGGCGGTCGCCCTGGACAACGCCGACCGCATGGAGCGGCTGGCCGAGGCGCGCGACCAGCTGGACGAGCGCTCCGAGCACCTGGCCCGCAGCCTGTCCTGGGACGAGCGGCTGCGCGAGGTGGTGCTGCGGGGCGGCGGGGTGGACGAGCTGCTGGCCGAGGTGGGGGAGGCCGTGGGCACCTCGGTGTCGTTCGTGACCGCGGAGGGCAACCGGGACGAGCCGGACCCCTCCCGCGTCCCCGAGGGCGCCCCGGTGCGACCGGTGGAGGCCGCCGGCCGGCTGCTCGGGTGGCTGGTACCGGCCGGGCCGCTGGAGGGTTCAGGCACCGCCTGGACGCTGGACCGGGCCGCGCCCACCGTGGCGCTCACCGTGCTCGCGCACCGGGCCACCGCACAGGCCGCCGGGCAGGCCCGCAACCTGCACCTGCTGGAGCTGCTCACCACGCGCGAGGACGACCGTGCCCCGTCCTCGGAGATCCGGCTGGCCGGGCTCGACCCCTCGCGAGAGCACGTCGTCGTCATCGTGGACGACCAGGCGCACGCGGTGGACGACCCGCCGGGGTGGATGCAGCGGCTGCCCCGCGGGACGGCCGTGCTCGGGCACCGGCAGGACGCCATCCTGGTCTGCCCCGGCGATCCGGCCCGGGTGGCGGACCTGCTGCGCGAGGCGCGCCTGCTGGCCTCCTTGAGCACACCGGTGTCGCCGCTCACCGGGCTGCGCCGGGCGTACACCGAGGCGGTGGAGACCATGAAGGCGCTGCGGGCGCTGGGGGAGACCTGCGCGGTCGTCCCGGCCGACGAGGTGGGGCTGCACCGGCTGCTGCTCGGGGACGCCGGGCGCGGGCGGATGCGCGAGGCCTTCGCGCACTCGCTCGGCGAGGTGGAGGCCGAGGAGGCCCGCCGCGGCATCCCGCTGCTGGAGACGATGACCGCCTACCTGGACGCCGGCGGCAGCCCGCGGGCGGCGGCCGCGACACTGGGCGTGCACGTGAACACCGTGTACCAGCGGCTGACGGTGGTGGACCGGGTGCTCGGGGAGGACTGGCGACGGGCCGGGCGTGCGCTCGCGCTGCACGTGCTGCTGCGGCTCGCCCGGGCGCAGCGCGGGCTCGGGTGAGGGGGCGTGGGCGGTGTCTCAGCGTCTCCGGACCGGTGGGACCCCGGCAGGGCGTAGACTGCTCGTCATCTGGCCCGCCCCGTCTTGCCGCGGGCCCTTCGGCGATGACGTCCAAGCCCCTGTCGGGTTGACGCACTTGCCGCGTTGCTCCCACGGCCCTGCGAGAGGGCCCCGCTGAGTCCGGTCCCGTGTGGCCGGGTGTGCCCGGAGCCGCGTGCCGCGCGAGACGCCGCCTGTCCCGGACCGGGACCTGCGTGACCAACCAGAAGAATCGACGGTGCCCCGTGCCCCAGACCTTCGCCGACCTCGGCGTGCCCGCTTCCCTCGTCTCCGTGCTGGAGAACGACGGGATCACCAGTCCCACCCCCATCCAGACCGCGACCCTGCCGGACTCGCTGTCCGGTCGCGACGTGCTCGGCCGCGGCCGCACCGGCTCGGGCAAGACGCTCGCGTTCGGGCTGCCGCTGGTGGCCCGGCTGGCCGCCGACCGTCGCCGTCCCGTGGCCGGGCGGCCCCGCTCGCTGGTGCTCGCACCGACGCGTGAGCTCGCCTCGCAGATCGAGCGCGCCATCGAGCCGCTGGCCCGCGCCGAGCGGCTGAGCGCCGCGGTCGTGTTCGGCGGCGTCAGCCAGAACCCGCAGGTCAACGCGCTGCGCAAGGGCGTGGACGTGCTCATCGCCTGCCCCGGGCGGCTGGAGGACCTCATCGGGCAGGGGCACTGCGACCTGCGCGACGCCGGCATCGCGATCCTCGACGAGGCCGACCACATGGCCGACCTCGGCTTCCTGCCGGGCGTGAAGCGCCTGCTGGCCGCGACCCCGCGCGACGGGCAGAAGCTGCTCTTCTCCGCGACGCTGGACGGTGGCATCAAGGTGATCGCCGACCGGTTCCTGCGCAACCCGGTCACCCACGAGGCGGACTCGGCCCAGTCGCCGGTCGCGACCATGACCCACCACGTGCTCGAGGTGGAGAAGGACGCCAAGCTGGCCGTGCTCAAGGAGCTCGCGGCCGCGCCCGGGCGGACCGTGGTGTTCACCCGCACCAAGTACGGCGCCAAGAAGCTGGCCAAGCAGCTGACCCAGAACGGCGTGCCGAGCGTGGACCTGCACGGCAACCTGTCGCAGAACGCGCGGCAGCGGAACCTGGCCGCCTTCTCGGCGGGCACCGCATCGACCATGGTGGCCACGGACATCGCGGCGCGCGGCATCCACGTGGACGACATCGCGCTGGTGGTGCACGCGGACCCGCCCGCGGAGCACAAGGCGTACCTGCACCGCTCGGGACGCACCGCGCGCGCCGGGGCCGAGGGCACCGTCGTGACGCTGATGATGCCCGACCAGCGCGGTGAGGTGCGCACGCTGATGCGGGCCGCGAAGATCCGGCCGGAGACCCAGACGACCGCGGCGCCCGGGGCCGAGGTGCTGCAGCAGATCGCTCCCGGGGAGCGCGTGTACCGCGAGGCGGACGAGCTGGTAGCCGCGACCGCGCCGCCCCAGCAGCAGAGCCGTTCCGGGCGGGGCAAGGGTCGCGGACGCGGCGCCGGGTCTGGCGGGGCCGGGCGTGGTGGGCGTTCCGACGGTCAGCGTGGTCAGCGCGGTGGGAGCGACGCGGGCTCGGTGCGCTGGACCTCCGAGTCCTCGCCGCGTTCCGAGCGTGCGCCGCGCGAGCGTCGCCACACCTCCGCGCCGGGTGCCCGCCCGGAGCGTGGGGACAGCGGTCGCCCGGCCCGCGGCCAGGGCGGCTCCCGTCCTGTGCGCGGTGAGCGCGGGCAGGGTGGCCGTGGTGGCTCGGGCGGTTCCGGCGGGTCGGGCAGCCGGGGTGGCGCCTCGGCTGGCGGCCGCGGTCGGTCGCAGGGCCCCCGCCGCGCTCGCGGCTGAGGGGCCAGACCACGGCCCGGCCCGGTCTGGCGCAGCACGGTCTGGCCTGGCCCACCTCAGCGCAGCACGGCCCGGTCCGGCCTTGCCTTGCACAACCCAACGCGGTCAAGGTGGGGGCAACGCGGTCTCGACGGCGAGTTGCCCCCACCTTCACCGCGTCCGCCTCACCTTGGCCGCGTTTGGTGCGAGAGATCTGAGCCTTCGCGCGCAGGCTTCGGCCCGTATCAGCCTCCGCGGGATACCAGGACGGGCCGGGACCAGCCTCTGTTCGGGGCCGGATCCGGCCGGCGTCGACCTCCCAGGTGATGGATCCGGCCGGCACCAGCCTGCATGATCGCCGGGAACTCGGTCCTCGAAGCGTGCCCAGCTCGGGGCCATGTCCCGTGCCCGGGCTCCGAGCCACCCGCCCCATTGATCCCGCCCCGCCCACCTTCCTGTGGACGACGGACGGCCCGCTGGCCCGGGGCCCGGGCACGCTGCACTCATGCCCTCCGTGCCGCCTGAGGTCCTGACCCTGCTCGACGCCCACCACGGAACCCTCACCGCCGCCGACCTGCGCTCCCTCGGGATGCGCCGCGACATGCGGGACCGGCTCCTCGCCCTCGGGGTCATCACGCGCGTTGCTCGGGCGGCCTTCGTTGACGGTCGGCGTCTGCGTGACGCCGGGCCGGAGGAGGCGCACGCCCTGCGGACGGTCGCGGTCGCCCGCACCTGGCCCACCGGAACCGCGGTGAGCCACGACTCCGCCGTGGTTCTGCACGGTCTGCCGGTTCTGGAGGTCCCGACACGCATCCGTGGCACCCGCATGGTGCCCGGGCCGCATCGTGTGAGCTCGTACGCCAGCATCCATGCGGGCGGGTCGGCACTGCCGACGGAGCAGCTGCGCGGGTGCGCGGTGGTCTCGGCGGCTGACGCGGCTTTCGGTGTTGCGAGTCTCCACGGCATCGATGCAGCGGTGGTGGTACTCGATGCCGCTCTCCATCGCCGTCGGGTGGTGGTTCCCCTGCCCGGTGAGGAGCCCACCGGGTGCGCCACGGAGGCGGACCTCGCAGCGGTCGTGGAGAAGCGCCGCCATCACGCGGGGGCGGCACGCTTCCGCGCGGCGATCGAGTTGGTCGACCCTTCCTGCGAGTCGGTCGGGGAGACGCGGACCCGCCTGCTGCTGAGAAGGCTCGGCTACCGCGTGCGCTCGCAGGTGGAGATCCACGACGCCGTGGGACGCAGCCTCGGGCGGGCGGACTTCGTCGTGGAGGGGGAACCGGTCGTCATCGAGTTCGATGGTGAGGTCAAGTACACGCGGTACGGCCAGACGGCGGCGGGCGACAAGAGGAGGGACGTCGCCATGCAGCAGGCCGGGTTCGAGGTCGTGCGGCTGCAGTGGCGACACCTGGGGCAGGCCGAGGCAGTCCGCACGATGGTGGAGCACGCCCGGGCCCGTGCCCGACGGGTGGCCTAGGGTCGCTGGTCGCTGGTCGCTGGTCGCTGGTCGCTGGTCGCTGGTCGCTGGTCGCTGGTCGCTGGTCGCTGGTCGCTGGTCGCTGGTCGCTGGTCGCTGGTGTGGTGTGACGAGTGGGGTGCCGTCGGGGCCGTGGGCAGGTGCAGCGATGGGAACGACGGACGATCCGAACCTAACGCGCTCAAGGTGGGGGTAACTCGCCGTCGACGGCGAGTTACCCCCACCTTGAGCGCGTTAGGTGCTGGCACCGGTGTCCATGGCCGGTGCTGTTCCTGGTCCGGGTGACGGTTGTGGTCCAGGCCCTGCTGTCGGCGGTGCTCGCGGTGCGGGCCATGGTCAGCACAAGCCGGGGCCTTGCCCTGCCCTGGCCCCGTGCTGCGGTCCCGGCCCGGCCCCCGGCCCGGCCCCAGGCCCGCGCCCTCGGTGCCGTTGCCGCCAGTGCCGCCCTCGCCGTCCGGGCTAGGCTCCGGACATGAGCCAGCCCGACGAGAACGCCGCCACCCCCGGCGACCAGAGCCCCATGAACGCAGGGGCCGAGGACGCGGCCACGCACACCGCCGCCGACGCCGCCACCTCCGGCAGTCAGAGCACGCCCGGATCCTCCACCGACCGCGCCAGCACCGCGGAGCTGGTGCAGGACGTCGTGCACGTCCTGGGCAACCCGGACCTCAGCCACGAGCAGGTCCTCGCGCTGGGCGACCGGCTCGGGCAGCCTGCCGTCCTGTTCCTCACCGCGATGGCCGCCCACGCCGCGCAGCTCCGTGTCGGCCGGGAGCTGGTGGACCGCCAGGACAGCCTCACCGACGAGCAGCGCGGCTGGCTGCCGGACCCCGTCTCCCTGGGCAAGGCCCTCGGCGAGGCGCCGGACGCCATGCAGGTGGCCGGCGCGGTGCACGACATGTTCGGCCAGCTCACGGCGCGCATGCTCGAGTCCGACGACCAGCAGGAGCGCCAGCGTGCCACCCACCAGGCCGAGTCGCTGGCCCTGCTGGGTGCAGCGCTCGGAGGCAAGCCGGGCCAGCAGCGGCTCGCGCAGCTCGGGGCCGAGCTCGGCTACGGCGTCGCGTTCGGCCGCCTGCACGCCTACTTCGCGATGATGGTGCGCTTCCTCGGCCGCCTGACCGGTGAGGACTGGCCCGCGTCGGTCGAGAAGGTCGCCGAGCAGCTGCGCACCGACGCCCGCTGAGGCGGCCGGGTCACTGCGCCCGCTGAGGCGAGTTGCACGCTGACGCCCGCTGAGACGTCCTGCGCACCGGTGCCCGCTGAGTCGGTCTGCAGACCTGTACACCGGCGCCCGGTCGACGTGACCGCCCGCGGCCAGCACTGATTGACGGAAGGAGCCGGGATGATCAGCCCTGCTGACCAGTTCCTACGAGGAGCGCTCCGCGGAGATCGCGCGCGACCTGCTGGTGGGCGGGCTGGTGGCCGTGGCCTTCGGTCTGCTGCTGATGGTGTGGGCCATCTGGCACGCCCTGATCCACGGCCGCCGCCTGCGCACGTGGCTGCACCGTCCCGGCCAGGTGGTCGGCGGGTCCGCCCGGGACTCGGCCCACCACTTCTGGGTGGTGGCCTACACCGACGACCGGGGAGTGCGGCACGAGACCGAGTCCGAGGTCGGGAGCTCCGGTACGCCGCTGCGCACCGTGCCCTTCGACGCCGAGGTGCTGGTGAACCCGGAGGACCCCACCGACTTCTGCCTGGCCCACGGTCTCTCCTCGGGGGAGCGCCTACTGGCTGCTCGCCGGCGGGGGTGCCTTCTTCGTCATGCTGGGAGCTCGTCTTCGTGGTGTTCACCCGCTGAGGCGACCGCACCTGACCCGGCTGGGACCCACAGTGCGGTGAGTGACCCCCGACTCACCCGGGCGGGCCCACACCCGTTCAACCGCCCCGCACCCGCCTCACCCGCTGAAGCGCACCGCCTGCCCGGGCCGCACCTGGGCGGCCAGGTCGACCGCCTCGTCGCGCACGTACCCGATGACCGGGTAGCCACCCGTGATCGGGTGGTCGGCCAGGAACACCACCGGCTCACCGCTCGGCGGCACCTGCACCGCCCCGCGCGTCATGCCCTCGCTCGGCAGCTCGCCGGAGTGCACCCGCTGCAACGGGTCACCCTCCAGCCGCAGCCCTACCCGGTTGCTGCGGCTCGAGGCCGTCCACGTGCGCCCGGTGAGGTCCGCCCAGCCGGCGTCGCCGAACCAGTCGTCGCGCGGCCCGCGCACCAGGGGCAGGTGCACGGTGCCGCTGGCCGGCGTCCGGGCCGGCGCGTGGTCGACGCCGTACAGGTCCGGGTGCCGCTCGTCGCCCAGCGGCAGCTC
This sequence comes from Kytococcus sp. Marseille-QA3725, assembly GCF_054950055.1. Classification (NCBI taxonomy): domain Bacteria; kingdom Bacillati; phylum Actinomycetota; class Actinomycetes; order Micrococcales; family Kytococcaceae; genus Kytococcus; species Kytococcus sp. Marseille-QA3725. The sequence continues at coordinate 2,007 of NZ_JBUCLA010000002.1, read as the reverse complement.
GTCACCCTCGGCCACCGCAGGGGGCCCGAGCCGGGCGAGCACGTCGGTGCTCCGGGAGCTCAGCACCGGCTCCACCCCGATGCCGCCGCGCACCGCCAGGTAGGTGCGCAGACCCACCGAGGGCGGGCCCAGCCGCAGCACCTCGCCGGCGCGCAGCCGTGTGGTCGAGTGCATCGGCGCGCCGGGGCAGGGAGCGCCGGTGACGGCGACGACCAGGTCGCGCGTGGTCTCGACGACGAGACCGCCGAAGGTCACCTCCAGCACGGCCGCGCCCGGCTCGTTGCCGACCAGCCGGTTGGCCAGCGCGGCGGCGGCCCGGTCGGCGGCACCGGAGGGGCCCACCCCGATGTCGGACAGCCCCGGTCGCCCGAGGTCCTGCACGGTCGTCAGCGGTCCGGTGGCGTGCACCAGCAGGCTCATCGGGCCACCTCCTCGAAACGGACCCGCACGCCCGCCCGCATCGGGGCCGGCGGGGTGGCCGCGGGGTCGAACAGGGTCATGTCGGTGCGACCGATGAGCTGCCAGCCACCGGGGGAGTCCTGCGGGTAGACCGCGGTGAACTCGCCGGCCAGCGCCACCGAGCCCGACGGCACGCGGGTGCGCGGCTCGGCGCGTCGCGGCACGTCCCAGGCGAACTCGCGCCCCACGCAGTAGCCGAAACCGGGCGCGAAGCCGGCGAAGGCGACCGTCCACTCCTCGCTCGTGTGACGGCGCACCAGCTCGTCGGGCTCGATGCCGAGGGCCGCGGCCGCGTCGGTCAGGTCCTCCCCGTCGTAGACCACCGGGACGGTGACGACGCCGTCGTCCGTGCCCGCCGAGGTGGTCGTGCCCGCTCCGGTGGTGCCGCGGGTACCAGCGCCAGCACCTGCACCGGCGCCGGTCGCGGTGGTCCCGTTCGCGCCGGACGCACCCGCAGGTGCCCCGGCCTCCAGCAGCCCCTGCACCGCGGTGCGCAGCCCCGGCAGCGCCTCCTCGTGCTGCGCCACGACGAGCACGGTGCGGGCGGCCGGCACCACGTCGGCCACCCCCGTCAGGGCACCGGAGCGCGCCCGACGGGCCAGTTCGGTGTGCCAGGCGCGGACGGTGTCGAGGTCGTCGAGCTCCAGCAACAGGGCCCGGGTCCCGGACGGCAGCAGGCGCATCAGGCCTCCGCCGTGAACGGGGACAGGGTGATGCCGGCGTCCTCCAGGGCGGCCCGGACCGCCCGCGCGATCTCGACCGCTCCGGGGGTGTCGCCGTGCACGCAGATCGACCCGGGGGTCAGCACCAGCTCGCCGCCCTCGACGTCGGTCACGGCCTCACCGCGCGCCATCGCGATGCAGCGGGCGGTGATCTCCTCCACCTCGTGCAGCACCGAGCCCGGCTGAGAGCGGGGGACGAGCTGACCCTCGGGTGTGTACGCGCGGTCTGCGAAGGCCTCGGCCACGAAGCGCAGCCCGGCCGCCTCCGCCGCCTCCTGCCAGGGGGTGCCCGGCAGGCCCAGCACGGTGAGCCCCGGACGGAAGGCCGCCAGCGCCTCGGCGGTCGCAGCGGCCTGTCCGGCGTCCTTCGCGATGGTGTTGTACAGCGCCCCGTGGGGCTTGCAGTAGGCCACCTGCGTGCCCGCGGCACGGGCGATGCCCTCCAGCGCGGAGACCTGGTAGAGCACGTCGGCGGTCAGGTCCTCCGGCGCCACGGCCATCGCCCGCCGTCCGAAGCCGTGCAGGTCGCGGTAGGCCACGTGGGCGCCGACGGCGACGCCGCGCTCGGCGGCGGCCGCGCAGGTGCGCCGCATGATCGTCGGGTCGCCGGCGTGGAAGCCGGTCGCGACGTTGGCGCTGGAGACGACTCCCAGCAGGGCCTCGTCGTCGCCCATGGTCCAGGCGCCCAGGCCCTCGCCCAGGTCTGCGTTGAGGTCGATGGTGCTCACGGTGTCCTCCGGAGGTCGCGGTGCATGTGCTCGGAAGCGGTGTGGCGGGGGGGGGGGGGGGGGGGGCCCCCCCCCCCCCCGGGGGGGGGGGCCCCCCC